>NZ_JARAJZ010000050.1 GCF_028765345.1 Sporolactobacillus sp. CQH2019
CCCAGTGCCAAGGCATCCACCGTGCGCTCTTGTTTGCTTAACCACTTCGTCTCATGACTTGCGTCACAAGACACTCGGATGAATCTTGACAATTGTGTTTGCTTTCGCTATCCAGTTTTCAAGGAGCATATTCTATAGGATGTTTAAAAAAAACATTTTTAAACGGCCCATTGTAATTGGTGGAGCCTAGGAGGATCGAACTCCTGACCTCCTGCGTGCAAAGCAGGCGCTCTCCCAGCTGAGCTAAGGCCCCAAACATGGTGGGCCTGAGTGGACTTGAACCACCGACCTCACGCTTATCAGGCGTGCGCTCTAACCGGCTGAGCTACAGGCCCCCACCAATTTAGTAAATTGCTGAAGGAATGGCTCCTTCAAAACCGAACAAAAGCTCAAACGCTGCGCTGAGAAACCCGCTTTCCTTAGAAAGGAGGTGATCCAGCCGCACCTTCCGATACGGCTACCTTGTTACGACTTCACCCC
>NZ_JARAJZ010000051.1 GCF_028765345.1 Sporolactobacillus sp. CQH2019
GAGTGTGGTACTGCTGATAGCAGCGCCGATGTAATAGTAAAAGCTCCTGTACCAAAGCCAGTAATGAAGAGAAGTTTAGCTTCGCCTTCCACTGTTGCAGAAGTTATTTATCAAAAATATGTTAATGGTATGCCACTTTATCGACAGGAACATGATTGGCTCCAAAGAGGATTTAATCTTTCAAGATCAACAATGGCGAATTGGATTATTAGATCTAGCAACGAATGGCTAAAGCCGATGTATAATCTCATGAAAAAAGAGCTCCATAATTGTGAGATTATAAATGCTGATGAGACTAGAATTCAATGCAATAAAGAACAAGGCAGGAAACCTTCTAGCCAATCTTTTATGTGGTTATACCGTTCCGGTGAAAGCGAAGATAAAAATATAGTTATCTTTGAATACACTAGAACTAGAGCAGGTAAGCATGCGCAAGAATTCCTTAAGGAATTTGATGGATTTTTAGTTACAGATGC
>NZ_JARAJZ010000052.1 GCF_028765345.1 Sporolactobacillus sp. CQH2019
CAACAAAAGTGAACACTAATAATAGTTAATTTTTATTATTAATCTGGTTATTCCACACTTCATTAGGTGTTTTATACTCTAATGAGGTGTGTAGCCTTTGGCTATTATAAAAGCATTCAATATATTTAATAATTGTTTTCTTTGCATCATTAAATTTCATCTGTGAAATATCATCCATTTCTATTTTCATACTTTTCCAAAAGGTCTCAATGGCCTGGTTATCAGTAGGTGAACCAGGACGTGACATACTTGAAAGCATCTTAAATTTATCTAAAATCTCTTTAGTTTTATTAGATGTATATTGACTTCCTCTATCACAATGAAATATTAACCCATCAGATGGTTTGCACCTCCCGTAAGCCATATTTATAGCTTCATGAACTATTTCTTGCCTACTATGTTGATCAATACTCCATCCAACAATTTTTCTAGTTGCAACATCTATAACTCCACTTACGTATACTTTCA
>NZ_JARAJZ010000053.1 GCF_028765345.1 Sporolactobacillus sp. CQH2019
GTTAAATGCTGGTTTCGGGCAAACCGTTGAAAAATCGTTTGGCGTAAATGAGCCATGATCGTGGCCTCTGAAGCTACCCCTTTGGACGGTGTCCTTAAAAAGCGGAAAAGTTTACTTTTCCGCTGGCTCTCCTTGCGGAGGGCAATCATTTGGAGCAGGCCCATCGCGATGCAGTGGCACATCATGGAGCCTTCGATGGCTTTAACGGTGTGAAGAATCCGTTCTTGAGCGTGTCTATCCGTCACCTGATCCAGGGGCTCGGCTTCATCCGATTGGCGATATCGGTTCAGTCGGGGCATCGACCGGCTCCAAAAATGATAGGCAAACGCGCCGAGCGATTGCTTCAGTGCACGAAAGGTTGTTTCGGTTACGAACCGCTGCGCGTAGAGCCGGATAATGGCTTCTGGTGTCAGGTTCCGATCCGTGCTGACCAAGATGGCGCGTCGTTCGCCCATCAC
>NZ_JARAJZ010000054.1 GCF_028765345.1 Sporolactobacillus sp. CQH2019
AAGGGTTCTCCCACCGACTTCGGGTGTTACCCGCTCTCATGGTGTGACGGGCGGTGTGTACAAGGCCCGGGAACGGATTCACCGCGGCATGCTGATCCGCGATTACTAGCAATTCCGGCTTCATGCAGGCGGGTTGCAGCCTGCAATCCGAACTGGGGGCGGCTTTCCGGGATTCGCTCAACCTCGCGGTCTCGCGGCCCTTTGTACCGCCCATTGTAGCACGTGTGTAGCCCAGATCATAAGGGGCATGATGATTTGACGTCATCCCCACCTTCCTCCGGTTTGTCACCGGCAGTCACCCTAGAGTGCCCAACTCAATGCTGGCAACTAGGATCAAGGGTTGCGCTCGTTGCGGGACTTAACCCAACATCTCACGACACGAGCTGACGACAACCATGCACCACCTGTCACTCCGTCCCCCGAAGGGGAAAGCCTGATCTCTCAGGCGGTCG
>NZ_JARAJZ010000055.1 GCF_028765345.1 Sporolactobacillus sp. CQH2019
GACACGGACTCAGAAAGAAATCACCATGGTGCTCTCTCCTGCTGACAAGACCAACGTCAAGGCTTGCTGGGAGAAGATTGGCGGCCATGGTGCTGCATATGGTGCCGAGGCCCTGGAGAGGATGTTCCTGTCCTTCCCCACCACCAAGACCTACTTCCCCCACTTTGACCTGAGCCACGGCTCCGCACAAGTCCAGGGCCATGGCAAGAAGGTGGCTGATGCTCTGGCCAATGCCGCGGCCCACGTTGATGACTTGCCTAGCGCCCTGTCCGCTCTGAGCGATCTGCACGCACACAAGTTGCGTGTGGACCCCGTCAACTTCAAGCTCCTGAGCCACTGCCTGCTGGTGACCCTGGCTGCTCACCACCCGGCCGAATTCACCCCTGCTGTGCATGCCTCCCTGGAC
>NZ_JARAJZ010000056.1 GCF_028765345.1 Sporolactobacillus sp. CQH2019
GAGCATTGCCTCTCCCTCCCGTTCTTCTCCGGCAACAGAGCTTTACGATCCGAAAACCTTCTTCGCTCACGCGGCGTTGCTCCGTCAGACTTGCGTCCATTGCGGAAGATTCCCTACTGCTGCCTCCCGTAGGAGTTTGGGCCGTGTCTCAGTCCCAATGTGGCCGATCACCCTCTCAGGTCGGCTATGCATCGTTGCCTTGGTGGGCCGTTGCCCCGCCAACCAGCTAATGCACCGCGGGCCCCTCTGAAAGCGATGGCCGAAACCATCTTTCCCTCCGACACCAGGCGGTGTCGGAGCCCTATCCGGTATTAGCTCCCGTTTCCCGGAGTTATCCCCGTCTTTCAGGCAGGTTGCCCACGTGTTACTCACCCATCCGCCGCTCACTTCCGGGAGCAAGCTCCC
>NZ_JARAJZ010000057.1 GCF_028765345.1 Sporolactobacillus sp. CQH2019
TGCGCCTCTTCGGCTCCGAGCGGACTGCCGTGCACCTGGTTCGTGCCGGCAACGTGCGGCGCCCCGTAGCCGATCGTCGTCCGCACCTCGATCAGCGTCGGCCGGTTCTCCTCGGCGACTGCCGCATCGAGCGCCTGTTTCACTGCCTCCACCTCATTGCCGTCCCCGACGAGCAGCGTCTGCCAGCCGTAGGCGTCAAAGCGCGGACGGACGTGCTCCGTAAACGACCTATCGAGTTTCCCGTCCAGCGATATCTGGTTCGAGTCATAGAGGACGATCAGGCGGCCGAGCTTCAGCCGGCCGGCCAGCGACGCCGCCTCGGACGAGACGCCTTCCATCAGGTCGCCGTCGCCGCAGAGC
>NZ_JARAJZ010000058.1 GCF_028765345.1 Sporolactobacillus sp. CQH2019
ACGAGAACAAAGCGCAGTTCCTGATACAGTCCCTGCCCCCAAAGCAGATCCCGGCAGAGATAAGACACGGTCTCTTCTTTCCCGTAAAGCGAAAGGGCGGCTGTTTTGAAGGCTTTTTCCTGTGTGTCAAACAGCGTTTTCAATTTGAGGTGGGCTCCTTTTTTTCGGGGACGGCCCCGGCGTCCGGTTGGAACAGGGAGTTCATAAGCCACGCAAGACGTTTTGGCTTTGGTTACCAGATCCAATCGCGTGTCGCCTTCCCGATTCCGCTGATTCAAACGACAAAGTGCAGGAACAGACAAGAAATAGCGATCCAGCAGGAACAGCGCC
>NZ_JARAJZ010000059.1 GCF_028765345.1 Sporolactobacillus sp. CQH2019
GAGGCTGTCTCAAAAGGTCAGTCTGTAGTGAAAAACGAGAGGGACATTTTTTCCCTCTCGTTTTTCGCTCATCCTTGAAAGATCACAGAAAAAAATCGCCTCTTTTTATATAATGAAAAGGACCAGTTCCCATTATACGGAGGCGATTTTTTTGACAGACATTTTCTTTAAAGAGTATAACATGAATCAGCTCGTTCTACCAATGGATTTGAACGACTCCATCCCTGAAGACCACGTGTCACGGGCTGTCAACGACTTCGTGAATCGCGTGGATCACCAGGTCTTTGTGCAGGCCTATAAAGGCGGCGGCCGTCCGGCTTATGATCC
>NZ_JARAJZ010000006.1 GCF_028765345.1 Sporolactobacillus sp. CQH2019
AAACCTGGTCGGAGGAGCGCCGCTACCTGAATATGGGCCTTTACTGGGACTGGAAAAAGAAACAGCAGCAGCACGCTGCAACAGCAACCGCCAAGGTAGCCAGTATCCGTTCATGATGAGGCTCATCTAGCTGAGATAATTTACACACAAATTAGGACTTGACCCCCAATCGGGCTAAACTTGCACCGAAATGCCGGAGAGTCGAGTTGTGTCCGAGTGACTAAATGACGTCGGACTCCCCCCAATCCGGTTGAAATCAAAATAGAACCCGGCTAACTCAGTCAACATGAAAAAAAGTCTCACAATCCCAAATTTTTCCAAACAATGGCCCCGCACCTATCGATTTATCTCACTCTTACCGCTATTTTTGTGCTCGGCCCGACGCTCCTGCGCGACATCATTCGTTTTCAGTAAATGATTTACAGTAGCTACACCTTTTTTGTAAATGAAGAGCCGTATCTAATGCCGCAGCCTGCTCGTAATAAGGCAGGCCGTCTAGCGGGCCGTCCGCCATCCCAGGTAATGTCCGGCATGAAACCGTTTCCGGCTGTCACAGCTAGGCCTGCCGATCGGCAGATTTAGTTGCACGGGCTGTTTGCTTTTCCTGATATCGGATTAAAAACAGGAAAATAACAAACCATGTCAGGAAATGGTTGAGATTATGATTGTTGGTCGCAAACCAAAGCACGTGAATGAACCCGATATTCGTTATTTTCCATAATAAATCCGATCGGATATCCGAGTCCTTCTGCCGTTTAAAACGGATCACTCCGGTTCTGTAATAGCGCCAAAAAATAAACAGAGCGAGGAGCAGCAGCGCGATTCCCAGCAATCCGGTTTCAAACAGCAGCTGCAGGTAGGTATTATGAATGCCGCTTGCCGTCCCGAACCCGGAACCGAGGATCATATTCTTGCTGAAGTTAATATAGGCAAGATGCCATGCGAGGAATCTCGTCGTTGTGCTTCCGTAAGCCGCGAAGAAGCCATTGTACTCCAGCATAAATACAGCGTTTATGTTAAAAAGAAAACGTTGAATGACCAGATAGATGATAGCGATGACAGGTACCACTTTTAAAACCGTCATCATTATTTGCTTCGGACTTAAATGAGAGGAAACGGCGATGTACAGTAAACTTAGAGTAAGTGTAATGTAAGCGGATCGCGTTTCCGTCAGAAATAATGCGCCGAGCGCCAGCAAAAAGTAGACGGCCATGAACACGGTCGACCCGAAACGGTTAAAAAACAGGTTTTGTTTTTTTAATTCGGTCCGGGATAAAAACAGCAAGACGAGGACAGCCAGCACAAAACTGGATGCATTACCATATTCGTTGGGATAGGAGCCCGGTGAAAATCTTAACAAGTTTTCTTTGCCGTAGAATTGAGTGAGCACCTGAAAGCGGCTGATCCATTTGATACTCACAGCGCCCAGATAATACCCGATAAAGAAAATATATCCGATGATCATCGATATAAAATAGCCGAACAAAAAGACTTTTATGTAATTGGCTTTTGACTTCATGTCTTTTTTCATGGCGTGATCGGCCATGAGAAACGTCGAAAACAGGAGGCAGGCTAACAGGATGATCCGTGAAACAGGGCCCTGATCGGTACTCAGGCTGCTATTGACCGCATGGGGATTCAAATGAGTGAGATAAGCGGAAACCGCACTGAATAATAAATAAGGAACAAAGAGCGCGATAAAAAACAGCGTTCTTTTGCGGCTGAGATGAAACAGGGAAACTAGAATAATCAAAGGCAGCAAAACATAGAAAAAACGGAACGAACCCGATGAAAAAGGGATGAGCGATCCCATTGCTCCGCAAAAAATATATAACGGGATCAGTAAATCCATAATCTTAAATTTAAACTTTTTTATGCAGCGCTGCACGGGATGCGTAAAAGAACTGGGATGATGAGAAGAAGCCGACTGAGCGTAAGCTATGTGATGAGCGCGTGAAAAAAGAAAACAGAGAATGCGGCTGTTTCCGCATTTTATACCGTTTTTTTCTCCGCTCCGCGAAAGATCCGCCGTTTCCTCGTTCAACGGTCCTGAAAATCTTAGACTTCGGATGTTCGAACACCCTTTCAAAAAAACGATTTTAGCCTATAGTATTCTCGCTTTTATGATTCCATAATCCCATTATTTATAAATGAGCCGTCCCGGCATCCGTTTGTCGGGTTGGCGGAGCCAAAATATTGTTCACCTGTTTATATTTCTTACAAACACCTTCGTTCATATATCCGCCGGAAAACGCAGTAACATATTTGACAAGTCTATTCTACCAGCGTAGAAATAAATGTCCATCGCTTTTTATTGAAGGATGGTCCTCAGAATTTATCTTTCCATAGTCCTGATTAAAGGGATCCTATATATGAGAAAAAAGGATAAAAGTTCATTTTTTGACTGACCAGATGATCGAACGTGCGAGCGGGCGCCGATCCATTCAGTTGTTGAAGGGTGACTGAGTATCAAAGAGCTTTTCCGGATCTGAAATTCCAGGTAATGATTCAGAGCAAACAGACACTTGTCGGAGGAAACCGGCAGGTGGGTCTGCTTCAAACCGGCAAGTGATCGATTATTTTTTTGAGTTCGATTTTTTCACGAGTGGCAGCTACTCTCAACCGATAAGCACGGATCAAAATGAGTGAGCACCTGAATTGTTTTTTATAGCTGTTCATTGGATTCTGCTGCAATACATTTGAAAGAAGCAACGGATTTTTTTGAAAATCAGGACCAATAACCCGACGAATCGGATTCGGGGGAGAACATGGATTTTTTTAAATGCCATTAAATCTTCCTATAGCTACTATGGATTGGTGAAATTTTTATTTCATTTAATCCTTCACCTGTTTAAAATGAATAGTATGGAAAGGAGGTGGAAAAAATTTTAAAGATTGCTAAGTTTATAGGGCTGCTGTTTTTTGCAAGCTGCTTCGTGCTGGTTTTAAATCCTCATGCGTCGGCGGCGAGTACGGTTTCAGGCCCTCGGGGAATGATTGATGATCCGGTTCAAGGTAAGACGCTGGAAGGAACCGTTCTCGTTCGCGGCTGGTTTCTGGATATGAGCGGCGTGTCCAAGATTGAAGTGCTCATTGATGGAAAAGTGGTCGGCAATGCTACATACGGTCAGTCTCGTCCCGATGTCTACAAGGCTTATCCGCAGTATCAGAACAGCAATTCCGGTTATCAGTACAGCCTGAACACGGCACAGTTAACGAACGGGACGCATCAGCTTTCGGTTCGGGAAACAGGGAAAAACGGCGTTCAGGCGACGATCAACCGCACGGTGAATGTGCAGAATCTTGCGGTTCAGGGGCGGATCGACGGTCCGGCTGCCGGCAGCACGCTGCAAGGAACGGCCACGGTACGCGGCTGGTTTCTGGATACGAGCGGCGTGTCCAAGGTCGAGGTACTTGTCGACGGGAAAGTGATCGGCAATGCGACATACGGCATTTCCCGTCCGGACGTTTATAAGGCTTATCCGCAGTATCAGAACAGCAATTCCGGTTATCAGTACAGCCTGAATACATCACAGTTTACGGACGGGACGCATCAGCTTTCGGTTCGGGAAACGGGCAAAAACGGCGTTCAGACCACGATCAGCCGTTCGGTGACGGTGAAAAAAATTGCGGTTCAGGGGCGGATCGATGGTCCGGCTGCCGGCAGCACGCTGCAGGGAACGGCCACGGTACGCGGCTGGTTTCTGGATACGAGCGGTGTGTCCAAGGTTGAAGTGCTTGTCGACGGGAAAGTGACCGGCAATGCGACATACGGCCTTTCCCGTCCGGATGTTTACAAAGCCTATCCGCAGTATCAGAACAGCAATTCCGGTTATCAGTACAGCCTGAACACGGCACAGCTAACGAATGGGACGCATCAGCTTTCGGTTCGGGAAACAGGGAAAAACGGTGCTCAAACGACGATCAGCCGCACGGTGAATGTGCAGAATCTCCCGGTCCAGGGGCGGATCGACAGTCCGGCTGCCGGCAGCACGCTGCAGGGAACGACCACAGTACGCGGCTGGTTTCTGGATGTAAACGGCGTGTCCAAAATCGAAGTGCTCGTCGATGGGAAAGTGATCGGCAGTGCGACATACGGTCAGTCTCGTCCGGATGTCAACAAAGCTTATCCACAGTACCAAAATAGTAATTCGGGTTATCAGTACAGTCTGAATACATCACAGTTTACAGACGGGACGCATCAGCTTTCGGTTCGGGAAACAGGAAAGAACGGCGCCCAGACGACGATCAGCCGTCCGGTGACCGTGAAGAATCTCCCCGTTCAAGGACGGATTGACAATCCGGGCGCCGGGAGCACGATCCAGGGCATAATTCTTGTCCGTGGCTGGTTTCTGGACGTGAGCGGCGTGTCAAAAGTAGATGTCTATGTAGACAACCAGTATCAAGGCACGGCGACTTATGGTTTATCGCGCCCCGATGTCGGCAGCGCTTATCCTGCATACGGGAACAGCAATGCCGGTTATCAATTCTACCTTAAGAGCTATTTATTAAGTGCGGGCAGCCATACATTGACAATTAAGGAAACCGGCAAGGATGGAGGACAGTCCACGATCAGTCGGTCGGTGAATGTCGTTCTCCCGCCGGGCGGCGCCATTCAGGAGGGCATTGACATTTCGAACAATAACGGCGGTTCGATTGATTTTCAAGCCGTTAGAAATTCAGGAGTCAGTTTTGTCATTGCCAAGGCTTCTGAAGGAACGACTTTTGTGGATCCGACGTTCAAGACAAATATAGCCAATGCCATGGCCGCGGGCCTGAATACGAGCGCTTATCACTTTTTTCAATCAACAAACGATCCGGCGAATGCAAGAGTTGAGGCCAATCAGTTTGCAGCCATACTGAAGAGCATCGGTTTTAACGGATATGCGTTTGTCGATGTCGAAGTCACAAATTCCGGAGATACGAAAGCCTCAGTGACCAACAGTGTCAATGCTTTCCTTGATCAGTTAAAGCAGGACGGCATTTCCAAGATAGGGATCTATTCTTACTTAAGCTATTACGATACTTATCTGGATCTTTCGACGCTGCAGAGCCACTTTCCGGACTTATTGGTCTGGACGGCAGCATGGCATTCGGCAAGCCTGGGGCCCCAGACGACAACGGATCTGTGGCAGTTTACAGATAACGGGAGTGTCAATGGCATTACCGGTTCTGTCGATATGGATCTTTCCTACAATCCGATATTTTGATCTCTTTTCCGCTTCATGTGAAAACATTGAAGCGGTTTTTTAATGTTTCCACATTTCTGGGAAAATATTTTTATTTATCAGAAATGTGATGGGAAAAATAGCTTTGGCACTTCTGAAACAACCCTATAGGTGACTATGCGAACAGGTGTTGAGTTTCGGAAATGTCCGGATATTTTGCGTTCTCCCCGTTTTATAAGAAAAGAAATTAGTTTATCCAGCGTGATCATCTGCTTCCGGGATGGAAGTGTCCCGTGATGACCGGAACAGTTGGGGCGGCCGGCAGAAGTTCGTGAGAACATCATCCACTTCCCCGGCTTGTTTGCCGTTCTTTCATCGGTCTCGGCTGTTTTTCGTTACTGCTGCATCGTTTGTTAACTGCTTTTTTATCTTGTCTATAAGATTATGTCAGGGAATAAATGTTAAAATAAATATATCTGTGAGAATGATAGATACATAGAGATCGGTCTGTTTTTATTGATAACGATGAAGCAAGATTAAGAGACGGCGGTTTCGATTGCCGCAGAGAAGGAAGAAGGTCTTCAAATTGAAAAAAATGCGACTGGCTCTTTCGATTATTTTAGTGATTCAGCTCATTTTTGCCATTCCGGCAGTGACAGATGCTGCTGCTTCTCAGGATCATGTCCTGATCAGCAATGAATCGGCGGATGGGAACAGCAGCGAAAGCAGCGGTTCTTTTCAGGTCAACAGCCATTCATATGCATTTGATAAGAGTCTCAGCAAAAGCGCCTATCGGATCGACTATGTCAAACCGTTTAATCCCGCGAAAAATAACAGTAAGATCATTCAGAATAAAATGCGCCGGTTCCAGGCGGATCAGCTGGGCGGCAGCAAATCATTCTGGGTGACCGATCTGGTGACGAACACGCCTTCTCAAATCAGTGCAACGCTTGAGTACAGCGGCACGTACGCCAACGTCTGGGTCAACGCCAATCAGATTACCTCGGCGGAAGCCGCTGAACTGGGGAAGGAATTCGACAGTAAAATTTATCCGCTGGATGTTTCAAATTTCGGCGATGCGCCGAATGTCGACGGGACCGGTAAAATCAATATTTTATGCTACGACATTCAGGACGGTTTCAGTGGGAGCGGCTCTTATGTCGGCGGCTACTTCTCTCCGGAAGATCTGTACGCCACACAGTACTCCAATGATTCGGAAATTTTTTATATTGATACAAATCCGCTGATGGGGACGGGATCAACCAAAGATGTGACACAGGCCTACTCGACGTTGGCCCATGAATTTCAGCACATGATTAATTACAACGAAAAAGTGCTGGTGCAGGGGAACCAGCAGGGAATGGATACGTGGATGAATGAAGGGCTGTCCATGGCGGCCGAACAAATATTTTCCGGGGAAGCCCTGAGCGACCGTATTGACTATTACAATTCCGATTATTCAATAGCGGACGGCCAGTCGCTGCTCAACTGGGACTATAGCGGGGACGTTCTGGCCAACTATTCGCTGTCCTATTTGTTCATGCAGTATTTGAAAATACAATGCGGCCAGAGCGATCAGATTTTCAAGGAGCTGATCGATGATCCGAACACCAATGATCTGGCTGTTCAGGATCTGATTCGAAAATACATTGATCCGAAACTGACATTCGGAAAATTTATGACTGATTTCCGCGAGGCCCTGTTTTTAAACCAGAGTACAGGTCTGTTCGGGTTCCGCAATGACGCCGGTTTTCAGGCAATTCAGCCAAGAACTTACAGCGGCGGTTCCCCGTTGACGCTGAACGGAGGCGGAGCGGTTGTTGCGCAGATAAACGGGTCTTCCGTTCCTTCCGACAAGGGCCGGGATGTGACTTACACGGATCTGGGACAGGCCGGTTCCGCATCCGCTCTTCAGACAATAGGACACGTTGACGCACCGGCGAACGGGAACACGATTCAGGGCACGGCAACCGTGCGCGGCTGGTTCCTGGACGGGAGCGGCGTATCGAAGGTTGAGGTATACGTGGATAACCAGCTGCAGGGGAAGGCACAGTACGGCCTTTCCCGTCCGGATGTCGAAAAAGCCTATCCGCAGTATGGGAACGGCAGCTCAGGCTTTCAGTATGCTCTGGATACCCGAAAACTGCGCGCAGGCCGGCATACGCTGACTGTTAAGGAAACCGGAACAAACGGCGGAATGGTGACGAAAAGTCTCACGGTGACGGTCGCCAATTTGCCGGCCAAAGGAACGATCGACAGCCCGGGCGCGAACAGTACGATTCAGGGCACAACAACTGTACGCGGCTGGTTTCTGGATGGAAGCGGCGTATCGAAAGTGGACGTGTACGTAGACAATCGCTATCAGGGCAGCGCGACTTACGGCCTTTCCCGTCCGGACGTGAACAAGGCTTACCCGAAATATGGTAACAGCCATTCGGGCTATCAGTTCAGCCTGAATACGGGTAAGCTGATGAACGGCACGCACACACTTTCCGTCAGAGAAACGGGAGGAAACGGAGCGCAGGCAACCGTCAGCCGAAAAGTGACGGTGCGAAGCCTGACAGCCCGCGGAACGATCGACAGCCCGGGCGCGAACAGTACAATTCAGGGCACAACAACTGTACGGGGCTGGTTTCTGGATGGGAGCGGCGTATCGAAAGTAGACGTGTATGTGGACAATCGCTATCAGGGCAGCGCGACCTACGGCCTTTCCCGACCGGACGTGAACAAGGCTTACCCGAAGTACGGCAACAGTCATTCGGGCTATCAGTTCAGCCTGAATACGAGCAAACTGACGAATGGAACGCACACACTTTTCGTTAAAGAAACAGGGAAAAACGGAACGCAGGCAGCAGTCAGCCGAAAAGTGACGGTGCGAAGCCTGACAGCCCGCGGGGTGATTGATAATCCCGCGGGGAACAGTTCCGTACATGGCACCAGTCTGGTCCGCGGCTGGTTTCTGGACGGGGGAGGCGTATCGAAAGTAGACGTGTACGTGGACAACCGCTATCAGGGCCGTGCAACCTACGGCCTTTCCCGTCCGGACGTGAACAAGGCTTATCCGCTTTACAGAAACAGAACTGCGGGTTATCAATATTCTCTGAACAGCAGTTTATTCGGTGCCGGTTCTCACTCACTTAAAATAACAGAAACCGGACTTGACGGAGATCAGCTTTCTCTCAACCGTGTCATTCATGTCAATTAGCTTTTGAAAGAACGGGGGAGAATGGAACCTTGAATGCATTCGGGTACTTCAGGCTTAACGACACAGCGGTTTAAGAAGCCGTTGAACGAATGAAACGGGAGTCATTGGGTAAGTTGGCCGGCTGTTCAGGCCGGTGTAATAGTTTATCACGCATGATCTTCTTCCTTTTCTTTGATTAGATGAATGTTTATCACTCAAGTTTATGTACGTAAAAAAACAGAATCTAGTTCGATAAAGAGTGTATCCTTTTGAAAAGGTTTTGATCCGGCTAGTTTTGAAAAACAATCGATTTGTGCTGTAAAACAGCAGCCGCATGAAAAGTGTTCCTTCATGCGGTCATTTTTATGTCCTCGTTCAAGTGCTATATTCAAATCACTGCGAATGTCCGATTTCCACTGTTTGTTTTCTGAAATTTGGCATACAAAGCGAGAACCTGCCTGAAAGCAGCATCCTGTTCAGTGACGAATCGGTCTCTGATACATCGCACGAAAAACAAATGCATAGAGTCGCAGCTTTCCTTCCCATGTTTCTATCCAGATTCTTAAACCTGAAACTTTTCCGGATGATGGCGGTGGTATAATTATATTAGCGGTTGGGATTCTCTAGACCCCTTATTGACGTTGATTTGAAGGAGTCGTTTTGCACTCATTTCCCAGTAATCCTGTCTATAGAGTTGGTCAGGAAGGATTCACGGCCAATTTGAAAACGGGTCTCAATCGAGTTCTTGGCAACTTGGAGGTCAAGTGTTTATTCTAAAATAGCCAATTTGGAAAATCTATATTAAATATGAATAATATAGATTAATTCATAAGTAATTTATAATTCATTCATTAGCAATTCAAAAGTTTTCCAGAATGGAAACAAGTTATGTGTTATAATAGCATCTGGATATTTAGTAATGGTTATTAAGCACTAACAATTTGGTAAAAAATAAAATTTCGTTATCCTAAGTCATAACGGGAAGAAGGGGTGGAATTTTAACAACAAAAAGTTGAGAAACTTTGTACGACATTACGCCAAGATGTCTCTTATTTTTAACGAAGGCGTCGTCTTTTCCTGACAAAAAATGTGCTATAATACTACTATCTTGACAAAACTTTCTAATTTATAAAATCCATTTGCCAGTTGGGGGATATTATGGAAGAGACGATCAGCCTTCAGGAAATTTTTCATACTCTAAGAAAACGTTTTTCATTAATCGTAACAATTACTTTGCTGGCCGTGGCAGTCAGCGCGTGTGCCACTTATTTTCTGATGACTCCGAAATATGACGCGTCGGCGCAGATTCTCGTCAATCAGGCAAATGAAAACAATGCGAGCCTTTATGCGACCAATGCCGTACAAACCAATGTGCAGCTCGTCAATACATACAGTGTGATCATCAATAATCCGACCGTTCTGAATCAAGTGATCGATCAGTTAAACCTGAAAATGACCACAAATCAGTTAAAAGGGATGCTGACTGTAGACACGGCGCAGAATTCTCAGGTTTTCACGTTGACAGCAGAGTCGAAAAGCCCATCGCTGTCGGTAAAAATCGTCAACAGCGTGGCTAACGCTTTCAAGTTGCAGGTCCAGAAAGTAATGAATGTCGATAACGTCAGCATTCTTTCCCAGGCGACGGTCGCTTCAAGCAAGAGTCCGGTCAGCCCGAAACCGGCAATCAATCTGGCGATCGCATTTATGGTCGGGCTGATGGTGTCGGTCGGCCTGGCTTTCCTGCTTGAGTATCTGGATAATACAATCAAAACAGAAGAAGACATCGAAAAGGTGCTTGGTCTGCCGTTGCTCGGGACCATTTCGGAGATAAAACGTCATCATGAGAAAGGATCAGGAGTAGCTGTTCATGAAGTCGGTCATCAAAGGGTGAGAGGGGGCGGTCATGTTGAAGCAAAATAAGCCAATTTCCAAACAACGTCATTTGATCGCTTTTTATAAGCCCAAATCGACTATTGCGGAACAATACCGGACAATTCGGACGAACATCGATTTTTCTCAGGTGAGCGGAGAACTAAAAACGATGATGATCACCTCGGCCGGACCCGGTGAGGGTAAGTCGACGACAGCAGCGAATCTGGCAGCGGTGATGGCTCAGCAAGGAAAACACGTACTGCTGATTGACGCCGACCTTCGCAAGCCGACGATGCACTATACTTTCCGGCTCAGTAATACTCACGGATTAACCACCTTGCTGACCAAAAAGAGCACCTTCGATGAAGCCATTCAAAATACGGAAGCGGAGAACCTTTTTGTGCTGACGAGCGGACCGATTCCGCCTAATCCGGCGGAATTGCTAAGCTCGCCGGCTATGACCAGTTTCATGAATCATGCACTGACACTTTTTGACACAGTGCTTCTTGACACGCCGCCGGTCCTGGCGGTGACGGATGCCCAACTGCTGGCCAATCTCTGTGACGGAACAGTACTCGTGGTTCGAAGCGGTGCTACTGAAAGAGAGGCAGCTGTAAAAGCGAAAGATCTGCTCGTCAAAGCAAAGGCAAGAATTCTCGGAGTTGTACTCAATGGCAAACCGGTTTCAAAATCAGACAGCCATTATTATTATTACTACGGCAATGAGTAAATAATACAAAATTATAGAAATTGCCAAGATGAAGGAGGCGAAACCGGATGATCGATATTCATTGCCATATTTTACCGGGAGTGGATGATGGTGCGAAAAACGAAAATGTTTCGCTTGCCATGGCCAAACAGGCAGTCAGCGAAGGGATCACACAGATTGTCGCTACGCCTCACCATCGCAATCGTCACTGGGACAACCCGCGATATTCTGTTTTGAAGAAAGTCAATGACCTAAATCACTTATTCGTTCAGCATCAAATCAATCTGACTGTACTGCCCGGACAGGAAACGAGAATTTTCGGCGAGATGGCGGACAGCTCAGTTGAAGAGGAACTGGTCACAGTTAATGACAATGGGAAATACATACTTATTGAGTTCCCGTCGCAGCATGTTCCGCGTTATGCAAAACAGCTTTTTTATGACCTGCAGGTCAAAGGTATCACGCCCATTATTGTTCACCCTGAACGCAATCAGGAAATTTTCGAACATCCGGAGATCCTCTACTCCTTTATCACAGACGGTGCGCTCTCACAGGTGACGGCTGCAAGCCTGATCGGCAAAAACGGAAAGAAAGTTAAAAAAAGAACGTTTCAGTTCATTGAAAACAATTTGACTCATCTTGTCGCTTCAGACGCCCACAATGTGACCGAACGTCCTTTTTATATACAGAAAGCTCTGATAGTACTCAAAAAAGAATTTGGCAGCGAAGTCTTACAATTGTTTAAAGAAAATTCCGCATTGCTCGTTAACGGCGATCTTGTTCAGCGTGAGGAACCGTCAGAGATAAAAGATAGGAAATTTTGGGGAATCTTTTAGTCGGGAGGGAAACAAGGTGAAATGTGGGCATAGAGTATGTTGGATTTATGGCAGAGACTGCACCTTCTAAAAACGTTGTTCTTGTTTTTGATGGGAATAGA
Source organism: Sporolactobacillus sp. CQH2019 (assembly GCF_028765345.1). Classification (GTDB taxonomy): domain Bacteria; phylum Bacillota; class Bacilli; order Bacillales; family Sporolactobacillaceae; genus Sporolactobacillus. The sequence continues at coordinate 11,871 of NZ_JARAJZ010000006.1, forward strand.
GTCGCCATTGGTCATCACGTAGAAATAAGCTATAACCCCACAGCCAATTGCGATTGCCTATATTCCGTATAAAGCGGATATACCGAAAATCCTATCAAAGCTCTGACCTGCACTAAACGTGAACTATTAATACAGGCCTCCCGAGTAAAAAAATCTGTATTTGGCAGATCTAAATAAATATGTGAAAAAGTCAGCTGCTTGTGGTAACTGAAACGGCTGCAAAGCAGATAAATAAGATGAACTTTGTTGCCCTACCGAATCAAGTCCGGAATTATCAGTCGACAAATCGGCTGAATGAATTTACTTAAAGAATAATCTCATGGACTGGTCCAATTCTGGACAATGACTGCTCTTCTATGATAAGCCCTGATTTAACGGAGGAATGACTTATGGCTATGTCCAAATCATCGATTGAGAATAACATGCCACACAATGTTAATATCGGTAAAAATTCAATATCAATTAATACTGAATTAGAAGGACAAAAATTCTATTTGTCTACAAAAAGAGTGATAGATGTTTGTGGGTCTCTGGCAGGACTCATACTTCTCTCCCCGCTCTTATTGATTATTTCTCTGTTAATCAAATTAGAAGAGCCGAAAGCAAAAGTAATTTTTAAACAGATACGTTTAGGAAAAGACGAGAAACCGTTTAATATGTATAAGTTTCGTTCGATGGTTCCCAATGCTGAGGAGCAGCTGAAGAGTCTTTTAGATAAAAATGAAGCCAGCGGCGCGATGTTCAAAATAAAAGATGATCCCCGGGTTACTCGACTGGGCCATTTTCTTAGAAAGACAAGTATGGATGAGCTTCCGCAACTGGTTAATGTGTTAAAGGGGGATATGAGTCTCGTCGGTCCCAGGCCCCCTCTACCAAGGGAAGTAGCGGAATATACAGATTACGATATTCAGCGACTGCTTGTGACACCAGGCTGCACGGGACTCTGGCAAGTGAGCGGGAGAAGTAATCTGGGATTTGATGAGATGGTCAAATTGGATTTAGATTATATTAATAGAAGAAGTTTTCTCATGGATATTCAAATCATCTTCAGAACGATTTGGCTATTATTCGGGTCAAGGGATGCATTCTAAGAAAAAAAACGATATGAGGAGTATAAATGATGCAAAAAAAGGTGGCATTAATCACCGGAATCACCGGCCAGGATGGTTCCTATCTAACAGAGTTTCTGCTGAATAAAGGCTATGAGGTGCATGGAATTATCCGCCGTGCCAGCACGTTTAATACAATGCGCATCGATCACCTTTTCAATGACCCGGCAATCGGCAATGAAACGCTCTTTCTGCATCACGGCGATATGACCGATTCCAGCAATATCAATCGACTCATTGAACAGGTGAATCCGGATGAAATCTATAATCTGGCGGCGCAAAGTCATGTGCAGGTTTCTTTTGAAGTCCCCGAATATACGGCGGAAACGGATGCGATTGGCACTTTAAGGATATTGGATGCAATCAGGAAGGCCGGCGTTGACGCAAAATATTACCAGGCTTCAACCTCAGAGCTTTATGGAGGTCTGCCGAATACGGCTCCGCAAAATGAAAAGACACCTTTTTATCCGAAGAGTCCTTACGGTGCGGCCAAGCTTTATGCTTACTGGATTACCGTCAACTATCGGGAATCCTATGGGCTCTACGCCTGCAACGGCGTCCTGTTTAATCACGAATCCCCGCGACGCGGCGAAACGTTTGTCACACGTAAAATCACCCGTGCCGTCGCTTCAATTATTGCCGGGAAGCAGGAGCGGTTGAGCCTGGGGAATCTGGATGCGAAACGCGACTGGGGCTATTCCGGCGATTATGTGGCCGGTATGTGGCTGATTCTCCAGCAGGACGAACCGCAGGACTTCGTGCTTGCTACTGGAGAAACGCACACCGTCCGCGAATTCGTTGAATTGTCTTTTAAAGAAGTGGGTATTGAAATTGAATGGCGGGGTCATGGTGTGGAAGAAAAAGGCTATGATGCAAAATCCGGAAAACTTTTGGTTGATGTCAATCCCCGTTATTTCAGACCCGCTGAAGTCGAACTGCTTTGGGGCGATCCGACTAAGGCAGAACGCGAACTCGGATGGACGCGGGAAGTCAGTTTTCTCGATTTAGTCCATATGATGGTCGACAGTGATTTGAAACAAATCTATGGCAAAAGTATTGAAGAATATCTGCCGGGCGTCTTCTAAATAGCTCAATTCCATTGGGGGAAATTATCTTGGAAAAGGATTCAAAAATATACATCGCCGGACATCATGGTTTGGTTGGTTCCAATATTATGAAACGGCTGCGTGAAAAAGGGTATACAAATGTGATTGGCAGGACAAGGCAAGAACTCGATTTGACCAATCAGGACGCGGTCAATGCGTTCTTTGAAGCGGAGCAGCCGGAATACGTGGTTCTCGCGGCGGCCAAGGTCGGCGGGATATTGGCTAATAATACCTACCCGGCAGACTTTATCATGCGAAATCTGCAGATTCAAGTACATGTGATTGACGCCGCTTATCGACAGGGTGTTAAAAAATTACTCTTCCTGGGAAGTTCCTGTATCTATCCACGCATGTGCCCGCAGCCGATTAAAGAGGAGTATCTCTTAACCGGCGAGTTGGAGAAAACGAATGAAGCTTATGCGCTTGCAAAAATCTCGGGACTGAAAATGTGCTATTTTTACAAGCAACAATATGGCGCGAATTTCATCAGTGTGATGCCGACCAATCTCTACGGTCCGGGTGATAATTTTGGTTTAACCAACTCCCATGTTCTTCCGGCGCTACTGCGTAAAATGCACGAAGCGAAAGAATCGAATGCCGATACGGTTGAGATCTGGGGAACCGGAAATGTATTACGCGAATTCCTGTATATTGACGACATGGCGGATGGATGCATTTTCCTGCTTGAAAACTATGACGGCGCTGATTTTGTCAATCTGGGGACAGGCAAAGAACTGACGATCCGACAGTTGGCTGAATTGATTAAGAGAGTCGTGGGATTTAAGGGACAGCTTGTGTTTAATCCGGACAAGCCGGATGGGACACCGCGAAAGCTGCTTGATGTATCAAAGATGAAGGAACTCGGTTGGCAGTACAAAGTGGAACTGGAAGACGGGATTCGTCGGACGTATCAATGGTTTCTTGAACATCAGAGTAATCTAGTTATGAAATAATTTAATAGCATCTATTGAGTGGGTTTGATGGCTCAACTTATCGTTCATATCATCCAGAAAGGAATTAAACAATAATGAGCAGCTTTGTACCATTGAAACATAAACAACCGAAGTTGCTATCTGTAGTGGAAGCGATGGGTGGTGGTATTTTTACTTACATTGTTGATTTATCAAACCTGCTTGTAAATTCTTTTGACTTATACTTAGCATATGGCATCCGTCCACAGACCCCTTCGAATTACAAGAATTATTTTGATAAACGAATTCATTTAATTGAAGTACAAAATTTCACACGTTCTTTAAGTGTTTCAAAAGACTTTAAAGCATTTTTTGAAATAAAAAAAATTGCGAAAGATATTAAACCCAATATTATTCACCTTCATTCTTCAAAGGCTGGTGTGTTAGGACGTTGGGCATTTAATGGTCATAAAATACCTCTATTCTACACACCTCATGGTTACAGTTTTCTCATGACAAACTACGGATTCGTAAAACGTACACTATTCCGGCTTATTGAAACTGTATCTGCCTGGAGATATTGTACAACTATTTCTTGTAGCAAGGGTGAGCATCAAGAAACCTTGAAATTTACTAAATCAGCTACTTACGTGGATAATGGTATTGATATAGGTTCGTTACAAAAATTAATCGGAACAATAAGAGAATCAGGAACCCATCCATTTACAGCATATACATTGGGTCGCATTTGCAATCAGAAGAACCCAAAATTATTTAATAAAATTGCTGAGAGGTTGCCGAATGTTAGGTTTATTTGGATTGGTGATGGGGAGCTAAGGAATCAGTTAACTGCACCTAACATTGCTATTACTGGTTGGAAGGACAGAACGGATGTTCTCAAATTAGTTATGGATGCGGATGTATTTCTTCTCACATCATTGTGGGAGGGACTACCAATTTCTCTATTGGAATCCATGTTCATGAAAAAGCCATGCGTTGTCAGTGATGTTATTGGAAATCAAAATGTCATTAAGGACGGCGTTAATGGCTATTTATGTAGCAGTGTGGAGCAGTTTGTTAGTTCGATTGGCAAGATTGCATCAATGTCAAAGGAACAAGAACAAAGTAGCTTGACTAATAATGCATATCAAGACATTGTTTATCATTACAACTCAAGTGTGATGGCTAAGGGGTATCGCAATATCTACATGGGACGTCTTAACCAATTAGAACAAGAAGAACACTATAAGTATCGTGCACCAACTTAAAAGATTATTTTATTGATCAGGATCTTGGTTAAGTTCAGTTATTTTTCAAAGCGATTTACAAGACTCAGCTAACCAAATATATTTTTGAATATTATAGTTTGTTATTAACTATTTTTATTCGTGTCCCGAATCTACTGGTCAATTGCTCACTGAATTATGTTTGGCCTTACAAGGTGAATTTCAAATTATGGTGATTGCCGCACAATTACAAATTATATAATGAACTATTACATGTAGATTAATAGCATTTAAGGGAAGAAATTATGTGAGTAAACCTTTTCCTGGAAGAGTGATATTATGAAAAAGTCAATATCTGTTGTATCAATTGGAGATCCTCTAAACTCCAAAACTTGGTCTGGGACACCATATAACATTTGTACCGTATTAAAAAAGAGAGGTTGCTTCAATGAGGCTATTGATTCATCGAAAATATCTAATTTTCGGCGGGTGTTAGCGTACGTATACTCTATGCTCCTATATGGTCTGACTGATATAAAACGTGGAGCCGTATTCAGAAAATATTATTCAAAACGAATTTTCATTGAAGCACATAATGATATTAACAATATATTACATATGGGCACCCTTGATATGCCTGTATTTTCGAAGGATCAGAATCATCATTATCTGTATAGTGATTCAACATGGCATTTATGGGGTAATCAAGTGAGCAATAGAAATAGTTATTCAGAAAAACTAAAAACAGATGCTGAACATTTGGAGAAGTTATCCTATGAAAACTGCAAACATATTTTTTCTATCAGCGAATATATGAAACAGGATTTGATTGTACACTATGAACTGTCTCCAGATAAAATTACTGTAGTGGGGACAGGTACGGGAAACATCAAACCTTTCATAGAGGAAAAAGATTATTCAACAAAAACATTATTGTTTGTTGCAAAAAATAGATTTGAGGATAAGGGAGGGTTAATAGTAAAGGATGCCATCAAATTGGTGCAAATGAGGGATCCATCAATTAAACTTATTATTGTTGGTGATGACAATTATAAATCATATTTTGTTGATACTCCAAATGTAACGATTTATGGCTATGTTGAATGGGATTTCTTGCAAAATCTATTTAATAAATCAAGTATTTTTATTATGCCTGCTTTAAACGAACCTTGGGGATTAGTATATCTTGAAGCACTAAAATGTAAGATGCCTATCATTGGGCTCAATAAAAACTCGTTACCGGAGATCACTCAAAATGGGAAGTATGGATTTTTAATTAATGATGCGGATCCCAAATTACTGGCCGACACCATTATTGACGCTTTTTCAGATATAGAAAGGTTAAAAAGGATGGGCCGTGAGGGACAAAAATATTGTCTTAATAAATATACATGGGAAAACGTCGTAGACAAAATTATTAATGAAATTGAAATTGAGGGCTAACTTAATGAAAAATATTATTATAACGTCAATATTTAACCCGACAGAGGCAGTGGCGGAATTTACACATTTCAAGGATTATCAATTAATTGTTGTAGGCGATAAAAAAACCCCGAAAGACTGGAATTGTAGTTCTGCTAAATTCATCTCAGAAGACGAACAAATAAAGTCGCACTTTGAAATTAATCAGCTTTTACCATGGAATCATTATTGCAGAAAAATGATAGGATATGTTTACGCCATAAAGAATGGATCGGAAGTAATAGTTGATACGGATGATGATAATATTCCGTATTCTGACTGGAAGGTAGAGGAATTTGACGGAGAGTTTCTGACATCAGAGGAAGAGAGAGGTTTTATAAATATATATCATTATTTTACCGATAAAAAAATTTGGCCAAGAGGATTACCGCTAAATAAGATCAATGATAAAGACGCTTTGCTGGATATGGAAAAGTTTAAAAAACAACAAGTAAGTGTCGGTGTCTGGCAAGGTTTGGCTAATGGTGATCCTGACGTTGATGCAATTTATCGGTTAACAAGTAACGAGGTTTGCAATTTTAGAAAAAAGGAGCCATTGGTCTTATCAGAAGGTACCATATCTCCATTCAATTCTCAAAATACGGCCTTTAGGAAAGAAGTATTTCCATTACTGTATCTTCCTGCCTATGTGACATTTAGATTTACTGATATTCTTAGAGGATTAGTTGCTCAACCTATTTTGTGGAGTGCAGGATTTAAACTGGGATTCAGTAATGCTACTGTGTTTCAGGAAAGAAATGATCATAACTATGTAAAGGATTTTGAATCTGAAATTCCTTGCTATCTTCATTCTGAAGAAGTGATCGATATTGTTGAGGGCACCATACGTGGTAATAATGACATTTCTAATAATCTATTTAACGCATATGAAGCACTCTATAAAAAGGATATAGTTGAAAAAAGGGAACTTGAATTATTGAATGCTTGGCTAATAGATATAAATGATTAAATAGTTAGTTGAGGCCGTATAATTATTTGTGTATATTAGAGTTTATCTATGAGCGAACGATGAGAGCATGGGAGGCCTGGTTTCATTGGGGTGGGCCGCGGCCCACCCCAGTGAAAAATTTCATTTCCTCGAAAGCTGCTTGATGTATCAAAGATGAAGGAACTCAGCTGGCAGTACAAAGTGGAACTGGAAGACGGGATTCGCCGNGTATCAAAGATGAAGGAACTCAGCTGGCAGTACAAAGTGGAACTGGAAGACGGGATTCGCCGGACGTATCAATGGTTTCTTGAAAATGAAGGGAATCTAATTGTTAAATAGTGGATACTTAATAATTCTGTAGCACTATATATTAAACAATTAATTCCATTTCTAGTGTATAATAAATGCATGGAATAATAGGCGTTGGCGCGATTATGCATGCATTTTTTAATGGATGGGGTGGGTGTAATGGTTTATCGGACGAAAACCGTTCAACTTTCAATCGATTCTTTCGGTCAGGAACTTGGGGTGTCCTTAAGCCCGCATAATCAATGGGTTCAACTCGCGAATCAGCTGCCGTGGACCCAGCTGGAAGCCCTATATCTTGGCGTTTTTCCGTCTACACTGGGCCGAGCGGGCAAACCCTTCCGGCTGCTTTATGGAGCGCAGCTCATTAAGCAGTCCACCGGCCTTTCCGACGTGGATCTGGTCAACGCCGTTCGTGATACGCCCGCTTATCAGTACTTCATGGGTTGTCCCACATACAATGTCAAGCTCCCTTTCAACCCCTCATCCCTGTCGCATTTCCGGAAACGGATCGCCCCCATCAGCGCACGGTTGCGTCAGGTCATTGGGAACTGGTGTAAAGACCGGCTTCAAGATAGCCTGGGCGACGAACAGACGATGATCCTGGACGCCACGGTCACTCCTGTAAACATCCGCTTTCCACAAGACTCTTCCTTACTCAACCAGGCCCGCACGCTCCTTGAAAAAATCATCACGGAACTGGCGCACCAGCTTCACGTACCGATTCCGCGAACCTACAAGCGGGAAGCACACAAGGGCTATGTCACGTTCACCAGGAAGCCCCGTCGATCAGCCAGGGAAACGCGCAAGCAAGTCAAGGCTCAACTGCAGTACGTGCGACGTGATTTGCGTTACGTCCGCGAACTGCGTGAAAAAGGCGGAGAATTGACGGATCCACAGCTGGACAGGTTGGACACGATCCAGCATCTGTTTGAGCAGCAGGAGGACATGTATCGGCATCAGACGCATCGAGTGGACAACCGGATTGTCAGCTTAGCCCAGCCCTATGTGCGGCCGATCAAGCGCGGCAAGGCCAGGCAGGACACCGAGTTTGGCCCCAAAATCGACGTCTCCATTCAGGATGGGATCCTCGAAATTGAACGCGTCGGTTTCAACGCGTTCAATGAAAGTATGGACTTCCAAAAGGCCATCGCGCGTTATGCCGAGCGGCACGGCCATTACCCCGACGAAGTATTGGCCGACAAGCTGTACCGCAACCGGAAAAACATCGCTTTTGCCAAAGAGCGGGGCATCAAGATCCTAGGCCCCAAACTGGGCCGTAAGCCCAAGCCGGTCGATGAAAAACAACGCCGCGCAGAGAACGCGGCGGCTCGTGACGCTGAGAATCGCCGGGGTCAGATTGAACGCAGCTTCTCCTTCATTAAGCGGAAGTGCGGTCTGGGTTTAGTGCGCGCCAAAACCGCTGAAACGATTGCCATCTCCATCGACACAGGCATTGCGATGGCAAATATTGATGCGGTCTTACGCCTTTTTTCTTGGTCACTTTTACTTTTCGTGCAAATCAAAGAGGTTCACTTAAAAATTAGCTATCAGACGACAGAATGGGTCAAAAATTCAGTGGCCTAATTCAGTATCCACTAAATAAAAATAATAGTACCTACCCCATAATAGGGAAATAAAGTAATAATGTATTTTTTTACTTAATAGTGTTGCTTTAAGAATACCCAAATAGATTGTTAAAATCATAAACTGCTTGCTGAACAAATTATCAGGTCTGACTTCTGGAAATACGAGGAGATCGGTTTATCGGTACTAATTTGACGTTATCTTTAGCTAAAAACCTTTCGAATCACATAACTTTATTTGATAGAAATATTTCAAAATTTTCTCTTATTAATGCTATGAATATGTCTAATGTGGAAATAATTGAAGGTTGTTTTGATATGAACTGTAATTATGGGTTAATCACTTCGGGACAAGATGTGGTTTTTCATCTTGTTAGTACCACTGTGCCTGACTTCATAATAGTAGGGAAATTATGCAGTAGTTGATTAATTTGAAGTGGGAGTTAGTTATGAATCAAATCGTTAACAGAGTGAAGTTTAAATAACCTATTCGAGTTGCACAGATAATGGGAACCTGAATTATTCACAGCACGACAGCTGAGAGGTGATAATCGTTGGAGGGAACAGGGTTTTCCTGGATGCATTCTGTTCACCTAATAAGTGACAAAAATAAATGAAAAAGGAGCCCCTCCTTGATAGAATTAATTTGCCTGAACCCAACATACAAGGTAAGGGGGCTCCTCATATGCCACTAAAAGAAGCGGCGCTTCAATTCAACAAAAAAATAAAAGTTGGTTTTTCTGGCGGAGCGCTTTCTTCCAACTTAGGACGGCTGCTCTACCGGGAATTCGATGAGAAGACCGGATTCAGCCGGCTGATCGAGGAAAGGCTCAAGATCAAAGATCCTGTCACACACACGTCACACGAATACGAAGGACGTGGTTCAGAAAGTCTACCAGCATCTGGCGGGCTATCACATCAATGATGAAGCCTGCGAAGTGGGAAGGGAACCGGTTTTCACCACGATTTCTGGGAAAAACCGGCTGGCTTCTCAGCCGCCCCTCTCCCACTCAACCAGCGCGTGGATGACGAAACGGTTCAGTCGCTGAAAACGATTAACCAGGCTTCCTGGATTCCCGCATCTCCACACTATGATTTGTCAAAAGTGGTTGGAAAAAATGATTTTACAGGCGTTTTTGAGTTTTCTCATTGCCCCCTCGCCTAGTGATGTATACAGTTACATCACTAGGCGAGGTTCTGCCCGACAGAAAATATGTTGCCGATAAAATACGAATATAAGTATAAAATTTAATAACATTGTTCGTATTTAAGACTATAATCAATTGGGAATATGAATTTGCAACCTCTTTTATGGCTATTCCTAAAAGAACCTTGTTTCGTCGGCAGACTCATAGTGATGTATAACGGGAATCTAGGAGGCTTACCTGGATCGGCTTTATGCCCTGCGTCCCAGCGCCCAGAGGGTCCTCGATGTCGATTCGTCCAACTTTGAAACCTTTGGGAATCAGGAAGGATCGTCCTACAACGCCCACTGCCAGGACATGGGATTCCATCCGCTCCTCCTGTTCGATGGCTGACGGGCTACTGCCTGAAGGCGGCGCTGCGTCCGGGAAATGCTTACACCTCCCGTGGTGGGATCGCTTTTCTCCGGCCTGTTCTGGTGTTCTGGAACACTTGCGGTCATTAGCCCCGGGCTGGATCTAGATCTAACGCCGAGCTGCAGATCCGGGTCCTGGCCAATAATCTGTAGGCCGGTTTCCGCCTGCTCTGCCTGCCCAAGTCCCGATGAGGAACCCGCTGTAAAAACTGAACAAGTGATCATCGGATCCATTTTTAACAAAAACACGCTTGTTTTATTAAGGATCCCCGCTAATGGCAGGGAAACAGCGCTCTATGAATAATTCAGGTGGAAAATATGTAACTAGCGGGATCAAGACAAATATTATGAATTATTCCAAAAATATTGATAGGGATAATAAAATTTTATTTTATTATTGATTCTGAATGGGAGTGCATCAAGAGTGTCAAAGCCTAAAATCTCCATTATTACAATAACATTTAATAGTGAAAAAACATTAGAACGTACAATAAATAGTATCTTAGATCAAGAATATGAAAATCTAGAGTACATTATTATTGATGGAGGTTCTCAAGACGGTACACTGGAAATAGTTAAGAAATACCAAAAAAATATCGATTATTTTATTTCCGAAATGGATCAAGGTATAAGTGATGCATTTAATAAGGGGATTAAGCAGGCAACGGGAGAAATAATTGGAATAATAAATTCTGATGATGGTTTATGTAGTGATGCGCTTGCGACGTTGGCAAAAGCATATGAAGACGATGTTGATGTTTACAGAGGAAATGTTATGCTTTGGCATGAGGATACGAGTCGAAAAATAATGGAAATACCATCTCTACATTTCTCTAATATTCCAATAATGGTAAATGTGAGCCATCAGAGTACCTTTATAAAAAGAAAGGCCTATGATAAATATGGGATGTATAATATTGAATATAAGAATGCAATGGATCTTGATTTATTAATGAGATTTGAACGCGCAGGAGCAAAATTTAAATATGTTGATGCGCCTCTTGCATATTTCACATTTGGAGGTGTAACTTTCTCTCAGTTTTCAATTTCAAGGAAAAAGGAACTGCAGAGAATAGTTTCTGCGAATGGAGCAAGTTTCTTAGAAACTCTGTTGTATGGGATTCTAATTGATATGAAGCATGTAGTAAAAAAAGTAGTGAATAAAGACAAACTTTTGGTAATACGTCATGGACGAAAGAATATTATGAACAGATAAAGTACTAGTAATTTTAAAATTTCTATAACAAATTCTACATGAGGAAAACTATGAGGATATTACAGATAAATGCAGAATACGTGAATGGTAGAAGTACAGGACGAATGGTTTATGATTTATCAGACTGCATTCTTAAATCTGGAAATGATTCTTTTATTGCCCTTGGATATGAATATGTAAAAACTTATGAACTCGATACATACAAAATGAAGTCAATTCCAGATTTGAAATTTAGTATCCTGCAGACCCGTTTGTGGGAAACCAAAAGATTAATTAAATGGATTGCTCAAATGAAACCTGATGTCATTCATTTTCACAATCTTCATAACCACTACATTAATATTGAATTCCTTTTTGACTATATTAAAAAGCACCATATTCCCGTGGCTTGGACTTTGCATGATTGTTGGTCATTTACTGGTAGGTATGCTATTTCAGTTATGTAGGATGCATTAGGTGGAAAAAAGGGGATGTAATTATTGCCCGAATAAGCATGTCTACCTATACACCTGATTTTTGATCTAAGTAAAGATAATTATTGATGGCAATATAAATCTTTTACTAACGTTAAAAAATTTAATAATTGTGACACCTTCCATGGCTTGAACATAGAAAGTATTAAAGACAATTATGGAATAGTATTAACAGAAAAATCTCTTGACAATTTAGTTGATGCTCTTAAAAAGTTGCAGAATCAAGAAATGAATACAGCGATAAATGTTAGGGGAAATTCATATGAAAATATTACAAATAAGCTCTGAGTGCGGGACAGGTAGTATCGGAAGATCGATGTTTGAACTTGCTGATTCACTACAAGAGCAAGGACATGAATGTATTGTGGCCTATTCGTTGGGTTCGCCTAATTTTAACTCAAGTTATAAGATCGGAACATATATTGACCATAAATTTCATGCACTCCTTTCGCGTATAACTGGACTACAGGGGTACTTTTCAAGAAATGCTACACGAAAGTTGCTTCAAGTTATTAAAGAGTATAAACCAGATATAGTGCACTTACACAATTTACATAGCAATTACATAAATCTTCCAATCCTACTAGGATATTTAGCACATTCTAATATTGCAACCGTAATAACTTTGCACGATTGTTGGCTCTACACGGGGAAATGTACCCACTATGTCTCTGTAAATTGCGACAAATGGAAGGATAGCTGTGGAAATTGTCCCCTGCTTCATAAGGATTATGCTAATCCCACATTCTTCTTTGATCGCACCCATAAATGTCTAATGGACAAGAAAAAATGGTTTGATGCTATCCCACGGCTTGCAGTTGTTGGCGTATCACAGTGGGTTGCAAATGAAGCCAAGGAATCAATTCTTGGGAAAAGAAGACCCATATCAATCTATAATTGGATCGACAGCAACGTATTTTATCAGAGAAAAAGCAACTTGCGCCAACAGTTTGGCCTTGAAAATAGATTTGTAGTTTTAATGGTAGCTACATGCATATCTGAAATCAAAGGATATAATGTAATGAAAAATCTATCGAAAAGATTATCTGAAAATTATCAGATCGTTATTGTAGGTAAAAACAAGTGGAAATTAGATATTCCTAATAATGTTATTCATATTCCCCATACAGACGATGCAAATCAACTTGCAGAATACTATTCTATGGCTGATATTTGTGTTAATACTACGAAATACGAAACTTTCGGCAAGGTGACTGCTGAATCTTTGTGCTGTGGGACCCCAGTCATTGTTTACAACAATACCGCTTCACCAGAGTTGGTTGGGGAAAAGTGTGGGTATGTGGTAAACGAAAGGGATGGAATAGAGGCGGTTTTAAAGGCAATTAGAAAAGTCAAAGAAATTGGAAAAGAATATTACTCAAATCATTGCATTGAATTTGCAGAAAATAAGTTCGATAGAAATAAAGGTGTTAAAGCCTATGAAAAACTTTATGAAAAATTAATTGCTGAAGTCAATTAAAAAAGCAAAGGGGTCATTAACTGCCCACGGTTGAAGATGAATATGGCATAACCGTAAATTGACTAGGATAAACATATTACCTTACCATATTATTGAAGATTTCTGAAAAGGGTGGACATAATGGATAGAAAAATCAAATACATCGGTTATTATGACCTCCTTTATGACGGCAAGCAAAAAAGGTTATTTTCCTTGGCTGCGGCTAAGAAAATGGACTATCTTTGCGATGTATTAAATAAATTGCAGTACAGCGTGGAAATAGTATCACCTTCGTATATTACAGGCAAGAGTGGAGCATATACTGCGGCATCGCACCAATATATTCATAAAGGAGTAGAACTTACGCTTACACCAAGTTGTGGTGCGAGAAATAAGATTGTTCGCATATTTCGTGTATTGCTAGCAAAATTATGGCTTTTTGTATATTTAATAAAGCATTGTAGAAAAAATGAAAAGATTTTGGTATACCACAATTACGAACTTTCGTTGCCAATTCTTTTGGCTCAGAAAATTAAAAAATTTAATATCCTCTTGGAAATCGAGGAACAATACAGCATGGTTTGGAAACTGACCAGATTTCAGAAAAGAAAAGAAAACATGTTGCTGAAAGCGGGAGGCGATCAGTGCTTGGTCGTTTCTGAATCGCTCTGTGATAAGCTCGGAATAAAAAAAGGAATAATTTCTTACGGTAACTATAGAGTTTATTCTGGGGAAATAGCACCGAAGGGGAATAATAATACAATACTTTTAATATATACCGGTTCGATTGACAAAGTTAAAGGCAGTGCGTTTATCGCTGCAGAGACTATGCGGTATCTTCCAAATAATTATTATCTGATTTTGACAGGAAATATTACAAAATCTGATGAAAGAGATTTTTTTAGAGTAATCAATAATATAAATAGGGAATACGGGAGTAGAGCCGAATATAAGGGGGTCTTAAACGACAGCGAATATCAGCGGCTTCTTTTAAGTGCGGATATAGCACTTAATCCACAAAAAGAAGGAGAGTTTGGCAGCTATTTATTTCCATCTAAAATACTAACATATCTCACACATGCTCTTCCGGTAGTAAGTACTCGGGGCGAAAGTATTGTAAAGTCGCAGGTTGCAGAATACATAACCTTTTCAGATAAATTCACTGCTGAAAGTATGGCGCAAGCGATACTTACAGTAGATTTTGAGAAGAGCAAGAATGTGCGTCAGAAATTGAAACAGATGAACGGAAATTTTGTCGCTCAGATTGGTGAATTGATAAAATAAAATTACAATCTCTGTTTGATGGTCAAAAGATTATCGTTGGAGGAAAAAGTAATGGAGTTGCAAAGACAATGGTTTAATGTTAGATTTAGGAATTTTTTTATTTTTTTAATTGTATTGTGGTCAATCTTGCTTTCAAAAACAGTCTATTTTGGAATCATTAATCGAAAGCCATATCAATGGGTCTTTTATCTACTAGCGTTGGTTTGTGTGCTTTTTTTCAAACTATCAATACAGCGCATCAAAGTTAACACAATTATTGCTCTACCCATGCTTATTTTGTTGCTAATGAATTTAATATTCAACAAATCAGATATGACATCTTCACAGACAAATCTTGTTACAGGTATTGTATTAACACTTATAGCCATGGCGTTCATTGCTTCATATATGGATAAAGCCAAATTTGCAGCAATGTATATACGAATTATTGCTGTCTTCAGTTGTATAAGTCTCCCTAGTTTTTTAATTGCAAACATTAATCCAAGCCTGGCATTCAGGTTCTGTCAGCCAGGATACGATTGGACGGTAAGTTTTGGATATTCGATGTTTTACACATGGGGAAGGGCAGGAACCATTTATAACCGTAATTCCGGTCCCTTTTGGGAACCAGGTGCTTTTCTGGGATTTATAATGATAGCTTTTTTTATGCTGCTTTATGAATGTGATGAAAAAGAATTGAAACATAGAAAATTATATTTTGTACTTTTTGTAATTACTATGCTCACAACCCAATCAACAACAGGTTATATATTGATGATTCTGATTTTCTTATCCCAATGGAACCAGATACAGAAAATATTTGGCAGAATGAATAAGGTATTGAAATATTTGATGATTACAATAATTGCGGTTACTACTATTTTGGTTATTTTTCAAACCGGAAATATCTCAGGTAAGTTATCAGGTGCAAGCTCAGCATCGGCAACAATACGTTCAAGTGATTTCTCTGGGGGCCTTAAACTTATACTAAAAAGCGGTATTATAGGGCTTGGTGAAACAGCAACAAAAGAAGCAAATAAGCAGATTGCTGGTGTTGGAGTGGATGATTCAATTGGATTGTTTGCAATGGCTTATACATATGGTATCATGTTTGCTATTATATATATATTTAACGCTTTCAAAGGAATTAAAAGGTTTTTTAAGCCTGATAATTCTAAAGATATGCTTATATTGAGTTTTGTATTCATTGTGTTGAATATGACAGAAGGTCTTTGGTGGCTACCAGTGTTCGTTGCCATACTTTTTAGATTTGGTGAGAAGATATCTCAAACTAATAGTTATGTATCTGATACTATTAATCTACAGGGTAAAGCGACTTAAGAGAGTTTGCGTATAACTGCTCTTGTATTGATATTTCATGCTGAATTTATAAAATGATAACATGGATATTTGATTGATGTGAAAGAAAATAGAGGAGCATACAACTCTGATGAGCAACAGCAAAATCACTATTGAAAATGGGGCACAAAATCGAAATAGTAATCTAAAGAAAAATATTGTTCTTAGCTATATCTTTAAACTGCTCAGTTTAGGACTTAGTTTTTTCACCGTGTCAATTCTCGTTCGCTATTTAAACAATACAGAATATGGCATATGGCTAACGTTATTAACAATATTATCATGGGTTAGTTTTTCGGATATTGGTCTTGGCAATGGTTTGAGAAATCGATTGACGGTTGCATATAGCCAGAAGAACTATAAAGACGCAAGAGAATATATTGCGACTACATATGCGGTTGTTACACTAATTGTTGTGTGCCTTTACATAATTTTACTCACAATCTTACCTCTACTCAATTTGCAAGGCATTTTTAATACGCATAAAATTTCAAATGCAAGGCTGCTGATAGTGAGCATTTTAGCACTGAGTTTTTTCTTGAGTAATTTTATTTTATCCCTCTACAACCAATTGTATTACGCGGTTCAGAGAGCTTCTGTAACAGGTTTGGGGCAGGTTCTGATCAATTTATTTTACTTGCTTTTGCTGGCATCTCTGGGCCTGTTTTCAAAAAACAATATCCTATTTGTCGGTGCATCCTATGGTATTTCATTGTTGGCGCCAAGTATATTACTTACGATTCTGTTTTTTAAAAAATATAATCACTTGAGGCCTGAATTTCACGATATTAAGCTTCAGAAGATAAAGGATTTGATGAATCTGGGGATCAAATTTTTTATTATCCAAATTGCTGCTGTTATATACTTTGGAACTAACAATATAATCATTACTCAAATTAATGGGCCGGCTCAGGTTGGTGTATATGACACAGCTTTTAAACTTTTCAGTACTGTATCCACGGCCTTCGTCCTATTGTTGACCCCTCTATGGTCCGCATTCACAGAAGCATATGCTAAAAATGACTTTCAGTGGATCAGAGAGGTCATTAAAAAACTGAATTATCTACTTATCCCGTTAGCTCTGGGCTTGGTACTCATGATAGTTTGTTCAAATTTTATTTTTAAACTTTGGATTGGAAATAGACTTATGATTCCCAGTTCACTTGTTATCTTAAATGCAATTTATGTGTTTGTATACGCTTGGAGCAATATCTACGTTTATCTGATGAACGGCATGAATAAACTTAATCTTCAACTTGTTTTTTCTATATTTACTTGCTTTATTAATATTCCCTTATGTTTTTATTTTGGTAAAACACTCAATTTAGGGGTCTCAGGAATTATGATTGCTCAAATATTGACGGCTTTACCAGGAGCGATCATTTTTCCTGCGTGTTCTATCCGATTCATAAGCAAGGGCTTACAAGGAGGTAAATAAAATGATTGGAAAAATCAAAGCCACTTTGAATAAAGCTTATTTGATGCATAAACTGAGAACATTCAAGAAAAATTGCACGATAGGCAATGATGTTGTTATCTATCGAGAAACAAAAATAAGTAACCTCACCACGGATAAGAAAAAAATACTTATTGGTGATGAGTCAGTAATCAATGGAATGCTAATCTTATATCCTTTTGGTGAAAAAATAGATATAGGAAAAAACACTTACATAGGAATAGGCACTAGAATATGGGCAATGGGAAAGATAGAAATAGGAAACAACGTTTTAATCGCTCATAATGTTAACATTATTGATAATAACAGTCATTCCATTGAAAGTAAGATAAGAAAGAATGAACTTAGATATTTAATAAATAAAGGCGCTCCGAAAGAAAATGTCTTTAATATTAAAAAAGGTGATATCAAAATAGGAGATAATGTATGGATAGGGCTGAATTCTATTATATTAAAAGGTGTAGAAATCGGCGAAAATTCTATCGTAGCTGCTGGGAGTGTCGTAACGAAGAATGTACCATCTAACACTATGGTTGCTGGTAATCCCGCAAGGCCCATTAAAGAAATTTAAATAATTTTCTACCAACTGATTAAAAAGGAATGGGAAACAATGTTAGGAAAATTAAAATCGTTTTTAAAAAAAATGAATTTAAGAAGAAAACTAAGAGATTATGCAGATTCTTATGAACTAGATAAGTCAACAATACTTTTGCCTTCATTTAACTTAGACATCCGTAAATTTTCCCCCAAAAAGAGGATATTTATTAATGCAGATTCTCTTTTGGGCTGTGTTCTAACATTGGAAAAAGAAACGGGGAAAATTTCAATAGGAAAGCGAGTATATATTGGCGGAGGAACTCAGCTAATTTCCATTAATAATATTGAAATTGGAAATGATGTTACCATCGCTTGGAATTGTACTATCTATGACCATAGTTCACATTCAATATATTGGAATGAGAGAAAAAATGATACGATTCAATCACTTAGAGATATCAAGGAAAATGGTAATTTTATTAGCAAAAAGAACTGGGATGTAGTTAAATCGGCACCTATAAAAATTTGTGACAAAGTATGGATTGGGTTTGATGCAGTAATTTTAAAAGGCGTTACTATTGGTGAAGGAGCTGTAATTGGTGCAAGAAGTGTAGTCACAAAAGATATTCCCCCTTACACGGTGGCGGCCGGAAATCCTGCTAGGGTAGTTAAAAAAATTGAGGAGGACTAAAATTTGAAGAGGATATTGATTACTGGCTCTAACGGCTTTATCGGAAGCCACTTGGTTCATTATTATAAATCAAAGGGTGATCAAGTTTTCGGCCTTGGGACGTCTAAGAACAGCAATATAGATAGTGTTGAATATTATCAGTGCGATTTAGCGACAGACGATGTTTATGAATTATATAAATCAATAAACCCCGATTGGTTTATACATTGCGCGGGAAATGCGAATGTCGGAATTTCGGTTAAGTATCCGGAACTTGATTTTGAAAAAAATGTAAATGTACTATATAAGACACTCTCTGCTTTGAAAAGGGCGGAAATCAATCCCAAATTTATCTTTCTTTCAAGTGCGGCCGTTTACGGAAATCCTTCTACACTTCCAATCAGTGAAAGTTTTTCAACGGTTCCTATTTCACCGTATGGACTTCATAAAAAAATGTGTGAAGACATCTGCAAATATTACAGAGAAAATTACAATATGCAGATTACTGTATCGCGTATTTTTTCTGCTTATGGAGAAGGATTAAGAAAGCAACTGCTTTGGGATATTTACAACAAATATAAAAACAACGATTTCATTGAATTGTACGGTACGGGGGATGAAACAAGAGATTTTATTCATATATCAGATTTGATTCAAGCCATCAATCTTATTTTGAATAATGAAGAACCAGATTTCATCTACAATATTGCTAATGGTCAGGAAATCACGATCAGAGAAATTGCTAATATTTTTGGTGAGGAATTGGCATTGCCAGAGGGAAAAATATCGTTTAACGGGAAAATAAAAGTAGGAGATCCGATGAAGTGGCGGGCAAACATTGATAGGATAAAATCGTTAGGATATAGAAAAACCGTCACGATTCAAAATGGAATTATACGCTACTTGAAATGGGTGAAAGAATATGTTTAAAAACAAACGAATCTTATTTCTGGCAATGGGAGGGAAAAATTGGATAGGAGGGCTGTATTATGTGAAAAATGTAATTTATACTTTGATACATACAAATGAACTTGGCGAGCATTCAAAAATATACATACTGGTTAAACGGGAGAATTATGATTTATTCAAAAAATTTCAGAAATATAATTTTGTGCAAATTATCCTGTTTAAGGATTCTATATTAAATAAAGTGTTTAGAAAACTAAGCAATAAACTAAAATTAGACATCGAGTTGTTATATGCTGTTAAAAAACATAAAATAGATCTCATTTTTCCTGTTACAGGACATCCAAATATGTTTTTAAAAAATAAATCCGTTTTCTGGATTCCTGATTTTCAACACTTTTTTTATCCTCAATTTTTTACAAAAGAAACATTGCAAGGTCGAGATTCACTTCATAAATATATAGCAAGGCAACCTAACTATCTTGTGCTTAGCAGTGAGGATGCAAAGAATTCTTTTGCTAAATTTTACCCTGATCATTTAAATACTATTAAAATCATTAAATTTCAATCCGATCTTGAAGATGAAGTAGGTCGACTTACAGATAGCTTTGTTGAAAATACATTAAATAAATACAACATTACCGGAAAATATGCGATCCTATGCAATCAGTTTTTTAATCACAAAAACCACTTGGTAGCATTTAAGGCGATTAACTATATCAAACAGGAAAAAGGGCAGGATATTTGTTTGATTTGCACTGGAAATAATCAACCGGTTAATAATAACAAAAAACACATAGAGGATCTCAATCAATATATCAAAGATAATCATCTTGAAAAAGATATTAAAATATTGGGATTGATCCCTCGCATGGATCAATTGGCACTTATCAAAGCATCTTGCGTGTTAGTTCAGCCATCTTTGTTTGAGGGCTGGGGGACAAGCGTGGAGGATGCAAAATGGTTTCACAAGAAAATGATCTTGTCTGATATAAATGTTCACTATGAACAAAAAAATGAAGATTGCGTCATTTTTCACCGCACAGATTTTAAAGATTTAGGTGACAAAATTTTAAATGTTCTTTCTACTGAAACGAATTAACGCTTGCAGAGCATACATATAAAGAGATGTTGACGTAGTAACGGCTTAAGGGAATTTTCTGGGCAGCACACCAATGGGTACCCGTTAAGCCGCTTGTCGCGAAATAACTCATTCTTTTTTGTTAGAACTCAATAACTTCGCTCGTTTCATGGATCATCCTCCTGTTTCATTCATAGAGGCATGATCGCATGAAACCATGATCATAAGAAGGTCTCCATTATTTGACGCTTACCCACGCAAGACCGACTGAGGTTTGCATAATTAATAGAAACCATCTCCTTCTAAGTAGTAATAGAAAGGAGATGGCTTCTCATCAGTAAGTCTTAATTTTTCCAATAGGCTAGTCAGGCCTGCCTAGCTAGAATGCCATTTAAATTACATGAAATCTTTGGGAGAAGGCTACCTAGGACAATTCATAGCTCATATTCGATCTTACTGTTATAAAGGGTCTTATACTGTTTCTCGTAAACGTATAACAATCTTTCAACTAGAGGATTGTCCTCGTTCGGAGTATACTCATCGCTGGGTGCTTCATCAAGGTTCTGATATTTTCTTGTTACGGCCTCCGCAACGATATTTGCCCCTCGAGACACTGCCTCTGGTGTATCCATTGCACGGACCTTAGCATTCAATAGATCGGCACGTAGCTGAACCCAGAGCGGATCTTTAGTTGCAGGCCCGATCAGCTTCACTTTCCGAATTGGGCTATCAGTAAGGGTTTCAACTGCATGTTTAAGCTCAAATGTCAGGCCTAAGAATAAACCAAACACCAGATTTTTTAAGCTCGTCTGATTAGTCAGGCCATACCACAGACCTCTTGTCTCAGTAGACTTAACTGGGCTCCCGCTCCCACTAAAGTGCGGAATAACGAAGTTGATCTCTTCGGGTAAGATTTTCCCAGCCAGGTAATCATCGTATGCTTCATTCATTAGGTTCATGAATACCTCATCATTTAAATGATAAGATTCCATGAACCACTGAATCACCGAGCCCGCAGAAGGAAGTGCAGTAAACGTTGTATACAAAGCAGGGTTAATATATATCCCATAGGCAATTCCCGCCTGTTCACCATGCTGGTTCTTCTTTAACTGTTTGGACAGAAGAAGAATCCCCTCAGTTGTACCCGTTGAGTCAAGTAACTCATCACTACGCTGGTCGCTTGAGAACGACCCGACCATGTGATCATGACCAGCGATCGTAACATAAGTGTCATCAGACAGGCTGAGACCATTGGCAATATCTTGCTTTAGCGTTGCAACCTTCTCCCCAGATACAAGTGTTTCCGGAAAATCAACATTCTCAATCTTGAAAATTTTCTTGATACGGCTAGACCAGCGTTTGTGTTCCAGATCAAAGACCATTGTACGACTGGCGATAGAGTATTCAGTTCGCATCATACCGGTAAACTTATATGCAATAAAGTCCGGAATGCAAAGCCACGTATACCTCTTGGTCGAATCAAGGCCGTTATCAAACAACCACCGAATCTTGCTTGCCGAATAATGTGCATGAGGCGGTAATCCGGCTACGTCGTATATCGTTTGACGGTCTTCAGGAGTTAGGCGGTCAATGACACTCTGTGAGCGATTATCATACCAAGCGATCATTTCAGAAGCGCGATTACCTTTTTCGTCGATAAGAACACCCGATTCACCAACGCTTGCAATCGAAATCTTCTGTACTTTTGAACGATCACTAAGTCTGAATTGACAGATTGTATCTTGAATGTCATCGAAGAGTTTATCCGCATCAAAATCGATGTTGTCTCCATCTTCAATCTTGGGAGTTTTAAACTTCAATTGCTCAGTAGGTTGCGTGGTCGATTCGTTGTCCCACAGCGAAACTTTTGTATTTGTCGTTCCGATATCAATTGTTAGATTCATTCATATCACTCAGTCCGTAACTGATTTCTTCGTAACACGATACAGCCACCAGATAATCACCCCGATTACTGGAATCAGTACAAGTGCGATAGGATTCAGTTCAAATACTTGAACGATCCAGTAGCGCAGTGGGTTACCGCCGTCAAGGAAGCTGGTTACTGATGCACTCTTAGCACCAGAGTAGTTGACGTTCCGTGCCATTCGAGTAATCGTACCGGCCATGGCAGAAGAAATGTAAAGATCGCCGATAATGCATGGGATCCCGATAATGAGGGAACGGAATACATCGCCATGAGTTGCAAGAACGATCATGGAGGCAAATACAGCCAAGTTTGCCAAGTCAGCTAACGGCATCGTGCCATTGCCCGGCAGCAAAAAGGCCAGGCCAACGGCGATCGGAGTCAGAATCAAGCCGGTGGAAATAACAGCCGGGTTACCAATTGCAACCGCGATATCAAGACCGATGTATAGTTCGCCGCTGTTCTTAACGTGCTTGTTCAGAAAATCCTTGACGGCTTCAGAAATCGGCAATAAACCTTCCATCAAAATACGAACCATCCGTGGCAGGATGAACATAACTGCCCCTAAGTTGACACCGATGTTCAAGATGCCCTTAACGTCATAACCCGAAAGGATACCCAGAAGAACACCGAGAATCGTACCAATCATCAGCGGTTCACCCATGATCCCAAAGCGCTTTTGAATGGTTTGTGGGTTAATGTGGATCTTGTTCAGGCCAGGAATGCGATCAATGATCCAGTTGCCAAGTAAGCCGATCGGCCAGAAAGTAATTGAGGAAACTGTTGGCAACGAGATGCCCTGTAAGCCAAAGTATTTCTCACCCAGAGGCGCAGCCCAGTCGGCCATCTTGAAGACAATAACTGTGATCAGAGCAGCCGCGAGGATCCCAAGCCAGAAGTTGCCGGTGACGTAGTAAACAAGCGTACCGGCTAAAGCAAAGTGCCAATAGTTCCAAAGGTCTACGTCAACCGTTTTAGTCCATTTAAATGCAAGCATGATGATGTTAATCACAATCGTCATAATGATAACAAACGGTGCAATCGGCAAGCCCCAAGTGATCGCAGCCAACGCCGGCCAACCTAAGTCAGCGTGAGGAAGGCTAAGGCCGATATGTTGAACCATCACCTTGGCCGCGGGGCCAACGTTATCAGAAAGAATGGTCATAACGGCATTGATGCCGACAAACCCAACACCTACCGTTAGGGCAGAACGTAAAGCTTTTGCAGGCTTAACACGGAAACATAAGGCAAGAAAAAACAGGAACAATGGAAGCATAACAGTAGCACCCAAGCCTAAAACGTACTGGACGATAGTGTTGAGTTGATCTGCCAAATTGGACACTTAATTCACCTCATTCTTCAATGTGTTTCTTAATATCCTCATAAACGGCGTCAGCGCCGATACCGGTAATAATCGGTAATGCCTTAATTATTGGGATTTCAAGATCATATGGCACATTCGTTGTCGCAACGATTAAGTCCGCATCTTTCAAATCATATTCAGGTAGAGAAGCGACATTCGTTTGAGTGTAGTTGACATTGATACCGTTTTTGTGCAGATATTCTAGCACCTTTTCGGCAACAACCGTGGATGTGGCGATACCCGTCGCGCAAACGAACAAAATGGTCTTTTTCTTACTAGTGTTACTCATGATAATCCCTCCAGTATTGCCTTCTGTACTTCTTCAGCAACTTCTTCATCACTTGCAGTTTGGAATTTCTTCAGTAGTTCTTGGTTCTGAACAAAACCCATAATTCGCTTTAAGATATTCAAGTGTTTGTTCGACTGGGCCAACGAGAGCAGGAAGATGATTGAAACCTGGACTTTATCTCCCTCTTCTGTCCCCATCACTGTCATCTCAATGGGTTCCTTAAGGATGCCAACCGAAACGGCGTTCGTCTTGACATATTGTGGATCAGTGTGTGGAATTGCAATGCCGATTGGTGCTGTTGGGAGCCCAGTCGGAAACTTTACTTCACGATCCTTTACGGCCCGCGGATAGTCGGATGTAACCAAATCTTTATCTAAAAGATTGGTCGATAGCCGATCGACCACCGCCGAGAAAGTAATCTGTTTCAAAAAATGTTTAACAAAAGAGGTATCAAATGCAATCTTTTGTGAATCCGCTTCGCTCATTTCTTAGCCTCCCGGTGTACAGGTGTAGGCGGATTTTGATTCATAACTTGAATCTTGTGATAGACAACATTTTCAACAGCCTTTTCAGCTGCTAGGGACACGTTCACCAGATCAAACCGATCAGGATCTTCTTCGTAGCTCTTTCCCGCCGATTGAATGTAGGCACGCCGCAAGTCACTGGCAACGTTGATCTTCACGACCCCGTTATCGACCATCTGTGCGACCTGTTCGTCAGGAATGCCTGAAGCACCGTGTAATACCAGTGGTACAGGACAAATCTCACGGATCTTCTTCAGCAAAGGGAAATCGATATTAGGATTCAGATCCAAGCCGTGCACGTTACCAACTGCAACTGCAAGGAGGTTAACACCCGTCCGTTCAACAAAATCGACCACTTGATCTGGATTCGTCTTATTGTTGCCCTTAGTAATATCATCATCTTCCTTACCAGCAATCGCGCCGAGTTCAGCTTCAACTGGAATGCCATAGCCTTTTGCAAATTGAACCGCCTCATAGGTGTGTTGGATGTTCTCTTCGTAATCGTATTTGGCATTGTCAGTCATCACAGAGGTAAAGCCCGCACGAGCAGCCTGTCGAACGGAATCAAAACTCTTGCCATGGTCCAAGTGCAATGCGATCGGGGTGTCCATTTCTTTGGCATAACGGTTGACCATATCAGCAATGTATCCATAGCCAGAAACCGGAATATTAGTTGGAGCGATCTGGATAAATGCTGGAATACCGCTCTTTTCAACAGCGTTCAGAATCCCAATCGTTGTTTCGAGGTTGGTCGTGTTGAAAGCACCTGCGACCACGTGACGTTCCTTAATAATATCGATCAAATCAAAACCATTAACTAATGGCATAGTTCAAATTCCTCCTATCGTCTTTGCAATGTAGTCGTTAAGAAGTACTTGTTTGCCTTTAGCCAGACAGAACCATATTCGATTGGTTCGCTCTGTGACATAAACACCGTTTGCTGCATCTTCAGAATCGGTGCAGATGGTGATAAGCCTAGAATCTTTCCGCGCTCCATGCCCACCGCAAGGGCTTCATAAGTGCTACTTGCAAATTGAATGCGTCTTTTTCCAAGTTCTTCAATCTTTGAAAATAAACTGATGTTGTTGAAATTAACTTTCTCTATTCCTGGACAGATATCGATGTTGATACGATTCTCGATCAACATAAGCACTTCATTGTTAACCGATCGAACCCGCTCGAGGTAGAGATAATCATTTCCAACAGGGATATTCAGGCTATTGGCAATCTCTCGATTGGCCGACAGCAGTTCCTGACGAATGACCTGAGTACTGTAGTTGATGTGCTGCATATCAAGCGTTTCAGCAAAGGAGAACAGTTGGTTGTTCAAAGGATACGCAACATCCGGATTAGTAACGAACGTACCTTTTCCTTGGATCTTTTTTAACCGTCCCTCCCTGATCAATACTTCAATTGCTTTTCTAACAGTTCCCCGGCTGACCCCAAGTTCCATGCACATCTTCGGCTCAGAATCAATTCGGTCACCATCTTGTAAACTGCCACTATACATTAAATCTCTTAACCCGTTGGCGATTTGCTCATAGACGGGAATCATAGAAAGTTTGTCGATATGGATCTTCATCTTTCTCATCCTTTCTAGTTACATCTATGAACATTATAGTACAACGGTGAACCACAGGGTACCTCTGTGAACAACTTAAATATAAAGCGATTTCGCTTTTATAGCAAGCGATTTCATTCTTATTTTCAATAAATCTTGTATCTATATTAATAAATTTATGTACATGTATGCATTATTGAATACAGTTCAGGTGAATTCTCGGCCTTTTTTATATTTAAAAAATCAAACTTTAAAGTTAAAAAAGAGTTCCACATAACTTAGAACAGACTGTAGTGAAATGGGTAAAGCGGCTCGTTTTAACGACGACATCCAGTGCCATAGCCCCCGTGGCCTTATGCTTTACCACTATAAATAAAAAGGTGGTGCAGGAAGTGCCGTTGTACTCTCTGCACCTAAGGGTAGTATGTTTTGAAGTTTACAAAGAAAATGGGCTCCATCCATTTAATTATCAATCTGATCGCAAAGCTCTTTGCTACTTGCTGTGCGTGTTTCTTTTGTTAGATTAAAGTTAACCGAATGCTTCAATTTTTTAAATATAGCTTTTGTCATGTTTATTATCCTCCTGCAGCTATATTTTTTTATGTACCCAGCATGAAAAGTAGCCAAACGATGAAAATCCGCTATCGAGAGTTTCACGTATATTTTCTATGAGAGCCTGAGGGTAAAAGTTCCTGGACTGCTCCCCTCGTTTTACCAATGTTTATAAAAATGTTTCATACCCGGATCATTTGCTGATCCCTGTACACATTTTTTCAGCTGACTTAGCAGCATTTTGGTATTTTCTAAATATGAAAGCGATTTTAAACTTAAATTGAAAGGAGGGGACAAGATGAAAGAAAAGAATGTCCATATCGTTCCCCATACTCATTGGGATCGTGAATGGTATTTTACGAATGCACGCTCTACGGTTTACTTAATCAGTCAGGTAAATGAAGTAATCGACGTTTTAGAAAAGAACCCTGATACTTATTATTATTTGTTAGACGCACAGAGTTCTTTGATTGAAGACTATTTATCCTTTTATCCGGAAAAACGACCGGTTTTGGAAAAGTTGATTGGCAGTCAACGGCTATTGATCGGTCCCTGGTATACGCAGACTGATCAAATTGCTGTGGCGCAGGAGTCGATCGTTCGTAATCTGTATTACGGTATCGAGTTTGCCGGACAATTGGGACATAGTATGATGATTGGCTATTGTCCGGATATTTTTGGCCAGGGCGGCAATATGCCGCAGATTTATCGGAAATCCGGTATCAAATCGGCCATTATTTGGCGGGGTATCGGCCATTCCAAACTGAAACAAAATGAATTTCTGTGGAAAGGAACCGACGGAACCGAAATTTTGGCGATTCAGATGCCTTTTGGTTATTTCTACGGTGCTAACATTCCGGAGACCAGTGAGGAATTGAAACATTTCAGCTCCTTAATGATTCCTAAATTGGAACAACGCAGTGCTTTTAATCAGCTTTACATGCCGAATGGGTTTGACCAGTTACCGATTAATCACCAGCTGAATCAAATTGTGGCTAAGTTGAATGGGATTGATTCTGACCGCCAATACTTGATATCTTCTCCTGAAAAATATTTAGCAGAGCTCTGGAAAGATATACGCTCACAAAGTGATAAAAAACTGCCGAGGGTTACTGGCGAGCTGCTTGATGGTGAAGACTCGAGAGTCCATAAGTCGATCTATTCGACCCGGGCCGACCTCAAGAAGAAAAATAATCAGCTGGAAAATTATGTGACCAATGTGTTGGAACCGATCTCTACGCTCGGCTATCTTTGCGGCCTTTGCTACCCACAGCGTGAAATTGAACGTGTTTGGAAAATATTATTTAAAAATGCTGCTCATGACAGCATCGGCAATTGCAACAGTGATTCCACCAACTTTGACATTGGTGCCCGGAACAAATCAGCCTATGATTTTGCTCAGAATATAGCTGAAAAAGTTATGCGGGATATCAGTATGAACATCCGGACAGACCAGGACTATTCCTTCACGGTTTTCAATCCCTTGCCGGTTCCGCGAAGCGAGTTGCTTGACACATGGGTTTATCTTCCTGATGGAAACTATCATTTTGAAGATGTAGATGGACATGAGATTCCTTATGAAATCATCAGTCAGCAAGATCAAAGCGACTACGTCCTGCATCAGGCCGAATTGCTGACACCGACCATGTATCGCAGCCATGAGAAGAAAAAGCTGCCGCAAAAAGTTTATCACACCCATATTAAATTCTGGGTCGATAACGTTCCCGGTTTAGGGTACCGGCAGTTTTATTTGCATTCTGATACGGCGGCAGAGCTGGCTGCTTTTTGTGAGAAAAAGCAGAATCAGATTGAGAACGAGTACTATCAAGTATGGTTTGATGCCAGTACGAGAACTTTCAGTGTCAAAGCCAAGAAGACGGGTCGCGTTTATCAGCGTCAATTTGAAATTATCGAAAATGGTGACGGAGGGGATTCCTATAATTATTCTCCGCCTGATCAAGATTTGTCCATCACTTCGTCGGAGGCACAGGTCGCCGAAATTAAATCTCACTTTGGATCATTGGAACAATCTATTGCCGTTCAGATGAATTTTCAAGTACCGCAGGATTTGTCGGCAAGGGCACGGCGGCAAAAAAACGGTCAAATGCCGTTGAACTTATCTGTCAGTTTGAATCGGCAGGATCCGGTGGTTCATGTTTCAGTCAAAGTCGTCAATCAGGTGCTGTCGCATCGGGTGCGGGTCAAATGTCATACCGATATTCACGGCCAAGGCTCACTGGCCGATGGCTTATTCGGTACAGTTCAACGACCTTTTGTGCATCCGCAAGCCGCTCATTGGCAGCAGGATCATTGGGTTGAAAAGCCGATCGAACTGAATCCGCTGCAGTCATTTGCTGCTTTGAGTGATGCTCATGCGACTGTAGCTGTTTTGACGGACGGTGTGCGTGAGTATGAAGTCACCGGTGAAAACTATTCGGATCTGATGCTGACTTTATTTAGGACGTACAGTTATATGGGCAAAAAAGAGCTGCTCTATCGCCCGGGCCGTGCTTCCGGTGAAACAATCGTGCCGACGCCCGACGCAGAAATACAGGGACGGCATGAATTCTCATTGGGCGTTTACTATTCAGATCAATCGTTTGACCGGGCTGAGGTGGGGCAGGTGTCCAAGAAGCTCTTTAGCCCGTTGCAGTGCTACGAATCAGCTCCCTTCCTTAATAGCCGAATCCGCTTTATCCGCAATGAATCCGCTGTCGGAAAATTGCCGGTTCAACGGGGATGCCTGGATGTTTCAGGGTCAACAGCTGTAGTCAGTGCCTTGAAAAAAGCTGAGAAGGACAGCGGTGTGATTATTAGATGTTTCAATGATTTTATCCGGAATTCGGCGACCGTTGTATTGCCGCCTGATGCTGAATCTGTCGATTTGGATGAAGCGACACCTGCAGAACCGAAAGACAGTATTCATCAATTTATCCTAAAACCCAGTGAATTTAAGACTTATAAATTAGTGATAGGCGATGAAAACAGTGATCATAACACCAGAGCTCATTGATATGGATATCCAGGCAACTGATAAACTGACAATTATCGATCAACTGACGGAACTTGCCGAACAAAATGGACGTCTAAACAGTGCAGCTGGTTATCGTCAGGCAGTCATTGATCGCGAAAATGAGGCATCCACTTCATTGGGTTATTCTTTGGCTGTGCCGCATGGCAAAACCGATGCTGTCAAGTTGCCCTTTGTTTGTTTTGCTAAATCAAACAAAGGCGTGCTATGGAACCGGCAAGTCGTCCATCTCATTTTTATGATCGGTGTACCCGAAAAGGAGAAGGGAGATCATTATTTAAGGATTTTAGCTAATATTGCGAGAAAAGTTATCAATCCGGAGTTTCGTCAGAAGTTGATGCAGTCAACGAATAAGCAGGAAGTTATTGGCATCATTGCTTCCAGCGAAAATGAGTAGAAAGGAAATGAACAAAATGAAAATTATTGGTATTACTGCTTGTACGGCGGGAATCGCCCATACGTATATGGCACAAAGTGCATTACAGGATGCAGCCAGAAAAGCCGGATATGATTGCAAAATAGAAACCCAGGGGGCTATGGGCGCTGAGAATGAATTATCGGCGGCTGATATTGCTGATGCCGATGTCGTAATTATTGGTGCTGATATCGGCATCGAAGGCCGTGACCGTTTTGAGGGCAAGCCAATTTATGAAACCTCAGTATCTTCCTGCGTCACTGATCCGAAGAAAATAGTGTCTGAAGCGATCAAACTTATTTAAAACTGGAAGGAGTGGGCACAATGAATAAAGCTTTAAGTCAAATCAAGAATCATGCCATGACAGGTGTTTCCTATATGATTCCCACGGTCACTGTCGGTGGGATTTTGCTCGCCATTGCACTGGCTTTCAGCGGCGGGGCCAATGTGACGAATCCACTGCTGGCCAATATCGAAACCATCGGTTCGGCCGGTATGGCGATGCTGGTTCCTGTATTAGCCGGGTACATTTCTTATTCGATTGCCGGGCGGCCCGGCCTGGTCCCGGGACTTGTTTTAGGTTATTTGGCCGCCAATCCAGTAGGGAGCGGAAAAATCTCGACAGGATTTTTAGGCGGCTTGTTGTTAGGTTTTGCGGCCGGTTATATGGCCAAATGGGTTAAAACCTGGAAAGTTCCGGCTTTTCTTAAACCCTTGATGCCAATCATCATCATTCCTCTGATCGTGGCGGCAGTCATAGGGCTGCTGTATATCTATGTGGTTGCGGCGCCGTTAGGATCTGTGGTCACATTTATCCAGGTCTGGCTGAAGGGTATGTCGACGGGAAGCACGGTGATCTTATCCATCATCATAGGATGTATGATATCCTTTGACATGGGCGGTCCGATGAACAAGATTGCGTATACGACTGCTGTTGCCCTGATTGCAACGGGTGACGGCCGACTCATGGGGATGGCCGGAGTAGCCATTTGCATTCCTCCTATTGGTCTAGGAATTGCTTCGCTGATTTTGAGAAACAAGTTTACAAGTGAAGAGAAGGAATCTGGAAAAGCTGCGATTGTGATGGGAGCTTGCGGTATTACCGAAGGTGCGATTCCGTTTGCGGCCACGGATCCGTTGCGGGTGATTCCGTCAATTATGCTGGGATCAGCCATAGGATCTGTGATTGCGGGACTGGCCAGCGCAACCGATATGGCCCCATTGGGCGGCCTGTTAGTTTTGCCGGTAGTTCATCAGCGCTTAATGTATTTCGCAGCGGTGATTATCGGAGCAGCAGTTGTCGTTCTGATGATGGCACTTTTGAAGAAGAGGATTAAGCAAAATATTAATGTGTAATGGTGCTGATGGGGGGTGTGCTGCGATGAAGCCGCGTACTTTGAGGATACTCATGATGTTGATAGATAATGCCAATCAAAAAGCCATCTCCCTTCATGATCTGGCAGCCATGTTCCGTGTTTCGGAGCGTACGATTGCGAGTGACATTAAGGAAATTAAATCACAGCTCTGTGTGAATGCTGCTGTGACCGTTCAGAATAAACGGGGTGCAGGCTTTATGATCTCTGCAGCACCGGAAAGTCTGTTACTCATTAAAAACAGACTTAAATCGGCGACCAATCCGCTGACCGCGATAACACGGCGCCAACAGATCAAGATTGCACTTTTATTGAATCATAGCCGGACTTCTATCAATCAATTAGCGGATAAGTATCACGTCTCCAGAAGTTCTATCGTTCGAGATTTAGAAATTATTAAGGATGATTTAAAGCAGCAGCACTTGACCATGAAGGCGGATTACCAAGGAACATCTATCGTTGGCGATGAAGCGGTGATCCGTGAGGTGCTGCGTCAAATCATTAAAGATTATCAACCGCTGGATCAACAAACCGGTTTTTTTAGAAGTCGTTTGAAGACGCGCCTGACAGCGACGACCTACTTACGTCTTCAGGCGTTATTTGGCAGTGAAAACATTTTTAAGACGGAACAAGTTTTACTTCGATTCGAAAAAAATGCCGCTTTTCACCTTAATGATGCGACCTATAGTAATTTGATGACACATATTTTGATTATTTTAGCGCGGAATGCTCATCGGCGGTATAATCAGGCCTATTCCGGTTTGCCCGGTCCGCCGAATTCCAAATTGGCCACTCTCTTTACTCTACTTGATAGCCAGTTTCCGCATATCTTTAGCCGGGATGATCTAAAATATCTCAATCAGCACCTGGTGATGTCGGGAATTCAAAGCAGCATCGGTCCGGATTTATTGGTGGATTTTCTGAATCGCTTTGATAATGGTGCTGAAAAATTTGCTGAAAAATTGATTACTAAAGTGTCGGCAATGTTAAGATTAGACTTAACGCAGGACCAGGAATTGTTTCTCAATCTCAGGTCGCACTGTTTTGCAATGTTTGAACGGCTGAAAAAGCATCAAGCATTCGCCAATCCCTTGCTCGATGAAATCAGGGAGAACTATGCTTCGTTATTTGGTGTTGTACTGCTGGCAGTTGCGGAATTATTAGATCAAGAAAGCCACAGCCAATTATCGCAGCAGGTTCCAGAAGCAGAAATAGGCTATTTAACGGTCCATTTTCAGGCTTCCCTGGAGAAAAATGTGAAATTGAAACGCGTGATAATCGTCTGTCCGGAAGGAGTCGGTTTTTCCCGCTTGATTCAAAATAGAATCTCATCAACGTTGCCGCTGATCAAAGTCGTTGATGCGGTTCCCTATAAGAACATTACCAATTATGATTTAAGCCCTATTGATTTTATCATTTCGACTTTGCAGTTTGACAGCGCTGTTCCTGTGGTGCAGGTATCCAATTTTTTGGATTCCGACGATATTAACCGACTCAATACATTTATTATCGATCATCCACAGCAAATTAAAAA
Source organism: Sporolactobacillus sp. CQH2019 (assembly GCF_028765345.1). GTDB lineage: Bacteria > Bacillota > Bacilli > Bacillales > Sporolactobacillaceae > Sporolactobacillus. The sequence continues at coordinate 45,069 of NZ_JARAJZ010000006.1, forward strand.
GAATCAGCTCGGTCCGTTTATTAGAAAGACCTGTCTTTTTCCGCAACAGATTTTTACGACGCGCCATGAGAGCCTTGCCTTTCTGACCCGCCAGCTGCGAATTCAGGGCTTAGTGGAATCGGACTTTGAAAAATCGGTATTTAATCGTGAATCTATTATGCCGACGGAGATTGGCAAGGGAGTCGCAATCCCTCATGGTGCCAGCAATTTGGTACTGGATCCGACGATTTGCGTGATGACTTTGAAACACCCCATTCAGTGGCAGAAAAAGTGGGTTGACTGTGTCTTTTTACTAGCTGTCAGGTTTGATAACAGTTTGAAAAATAAGGCAGCCATTAACAGTTTATATTACTTAATTAATTCAGAAACAACCATGACGCGGCTGCATCAAGCAAAAACAGCAGAAGATCTGTATGACTGCCTGACGGCTGACACTATTAATTAGCTTTAAATTAATTATGGATATAGAAGTGAATTCTTTTTAAAATAGCAAGGTACCGATTTTAACGGCATCTTGCTGTTTGATTTTAATGAGTCAATCGTTTTCACACATCCGGACTTCTGCAGTTAAACAAGGCAAGAAACAGCCATCAATCTGCATGGTTATGCGGTCTCTGGCTGTTTCTATTTGTCGCAAAGTTGTAGGAAAATGTATCTTTTTTTCAACCGGCTTAAAATTTTTTTGATTTTCTTGAGCGGTTGGCGTTTCTCCTCAAAATCAATGTCAAATGTCTAGCCCGGTTCAGCCGACATGTCATCGTAAGTGACCCAAGAGATAATAAGTTCTTGGGATCGGACTGCAAAAGAGTTTTTCTCAGACTTTCCATCAGAGTGGAGACACAAATACTTTCTGTTCGGCTCTTCCAGAATGACGGATCAGAAAATGAGTCCCAATTGTCTTTGTGTAGGATCTGTCAGCACGGGCACGTCGGCAAAAAAACGGTCAAATGCCTTTGAACTTATCTGTCAGCTTGAATCGGCAGGATCCGGTGGTTCATGTCTTCAGTCAAAGTCGCCAATCAGGTGCTGTCGCATCGGGTGCGGTTCAAATGTCATACTGACATTCACGGTCAAAGCTCACTGGCCGATGGCCTATTCGGCACAGTCCAACGACCCTTTGTTCATCCGCAAGCCGCTCATTGGCAGCAGGATCATTGGGGCGAAAAGCCGATCGAACTAAATCCGCTGGAGAGCATAATGAATAAAGCTCTAACTCAAATTAAGAATCATGCCATGTATTTTTCTATATGATTCCAGCAGTCACTGTTGGTGGGATTTTACTCGTCATTGTGCTGACTTTAGTGGCGGTGTCAATGTGACGAATCCATTACTGGGCCAATATCGAGTTCATCGGTTCGGTCGGTATGGCGATGCTGGTTCCCGTATTAGCCGGGTATATTTCTTATTCGATCGCTGGGCGCCCGGCCTGGTACCAGGATTTGTTTTAGAGTATCTGATAAGGTTTGAAACCCGTTTTCAATGTGTACCAAATTTTCTTAGCATTCAGAGTGCCTTTTTTTACCCGAAAAAAGTCGGCACAAAAAAGGCCGGGGGATGACACCCGACCGTTCTTTGTGAGACATTCCGGGTCCGAACCGCTCCATTCACGGACAGATTCTGCATGCAGTTTACGCAGGCATTAAATTAAACGGGCCGAGATCAGTCGACTGACCAGATCGTTTATTTCATGTTTCTTCATATTTTTAAATTGTCCGGATTCGAGCTGATCGAAATCTTCGATCAGGAAAAAAGCTTCCAGATAAAGGGTTAATGCCCGTTTTATATATCTTTCACCCGTCTCACCTTCGAGCTGCGAGATGCCGGCAATCAGCTGCAAGGCAAATTGATGAGCGTCGATCTTCACAGGACTTCCCCCCAAATGTTTGATGCTGGGCCTTAAAGTTTGAATCTGAACATATTCCAAGACAACGGCTGCAATGTCGCCGCCGCTTCGGAATTATTCAATCGGACATCGGTCAGCGGACGGATTCTCATTCTTCCGTCACGATTGTCAGCTTTTGGTGCATAACCCGCAAATTGTGTCGCTTCAGCGATCGAAACCGGTCGTAGTTCTTTAAAATTTATAGTGAAATCCAATGTCTCCGTCTGTGATTTATTTTCAGCAAAAACCACCACTTCAGCGGCATTATCATTGTATACTGCAATGCTGTCCAGAAACGGAACCGCATCAAATTCACGCGAGTGATACGTTTCCGTCTCTACATGTGAGCTAAGCGCGACGCCTCTGCCATAATCGGCAACCTGCAAAAACGGATAGAAAATGGACTGTTGCCAGACACCGCCGTCATTCTCAGTCATGATCGGGGCAATCACGTTAACCAGTTGTGCGAGGCAGGCGATCTTCACGCGATCACTGTTCTTCAACAAAGTGATCAGTAAACTGCCGACCAACAGGGCATCTTCGAAGTTATAAATATCCTCCAGCAGATGAGGCGCTGTTTGCCATGGCTTGATTCTCGTATCCGCTTTGTTTGAATGATACCAGACATTCCATTCATCGAATGAAAGATTGATCGTCTTTTTTGTCCGTTTACGGGCTTTGACTGCGTCGCAAATTGCCACAACGCCTTTAATAAACTGATTGAGATCAATATTTTTGCCGAGATAGTTATCCAGCTCCGCCGGATCGTCATCGTTATAATAACCATAGTAGCGATGCAGAGACAGGTAGTCGACATTATCGTAGCATTGGTCGAGCACCGTTTTTTCCCACTCGCCGAATGTCGGATTTTCAATGGACGAACTGCCGCAGGCTACGAGCTCAATTGATTCGTCGACTCTTTTCATCGCCTTTGCTGTTTCATTGGCAAGATGACCGTATTCATTGGCCGTCTGCATCCCGATTTCCCAGGGGCCATCCATTTCATTGCCCAGACACCACGTATGGATTGCGAACGGCTGCGAACGGCCGTTGCGCCGCCGCAAGTCGCTGTAATAAGTTCCCCGGGGAAAATTACAATATTCAACCAGATGAGCCGCATCCTCAATGCCCCGCGTACCGAGATTGACGGCCATATTCGCTTTGGCACCGGCCTTTTCTGCCCATTTCATAAATTCGTGCAAACCGAACTGATTAGTCTCAATCTGCCGCCAGGCCAGATTCAGCCGTGTCGGCCGCTCGTCTTTCGGACCGATGCCATCTTCCCAATTATACTGCGAGACGAAATTACCACCCGGATAACGGATAATCGGCACTTTTAACTGTCTGACAGCGGCAATGACATCTTTCCGGAAGCCGTCTTCGTCGGCAGCCGGATGCTCCGGTTGATAAATGCCTTCATAGACAGCACGTCCTAGCTGTTCAATGAACGATCCGTATATTCTGTTGTCGATCGCCGCAATCTGTTCCGTAGGGTCAACCTGTATGCTGCCTTTCATAATCTGTTCCCTCCGACTTTAAGATTATGCCTCTTCAAGCCCGCCTCTTCGTTGATTCAATTCCACTTTAATTGATGTTTCCTGCTTCTCATATTTCGTGTAAGCCATCGCAATAATCGCACCGACAATGAAAAACAGGGCGGGCAGCCAGCTGATACAGAACTTGATCGAGCCAAGTGTTGCGGCCGATTGAACGGTCCCCGCTTTATAGCCGAAGCTGCCCATAATCAGTGCCGGAACCCAGCCGCCGAGCCCCTGCCCGACTTTAATGGCAAACGAACTGCCGATCGCCGTCAGAAACCCGCTTGCCCGTATTCCATTTTTCCATTCACCAAAATCGACCGTATCCGCCAGCATGGCAAAAGGCATTGACACGGCTACCCCTGTGCCGATTGAAGCGACGCTCCAGGAAACAGCCAGCATGATCTCCGACTGACCGGTGAAGTTAATCAGGATTTGACCCAATGCAGCAAGTAAGAATCCGATAATCAACGTTTGTGTTTTCGAGATATGCTTAACAACAAAAGGTATCGCGACCATGCCGACAATCTGGAATAATATCAGTGCATTTAGCACCGAGGCAAATTCTTTGTTGCCCAGATTATACTGAGTATAGTAGACCAGTGCCGACGTTCGTGACGCGTTGCCAAGCCAGTAAAAAACAAAAGCGACGACCAATATAAACCACGGCCAGTTGCTTTTCGCCGCTCGCAGGCTTTGCTTGATCGGCAGTGGCTTTTCGCTCGCCGCATTGATCTCCCGGGTATCGCCGAAAGCAAACAGTAACAGCGCCAGACCGATAAGTGCAAACAAAATCGTCGTTATCCGGAATCCGACAACATCGTTTCCTTTGCCTAAGAACGATACCAGTGAGAGCGTGAAGGTAGCGGTGACAAAAAATCCGGCCATTCCGCCGATCATCCGCACTGAGTTTAAACGGACGCGAGTATCTTTGTTGTTGCTTAAATTAGGCAGGATTGAACTGATCGGCGTGCCGATGCCGGTGTAGCAGATCCCCAGAAGCAGATAAGTGATTAAGCCGTAAACAAATTTTCCATTGGCCGACAGATTGGGCGACCAGAACATCAAAACGAAGAAGAGAGTAAATGGTATCGATATCCATAGCCAGTAAGGCCGGTTCTGCCCCCATTTCGTATGCGTGTGATCGATGATGAACCCCCAGATCGGTGCATCAAAGGCGTCGAGAATGCGGGCAACCAGTAAAATAAGGCCGGCCGCCACCACCGATAGCCCGAACACGTCCGTGTAATAATACAAAACAAAAGTTGTAACCGTACAGTACAGCAAGTTCCCTGCTGTATCCGTACTTGCATAAGCCAAAACACGATGAAACGGCAGTTTGTCTGTCTTGCCGGTGCTGTCTGAAACCGAATGATTCTGACCCATCGTCTTTTCCCCCAAATCCTGATATATTTAAAAGGTGCCTGAAGGACAGGCAAGATGATGCTATTTATCCCCCCCTGATCGACACACCGGTTCAAAATGATTTACAACCAGCAGTCGAAGATGATGACGAAGCGAAAAGTCAAAAGATTGAGAGCGCTTTAAATCTTCGTTAATTTAAAACTGGCTAAACCGACGCTATTATTGTTTAAATGTCTGACATCTTTGTTAGAATGATTTCGGTGCCTTCATCTCTCAACCGCTTCTTTCTTTTGCAATATACCATCCGTGTAAGCGGTTGAAAATATAAATAATGAATTGTTGATTATAAAATATCACACAGGGAGTCCTCTTTATGAGCACTGCAAAACCGTTGTACCTTTCGCTCTCATGTATCCCGCTGCCTGTATTTATCGAGGGCGGCGTTGCCTATTTTAAGCCCGGAGAGCGACATCCAAATCGAAATGATCTTCCCTTTTTCATTCTCGTCATTATGAAAAAAGGCCGCATGTTTTTGGCTGAGGAAAAGCGGAAATTTATCGTTAAGCCCCATGAAATGTTTATCTTTCTGCCGGACCGCCATCATTATTCCTTTCAGGCCTGTGATGAAGACAGCGAATATTACTGGCTGCATTTTCTCTGTGTCGGCCGCTGGCAGCAGGACGAAAAACCGGCGGAACAACAATCGGTGATCAAAATACCTACATTGCATTATCACACGACTAATCATACGGTCTATCTCGCTAAACACCGCAGACTTAGCAATATCCCGGAGATTTTTGCAACAGCAGAAAAACTGCTGCATTCCACAAACGAGAGTGAGTCGTTTTCATTCTGGCAGGTACAAGAATTATTCCTCGATTTGTTGCAATATGTTCAGCTGCCCGCCGTTCAGGAAAGCTCGGTGACCAAAATTACGCTTAAAGTGGAACGGTACCTGCGCGACCACTTTGACATGAAAATCACCAATACTAATCTTGCGCAGCAGTTTCACATTCATCCCAATTACATCGGCCGATGTATGAAGCAGACGATCGGCATTACACCGATGAAATACCTAAATCAGGTCCGCATTGAAGAGGCTAAGAAGCGGTTGCTGAATACCACGCTGTCGATCAAACAAATTGCTGATCAGTGCGGTTTTCAAAATGTTTATTATTTCTCCAATCTGTTCAAGAAAGTGATGGGCATGCCGCCGATGCACTACCGGGAAATTAACGGCATTACAAAAGATGATGACTGATGGATCTGCTCTTTTATAAATTTAAAAACTGATAATAAGCGTCATGTCGTTTCAATATTAAGTGTTGAATTTTATAAACAAAGTGTCGAAATAAATATTTTATGAAACAAAACGCTGAATTAAGCTTGAAAGGCAGATGGGAATTCAGACATCGGCAGCTCGTCAATAAACGAAATATCTGCGAGACTATCAAAGAAAAAAGTGGGGAGAAAATCATGGAGACCACATATTTCGATCTTTCATTCAATCAGCACGGGGCCTTAACTCGTCTGACAATGAAGAACGATCCGCTCCACATGAACTGGGTTATCGATCCTGATTATTTGAAGCAAGTCGGCTATCGGGATGCCGATAAATTGTTCGGCGAATTCAATCTGACGGTCGATCATCAATCCCTTTCAAGCATTCACTTCCAGCCGGTCGTAGAAAGCCGACAGGAAAGAACAACCGTCACCTTCAGCTTCGGCCGGGCAGCTGTTCGACTGACTTATCGGCCGGGATTGACCGACGAAACACTGGATTGGTCGATCGAACTGATCAATCATTCCAATCGACCGCTGGTTGTCGATCATTTTGCCGTCTGGGTTTCCCTGGCTTATATCATGTTCCGTGATCAAAATGTGCTGCGCAATATGAATGATTCCGCCGCTGTTTTTCCATCCATTTCCGCCGATTTTACGAAACTGGCGGCCGTGCGCCGCAGCGGCGAGGCGCCTCACCTGGGAGTCTATCAGTTGTCCGGGAAAACTTTATCGGTCGGCACCTACTGCGAATATACAAACCGGTTTTTTGAAAACGTTTCCCCCTCGCTGGACGGCATGCTTTTTCACCAATTGATTCTGGCAGGCGGATATCACAAAGATCAGCAGCCGCCGACGGACTGGATTTATAACCACGACGGACTGATACTGTCACCCGGAGAAACAAAACAGTGGCGCTACCGGCTCTGTACGCTTGCAGATCGCAACGATTTTTATGCCCGTGCCATGGCTTTCGGACACCCGATCATCCGTTATCAACCAATGATTAAAGAAAATGAACAAGCACAGTTAACCTTGGCGATGCCTGAAAATATAACCATCAGGCAGGTACATGTCAGCTATAGAAATGACGATCGTCTGATCAGCGAAGACGTTAGCCACTATATTGAGCAAGACGGCTGGAACGCCTTATTGGCCTTTCCGGCTCAGGGGAGCGGTGAGCATAAAATCACGATTACGTTCGACAACGGAAAACAGGACTGTGTGGTGTTCAATGTCGTCCGTTCATTGCGGCAGATGCTGGACGAACGGGTGGATTATATTTCCAACACACTGTATCAGGGAGCGGACGCCAAGGTCCCGTTCAGCTTCATTCCGCTGTCCAATCAAGGTGAATCGCTCGGCAAATTGAGTCTTGTCCTGCAAAAAAATTTACTGGATCAGGGGCATCTAAATAGCAGACAGATCCGGCAAGTTGAAGCAAGCGCCGTAAACTATGTCCGGCCCAAGTGGTTTATCAACGGCGATTTTCGGAAACCGCGCAAACTGTACGGCAACTTTTACCGGGTGATGGACTTTGAATATATCGGCCACATGTTCTTTCTGCTGTCGGAATTCGATAACACGGTGCTCAAGCTGCACCATGCAGACGACTATCTGCAGTGGGCTGCCGATATTTTCAATCTCAGAGTTAACCCTGCGCTGCACGATGACCCGCGGGCACAGTCGGAGACGCAAATGCTCGGCGTATTTTTCCTCTATATCAACGACTTGCTTTCCGAACTAAAGCAGCGGGGTTTGACGGATAAATACGCAACGATTAAAAAATTATGGGAGCAAATCGCCGATAAAGTGGATCGTGAAAGCGAAACGTATCGCGCAGCCGTCACGGAACATTATTATGACAATGCCGGTTTCGGACCGGCGGCGGGTGCTTTAAGCAATACGGGGCACACGGACGGTGCCTGTCGGTACAGCCGGCTGTTGGAAGCCAACATCGGATTCAGCAATGATTTCCGCGCTCAGGCACCCGATCGTTGGTGGGAAGCGTTGTCATACATGATGCACGCACTATGGGGCGGAATAGCTTCGGCAGCTATGCTGCAAGCATATGATTTTCTGAAAGATTCAGCATACCTGGAGGCCGCCTATCGGTCGACCGTTGCTATGCTCTATTGTTACGACACACAGGCGACGGCAACCGGCAAGCTGGAAAAAGGCGCCGCCGCTTCCACCTACAGCATCGCCGGTCCGAACCTGAATCGTCCTGATCTGTCGCGGCAGCGTTTCGGCCAGTCTGCCTTTGCCAGCGACGGCGGTATCTTTACCCGCCTGTTTCCCGAAGGCGATACGGGCCATGCGGATTGGGACATGGGGGAAGAGCTGGTTGCTTATCTGAATGGTTTTGGTTGTAAAACTTATCTTTATACGCGCGCCGGTCAGCTTCGCGTCATCAACGGACGTCTTGAGGCAAACAGCGACGGTTCGTATACCATTTTCAGTTTTGCACCTTATCCGCGCGAATATATTTTTACCGAACAAAATTTGCACTATACAACGCCGGAAGGGATACTTGCTCCAGTTGTTAAATTCATCGATCATCAGTTTGTCCGTGCGTAAAACTGTTTGCTCCCTGTCTATCTGATCAGCGAAAAATCGCAATCCAGCCTTCATAAAAGCTTCACAACCGTCAAACGGGCACAGCTTCTTTATCAGGAGCTTGTGCCCGTTTGACTGCATTTATATAGAGCAGAGATCTGTCCGTTCAGCCGCAAAAAAGCCTCACCAAGTCAGTTATGAATACTGACCGACGAGCCTTAGAATATCAGCTTTCAACTGCGCTTCGTCACTCTTTTCACCCTGCCAATTATTAAAATCGATATGTTTTCCCATATAGCGGAGATGGTCGCGCCAACCTCGCAGCAATTGCAAGTACAAGTTGCCGACATAGTTCTCATCTTCACTTGCCCCGGGGCCGAAATAGTGATTATAAGCGGGAAAAATATCCGAAGAAACGGCATAATTCGATTTATCGCAATTTTTATCAGCACTGACAACAGCAGGATCTCCATCATAAGTGATTATCAGGCGATTAGGCCTGGCATCGCTGCCGTTTTTTATGACATCTTTGACATCCCGGAGACAGAATAAAACGTTTGCAGGGCGTCGATCACGAAAAGCCCGGACATTAATAAGGGAGGGAGGGGCAATCAATTTTCCGTTTTTTAATCGGGGAACGACGATTTTTCTGTCTGAATTGCCCAATTGGCGCCAATGTGCCCGCAGATAATCTATTGCACGCGAATAATCGGCAAACACATAGAGATCGGTGCTTCCGTCCGCCGCTAGGTCCCGTTTGGCAAATTGCCTGTTTTTCATATAGAAAAAGTGTTCTCCTGAAACAACAATTTCGATTAAAAAAATCATGGTTGTGTTCCTCCAGTACATCGATTTCATTGAAAGTGACATGAACGCTCCGGACGTCCCTTTTTTACTTGCACAGTAGTATTGTTCTACCCTAGTATTATACAAAGGGCCGTCTCGATCAATCGGGGAGCATGCATTTTCTTCAATCACCACAATAGCCATATAAGGCCAACAATTTTGCCCTGTCACTAACGTATCCATGCTTTGTCATACGATTGCGTAACCAAACCTCTATTTTTTTGTGAGCGTTTTATACTATGCTAATGACATTGAGCCCCGCAGCTCCACATCTTATTTCTTAGTACGAGAAGATCAATTTTATGGCGCATATTTCAGATTCGCGGATGAATCATGGAATAAACTGTTTTCTTCAAATAATCCATAAAATACGAATGGACATTCTGGACGATATATTTTAACATAGGTTCATCATGGCATAGACTTCAACAATTTTGATATCTTTCATTTCAAAGTATTACCTGATGATGGGCCGATTACGGAACTCTGCAAATGATCTTGGATATTTTGCGGCGGAAACGATTTGATACCGCCGAGTATCTGATAAGCTATTACCGGTCGCCGGGACCATCATTTCTCCCGCATTTTGTTTTCGGCTGCCGACCTGACTACATTATAGCGTGCTTAAGACGTTTTTTTCGGTACAACCCTAGAAGATTAATTTCCACGCAGGGAACCCCGTTGTGCAATGGCTGGTTCAACCGCAGATAGTCTCTGAATGTCGTCCCATGAACTAGAAAAATGGCATAGCACCATAGATCAACACCGCCCCGAGAATCGGCCGTTTTAAATATTGGTGTCATAATCCATTTGACAAGATTCATATGTGTTGTTGCCCTGAATACAATATCAAACACAGCTAAAAATAAGTCGCTGCACTCGCAAAAGAGATAACGTTCTTAAACGTATCCGAAATATCTTACAGTACCTGCAACCTAAGATTTGAAAACACACGCTAGTAGATCGATTCATAAATAGTAGCAGGCTTATGGCAGATATACTGGGGACAGCATTTATGGGCAACCGGTTATTTCTGTCAAACTGTTGGGACAGTAACGGAAGAAACGATTAAGCAATATATTGAAAACCAAGACAAGGGTTGGTGTATAAGCATTTAGTTCCATTCTTTTGCCGATGGTTCGTTTTTTTAAACTGTACGTTTTGAGACAAAATAAGAGGCTGTCCCAAAAGATCGGCCAATATTGTTTCCCAACAATATATGTTCTGAATATTTTAATAATTGTTTTGATGACATTATTTACTGGTAATGGCAAGGCCATGAAAATGCAAGTGATGCCCTGAATGCCGAATTTACCATTAATCAATTACAGGCTGGAACTATGGGTTCATCATCTGGGGGAAAAACTGGTTCAAAAAGCGGTCAGTCTCTCGCCTCGACAGGCAGGCATTGGATAAAATTTTTTTATTATTGAAAACGCCTTCATCATGTGTTATAAAGTAGATGTACTAGGTAAAACGTTTTACATAGAAACCTCTAAGAAATCTCTACAGAAACGGAAATCGGTAATCTTCTTTTTAAGGTTAAATATGACTAGTAAAACGTTTTACCACCTTGCTAATTTTGTAGAACAGAAGGTGAAGTTCCCATGGTGAATCACGTTGTCATACTGGGCAGTATCAATGTCGATACAATTCTTCAGATTGAGCGCCTGCCGTTACCCGGCGAAACATTGATGGTGCATGATAAAAGCAGTGCACCGGGCGGGAAAGGGGCGAATCAGGCTGTCGCCGCGGCACGCAGCGGGGCAAGGACGAGTTTTATAGGTAACGTGGGGGATGACGATCAGGGTCGGATGATGCTCAAACATTTACGGGCCGATCACATTGATACGTCGCATATTAAGACGGATCAGCAGGCCGCGACCGGCGCGGCGTCTATTTTGCTGGATACGAACGGCCAGAATAGCGTTTTGGTGTATGGCGGCGCTAATCAAACGATTTCTGTTGATGATATTTATGAAAGCGATTTATTGATTCGCGATGCGGATATGCTTGTCACTCAATTTGAAATCCCAGTTGGTGCGGCACTTAAAGCATTTGAAATTGCTAAAAAGTATCGAGTGACGACTATTTTGAATCCTGCACCGGCACAGGACGTTCCGCATGAGCTTTTACAGCTTACGGATTTGATTGTTCCTAACGAGACGGAAAGCCGGTCTTTGACCGGGATTGCCATTACGGACAGGCAATCAATGGCGGCAACCGCTGAATGGTTTCGTGAAAGAGGCATCTCTAATTTAATTATTACCCTGGGAGACAGGGGGGCTTACTATTCGACGCCTGTTGATAGCGGGCTGCAAACAGCGTTCCAGGCAAAGGCAGTCGATACGACGGCTGCCGGAGATACGTTTATCGGTGCGCTCGCTTCCCGGCTGGATAAAAGCTTGTCCAATCTGCCGGAAGCAGTGAAGTTTGCGCAGCGGGCCAGCTCGTTAACGGTACAAAAGATGGGGGCCCAGCCTTCAATTCCTTATTTAGAAGATATCCGGATCGCACAACAATCGAGGGAAACAGACAGAAAATAATATTTAAGAGGTAATGAATCATGAAAAAAACAACGGTCATTAATTCACAATTATCCGCAGTGATTGCCGGGATGGGGCACATGGATTGGTTGGGAATCGGCGATGCCGGCATGCCGGTTCCGATCGGTACGCCTAAGATTGATTTAGCCGTGACAAACGGATTACCCAGTTTCATTGCCGTATTGAAAAATGTGCTGAGTGAGTTAAAAGTGCAGCGCATTTGTTTAGCTGAAGAAATGAAAGAGCAAAATCCCGATCAACTTCAGGCAGTCAAACAATTATTGCCGGATGTTGAAACCGTATTTGTCCCGCATTCCGAACTTAAAAAGAATTTATCGCGTACGCATGCATTTATACGAACGGGTGAAATGACGCCCTATTCCAATATCATTTTAGAGTCCGGTGTCACTTTTTAACGGCTTGCCCAAGAGTATCGCGGTTCTGATAAGCAAAAAGGAGGTATTCTTTAATGGACAGCTTGGTCATTAAGCAGCATCATAGTTGGAAACAGCTATCCGATGGTTATCTAAGTCGTACGCCTCTATTTCAGTTTATTCTCGTCTCGCTTATTTTCCCGTTGTGGGGAGCGGCAGCCAGCTTAAACGATATCTTAATTACGCAATTTAAGTCTGTTTTTCTGCTGAATGATACCGCCACGGCCTTCGTGCAAAGCGCTTTCTACGGCGGCTATTTTTTGATTGCCATTCCGGCGTCGCTGATCATTAAAAAGAACAGCTATAAATTTGCTATTATGACCGGCCTGCTTTTTTACATTGTCGGCTGCAGTATGTTCTTCCCGGCCTCTCATTTAGCAACCTACAGCATGTTCTTGGTTGCAATTTTTGCCATTGCGGTTGGTCTCAGCTTTCTGGAAACTTCGTGCGACACATACAGTTCGATGCTGGGTCCGAAGAAATCCGCCAATATGCGGTTGAACATCTCGCAGACGTTGGTTCCTCTGGGTGATATTACAGGCATTATTCTCGGCAAGTATTTGATCTTCGGATCCGTAGGCAATCTGCAGGCGAAAATGAGTGTAATGCATGGCGCAGAACGTATTGCATATGGTGAAAAAATGCTGCAATTAACACTTATGCCTTACAAGTACATTCTGATTGTTCTGGTTGCCATCCTGGTTATTTTCGCCTTAACGCCGATGCCGCGTGCTAAGGCTGCCGAAACCGGGAAGCAGGAAGAAGCAAAGCCCGGTTTGTCCGAAACCATTCGTTATTTGTCTCACAACAAGCGCTATATGAAAGGGGTCATGGCTCAGTTTTTTTATGCCGGCGTGCAAACGGCCGTTTGGTCGTTTACGATTCGTCTGGCATTAAATCTAAACAGCCATATCACAGACAGTGCAGCGTCGACTTTTATGATTTATAGTTATATTGTCTGGTTTGTCGGAAAATTAGTTGCTAACTTCTTTCTTGCCCGCTACTCAATCACAAAGGTATTGACATGGTTCTCCGCTTTGGGGACTCTGTGCCTGGTAGTTAGCTTTACAGTGCCCAGCATGCTCGCCGTTTACGCGGCCATTATGACCAGTTTCTTTTTCGGTCCTGAATGGCCGACGATTTATGCGCATACTTTGGACGCGATTACTGAGAAGAAATATACTGAAACGGGAGGAGCAATCATTGTTATGGCCCTGATCGGCGGGGCGATCATTCCTGCTATTCAAGGGGCTGTATCTGACATTTCCGGTTCAATGCAGTTCTCGTTTATCGTTTCTGCAATCGGTTACTTGATCATCACCCTCTATTTTTATTTTGAGTACCGTTTCGATAAAGCCCACCCGGAACTGGTTCAGGAGCACTAAGCTTGCTTGAAGCGAAATGACCGTACCCCGCTTTGTAAAGATGTCAGATAATATGATAGAATTCTTTCAGAGTGCTTTTTGCAAACTGGAAGAATTTTTTTGGCTTTTTTTATAAAAACATGTAAGCGGTGGATGATTTATCGAATAAATGATCGCTTAATGCTTGAAAATGAGCGTTTGTTCGTAAAAAACTGCTGTTTACTGCTTACGTAGAGATGATAAAGTAGTATTGAGAGATGTTTTGAATCAATTGGGTGGTTGAATCAAAAGTTGGAGGATAAAAAATGATTCGAAAAGTAACCATTCGCGATGTTGCCGCCGCCTCTGGCGTTTCCATAACAGCGGTATCGCAGATTCTTAATGGAAAAGGCCAGCGTTTCAGCTCCGAGACACAGGAAAAAGTTCACCATTTTCAACATAAATTAGGGTATGTACCCGATTTCAGTGCCCGTCATTTAATCATTAAATCGACAGAAACGATCGGTGTCCTGACTCCTGATTTGGCTAATCCTTTTTTTAGTATGTTTATCAAAGGCGTCCAGCAGACTGCCTGCGAAGAAAATTTTATCCCGCTAATTTTTAGTGCGAATCATGATGAACATTTGGAAACCTCTTATCTGCAAGAGTTGATTAGACGAGCGGTAGATGGATTGATTATCGCCAGTGCTTCAATTACCGCTCAGGCAATCGATCAAAGCTTGAGAAGGAACGGCATTCCCTATATATTGCTTGACCAGAATGCTGTCAGCGATGGCGACCGGGTGAATGTTGATGACAGGCACGGCGGCGAACTGGCTGCCCAGCACTTGTTGTCACTGGGGCACACTCAGATCGCTGTTGTCGTGCCGGAGCATGCAACGGTCAATATCATTAATCGGCTCAATGGGTTTATTGATTGGATGAAGTCGACGGGCCATCCCTTTTCAGACGACTGGATAGTCCATACTCCAATGAACAAGGAAGGTGGATATGAGGCGGCAAGTCAAGAATGCGTTAAGCGAGCCACCGCAATATTTGCGATTAATGACGAAATGGCCATCGGTCTGTACAGAGGATTACGTGAAAGAGGGTTGCGCATTCCTGAGGATATATCTGTGATCGGGTATGATGATATCGATTGGGGCAACTATGTAACGCCTGCACTGACGACGATTCACCAGCCCGTGTTCGAAATGGGCCAGGCTGCAACTCAATTATTGACTCAGAGAATTCGTGCCGACAATCGTCCATTCCAGACAGTCCGGTTACCGGTTAGATTAGTAAAACGGGAAAGCACCGGCATGGCGCGATAGGCCCTGCTTTGAATCGTGCGCAGCCAGTATGAATCTTCAATAACGTCTTCGGAAGATTAACGACAGTTTTTTCCTTCATTATAAGAATATTAGGCAGGTTCTTTACAAACTGTTTTAAGAAAGATACAGAATGGAAGAAATAGATCATAAAATTATTGAAAATTGTCGATTTCAACGTTGTTGCCAGTGAGGCGGGAGCGCGTTCTTTCCCCTATGAAACAGATGATAAAAATGAGAAAGACTTGAACGATCTGACTGCAGCGGGTAGAAGTCAGGCGGGCTTCTGATGCGGGACATGACGGCGGATGATTTGCTGATGATTACAGCCGACCACGGCAATGATCCGACATTTAGAGGAACAGATCACACACGTGAATATGTACCTCTACTGGTTTATTCTCCGGGATTTAAAGAAGGCCGTGCTTTGCCGGTCAGAAAAACATTTGCCGACATCGGTTGTACGATTGCGGATAATTTTAATGTGAAGCAGGCCGGACCGGGTACGAGTTTTTTAAGTCAATTATTTTAAGAAAGGGAATGATAAACGATGCGCATGGTCGATATTATTTCAAAAAAACGCGACGGGGCGGAACTGACCGCTGAAGAAATTAAATTTTTTGTGGATGGGTACACAAACGGCGGGATTCCGGATTACCAGGCGAGTGCGCTGACCATGGCTATTTATTTTCAGGACATGTCGGACCGCGAAATTGCCGATCTGACGCTGGCTATGGCCCATTCCGGGAAGATTCTCGATCTGTCGGCGATTGATGGTATAAAAGTGGATAAGCATTCGACCGGCGGCGTCGGCGATACAACTACCCTCGTTCTGGCGCCGCTGGTCGCTTCTCTGGGCGTCCCGGTCGCCAAAATGTCGGGGAGAGGCCTCGGCCATACGGGAGGGACGATTGACAAGCTCGAATCGATTAAGGGATTTCATACTGAGCTTTCAAAAGAAGAATTTGTTCATTTGGTCAATAAAGATAAGATTGCGGTGATGGGGCAGACAGCCGATCTGACGCCGGCGGATAAGAAATTGTATGCGCTGAGGGACGTGACGGCAACGGTGGATTCGATCCCTCTGATCGCCAGCTCGATTATGAGCAAAAAGATCGCCTCCGGTGCGGATGCCATTGTCCTCGATGTGACCACGGGTGCCGGAGCATTTATGAAAAATGAAAAAGACGCCGTTCGTCTGGCTGAAACGATGGTGCGGATCGGCAATCATGTCGGGCGCCGGATGATGGCGGTAATCTCGGATATGTCACAGCCTCTCGGTTTCGCAATCGGCAACGCGATCGAGGTTAAAGAAGCCATCGATACTTTAAAAGGAAAAGGTCCCGAGGATCTGACGGAACTGGTGCTGGCGCTCGGCAGTCAGATGGTCGTGCTGGCCAATCGGGCACCGTCCGCGGCTGAGGCGAGAAAAATGCTGGAAAACGCTCTTTCCAACGGAACAGGGCTCGAAAAGTTTAAGAGTTTTGTTGCCAATCAGGGGGGAGATCCTTCAATCGTCGATCATCCGGAAAATCTGCCTCAGGCTCGCTATAAAATTGATCTTCCGGCCCGCTCCACAGGTTTTGTCTCAGAAATGGTTGCCGATCAGATCGGCCTTGCCGCGATGCTTCTCGGTGCCGGCCGGGCCACAAAGAATGATACGATTGACTTTGCTGTGGGCATTCTGCTTAAAAAGAAGGTCGGCGATCAAGTTGTACAGGGCGAACCGCTGGCGACGATCTATTCGAATCGGGAAGATATAGAAGACGTTAAGGAAAAAATTTATCAAAATATCACTATTTCCGATCATTGCCAGGCGATAAAATTAATTCATAAGATCATTACCGAATGAAAAGAAAAACAAGTTTTTAAAAATGAACAAGAGAGGCGACGACCTTTGAATATTGCAAAGTATATTGATCATACCCTGCTTAAGCAAAACGCGACGAAAAATGAGATCCTGCGAATCATTGAAGAGGCCAAAAAATATCAATTTGCGTCGGTCTGCATCAATCCATGCTGGGTCCGCCTGGCTGCTGAGGAACTTAAGGGCAGCGCAATTAACGTGTGCACAGTCATTGGTTTTCCTCTTGGTGCCGGTACATCCGCAGTCAAGGCCTTTGAAGCCGAAAAAGCAATTCAGGACGGCGCCCGCGAGATCGACATGGTCATGAATGTCGGCGCACTGAAAAGCGGCGATCGGGAATACGTAGAAAAAGACATCCGTGCTGTGGTGGATGCGGCCCGCGGTAAAGCGCTGGTCAAGGTCATTATCGAAGCATGTCTTCTTTCTGATGAGGAAAAGACTCTGGCCTGCCAATTGGCTGTAAAAGCCGGGGCAGACTATGTAAAAACTTCAACCGGCTTTTCAAGCGGAGGCGCCACTGCCGAAGATGTCGCGCTGATGAGACGAGCCGTCGGGAAAGAAATCGGTGTAAAAGCCGCAGGCGGCATTCACACGAAAGAAGAAGCAGAAACCATGATTGCGTCAGGCGCGACGCGTATCGGAACCAGCTCAGGTACAATCATAATGAATGAAAATTGATAATGACGGAAGGGAAAGAGATGACCGGAATGAATCAAGTGGATGAATGGATTAACGATGCAATCCGTATCAGAAAGAATGCTTATGTTCCCTACTCGCATTTTTCGGTTGGGGCCTGTCTTGTCACAAAACAGGGTAAAACGTATCTAGGGTGCAACATTGAAAATGCTTCTTATGGATTATCGAATTGTGCCGAAAGGACGGCCTTTTTCAAAGCACTGTCTGAAGGCGAAACAGAGTTCCAATATTTGGTCATTGCCGGCGATACGGAAAAACCGATCGTTCCCTGCGGTGCATGCCGTCAAGTCATGGCGGAATTCTGTTCCGCTGCCATGCCGGTGCTGCTTGTCAATACAAAAGGGGACAGAAGAGAGACAACAGTCGGCGAATTGCTGCCCGGTGCTTTCTCAATGGAAAAATAACTCATATTGATGGATTAGGCTCTTCTTTTTGCTTGGAAAATTTTGTGGACAAACAAATATTTATGCCCTGTGCGGCTGCCGCCCTATCGATTTGAGCTGACAGCCGATTTATTCATTCGGCCGCAACATTTATCGGCTGTTGCACACTGTATTGATCCCGTTGCGAGAAGTTATCGGTCGCCGCGAGGAGCTTATCGGTCAACGTGGTCGGTTTATCGGTCGCCGCGCCTGATTTATCCGTTGCTCCTGATTTATCAATCGTTGTGAGGGATTTATCGGTCGGCGTGCCTGGTTTTTCGGTCATTGTAGCGGTTTTATCGGTCGACAAATCCAGGTTTTCGGTCAGCGCAGTGGATTTAACGATCGCTCCTGATTTATCGGTCAACGCGGTCGGTTTATCGGTCGCTGCCCCTGATTTATCGGTCAACGCGAGGAGTTTATCGGTCGCTGCCCCTGATTTATCAACCATTGCCAGAAATTTATTGCTCAGCGCGCCGGATTTGTCAGTCGTTATCGAAATTTTATCGATCGTGGAAAGAAAATTGACTTCCGCAAGAATCAATTGCCCCATGAAGAGTCAATTATAAATTCATGGCACAACGTGACAATAAGTTAAATGAATACTTTTAAAATATGATCATGTTTAAGCGGAAATACCGGATAGTTGCTGAATAGATAACCATTTATCCTGTATTTTCGCACTTTTCACACAGAAGCACATGTAAAGTACAAAATTTTTACAACTCTGTCGAAGAAATAAAATGAGTAATCCATCCAGCTGATGTATATTGTATACAGCCGGGCTTGTGAATAGGTCATCTGCTTTTCTGAAAAGCGGGTATATTTTTCTGAAGGGGAATGCGAACAGCGATATACTCTCTGAAGGGTGATATCATGTGGCAGGTGTGAAATTCCGGAAGCACTCGATACTTTCCTATGTTTGCCGCATATCAATATATATTGTATTGAAAACCGTCAGTAACCGTTGGCATAGCGATAGTAGCTGGCAAAATATATCAATAACATTCAAAGAATCAGCAGTAAACGGTCCTGAATCAATAAGCGCGAGTGATCAAAATTATGAAAGATTTTTTTAACAGGCATCGGCCCATTTCAGCGGCGGCGGGACGGCCATCCGAATGGTGGCCGATGCGTGATTGAAATCATAGAAAGCAGTTTGCCGACTGGGATGAAATCACAAAATATAATGAATACCCCGTAAGTAATCCTTTGTCTTGATTATCCCTTAATTAGCACATATTTGTGAATTTCCTGATATAATTTTTCATAAGTGTAAGATTCAATAGGAAACGAACCAATCTATTTTATTAGAGTCGAGGGAATACATGATTTCCTCTGGGAGGATCTGTATGAACTGGTTTACCTTTATCTGTTTGGCTGTTGTCTTTCTGATTTCGCCTTTTCAATGGGGACTTTTCTATGAATCTGATATTCGTGTCTGGGAGTGGCTGATTCTCGTATTATTCATTCTCAATATCGTGTGGTATTGGATCAGAGAACGTCAGGTGCTGACAAAAAACAGCGTTTATTTTCTGGTTCTGCTTCTTCCCTTTATGTATGTACTCGCTGCTCCGTTTGCTTTAAATCAGCAGGGCAACTGGCAGATGATAGTCAGATTTTTTACGTATGCATTTTTCTTTCTGTTGTTAATCTGGACGGGAGAATCACCCGGGATCAGAAAACTTTATCCGTACGTTTTTCATCTGTTAGGTATTGCTTTCCTTATTTTTGCCGTAGCCAATATATTGGGGATTATTCACCTGGATACGTCGATGGTCGGATGTGTCGAACCGCGATCGTGCGGTCCTGTACGTTATCCAAACACATTCGGTGCAATAATGAGTGCTTACTGGTTTTATACATTCACTGTCTTCATTCATCGAAAAATACCGGATTGGCGAAGCGTCCTGATCATGCCGCTCCTTGCCGGATATGCCGGCGTCGCTATGCTTACCTTTTCACGGGGGACTTATATCTTTTTCAGCGTTACATTTATTCTGGCTTTTCTTTTATTATATAAAAAATGGAAGAAGTTCATTTTCGTTTCGCTTCTTGCTCTTTTCCTGTCACTGGCTGTATTCGATCTGCTGTCGCTGGATAAACATATAGATTATAACGGCTTTTCAAGTTTAACGACGCGTTTTTCCAGTATCAGTCCCGTCACGTCTACCGCGGTGATCCGGGAAAACTTTTACAAGGATGCACTTTCAATGAGCCGGGAGTCGCCGTGGTTTGGATTCGGGGGCAAAAGCTGGACGGTCTATTATCCGGAGTATGCCCATCAGGGGAACGGGCTGGATCAGGTCCACAACGGTTACCTCTCATTTCTTATCGAAATTGGCTGGGTCGGCCTGTCCGCTTATATTCTGGTGCTCGGTTTGTTCATCTTCCGGATTGCTAAATCGGATGAACCAAGAGAACGGCGGATAGGCGTCATTCTTGCTTTAGCCATGCTGTTCGGGCATGGAACGGTTGATTATGATTTATCCTATGGAACGGTATGGCTGCTTATTTTCTGGCTAATCGCGATAGGCGCGGGCGGCCGCCGGGCTTCCGCCGCTTCCTATTCGTAAATTCGGGCATGGAAAGCTGCTGAGCCCGACCCGTCATCCGTGTGTGAAGGCTTATCGCAAGTTTGAATACCGCACCGATGAAATAGGCAAGCCATTATCCGGTAAACTTCATCAATGCAAGGAAATTAAATTCCGCCGGATTGGCATTCGATTATTTTCCGGATTATTCAGGAACAAATTCAGGTGGCCCAGATTGTTACAATTAATAGGCGTGAAGATAGCCAGGTCTTTGGAATTGCTGGAGATTGCCTAAAATGAATCATATGATCTCATTTTAAAGAGAGTACTGAAAAGCCTTTTTTTCAGTGCCCTTATTGCCTGCTGCACTTGGCTTAGATTTGTCCAAAGTTCTTCAACAAAATTAACTGTAGTATAAAACTGGATAATAAAACTATATTGCAAGCGCTTGCTGAAAATGATATACTGATATCGTTGAAAAGGATTGTTACTGTGAATAATTTAGCACAGGCAAAACCTAATGAGGTACAGAACCGCCGGGATTTTTTCTGACGTTTTTGTGTCGATTTAGGTTTTTTAAATTTCCCAGACTATAATTAGCAGGAAGGGCAGAGACGAAGATGAAGATCAAAAAGGTCTATAATAATAATGTGCTTCTTGCAGAAAATGATCAACATCTTGAAATTGTAGTCATGGGAAAAGGCCTGGCATTTCAAAAAAAAGCCGGGGAGGAAGTGGAGAGTACAAAAGTTGAGAAAACATTTATACTGGAGAAAAAAGAATGGTCTCATCAGTTTCAGAAATTATTGAACGAGATTCCGGTTCAATATTTTGAAATTGCGGGTGAAATTATTCAGCGGGCTCAATCCGTCCTTCGTGCAAAATTGAGCAGCTATCTTTATCTGACATTGACGGATCATATTAACTATGCGATAAGTCGGCATAGGCAGGGACTGGATATACAGAATGCACTCATTTGGGAGATTAGAAAATTCTATAAAAAAGAATTCCAGATTGGGCTGGAAGCTTTAGACATTATACAAAATCAGAGCGGGGAAAGGCTTACTGAGGATGAAGCCGGTTTCATTGCTGTGCATCTTGTCAATGCTCGAATTGACGGGCAAGGGATGCACCAGACGATAAAAATGACGGAAATGGTTCATGACATTTTAAACATTGTGAAGTATTATTATAAAATGAATCTTGATGAAAATTCATTGAATTATGAACGATTTGTCACCCATCTCCGCTTTTTTGCACAAAGATTGTTTTATCATGAAGTACCCTGTTCTGATGATGATTTTTTATTTGCGCAGGTGAAGAGAAAATATGCAAAAGCTTTTGACTGTATGAACAAAATAAAAGGTTATCTGCACAACACCTTTGGATCAGAAATTTCGAAGGATGAACAGGTTTATCTGACGATTCATATTCATCGTGTGGCGGAGCGCAAGTAACCGATCTGACAAAAACTCGCAGTTTTTGAAATGATCCTCTTTCAATAGACTTTTATATCTCAAAATAGGATTGTTACTGGTTATGCAGGCAAAACCTAGATGATTGTATCCGAATGGGTGCAATCATCTAGGTTTTTTTCTTGGGAATAAGTTAAGGAAAATCACAAGGAGGAAGCAAAATGGATTATCAGAAATTAGGTAAAGATATTTTAGCAGCTGCCGGTGGCGAAAAAAATGTTAAGTCATTGATTCATTGCGCGACACGGCTGAGATTCAAGTTGAAAAATTCATCGAAAGCCAATAAAAACGCTATTGAAAAAATGAATGGGGTCATTACAGTAGTTGAAAGCGGCGGGCAGTTTCAAGTCGTGATCGGTCATTCTGTCGCGAAAGTATATGATGCCATTATGGATATAACACATCTGGACGATCATTCGTCTATCGACAGTTTTGCAGAAGAAGGCAATGATAAAGAAAGTCTGTTAAGCAGAGCTATTGACGTGATTTCAGGTATTTTCACACCGTTTCTAGGCGCACTTGCCGGTGCCGGTATTCTGAAAGGCCTTCTGGCACTTTTTGTGGCTCTCGGCTGGTTATCGGCTCAAAGCGGGACCTATCAGATTTGGTATGCGGCCAGCGACAGTGTTTTTTATTTTTTACCGATACTTTTGGCCTATACCTCGGCTAAGCAATTCAAAGTCAATCAATTTGTCTCGGTTGCCATCGCTGGCGCACTCATCTATCCTTCTATTGTATCGTTGGTCGGCAAGAGTGCCGGACTTACATTCTTTGGAATTCCAGTTGTCCTGATGAGCTATTCATCGACTGTGATCCCGATTATTCTGGCCATTTGGCTTCTTTCTTTCCTGGAACCCATCCTTAATCGGCTGATTAGTGAAAGCATCCGATATATTCTGTCTCCGATGTTATCTTTAATGATTATGGTTCCGTTGACGTTAATCGTTGTCGGTCCTTTAGGAACGTACATTAGTGACGGATTAGCAAGTGGTTATTCATTGATCTACAATCTCGCCCCGTTTGCGGCGGGACTTGTAATGGGTGCACTGTGGCAGGTTTTTGTCATTTTCGGTGTTCATTGGGCGTTTGTTCCATTAATGATGAATGACATCTCCCAATTAGGCCATGATACGCTGCTGCCGCTTCTTACACCTGCCGTCCTCGCTCAGGCTGGTGCGGCCCTTGGCGTCTTCTTAAAGACCAAAAACAGAAAGTTGAAATCCTTGTCTGGATCATCGACGATTACTGCACTGTTTGGTATTACAGAACCAACCATTTACGGCGTTACTCTGAAGTATAAGAAACCTTTTATTTGTGCGGCTGTTTCCGGGGGCATTGGCGGGGCGATTGTCGGTGCAGTGCATAGTCAGGCCCTGTCTTTTACATTTCCTAGTCTTCTGGCCATCCCGACCTATTTAGGAAAAGGATTTACAGGAATGCTGATCGGTATTTCCATCGCTTTTTTACTGGCAGCTGTCCTTACCTATTTTTTCGGCTTCAGAGACGAGGTATCCGGATCTGATCAGGCGGCGAAAACAGAACGTTCTGCCAAGGAGCCTCTGATAGAAAAGGAAGTTGTTATCAGCCCAATCAAGGGTAAAGCTGAACCTTTGAACAAGGTCAATGATCAGGCCTTTGCCTCTGGTGCTTTAGGAAAAGGTATGGCTGTTGTGCCTGATGAAGGGGTTCTTAAAGCTCCTGTATCCGGGATCGTAAGCACTGTCTATCCAACGGGCCACGCGATCGGTGTCACCTCAGATAACGGAGCCGAAATTCTCATGCACATTGGAATTGATACCGTCCGGTTGAATGGTAAGTATTTTTCAGTTCGGGTCAAACAGGGAGAGCATGTGAATCAGGGACAACCGCTTGTTACTTTTGATCTTGAAAAAATAAAAAGCGAAGGGTATGATCCGACAACTTCAGTCATTGTGACAAATTCGTCGAATTATCTGGATATCATTGGAACCGATCAGTCCGCTGCAGGCACCAAGGATCGTTTGATGACGCTCGTGATTTAAAAAAGTATGAATAATGTAAAGGAGAGAAAAATCATGCCCATTAGAAAGCACAAACCATTTCCTAACCATTTTCTTTGGGGAGGGGCTATTGCAGCGAACCAGACAGAGGGTGCATTTAATCAAGACGGAAAAGGATTATCTGTCGACGATGTAATCCCGTATATTAAACCTGATCAACACGGAAAAATGAAGATGTCCAATCCAGATTTAAAAACAATTAAAGAAGCTAAAGCAGGAACATCCGGAAATGTTTATCCCAAACGATGGGGAATTGATTTCTACCATCATTATGAAGAGGATATTCAATTATTTGCTGAAATGGGTTTCAAAGCACTAAGAATCTCAATTGCATGGAGCAGAATTTTTCCCATGGGCGATGAACTGTCACCCAACGAAAAAGGGCTGCTGTTTTATGATCGACTATTTGATGCACTTCTTGCTCAAGGTATCGAACCTGTCGTTACACTCTCACACTATGAAATTCCGCTTGGCCTGGCCGAAAAATACAATGGCTGGGCGGATCGGCGCGTTATTGATTGTTTTGTCCGCTATGCGAAAACGGTTTTTAAAAGATATAACACCAAGGTAAAATATTGGATCACATTTAATGAGATTAATGGAATTCTAATGGGACCGTTCATCGCGGGAGGCATTATTACGGATCGGCTTAAGGAGGATCAACTGATACAGACGATCTATCAGGCGGCCCATCATCAGTTTGTTGCCGGTGCTTTGACGGTGAAAGCCTGTCATACACTTTGTCCGGATGCAAAGATTGGATGCATGATCGCCGGGGTATCCGTTTATCCGCGATCATGCAAACCCGAGGATGTTTTAGCCGCGATGAATGAAGAACGGCGGACACTTTTTTTCACGGATGTTCAGGTTCGCGGTTATTACCCGGCATATGTTCGGCGTTTTTTCACAGAACATAACATGCAGATCGAAACCCAGCGTGAAGATGCCACCATACTAAAAGAGGGAAGAGCCGACTTCGTCGCTTTTAGTTATTACATGTCATCAGTTGCAGAGGCAAATAAGGGCGAGTTGCCGGTTGGCCGACTGTTCAGCGAGGTAAAAAATCCCTATTTGAAGTCTTCGGACTGGGGATGGTCGATTGATCCCCAAGGGCTGCGCTATCTGTTAAACATCTTGTATGATCGCTATCAGAAGCCTCTCTTCATCGTTGAAAACGGATTAGGTGCTGCCGATAAAATTGAACCGGACGGGAGCATCTGCGATGACTATCGGATTGATTACTTGCGTGCGCACATTGAGCAGATGAAAGAAGCCATTGAAGACGGTGTCAATCTGATCGGTTATACAACTTGGGGACCTATTGATCTGATCAGCGCGACAACTTCGGAAATGTCGAAACGCTATGGTTTTATCTATGTTGACCAGGACAACGAAGGCCACGGCACGTTGGAAAGAAAGCGTAAAAAGAGTTTTTACTGGTATAGAAACGTGATCGCCAGCAATGGAGAACAGCTTGATTGATTTTAGGCAGACGATCGAGAGAGTTAAGATAAGATAATTGAACATATAGAGACGTTGAAGAGCCTGTTAAAAGGCTCTTTTCTAGCATCAGACAATTAACATTTTCTGAAGAAGCGAAGCTGTCAATTTTATGACAGAACTTTTAAACGGATGGCAGGACACCGTCTGCAGATGAAATATGGGTCAGCTTCCCTCACTGGCAAGTAAACTATTGCAGTATGATTTCGGATTCAGTAATAACTTTTTTCAAAGATGGATCATTTCAATTCGCTATTCAGCATTTTTTGAAAGATCATCTGTCTTGATGCATGCTAAGGCGTATAAATCAAACTGCTCTTGTAAATTGATAAACGGTCCTTATTTGCATTAATGAATCAGCACATTTTGTTTTCTTCTTCAAAAAGCTTTAAATTTCTCAAACAATTTAAGATTGTTCCATGAGATTTTCATAGATCGGCATTCTCCCCCATTCTTAGAGAATCCGAACCCCGCCCGCAACGACCGACACAACCAGCGCCGACCGATAACTGCTTCTAAAGGTCGATAAATCTGATGTGCCGACCGATAAAACTACCATATCGACCGAAAAGCCGCTTCTAACGACCGAAAAACTCCCGGCAACGACCGATAAAACCAGTGCCGACCGATAAACTGCTTCTAACGATCGATAAACTCGCTGACACGACCGAAAAACTCCCTGCGGCGACCGATAAACCGGGCACAATGACCGATAAAA
The DNA here is from genome assembly GCF_028765345.1 of Sporolactobacillus sp. CQH2019. GTDB lineage: Bacteria > Bacillota > Bacilli > Bacillales > Sporolactobacillaceae > Sporolactobacillus. Next base: position 71,445 of record NZ_JARAJZ010000006.1, read on the forward strand.
CTCCAATGATGACCGATAAACCCGCGGTCGATGTGATGATTAATAAATCGACGATAAATTGCAATAATTCAATTTTAACAAAATGTCAAAATGTAACCGCTTGCATTGGGGAAATAAATATGTTATTTTTTCTTTAGACATAATGATGTCATGACATTCTGTCGTAATTATTGTTTTGAATTTTAATGGAGGTGAGATTTATGGGTTGGATTGATTTGGGGGGAAAATATGTTGTCATCACAGGAGGAAGCTCGGGAATCGGAGCGCAGATTGTCCGGATGATGCAGGATAATGGTGCAAGTGTCACGATTATAGACCTGAAGGAAAACGATGAATTAACGAATCTGAAGAATGTGGATTATAGGCATTGTGACATAACGGACGATCGGCAGGTTACCATGACATTTGACCGTATCTTTGAGGAACATTCCAAAGTGGATGCACTTATTAATGATGCGGGAGTCAATACGCCTAAGCTGCTCGTTGACTACTATGATAAAGAGCCTGGGCACGAATACACCTCAGGTGATTTTGATTTTATATTCAACGTCAATGTCAAGGGGGCTTTTCTCTGCACCCAAGCTGCAGCAAGACAAATGATCAGGCAGAAACATGGCGTTGTGATTAATATCAGTTCTGAAGCCGGCAGCCAGGGGTCTGTTGGGCAAAGTATATATTCTGCTACCAAGGGAGCCATTAATTCATTTACATTATCCTGGGCAAAGGAATTAGGACGTTTTAATATTCGCGTTGTTGCTATTGAACCGGGCATTAATGTTCCGACTCCCATGGGGAACCCGGAGCACGTCAAGTATTTAGCGTATACCCGCAGCACGAATTCGGATACGAAAGGAACAGAGACAAGCTACAAAAAAATTATTCCCCTTGGCAGAGTGGGGCAGCTGGATGAGATTGCCGATTTGGTCAATTATTTAGTTTCAGATCGTTCTAGTTACATTACCGGTACCGTGATAAATATTACCGGGGGAAAATCTCATAGTTGATGAAAGGGGAAAGAGTGATTCATGAGCGGAATTGAAAAGCCATGGATTCTGATCGTTACACATGGTCATCTCTGTGAAGAAATCGTTAAAAGTGCTGAAATGATTCTTGGAAAATTGCAAAATGTTTATACCTTTCCATTAGTTGAGGGTGAAGAACCTCAGGAATTACGAGATAAAATTCGGGCTGTTTTAGACAAGGCCCCGGACAACTCAATTCTTCTGGCTGATATGTTTGGCGGGACTCCGGCTAATGCGCTGGCCTATTTTTCACAACAAAAAAAGTATACTGTCGTTTCAGGCCTTAATTTAGGAATGCTCATTGAAGCTGAAATGATTCGTTCCCAGGATAATTACAGTAATATTGCCGAACATTTACTGGCATCGGCCTTAAAAAGCATGGTGGATATCAGGAGAGCAATGAAAGAAGGTGTCAAAAATGCTTGATGGAGTCAAGCTTGTCCGTATTGACTATCGTCTTATTCACGGTCAGGTCATTACAAAATGGAGCAATAAAGCTAACGTTAATCGCATTGTGGTGGTAAATGATGAGCTGGCCAAAGATTCATTCATGACTCAAATATATACCATGGCTGCGCCTCCGGGAATTAAAGTTGAAGTTGTTGCCATAGAAAATTTTGTGAAAGAGGCTTTGAAAGTCGACAGTTCATACAATTCAAAAGCGATCCTAGTATTATTCAAGAACATTATCGATGCCAAAAAAACGGTCGAAGCGGGTGTCAAATTTAACAGTATGCAAATTGGCGGATTAGGTGCCGGCAATGGCCGAAAGATGATCGTCAAAGGCATTTCGATTGATAGAAAGGATGCGGAGGACCTATTAGTGATACAGGACACCGGCGTAGAAGTGAATTTTCAAGTAACACCCGAGGAAAATCGTGTTAGCCTGAACAAGGCTGTTCAAAAATTGGGGATGAGATAAAATGTTAGGAGTTTCTATCTTCACCGGTATTTATTACTGGATTATGAAAACTGATGTTGGATATGGAATTACCCATGCGATACGTCAGCCTTTATTTTCAGCATTGTTTATCGGTTTAATCATGGGCAAATTTACTGAAGCCATTATTATTGGCGCTGCCGTCCAGATTCTGTATATCGGGTTGGTCGCCGCCGGTTCGAATCTGCCGGCAGACGATTGCCTCGCGGGATTGATTGCCATTCCCATTGCCCTGCAGTCTAATTTAACGCCGGCCGTTGCCATTACTATTGCCGTTCCGGTTGGGGTTATCGGCGTTTTCCTGGATCAATTTCGTAAGACCATCAATATCGTGTTTGTGCATATGGCTGATCGGTTTGCTGCCAAGGGTAATCAAAAACAAGTGGTCCTTTCTGCGTTATTATATCCGACTTTGTTAGCGCTTTTTTACCGATTCCCTGTTCCGTTTTTCGCCAACTTATATGGGGCCAATGCAGTTACGGCGTTTATGAAGATTATTCCTCAATGGCTGATCAATGGTTTTGGCATTATGGGCGGCATTTTGCCCGCTCTTGGATTTGCTTTGACGATGTTCGTAATTGGGAGTAAACAGTTATTGCCTTGGTTCTTTATTGGCTTCTTCCTGGTTGAATATTCGAAAATCCCGGTTATGGGTGCTGCTATTTTCGGTATTGCCGCAATTATTTTGATTTCAATGTGGCAACAAAAGAAAGGAGCTAATGCGTGATGGACTCTAATAGAGAAGAAAGTAAAACAATCCAGATTACAGAAAAAGACGTTAAGAATAGCTGGCTGCTTCATTATATAGTCGCCGAAGTGGGCATTTCCTATGAACGTCTGCAGGCTTTAGGTCTAACAGTTTCGCTGCTGCCTGTTTTACGGAAACTATATAAGACCAAAAGTGATATTGCCGATGCGATGAGACGGCACTTAGTATTTTTTAACACGGAAGCTGTCTTTGGATCGCTGATTAACGGAATCGTTATATCCATGGAAGAGCAAAAAGCACGCGGAGAGGACATTAATACTGAAGCGATTACGGGTATTAAAACCGGACTGATGGGACCTTTAGCCGGTATCGGGGATTCCATAGACTGGGCTACTTTTAAACCGATTATTTTTGCATTGGCAGCTACCTTGAGTGCGAAGGGGAATCCATTGGGTGCATTTGTTTTACTGGTCCTGCCGATGATCCAGATTATTATCGGCCGTCAACTCTCCGCGTTCGGATATCGTACCGGGCGTGATTCAGTCACGGAATTGTTATCATCCGGGCGTATACAGCAACTCATTACTGCTGCCAAGACTCTTGGGCTTTATATGATGGGAGCTCTTTCATCGACATATATTGCTGTAACGACGCCTGTAAAATTTGTTTTCGGCCAGGGGAATGCTCCTTTTGTATTGCAAAAGGTATTGGACAGCATTGCACCCGGATTAATTCCGCTGGCTATAGTATTTTTCATCTATTGGTGGCTGAACCATAAAAACCAGAACCTGGCCGTCGTTGTTTTGCTGCTCGTTGCTATTGCCCTGGTCGGATCGTTTATAGGAGTGTTAGCGCCGGTTAATAGTTAATCGCATAGGAGATGTCGAAATGAAAGCGGTTCATTTTGGGGCTGGCAGTATTGGAAGAGGGTTTATCGGTGACTTGTTAAATGATTCAGGTTATGAAATCACTTTCTTAGACGTTGATGATGGGATTGTTAACCAAATAAATGAAACTCAGTCCTATTCACTTTATCTGATTGATCACAGCTTGGAGAAACGTGTCGTTGACAAGGTGCATGCGATCAATAGCGCGAAGCATGAAAATGAAGCCGTTGCTGCGTTAAGGGATGCAGACATTATCACAACATCGGTCCTGGGCGGAAACTTAAAAAATATTGCCCCTGTATTGCAAAAAGGCCTTGCTGCTCGTTTAGAAGCCCATCGGCCCCGTGTCAATATTCTTGCATGTGAAAATGTAGTGGGAAATAGTAAAATTTTGCGAAAAAAAATACTCGATTTGTCCGATAACGAGCTAACTGAAGAACAACTCGATCAAACTGCAGCCTTTCCGGATACGGAAGTTGACCGTTTAGTGCTGAAGAGTGTCCGTGATGGAAAAATGGGAATTGATATCGGCGATGCTTATGAACTAGTCATTCAACGAAATGGGCTGGCAGATCCCAAATTGCAGCCAATCAGAGGGGCATTCTATACGGATGACATTCAGAAATATTTTGAACGCAAGCTCTATATTATCAATACCGGTCACGCGTGGGCAGGCTATATCGGGCATATTTACGGGTACACAATTATCCAGAACGTATTTAATGATCCGGAGATTATGCCCGGGATCCGGGGAACCATGCAAGAGACGGCCGCATTGATTCATGCCAAATATGGTTTTACCATGGATGAATTAAAGAACTATATTGATTTTGCTATCAATCGGTTCATGACACCGGGGGTTAGAGACACCATTGTCCGTGTATCGCGCGATCCAATCCGGAAACTGCAGAATAATGAAAGAATGGTCGGACCGGCACTGCAGCTGGAAGAAAGAGGGCTCGATAACAGCCTGTTAATTCGCGGAATTGCAGCTGTTCTCTTGTTTGACATACCAGAAGATAGAGAATCTGTAAAATTGAAAAAATATATTGAAGACAATGGCATTGACCAAGCCATTACACATTTTACCGGTCTTGGTTCAGATCATCCGCTTCATGACCGTGTGCTGACGGGCTACTACCATTTAAAAGACATCAAGCTTTATCATCAGAAAAAGAAAGAGTAGATGAATACAATGGAATTCACAAACAAAGCCGGCATCGTCATTGTCCGAAATATAATTAAGAACATTGAGATGAACAAAGATCACTTGGGGGAGATTGATCGCTTTGTCGGCGATGGCGATCATGGTTCCAATCTCAATAAGGGAATGAAACTGGCTGATCGCGCCATTGATTATGAACATGACGACATGAGTGAAGGATTTAACAAGATTTATAAAGAGCTGACCAATAAGATCGGTGGATCAATAGGTCCCTTACTTGGTTATTTTTTTAAGGGGTTGGCCAGTGCCTCTAAGGATTCAGAATTTATTGACGGCTGCGTGACAGAAAAAATGTTGCTTAATGCGCGCGACAGCGTCACTGCCCTGACTGAAGCAAAGGTCGGCGACAAGACCATCATGGATGTATTGATACCGGCGGTCAATGCCTATCAAGCTTCATATGATACGACTCATGATTTTGAGGCCGGTTTGAACGAAATGAGTTCAGCATCAAAAGAGGGACTTGAGAGTACCAAAAATTTAATTGCTAAGTACGGACGCGGACGCCGTCTGGGAGATCTTGTGATCGGGCATCAGGATTCCGGAGCTGCATCGCTTAATATTATGATACAAACATTTGCTGAGACGGCAAAACAATTGATAAACAAATGAAAGGAAGAAAAATTATGCAGCGTTTTATAAACGATCCCGATTTCGTAGTTGATGATATGCTGCGGGGATTTGCAAAGGCCCATGCAGATAAGGTTTATATTTCCAGAGATAATGATCACGTAGTCGCAATCAGAGAGCGTGATCGCAAGCGAAAAATTGGATTAATCAGTGGGGGAGGCAGCGGTCACGAACCGGCTTTTCTTGGTTACGTGGGCCGCGGTTCACTCGATGCAGTTGCTGTAGGTGAAGTATTCGCCTCTCCGCCGGCCGAAACTTTCTATGATGCTATGATAGCAGCTAACTATAATAATGAAGTCATTGGACTGCTGGGAAACTATGCCGGGGATGTGATGAATTTCAAGATGGCGGCGGACATGGCCAAACAAGATGGGATCACTGCCCGATATGTGACGGCGCATGATGATATTGCCTCCGCTAAAAAAGGCGATGAACAAAACAGACATGGCATTGCCGGCGGCTACTTCATGTGGAAGATTGGCGGGGCCCGTGCCAATGAAGCAGCTACAGCCGACGAGATTATTCTCTCAGTTCAAAATGTTGTCAATAAGACACGCAGTATCGTTGTCGGGTTGTCATCGTTGACGATTCCTTCAGTTGGGAAACCGAATTTTACGGTCGAACCGGGGAAAATGGAGTTTGGCATTGGACATCATGGAGAGCCGGGTATTGAGACGGCGGATCTTGCTGAGGCGGATGGTGTTGCGGAAAAAATGACTCAGGCTCTACTAGATGATTTCGAATTTGATCGGCCGAGACATGTCGCTGTGATGATCTCCGGACTAGGGGCAATGCCGATGATGGAGGCCTATATTCTCTACAACAAGGTGGAGGAGGTCATCCGAAATGCAGGTCATCGCATTGATCATGTCTATATCGGAAATTTTGTCACTTCACTCAATATGAATGGTGTGTCTTTAACGATCGTTGAACTGGATGATGAAATAGAACGTCTTCTGACTGAACCGGATGTTCCGGTTGGTTTGGAGAATTACTGAAAGGGAGTTCTTAACCGATATGAAATTACAGGTCGCACTTGATGGGTTTAAATTAGATGACGCGGTTAAATTTGTGAGAAAAATTTATGACTTTATTGACATCATAGAAATCGGTACGCCTCTGATCATTGACGAAGGCATGCATGCCGTCCGCCGCATGAAAAAGGAATTTCCGGCCAAAGAAATCCTGGCCGATCCAAAAATTATGGATGGAGGTTATCATGAGGCGGAAATGCCGTTCCAAGCAGGCGCTGATTATTGCACGGTCCTGGGTGTAGCGGAGGATAATACGATAAAAGAAAGCCTGAAAGCGGCTCAGGATAACGGCGGAAAACTGGTAGTAGATACGTTACAAATCCAGAATTTAGCATCGCGGGTTAAAGAAATTGAAGCAATAGGCGTTCATATTATTTCAGTGCATACCGGCTTTGACCAGCAGCAAATGGGCCGTACACCTCTCCGAGATTTACAAATTGTCAAAGAACATACCAAAAGTATTGGTGTTTCTGTTGCCGGCGGTATTAATTCAAAGACGATTGAACAATACATTGCCTTAGAGCCGGATATTGTCATCATGGGCGGCGGATTGCAAAATGCAGAAGATCCGGTAGAAGAAGCCCGAATAGTCAAAGAAGCGCTGCAGCGCCATGAAAAATTAAAAGGCGGCGGAACCCAATGACCAAATCAGAAAATTTGTTGAAAATCATTAATGAACTGCATCGTAATGCAGCGCTTGTCGATAATGATAGCCTTTCAGCAGTTGAAAGACTTATTACCCGTGCTAACCGGGTTTATCTGGCAGGAGCAGGCCGTTCCGGTTTTGCCGCCCGCGGTTTTGCCAATCGATTGATGCATTTAGGCTACCGTTCCTATTTTGTCGGTGAAACCATAACGCCTGCTATCAGTGACAAAGACCTGCTGATTATTGGTTCCGGTTCCGGGGAAACGGCTAGTTTAGTAGCCGATGCCAAAAAAGCAAAAGAAATCGGAGCCTGGCTGGCAACCCTTACTATTTACCCGGACCGGACGATTGGAGCTTTAGCGGATGCGATTATTGAAATACCGGGTGTTACGTCAAAAGTTAATGCGGCAGGCACCGATGCCGGTTCGTCGATTCAGCCCCATGGCTCTTCATTTGAACAGATGAGTTGGCTTGTCTATGATGCAATGGTGGTAGATTTAATGCTTATGACCCATCAAACCGACAAAGAAATGTTTGCACGTCATGCTAATCTGGAATGACTAACCACGTCCTAAACGGGTATTATTAATGCCTTCTGGGAAAGCTCATAACACGGGTATATTCATTGTATAGCAGTGAATGTGAATACTTGGTGCTGTGGGCTTTTTACTTATGTGTATTAACATTTCCAAATGTTTTAAGCATAAGATATACTGAATACAATGATAGATAAAACTCGATGACCAATACGAGGGAGACAGTTTATATGCAAAAAGAAAATACACAGAAATATGAATTGTTTAAGCCGATTACATTAGGTGCTCATTCTCCTGCACCCCTTTATTACCAGATTGAAGAGGATATTATGCAAAAAATTAATAATAAAGTACTCGGCATTGATACTCAGATGCCGAGCGAAGAAAAGTTAATTGATCTCTATCAGGTGAGCCGGACAACAATACGAAAAGCTATAGATGAACTTGTCAGTAAGGGCTTTTTGTACCGCAAGCGGGGAGTGGGAACGTTTGTAGCGAAGCGGCATGATCCGTTCTGGCAGCTTGATAGGTTAGATAGTTTTCCGGAAATGGCTAAATCGACAGGCCATGTCAGTAAAACCGAAGTCATAGATTATTCCCTGGTCGAATCTGATGATCGTTTAATTAAAGCATTCGGCCAGGAGAAACAGCAATTTCACCGTTTAGAACGTCTAAGATTTATTGATGATGTACCTTCGGAGGTGGTGACTACATATGTTCCAATCAAAATTGCCCCGAATCTGATGGACTATGATTTTGAGAAGATGTCATTATATCACGTATTAAAGACATATTTTCATGTCGATATCTCTGCTTCAGAAAAAACGATCAGATCTGTTAACGTAAAAGAGTGTGAAGCAAAATTATTGAATATTCCTGTTGGAACCGCGATTCAAATGGTGGAATCGGTTACGCTTAATAAAGCGAATGAATCGGTTGAATACTCGATCGCGCGTGATTATGGCATAACGGCCACTCTAAAAATAAAAATCAGCACGATTAACGAACAAATTAATTAGAAGGGACCGCTTAATTCCCCATCATCTTGATACATCATCCATTCAGTGTTTCTTTTGTTATGGAAGATGCATCGAAATCCACAATCGTCGAAAAAAGCGCATGTTTTTTCTAAAGCAGAAGGTCCGATCATATATTTTGGAGAAGTGCAAATGGCATCTGACAGTTTTCCATTACCCTGCCGCCGAATCCAGGCAATCGCCAGGCTCTATACCTATTTCCGCGGAAGATTACTTCAGTTTTAATGTCCGCATGGCTGTCGGGAGAATCTCTGACTATATTCTCGAACTTTTGAAGAAAAGTATCGTTTAAACGATCAAAGAGAGCTATTTTTTATTGCTTCATTCATATCGTCATCTCTCCTTTTAATGCCTCATAAACAGTTAAACCAGTTTATCGCGGAGACCTCAAAGCAGAAAATGAATGTGCTATTCTGGGCATAAATTCTACAAGAAGGTTCGTTTGCTCTTTTACTCGTTTTCTCCGGTTCAACGTGCTTAGATTGTTCAAGCAGCTCCACACTATTTAAAAATCCATTCTACGGCTTTTGCTTCAGTTGCTGCTTTTCCAATTCTCCCCATTCCTTAAGAATCCGGATCAGCTGACGGTCTACCGATTCAGCTGAAGACTCCAATCTTATTTTGGAGCGACTGATAAACTCCCCGCGACGGTCGATAAACCTCTCACAATGGTCGATAAATCAAGCATGACGACCGATAAACATTTCCCGTCGACCGATAAATCAGGCATACCGACCGATAAATTCCCGGCAATGGTCAAAATCGGGAGCATCGGCCGGCATTCTCCTGCACTAATCAATAAATTTTTCACAATGATCGATAAGTCAACCATAACGGCTGTGAGGAATCGATGTTGCGGCAGCCGAGTCAATGTGATATTATTTTCATAAATTTTTCTGAATATATCTATTTTGACGATAATTCTGGAATGATTGAAATTCTACTCTTTTGTAAAGAATGGATTCATTTTATACACAAGGGGAGCGGTTATGCAGATGAGTGTTACAATTGCAGATCTGCTGAAATTGCCCTGTCTGGAAGATGCGACAGTCAAGGCGGGTTCAAATGGATTAAAAAATATTGTCAGTTCTGTTTCTGTATTGGAGTATTCGGAGCCGACCCATGTCCAGAATCTTTTTTTCGAGAAAAATAAAGTATTTCTGGGCGGAGAGCTGGTGATTACCGGTTTTGTCAATATTAAGGACGATGTCGGCGCCCAGTGCGAATCCATTCGCCGAATACACGCTGCGGGTGATGTGGGCTTAATCATTTATTATGTCGGCATCATTTTGCCGAAGATTGATCAGAAAGTTTTAGATACAGCGAACGGGCTGAATTTTCCGGTTATCTGTATGCCTAAGAATCGCATTGACCTGCGCTACAGTGAAGTCATCAGCGATGTTGTGGAAGCGATTATCAGGGACCAGAGACAAGAGAAATATTTTGTCGGGGAGATGCTGGAGCGTATATCAAGTATGCCGGCCTATCAGCGTAAAGTTGAAAACGTACTGAGAATGATCAGCGACCGGATCCACTGCACGCTGATTATAACCGACAGGCAGTATGCGATCCTGCAGCGGGCCGCTTGGCCGATGTCGGCAACGGAGCATCTCGAAGAAGCCGTGCAGGTTTATAGAACTGATCAAGATCACAGCAGGGAAAAAGTGACTTTGAGCAGCGGCAGACAGATTTACATGGACAGCAGGTCGATTCTTTCCGATCACCACGTTACTCTGTATCTTTTTGTCGTTTCGGAAAGGACCATAGATAAAGAACAGGTGGATCAATCGACGGAAGTCATTCGTTTATTCATTAATATATGGAACAATCAGGAAGGCCATATCGGGACGACGGAACTTGTGCACGCCATTATTAAGGACGAACCGGTTAAAATGCGTCGATTGGCAGAGATTATGCATGTCAATGTTGCGTCATTTCATACCGTCTGGGTCATTTTTGCACGAAACCGGGCACCTTCAGAAAATCAGGATTCCGTGAATCTCGCATTATTATCAGCGGTTAAGACATTCTTTGGGCAGCAAAAAATACACTTTGTTGCGGATATCTTTGAAAATCGTGTGCTCGTCTTTTTTGAAGATCTGAAATTTATGGATCAACTGCATTCACAGGCGGAAGCATTTATCCAGGAGATCCGGGATGATGCCCATCCGGCGGTGCTGTTTTATCAAACAGGCCTGGAAAATACGACGAACGTCCGCAACACTTATACGCTGTTGAATCTTCATTTAAAGGATATCTTTGCGATCTATCCGCGAAAAGACATCCTGACTTACCAGGAACTGTTGTTTACGAAAGACTGTGCAGAAATGATCGGCCGGGGAGAAGAAAAAGTTCAGGAAACGCTTGCTCCGATTGCGCCTATACTGGCCGATGAAAATGGGGAAACGCTGATCAAGACGCTGACTGTCTATTTGCTTGATGTACAAATGAGTATTGCGAAAACGGCAGATCGATTATATGTTCACCGGAACACTGTAAAATACAGACTGCGGCGGATTGATGAACTCCTTAATTATAATATCCGTAAATTGCCGGAAAACTATTGGGTGTACGTCGCGGTGGCGGCAAGGAGGCTGTTGAGAAAAGGTTAGGTTAAAAAGCAAACTCAGTATGACTAAAATCAGGCAGGTTTTGTCCTTGTGGACAATATATCCTGATTTTTTTTATTCTTCTGACTCAATACTTATACAAGTGGACTTGCTATAATGGGCGTTAAATAAAATATTTTAAAAATTATATAATTTTTGATGTTTCTTGCTTAAGGAGGTAAGAGCTGTTTAGAAAAAAACAATAGGTGATTCTGTCGGTCATGATTGCAGGTGCGGGTGTGGGCAATATTCTGTGAAGTCAATTAAATGGAGGGTACTAAATGGCCGGTAATTTTTCGAAAAGTGAAACGGATGATTATTCACTGACAAGAGTGCCGAGAGAAAAAAGAAGCCAGATGTGGAAAATTCTTCTGATCCGGATCGGGAGCCTGACTTGTATCTCTCAGCTCATGCTGGGAGCGGCGCTGGGTTTTGGACTAAGTTTCTGGAAAGCGTTCTGGGCAACGATCATTGGGAGTGTGATTCTGCAATTTGTCAGTTTCGGATTAGGTGTGGCCGGTGAAAAGGAGGGGCTGTCGACCAGTGTCTTATCCAGATGGACAGGATTCGGCCGTTATGGTTCGGCCATTGTCGGAGGGGCATTTGCGATCAGCCTGACCGGCTGGTTTGGTATTCAGAACTCAATTTTTGCTCAGGGGATTATTGCTATTTTAGGCAAGAATCTGAGTTTCCCTCTTATCGCCTGTATAACCGGAGTTGCCGTGACCCTGATCGTCCTGTTCGGCTTCAGGATGATGAGCTGGACAGCCAATATTGCAGTTCCCGGTTTCTTGATTTTAATTGCATGGGCGACCTACAGTATGCTGAAGAGTCATTCTTTCACTCATTTAGTGACCATGAATGCACCCGGGGCATTGACGATGAGTGCGGCGATCACGATGGTCACAGGCGGTTTTATCGTTGGCTGCATTATAACGCCGGATATTACACGTTTTGCAAAAAGTACGAAAGATGTTTTCTGGATTACGGTCATCGGCACGCTTCTTGGCGAACTGGGCATCGGCTTGCTGGGGGTTCTGATGGCTCACGCGATCGGCAGCAGTTCGATCATGGCTATTGTTTATCAGCTGACAGGCGTGCTCGGCGTACTGCTTGTTATTTTTTCAACGCTGAAGTTGAATGATATTAACCTTTATTCCTCTTCGCTCGGGATTGCTAATTTTATCGAAGCCGTTTTCCATGTAGATGTCAGCCGCGGATTGATCACCATTATCCTGGGAGCTCTGGGTACCATTTTATCGATGATCGGTGTGATCAATCAGTTCACATCCTTTCTGAGCCTGTTGGGGGTCGTCTTCCCGCCGATTGCCGGAATCATGTTCATTGATTATTTTGTCCTGAGACGATACAGAAACGAGCTGGATGAATCAAGAAAACACGCCGCCCTGCCGGCCAGAATGGAAAACTTTCATCCGGTTACTGTGATTGCCTGGGCTGCCGGGGTGCTTTCGGGATATTTTATCACGTTCGGCATTCCATCGATCACATCGATTTTGATCAGTATCATTGTTTATTATGCCGGTATGAAAATCTATGCAGCGGTGAAAGTACACAACGATGTGGAACAGATTCATGAATGATGTAACGCGGACGGCTATATAAAATTCTCTGTAAGCAAAGGATGGATTACGATCATGAGATATTTAGACAAGCAGGCCATTCAGGATATTGCGACAGGGGCTTCTTTGCTTGGAGCCGGCGGCGGCGGGGATCCTTATATCGGAAAACTTATGGCTTTTTCGGCAGTCGAAAAATATGGACCCGTTAAATTACTGGATGTGACTGAGGTTCCTGATGACGCCCTGGTTGTCTCTTCATCAATGATGGGCGCACCCTCGGTATTTGTTGAAAAACTTCCGCGGGGAGATGAATATCAGGACTTATTTGATAAATTGAAACGCTATCTGGGGACGGCGGTATATGCAACGTTTCCGATCGAAGCCGGGGGAATTAACTCGATGATTCCGATTGCCGTTGCTGCAAGTCTGGGCATGCCCATGGTAGATTGCGACAGTATGGGCCGGGCATTTCCGGAACTGCAGATGACAACTTTCAGTATCTACGGACTTGGGGCGACGCCTCTAGCGATCACAGATGAGAAGGGAAATACCGGGATCCTGGAAACCATTGATAATCATTGGACGGAAAGCATTGCCCGGGCGATTACGGTTCAGATGGGGGCGACTTCATCGATGTGTATTTTTCCAATCAAGGGCAGCGACCTGAAAAGGGCCGGAGTCAGGAACATTGTTTCTTATTCGGAGAATATCGGAAAAACAATCCGTGAACTATCAAAGGAAAAAGGATCTTCAATACAGACATTGCTTGATGTGACTGGCGGCTTTCATATCTTAAGCGGAAAAATCATAGATGTCAGCCGCAGCACCGAGGGCGGTTTTAATTATGGAAAAACAGTGATCGAAGGCATTGATCGGGATAAAAACCGGCAGGCTGAGATCTTATTTCAGAATGAAAATATCGTGCTGAAACGCAACGGTAAGGTCGTCGAAACCGCTCCCGATCTCATCTGTCTGGTTGATCTGGAAACACTGATTCCGATGACGAATGAAGGGCTTAAATATGGGAAACGCGTACACATCATTGGCCTGCCCTGCGACCCGAAGTGGCGGACACCGAAAGGAATTGAACTTGTAGGGCCGCGGTATTTCGGCTATGATCTGGACTACGTACCGATTGAGGAATTATGCAGAAAGGAGGCCCGTGCCTGATGAGGTATCGAGTGGGTATTGATGTTGGCGGAACGAATACGGACGCTGTTGTTTTAGATGATCAGTTTAACTTATTGGCCAAGGAAAAATCGCATACGAGCCGGGACATTGAGGAAGGTATCCGCCATTCCCTGCATCGCGTCCTGCAAAAGTCAAAGATTGATCGGGATCGGATTTCACATGTTATGCTGGGGACGACGCAGTGTACAAATGCAATTGTCGAGCGCAAACGGCTGTCCAGGGTCGGAGTGATCCGCCTCGGTTATCCGGCGACCCTGTCGGTCGTTCCGTATACGGCCTGGCCGCCGGATTTAAGGGATGTATTGTCCGGCCAATTTAAAATTGTTCACGGCGGTTATGAATTTAACGGCAATCTGTTAAGCCGGATCAATGAACGGGAAATAAAAGATGTCTTACAGACCTGGAAGGGTCATATTGATGCCGTAGCCGTGATTGGCGTCTTTTCTTCACTAAGAAATGATCAGGAAAAGCAAGTGGCCGATTGGGTTCACCGGGAAATGGGAAGTCATGTGCCGGTATCTTTGTCCAGTGAGATTGGTTCGTTAGGATTAATTGAACGCGAGAATGCCACCATCCTTAATTCGGCGCTTTTTAGCGTGATTCAGACAACCGCTCGCGGATTCGAAAATGCATTAGATGCAGAGGGCATTCATCATGCGCAGATCTATCTTTGCCAGAACGACGGCACGCTGATGTCGCTGAGCTTCGCGAAAAAATATCCTATTTTTACGATTGCCTGCGGGCCGACCAATTCCATCAGAGGAGCTTCTTACCTGTCTAAATTGCAGAATGCCGTTGTTCTGGACGTCGGCGGAACGACTTCTGATATCGGCGTAATTACTCATGGATTTCCGCGCCAATCATCTACGGCTGTTGAGATCGGCGGTATCCGGACGAATTTCCGTATGCCGGATATTATTTCGATTGGATTAGGAGGAGGAAGCATCGTTCGCAGGACGGGCAATAGCTATACAATCGGTCCGGACAGCGTCGGGTACCATATAACCGAACGGGCAAAAGTATTTGGCGGCGACATCCTGACAACAACAGATGTGGCTGTTCGCCTGGGTCAATCGAATGTGGGGGAGAAACGGTTCACTTCGGAGCTCTCTCTTGAAGAGGCAGAACAAATTTATAAAAAAATAGGCGACATGGTAGCTGCTGCCATCGATCGAATGAAAAACAGTGCTGAAGATGTGAAAGTGATTTTAGTCGGCGGCGGCGGCATTATTGTTCCCTCGAAAATCAGCGGAGTCAGTGAGTTAATTCGCGACGAAAACGGTGATGTCGCCAATGCGATCGGCGCCTGCATCTCTCAAGTCAGCGGTCAATACGAGAAAATATATATCTATGATCAAATAAACCGGGAAGATGCCATGCAGGATGCAAAGGATCATGCGATCAATCAGGCCATTGAGGCGGGTGCCGCAGAAGATTCGATTGAGACAGTGGATGTTGAGGAAGTCCCGCTCGCTTATTACCCGGGCAACGCTAATCGGATCAGAATTAAGGTTGTTGGGGACCTGGTCTGAATAGATGAATAGCCGATCGGTCCATGATCAAGAGGCATAATCAGCTAAACTCCATTCATCTGAAGGGCAGCGATATAGCCTGCGGTTTTTTTAAGAACCATAGATCCGGAAATGCCTATTATATTCTGCTGCGTGTATATTGAGGGACAGCGGTATGATCGGTTTGAATGGTTCAGTCCGGCGGTCTTGTAATTGTATCAAACAAGGCCGCTTTTTACTATCCAATATAAGAGAAACGGGGGAGATGGCGAACGGTGCGATATTTGGAAAAGCAATCCATTGAAGATATTGCTTTAGGCGCTTCATTATTGGGGGCGGGCGGAGGCGGAGATCCATATATAGGTAAACTCATGGCTCTGACTGCCGTTGAAAAGTACGGACCGGTGCAGCTGCTCAGCGTCGATGAAGTGCCCGATGATGTTTTAGTCATTTCTTCGTCAATGATGGGTGCCCCTTCAGTACAGTTAGAGAAATTTCTTAACGGAAACGAATATAATCGCCTGATGAATCAGCTGACCCGCTATCTTGGGGAAGATGTGTATGCAACCTATCCCATTGAGGCCGGCGGATTAAATTCGATGATTCCGATTGCCGCCGCCGCCCGGCTGGGGCTGCCGATGGTGGATTGCGACGGTATCGGCCGTGCGTTTCCTGAATTGCAGATGACGACTTTCGGTATTTATGGAATTCGGGCAACACCGCTTGCAATCACCGATGAGAAGGGAAATATGGGCATTCTTGAGATGATTGACAATGACTGGACAGAAAGCATTGCCCGGACGATTACCGACAAGATGGGAGCAGCAGCCTCTCTGTGCAGTTTTCCGATTCGGGGCAGCGATCTAAAAAGGTACAGCGTTCAGAACACCGTTTCCTATTCTGAAAATATCGGCAGAACCATCCGCGAGCTATCAAAGAAAAAGCAGGCGTCAATACAGACCCTGCTCAAGGTTACGGCCGGTTATCATATTTTAAGCGGGAAAATTGTAGATGTAAGCCGCAACACTAAGAACGGATTCAATTATGGGAAGACGGTGATTGAGGGGCTTGATCAATATAAGTATCAGCGGGCGGAAATATACTTTCAGAATGAGAATATCGTGCTAAAACACAATGGTAAAGCGGCGGTAACCGCTCCGGACCTCATTTGTCTGGTCGACCTTGAAACCCTGACGCCGATGACAAACGAAGGGCTGAAATATGGGAAACGTGTCCATGTGATTGGCCTGCCGTGTGATCCAAAATGGCGGACGCCAAAGGGCCTTGAACTGGTCGGACCGAGATATTTTGGCTATGATCTGGATTATGTTCCTCTCGAACAGGCGGTAAAGTATTAGTTCCCATAGCTGATTGGAACGGGTGATACGTAACAACGGCTCGCAGAGAACGAGAAAAGTCGTGATTGAAATAAAGATGGAAAACAGTTTATAGTTAACAACAACTTGCAGGGAGTCTTAAAAAGCATCGGATGACGTTTTATTATCCGGTGCTCTTATTACTGCCTATACAGTAGAGGCTGCCGTAAAATGCAGGACGTGCTTTTTAAATGATAAAAAATTTTAGTGGGGCAGGGCCTGCTGCGTACATTGCATATTTACGTTTCATTCCGGCATGGAGCATATACAGAGAGACAGATTTGACTTCGCGTGCTTCTGAAGATTTAAAATCCTTGTGGGATGAGGCTGAGGACGCGCTTTTGTATAAGGTTTTTAGACAAGAGTCGTGAAACTTTGCCCATTGATCGCTGTTTTTTGTTTGCCGCTCTAATACATAAAGGATTTTTCTTTTGTTCAGCCCAGCTTGCGTCTATCTGCAACCCGGCCGCGGGATCAGTATTCCACATAGAAACGGTATTTTGAACCGATATAATAATTTTCACTGTATTCATAGTAATTCTGCTCCACTTGAGAAGTTTGCCGAACTCTTTTTAGAATCGGTTCATCAGCCTCTACCCTTAAAAGAGACTGCAGTTGACGATTCGCTTTAATCGCTTCAACATATTCATGCTGCTGATTGATGTGAATATTGAACATGGTCAGGTAATCATAGAGCGAGCCAAAATAATTTTTTTCATCAAGAGAGTAGCCCTCGCGGAACGGAATATGAGTAATTGAATAGGTGAGTACCTCATTATCCGCACCGCGAAGCCGTTCGAGATATAAAACCGGATTGCCGATATTCAGGTGCAGTCTTTCCGCCAAAAAAGCGTCGGCTTCGATTTTTTTTACTTTGACATCGAAAGTAATCGGTGTTTTTCCCAATTCACGCATTTCCTGGGTAAAACTTTTTACTAATGAAAAGGTCGTTTTTTCTGTTATTTTTTCGGGCCCTAAAACGAATGTTCCGCGGGCTCGTTCTCTATGTAAATAATTGTCCTGAACGAGGTCTTTAATCGCATTGCGTATCGTTATACGGCTGACATTATACAACTTAGTTAACTCAAGTTCCGGAGGAATTTTGTCACCCGGTTTCCATTCGCCGCTGTTAATTTTAAATTTCAGGTCATTTTCGATTTGTATATAAAGGGGAATGTAGCTGTTTCCTTTCATGGTATTGTTATATCACCACGTTCTTATTGTTTTATTGCTATTACAATTGATAGCATAAATTTTTAAAACAAGCAAGTCTGAAAGCGCTTTACTTTTTAAAACAATCGTGTATACTATAAAATGTAGTAATGATATAACAATAAAAAGAGGGGATGGATCTTGGCGATTTCTTTTGTTCGTGTCGATGATCGCATCATTCATGGTCAGGTGGTCATACGATGGCTTGCCGAACGCCAGGCAGATGGAGTCATTGCCGTTGACGATGTTGCGGCGAAGAATCCGATTATTGCCAAAGCCTTAAAGACCGCTGTTCCGGGACCATTAAAAGCTTTTGTCATGACGGTCAGTCATACAGCGGAACGATGGCAGGACATTGTGAAAAGTCCGAAGCGCTATTTCTTAATTGCAAAGAGCCCGGCAACACTGGTGAGACTTTATCAGGCCGGTGCGGATTTGCCTTCTCAGCAGCAAAGTCTTGATGTGGGTCCGATGAGTGTGCGTCAGGGGGCACGGAAGGTGGGGCCGAATGCCAATATTACCGAGGAAGACATGAAAGCCTTTGAGTTCTTGATCGATCATGGAATGACCGTGTATTTTCAATTGGTGCCTGATTCAAAAAAAACAACTTGGGAAGAAGCCAAGGCGGAATTTAAAAAGGTTCGACAAAATTAAAATTGAAAGGAGCGTTCGATGATGACTGTGACACTTTTTATTCAAGCGGTAATTATTTCGATTCTCTGCTATTTGGGGGCCCTGAGTACGCCCTGGCTGTTTGGGCTGACCGGCGGCTGGTATACCTTATCCAGACCGTTGGTTTCCGGTTTTTTGATTGGCATTATTCTTGGTGATGTGACTCAGGGGATCATTATCGGCATTGCGGTTCAGGCTGTCTATATTGCTCTCGTAACGCCCGGCGGCCAAATGCCTGCCGATCTGAACTTTGTCGCTTATCCCGCGATTGCCCTGGCATTATTGTCGCATGCTTCGACGGGTGTTGCCGTGACATTAGCCACGACGATCGGTGTGATCGGGACGATTGTTTTTAACCTGTTTCAAGTTTTGAATTCTTACTGGAATCATCGTGCCGAGAAAGCAATTCATGAGGGAAATGAACGCAGTTTTCATTTTAATACAATTTGGGGCCCCCAGCTATTTAACTTTGTCATTCGTTTTACACCTTCCTTCCTGGTGATTTTCTTTGGCGCAGGATTTGCGAAGAAATTACTTTCGAGTATGCCGCAGTACTTGATTGATGTCATGACTTATCTTGGCGGGGCTCTGCCGGCATTAGGCATTGTCATGCTGCTGACGGTAGTTATTAAGAAAAACTATATGTTAATCTTCTTCCTGTTGGGTGTCGTTGCGGTTGTTTTCATCAAGTTAAATATGATTGCTCTGGCTATCCTGGCTGCGGCTATTGCCGTGATCTATTTCTTTGCCATTAACAAGGGGAATAATCCCAATGCGTCAGCTACAGGCGATCATACCGATTCGAATGATGAGGAGGAATTCTGATGGCTGAAAGAAAGACTTACCAGTTGCTGGATAAAAAAACTGTGCACAAATCCTATTTCAGATGGATGATGTATAACCTGGTGGCAACCAGTTATGAATTTCTGGAAGCGTTTGGTTTTGCCTACGCAATGGAACCGGTTTTGAAAAAACTGTACGGAAAAGATCCGGATAAATTGAAAGAGGCTTTGGAGCGGCATTCCGTTTTTTATAATACCGAGCCTCAGCTGGGTGCCATTGTCAATGGAATGACCGTCGGACTGGAAGAACAGAGAGCGTTGGGTGCGGAAGGTGTTACCGATGATTTTATTACGAGTCTGAAAGTCGGCTTAATGGGCCCACTGGCGGGAATTGGCGATTCGATGATTCCAGGCATGTTAATACCGATTCTTCTTTCAATCGGCATGGGTCTGGGAGCGGGAGGAAATATTCTAGGCCCCTTATTTTACATGGTTGCTTATAACCTGATTATTGTGCTGGGTTCTCGTTATTTATTCTACAAGGGATATGAATTAGGTGCAGATGCGGTGAATCTTTTTGTAGGCGAAATGGCTCAAAACGTAACTCAGGCAATAACGGTACTGGGCACGATTGTTACCGGCGGGGTTGCTGCGACTTATGTAAAATTACCGCTTCCGATTAAAATCAATATGGCCCATTCGACACTGGACATTCAGCAGATATTGGACAACATTTTTCCCAGCCTGGCTCCACTGTTATTGATTCTGATTTCATGGTATTTCATGTCGAAGAAGCACGTTTCACCGATCAAATTGATTATCGTCTATTTTATCCTGGCTTTTGCCGGCGTCGGCGTGGAATATATTATAAAAGCAACAATCTGAGGAGAAGAGTATGGCAAAGAAAATAGTATTGGTCGGTCATGACGGACTGGCCGAAGGAATGAAGAAAGCGATCGAGTTTATTGCAGGCAGGCAAGACAATATTCTTGCACTGAGTATGAAATCGGACGGACTTGAAAACTTCAAAAAAAATTTTACACAGATCATGAACGAGATCCCGGAAGCCGACGATATTCTATTAGTTTCTGATATTCCGTCCGGATCACCCGGAACAAACGGCTATTCGACCGCTTTGAAATTAAACAAAAAAGTGACTTATTTAACAGGAATGAATCTGGCAATGGTTCTTGAATTAGCACTGTCATCTTCTTCGCCGTATCAAAAAGCGATTCAATCCGCCAAAGCCAGCATAATGAACATGGGGGATACCTTGAAAGATGTGCCAGATGACCATTTTATGTTCTAAAGTTATAACATTACTACATTAGAATTGCTGAGGGGTTTTGTTCTATGGCAAAATATGATTTAGAACCAGAGATCAAAATAATGCATTACAAAGAAGCCTGGCGCGGTTATCCGTCGATTATAAAAGCGATTAAAGAAAAAGTCCGTACATTTGGTCGTGAAGATGTTACGATTGCTGTCGAAGAATATCCAGGTGTAGACAATGAAGAAATTGAACGAGAACTGATAACGAAACTGAATCCTGACCGTGCTATTTTTGCAGATGATCTGGCAGCCGACGGAGAACAAATGAGTGAACGAGTTAAAGATACATTAACAGATGATCGTGTTTTCGGAATTCTGTCGCATTATCGTCTGGAACAATTTTTTCCTGATCTATCCCGCCTTCAGCAATCGTTTAATCAGCCTAGTGGGTTAACAATTATCTATGGTACAGGAGCATCCGTATTAGTACCGGATCCGGACCTATTGATTTATTGCGATTTGGCCCGCTGGGAAATTCAGCGGCGCTATCGTGCCGGTATGCCGAATTGGAAAATAAACAATCGGCATCAGGATATTTTGCGAAAATATAAGCGCGGTTTTTTCTTTGAATGGCGGATGGCCGACCGCCAGAAAATGAAGATATTTGATTGCATTGATTTTCTGCTCGATACGAATACCGGCGACGATCCGAAAATGGTCTCGGGAGCCGATTACAGAGAAGCGCTGCGGGAAGTTGTCCATCGGCCCTTTCGCGTTGTTCCTTATTTTGATGCAAGCGTATGGGGCGGTCAGTGGATGAAAGAGCATTATGGCCTGGACCCGGAAGTTCCAAACTATGGCTGGGCGTTTGACGGTGTCCCGGAAGAAAACAGCCTTTTCCTGCGTTTCGGGGAAGTACGCGTTGAAGTGCCGTCCATTAATTTAGTCCAGCAATTTCCTGACGAGCTTCTGGGTCCTGAAGTCCATGCCCGTTTTGGCGAAGAATTTCCAATTCGATTTGATTATCTTGATACGATGGGGGGAGGAAACCTGAGTTTGCAGGTTCATCCCCTGACTGAGTATATCGAGGATAAATATGGGATGCATTACACTCAGGATGAGAGCTATTATATTCTTCAGTCTACAGATCGTTCCTCCATCTATTTAGGTTTAAAGGATGACGTCCGTAAGGAAGATTTGATGAATGATCTTCGTAAAGCTCAGACCGGTGCCGTACGATTTCCCGATGAAAAATACATCAATCGTTTTCCGGTGAAAAAACACGATCACTATTCAATTCCGGCAGGAACCGTGCATTGCGGAGGCCGCGATACCGTTGTCCTGGAAATCAGCGCAACGCCCTATATCTTCACCTTTAAGCTGTGGGACTGGGGAAGAACCGGCCTTGACGGGAAGCCCCGCCCGATTCATCTGGATGACGGCGGACGGAACATTCAAATGAGCCGCAATACGGAATGGGTAAGAAAAAATCTGGTCAATCCATTTGTCACCCTAAAGAAATCGAAAGGGGAAACAGTTGAGAGAACCGGCCTTCATCAACTTGAATTCATTGAAACACATCGGCACTGGTTCCAAAAGACCGGCTTTTTCGAAACCCACAATAGTGTGAATATGTTAAATCTCGTTGAAGGGGATACGGCAGCCGTTGAAAGCTTGGACAATAATTTTGAACCGTTTGAAATTCACTATGGTGAAACATTTATTGTTCCGGCAAACATTGAGCGGTTTATAATACGCAATAGAAAGCCGAATGGTAAAGAAATTGCGGTCATTCAGGCTTTTGTGCGCAAGTAGAAAGAAGGGAGTTCCATGGATTATAATCCGGGATTTGATATTACGGTGGATGATCGCAATATGACCTTTAAATATGGCAGAAATACATTCGGCCCCGAGCCGGAGTACCGCCGTTTGAAGGATATCAGGAAAAGCCTGCTGGATCCTGCTGCCAAGGGACCTGATGTGCTGTACTCTATCGCGATGGATGTCGGCCGGAGCAAAGATCGCGATGATCTGAAGCGGCGCATGCTGTTGTATGGAGCTGTGATTTATGCAAAAGGAAAAATCGGAAGAGAACCCGTTCGGAGTCAGGGGCATATTCATGCGATCTCCCCATCTTCAGATTCGTCCACTCCGGAGGTCTATGAAATTTGGGACGGCGAAGCAATTGTTTATATGCAGGAGACTGCCCATGACGATCCGGGACGCTGCTTTGCCGTCCATGCAAAGAGGGGCGACATCGTGATTGTGCCTCCCGCCTGGGCTCATTGTACCATTAATGCCGACATTCATCACACAATGACGTTCGGTGCGTGGTGCATCCGCGATTATTCATTTGACTATAAGGAAATACGCGCGCATAAAGGCCTTGCATTCTACCCGATAGTCGGTCATGCCGATCAAATAACCTGGCAACGCAATGATCATTACCGGAAATCCGGTTTACAGGAACAGGGACCGCGCAGCTGCAGAGATTTCAATTTGCAAAAAGGAGTCCCTGTTTATAAACAATACGTTGACAATCGAAACCTGTTTGATTTTGTGACCGAGCCAATGAATCACAATGATTTATGGAGAAACTATCAACCTTAATACTTTTGGAAGTGAAATTAATGATAGAAATACAGTCCAGTGATACAATTCTGGATCTTAAATCCGGAAGACTGATTGGCAGCCATCTCAAACGGACAACAACCACGATCGGTGATTTAAGAAATTATTTTAAAGATAGAACAGCTTTAAACAGAATGGATCCGGATCAGGCCGTGTACTGGGTAGAAATGGAGGAAAACAAGCAGAAAGAGGGAGAGGAGGGAGGACTATTCTTCGGAATTTCGCATCTCTGTTGCGGCACGGTCGGCGATGAATTTTTTATGACAAAGGGACATGTTCATAATAAATTTGACACAGCCGAGTACTACTGGGGCATTAAGGGAACCGGATTACTGCTGCTGGACAATCTAAAAGGGAGCAGCCGCTTAATTGAAGTGAAGCCGGGCGCAGTTTTATATATTCCCGGCCGAACGGCCCATCGGTTGATAAATATCGGGAATGAAGAGCTGGCAGTCGGTGCCGTCTGGCAAACGATTTCCGGCCACAACTATGGAAGGGGCGCACAGCTTTTTCATAATCGCCTCACCAAAGTCGGAAACAGCTACCAAGTGACGGAAGCCTGAAGCGCTAAAGAGCATGGCTACACTCAAGTCCGGTAAATGTAACACTGCCGATTGAATCGGCAGGAACATGCGAAGCGAATCCGTCTCACCCGGCAAAGTTGTTCCCCTTCAACAAGAGAAAGGAAAAAACCAAAATGATTCACTTCTTCAATTAAGCCAGCTAAATGGAAGTTTTTTGTTGTTCCGCTAAAAGGCGCTTTCCTGTAATAAGAAAAGCGCTTTTTCCAATTTCACGGTCATATTCCTGAATAACATATTTAAAGAAAATGAGTAGCGACGGGAATATAGCGAAAGGGCTTTCATTTAAATTGCCGCGGCAGATTAATATTTGTTTGAAAGAGTATATGATAAAACTGTAATCTTAGTCTTCGAAATCGTTTAAAGGGATATAGGTTGGCACCATTTATGGTAATAGGGACAAAACTTGGAAATCTGCTTCATATTAAAAGGCTCAGGTTATACGCAGATAAAAATCATGTATTAACTGCCCTATTGTAATAGGAACTGCCCTATGAGTCTTAATGTGGCAGAGAAAGTATGGATGACAACGAGTGTATATTATGCGGGACATGCGCTGATAAATGTCCTAAAAGGGCAATTGCTTATAAAGTGAAATAAAAAACCATCAGAGATATGTCTGACATGTCCCTTTTTTACTTCCAATGAAGTATGCAAAATCAATATCATGACATGTTATTTGAACCAAACCGTTTCACATGTTGGTCATCAATATGAGATCTTTTATGATCACTGAATAAATCCTTTTTGAGCAAAAGTATATGATGCATTTCCGCAGTAACCGGGCATGCGGAACAAATTCCAAGGGAGTAATGGGAGGGAAGTAATATGCTGGGACATTTTGGATTTTCATATGTGGGCTTCATTTATCTATTGATGCTGTTCATTCCCAATATTTTCTGGGCAAAGTATAAACCGGCAGGCTATGATGATATCGTTTCAAATGAAAATAAGATTTTATTGGGATTAGAACGTGTGGGACAGGTGCTGGTTTCCTGCGTGGCAATAATTTTCAATGATTATGACCTTAAACCGTTTTCTTTATGGAGCCTGTGGCTGATTGTATCTTTTATCCTGATGATCATTTATGAAATTTGCTGGATACGGTATTTTAACAGTGAACATACTCTAAAAGATTTTTATGGAAGTTTCTTAGGAATCCCGGTGCCGGGAGCAAGCTTGCCGGTAGCGGCATTTCTGCTGTTAGGTATCTATGGAAAGGTGATCTGGCTTATTATCTCAATTATTATTCTTGGTATAGGGCATATCGGAATTCATTTGCAGCATTTAAAGGAGTACGGGACAGGAGAATAATGGGAATTTATTTAAGCTGTAAAAAGAGAAATGTCATCGGTTAGAAACTTTAATTTAAACCGGGAAGGATAACAGGGGTGACAAATTATAGTTCACAATTCACCTTGTAATATAAAATAAAGCAGCTCTTTAAAAGTTCAGAGAAGATGAACGGGTGTGTTTGTTTAACAAGAATTAAATAATTTTAAGGCTGAAACCATATTTGAGTGATTCCATTAAAGGGAGTTTTAATGGAATAAAAAGGAGAAAACATATTGGACATCTATAATATGTTTTCTCCTTTATTTTTTATAATTTAGGTCTTGGCGGCACCCCTGTATCTAATCACTTTTTGAGAAATGAGTACAAAAATCTGAGTCATTAAAACAGTCCTCAAGCCTTGTCTTATAAATGGGTAACACCCAATATCAGAAAATGGAGCTATGGATAAGCCATTTAACCGCAAAAAAATAGGCTGTATGATTTCTGATTTTTATTTTTTGACTAAGCGGCCGGCTATTTGCATGGCATGCATGAGAGAGGGGGAAAAACCCGGTTCACAGAGAAATTAAGATGGCTTTCACACTACGGTCCGACTAGATACATGAGTTGAGGGGATACTCATTAAAAGGATCATGATGTGAAATATTTCACTTTTATCGTGTAATCGCTTTCACTACAGATAAAATGGTAATGGATTATGCTTTAACTGTAAGACAAAAGGGAGATGAAAGATCATGAAATATCCTGTGCATGTGACGTCGGAAATCGGCGAGTTGAAAACAGTCATGCTGCATCGTCCGGGAAAAGAGGTCGAAAATCTGACTCCGGAAATTCTGCAGCGGTTATTGTTTGATGACATTCCTTATTTGCCGTCCGTTCAGAAAGAACATGATTTCTTTGCTACAGCGCTTAGGAATCAGGGAGTCGAAGTCCTTTACCTGGATAAATTAATGGCTGAAGCTTTGCATACCAAGGATATTCGCGAGAAATTTGTCAGTCAGATATTGCGGGAAAGCAATCTGTGCGTCGATGAGTTTTCCCAGATATTGAGCGATTACCTGCTCTCTCTTCCGAATATGGATCTGGTTCATAAAGTGATGGCGGGCATTTTAAAAAAAGAAGTTGTCAAGGCGCAGCCGACCCACTTGTATGAAATGACGGAGAGTCATTATCCGTTCTATCTGGATCCAATGCCCAATCTCTATTTTACAAGGGATCCTTCGGCTATTATCGGCGACGGCATTACCATCAATCGGATGAAAGAGAAGGCAAGGCGAAGGGAATCCATCTTCATAGAATATATTTTCCGTTATCATCCGCGGTTCTCGGAGTATCAGATTCCGATTTGGACCGATCGAAACTTTGAATTTTCCATGGAAGGGGGCGACGAATTAATCATCAGCCCGGAGACTGTCTGTATCGGCATCAGCTCAAGGACTACGGCGCGGGCGATTGAACGGCTGGCCCATCAATTATTTGCCAATCAGGACAAGGTGAAACAAATTATTGCCGTTGAAATTCCGAAGCTGAGGTCGTTCATGCACCTGGATACGGTCTTTACAATGGTCGACCGCGACAAGTTCACCATTCATCCGGCGGCACTGGGTGCGGAGGGTGAAATGAATCTTTTCGTAATTGAGAAGGGTGATGAAAAGGGCGGGCTGAAGATCACCAGACGGACAAGTCTGGTCAACACACTGAAAGAAGCACTGAAGCTTCAGGAGATTGACTTTATTCCCTGCGGCGGCGGTGATGAGATCGCGTCGGCCCGCGAGCAATGGAACGACGGTTCCAATACGTTGGCGATTGCTCCCGGTGTTGTGGTCACTTACGATCGAAATTATGTTTCAAATGAAATTTTGCGGGAACACGGCATTGAAGTGATCGAAGTGCCGAGCTCGGAACTGTCGCGGGGACGCGGGGGTCCAAGATGCATGAGCATGCCGCTTTATCGGGAAGATATCTGAACAAAAAACGGGGGAATATGAGATGGAAAAAATAAATGAAAGAATTAAGGAAAACCTGAGGGGTCGCAGTCTGTTAAGAATTGAAGATTTTTCAAGAGAAGAATTGACTTATTTGCTGGAACTTGCGGCCGAGTTAAAGAGGAAAAAGCATCAGCATATTCCCCATCATGACTTGAGCGGGAAGAATATCGCTCTTTTGTTTGAAAAGCCTTCTACACGGACGCGCTGTGCTTTTACAGTGGCAAGCATTGATTTGGGGGCCCACCCCGAATATCTGGGAAAAGGGGATATTCAATTCGGGAAAAAAGAGTCGGTGGAAGATACGGCACGTGTATTAGGGAGAATGTTCGACGGTATTGAATTCAGGGGATTCAGCCAGGATACGGTCAATCAACTGGCGGCCTACTCCGGCGTGCCGGTCTGGAACGGACTGACCGACGAATCCCATCCGACGCAGATTTTAGCGGACTTTTTAACGATCAAAGAACAGTTTGGAAAATTAAAGGGTGTAACCTTGCTCTTTATCGGAGATGGGCGGAACAATGTGGCCAATAGCCTGCTGATCGGCGCCAGCAAGTTCGGCATGGACATGAGAATCTGCGGTCCGCGATCGTTGTTTCCGAATGAACGGATCGTGTCGCTGGCGAAATCCCATGCCGAAGAATCCGGCGGCAGCGTGATGGTGACCGATGATATCGGCCGGGCAGCCGCCGGGGCCGATGTAATCTATACCGACGTATGGGTATCTATGGGTGAGGAGGATAAATATGCGGAAAGAATCCGGCTGCTCAAACCTTATCAAGTCAACCGGCAGCTGATTGAAAAAACGGGTAAAGATAATTACATTTTTCTTCATTGTTTACCGTCGATCCATGATTTGAATACTGAAATCGGCCGATCGGTTTATGAAAAATTCGGGTTAAAGGCGATGGAAGTGACGGATGAAATTTTTAAGGGACCGCATTCACATGTCTTTGATGAGGCAGAAAACAGGATGCATACCATTAAAGCTGTGATGCTGGCCACTTTGCAAAATGAATAGCGGATCGGCGCGGCCTGCGGGAAGGGCCTTCCGCTCCTTTCCCCGGCCCATGCCCGTCTGCGGCAAAGGGGGATATCATCATGGAAGATGATAAAAAGTTAAATTTACTTTCACTCATTGCGCTAGTAATCGGATCAATGATCGGCGGTGGGGCATTTAATCTCCCAAGTGATATGGCACAGGGCGCGAACGCGGGTGCCATCGTCATAAGCTGGGTCATAACCGGCATCGGCATTGTTGCGCTCGGCCTCGTTTTTCAAAATTTGGTCATGAAGAAACCGGAACTGGATGCCGGTATCTATAGTTATGCGAAAGCGGGATTCGGACGGTACATGGGCTTTAACAGTGCCTGGGGATACTGGCTTTCCGCGTGGCTCGGGAACGTGGCCTATGGCACGCTGGTCTTCAGCGCGATCGGCTACTTCATAAAAACTTTTTCAGGCGGGCAGAATCTCGCATCCATTATCGGGGCGTCCGTCTTACTGTGGGCGGTGCATTGTCTCGTTTTAAGAGGTGTGCATTCCGCGGCTCTTGTCAATCTGGTGGCAACGATCGCCAAGCTTGTTCCGGTCTTTCTCTTTATCATAATTGCTATTTTTGCTTTTCATGCGAAACTGTTTTTGAATGATTTTTGGGGACTGCATAACGCCCCGTTTTCATGGAGTTCCGTCCGTGATCAAGTATCGAGCACCATGCTTGTAACGTTATGGGTGTTCATTGGCGTTGAAGGGGCGGTCGTTGTTTCGGAGCGGGCCAAAAATCGCCGCGATGTCGGAATTGCGACCATTATCGGCTTAATTGTAACGTTGTTCAGCTATATCTGCATTTCGCTGCTTTCTTTGGGTGTCATGAGCAAAGGACAGCTGACTGGCCTGTCAAATCCGTCCATGGCCTATGTATTTGAAGATATTGTCGGTAAATGGGGAGCGGCGTTTATTAATCTGGGCCTGATCGTTTCTGTGCTCAGCGCATGGATCTCCTGGACTATTTTCGCTGCTGAAATTCCGTTTGCGGCGGCAAAAGACGGCGTCTTTCCTTCATATCTGAAAAAGGAGAATAAACATGGTGCGCCGGTTTATTCGCTCTGGCTGACAAACGGACTGATTCAGGTCTTCCTGTTAACCCTGCTTCTGACGGACCGGGCCTATAACTTCGCTTTTTCGCTTGCGACTTCCGCTATTCTGATTCCGTATCTGTTCTCTGCGCTCTATCAGGTGAAACTGGCGATTTCGAATGACGGATATCAGGATCTCCGCAGGGGCATACGGATTAGGGATATGGTGATCGGCATGGTGGCCAGTGTTTATTCGGCCTGGCTGATCTACGGAGCAGGCATGAAATTCCTGCTGCTGACAACCATTTTGTATGCGGTCGGCATCTTCGTTTACTGGCGGGCACAAAAAGAGAATCATCAAACGCCTCTTTTCACAAAACCCGAAGCGGTATTTGCTCTGTTTATTTCGGTGATGGCCATTTGGGCGATCATCGACTTGATATTGGGTGTCATCACGTTATAACAAACCGGTCGCCGGCTTTGAGAATTGGGGGAATAAATCATGACTGAAGAGAAAAAAGTGGTCATTGCTTTGGGCGGCAATGCAATTGAGACCAATAACGACGCCACAGCGAAAGCGCAGCAGAAAGCGATCGCCCATACGGCGGAACAATTAGTGCAAATCACAAAAAACGGCTATAAGATTGCCATTACACACGGAAACGGACCTCAGGTCGGCAATATATTATTGCAACAAAAAGCGGCGGATTCGAGAAAGACGCCCCCGATGCCGATCGATACGTGCGGAGCGATGAGCCAGGGAATGATCGGCTATTGGATGGTGAACGCCTTGGATAATGCTTTTGCAAAGGAAAACATTTCCAAAAAAACGGTCAATATCCTGACGCGCTCGCTTGTATCTGCGAATGATCAGGCGTTCGTTCATCCGGTCAAACCGATCGGTCCTTTTTACAGTGAAGAAGAAGCGAAGAAAATGATGGCGGACGAGCACATTCTCTTTAAGGAAGATGCCGGAAGGGGTTACCGGCGTGTGATTGCTTCTCCCTATCCAAACGAGATTGTTGAATATCAGGCGATTCGGGATTTAATGAATACCGGCTATGTAGTCGTCGCGGTCGGCGGCGGCGGCGTTCCGGTGATTCAGGGAACGAATGGTTACAAAGGTGTCGAAGCCGTCATCGATAAAGATTTCGGCGCTCAAAAACTGGCGGAAGGAATCGACGCCGACATTTTGCTGCTTCTGACCGCGGTGGACAGTGTTTATATTTATTTTAATACTCCGCAGCAAAAAAAACTGGACACCGTTTCGGTGAGCAGGCTGCGCCGCTATATCGCCGAGAACCATTTTGCGGAGGGCAGCATGCTGCCGAAAATCAAAGCCGCCATCTCTTTTGTCCAGGCCCGATCAGGCCGCCGGGCGATCATTACCTCACTGGATCATGCTCAGGAAGCATTGGCCGGCGGGCCGGCCGGCACGGTCATTTACGCCGATTAAGCAGAATGATCATTCTGCTGCAGCCGGGGAAAAGGCGCTGCGGATTCTCTGCCCCTCCGCCGTAAGAGTCATGACACTCAATGATTATTGATGCGTTTTCGAAGAGGTGAGTGACAGTCTGAAGTCTTGGGTCCGATTCCCGGAGATTTTATTAGCGGCGGCGGCTCCTGTATGTTTCCCGAAGAGGCGGATTGGAACCCTTGACCCGCTTTTCCGGGAAATATTATGGCGGTCATCGGTTTTTTGAAAATGGATCCGCTGCGGTCTCGGCATGCCTATCTGCCTACGATTTTTCTCAGGCACTTTAAGAAGTGGTCTCTGTTTTGCGAGAGATCACTTTTTTACATAAATTTCTCCTGTTTCATTGAAATAACCGACCCACTAAACTACGATAAAAGTAGGGAAGAAAACGCTTTATTAGGAGGGAGCAGCCATGGATAAAGAAAAGGCAAGGCAGCTTTTATCAAAGTTTTTTATCTTCTCCGATTATTCCGATGAGGAGCTGGCTTCGATTTATTCCTCTATTTATTTGCGTCATTATAGTAAAGGGCAGATGCTTTTTATTGAAGGGGATCCGCGTGACCGAATCTATTTTTTACTCAGCGGTTACGTCAAGTATGAACGCACGAATACAAAAGCAACCTTAATGTACACGGACTATGTCAAGCCATACAGCCTTTTTCCGTACGGCGGGATGCTGTCGGATATAAATTATCATTACTCAGCGATCGTTGCGGCCGATGTTTCGCTTTTTTATATTCCGACATCCGTTTTTGAAACGTTCGTCGTCGGACATTCCCGGGCAATGGTCGAGCTTATCCATCAATTGTCGCGGATATTGGAACTGCACGAAAAACGGCTGCAGACGATCACCGTTTCCAGTGCAAGCGAGCGGGTCATCCACGCTTTGCGCTATCTGGTGATTGATCTGGGCAAGCAGGACGGCTGTGAGATCACCCTGCCTTTTCACTTATCCACTGTGGATTTAGCAGGACTATCAGGCACGACGCGTGAAACGGTCAGCCACGTTTTGAGCAGGCTGAGGAGGGATCATGCCGTCACCATTCAGAATCAGAAAATCATCATTCATAATCCTCATATTTTTGATATCGGAGAAAGAGAAACCGTCACCATTTGATCACATAAAGCAAGAGCTCCATTAAGAAAACATTTGGCGGCTCCATCAGAGGGAAAAGAAAAGCCGCCTTATAGATCTTTCGGTAATTCAAGACTGGAGAAGAAGGCGCGCCCTCAGAAACAGGCGGATTGGAGAAATCGCTGTAAAGATGAATCAGAGATTTCCGGACGCTACACTCTTCACGCGTTGCAAGCGGATATAATACCTCATAAGAAGCAGAGACCCCGATATTGTGGCACAATCTTTTTTTCTCTATGCCATGCAAAAGGACGGAGGAAAGCGTAAAAAAATCGATCCTTCGATTTACTCATTATCCCGTTAGATCAAGATCAACCGCGATTCGCATGGATAGATCGCAGACCGGCCTATCGCGGCCTTTTGCTGATCATCAGTATTTAGCTGATGGAAAGAACGGGAATTCTGTGCCATTACTTTGCTGGATGTTAATGGATTTGCCTTATTCCCTCCTCAACTCTATGAATATGCTATGCTGATTGCCGGAAAGAAAATAACTTCAATAGATGAGCCTCCTTCTTACCGGTGAATGTTAATGAAAATAATAATTAACTAAAACTTGAAACACCAAAAACAGTGTTTAAGCCTTATCCGATAAGGGGGTAACACAAAAAATAAAAGCATGAACACCGACAACTCGGTATAATTGAAGTGTCGAATCCCAATTAATCGAGGAGTGTTCATGCCACATGAAAAGTATAACACGAAATGACCGTTCATCTCTTGGAATTTCAGCTTCCGTTCAAACCTTTTTTACCCGATTTCATTTGGCTCAGATTGCACGGATCTCACAGGCCACCAAGGAAAAAGGGATCCCCTTTCGGGTACTGTTCTGCTATCTGATCAGCACCATCTTCTCAAACAAGTCTGCCTATCGCGATTATCTGAAACATCAGAATCAGCTGAACTTCTCAGATAAGACGTTCCGCAATTTGCTTAACAACGGCAAGATCAACTGGCAAAAATTCCTGATTCTGCTCTGTTGCCAGATCATTCAACTGATCCAGCCCTTGACGGATTCAACACGGAAGAACGTGTTCATCGTCGACGATTCCATGTACGAACGGGCTCATGCCAAACACGTGGAACTGGCGGCGTTCCAGTTCGACCACGCCAAACATCGACAGACACGAGGGTTTCGCTTCCTGCAGCTCGGTTGGAGTGACGGTAACACATTCCTGCCCGTCACTTTTTCCCTGCTCTCCAGTCAGAATCAGATTTGTAGCACGAAAGCCGATGCCCGGACGAATTCCGGAAGACGCAAACTTCAGGCGCAGCGAAAAGCAACCGATGTCGTTCGGGAACTGATCTCATCCGCTCTGAGTCAAGGTGTCCACGCATCCTATGTCCTGTTTGACTCGTGGTTCTCAAGCCCAAAGATGTTTTATCAGCTGCATCAGCTAGGACTTCATGCCGTTGCCATGGTCAAAAGGTCCAAAAAAGTGTATTACCGGTTCAACGGTCAAATGATGGACGTCAAAGCGATCTTCAAAGCCCAGAAGAAACGCCGCGGACGGTCGCGCTATCTGCTCTCAGTCCTGGTCGAAGCCGTTGTCGAGGGAGAGAAAAACATCCCTCTGAAACTGGTCTATGTTCGCAATCGCCGGAAACGCAAGGATTATCTTGTCCTGGCATCGACAGACACACAGCTTTCAGAGGATGAACTGATTCGACTTTATGGGAAACGCTGGTCGATCGAGATGTATTTCAAGATGTGCAAGCAGTATCTTCGACTAGCCAAATATCAGGGACTGTCTTATGACGGAATCTTTGCCCACACAGCTTGCGTGGCCATTGGCTATTCCCTGCTTGCGGTGCAGCATCGTGAACAGGAAGACGATCGGACTCTGGGCGAATTGTTTTATCTGATGGTGGATGAACTCGCCGATGTTACCTATATCGAGGCCATTCAACAGCTCATCACCTTGTTTCAAGAGGCGTTCGAGGACGAACCCGCTCTATCTGAAGGAGCCATTGATACGATCGTCGAAAGTTTTCTGGAAAAACTGCCCACCAGCTACCGCAAACAACTGAAAAAAGCAGCAGCTTGAACTAATTTACTTGTGGAAAACGTAGAACCGGCAAGGTGTTAGGGCACTTTTTTAACTTTCAAGTTTTAGTAATTAATTCTATAGCAATTGGAAGGGCGCCCTCTAATCGGACGCTATTCACTTTTTTGCCGGAAAAAGCGCAGCATTGGCCGCGGGAGAATCGCTTTGCATTTCCGTATATCAGGCTATCGGAAGATCCCGATGTTAGGGTATTTTTTCTGAAATAGCAGCATAATGATACCAATGAAAATAATCCGTTCAGTGAAAAAATACTGATGCGGCCTGTGATCATTCCCGGCAATCCGGGATAATCGAACTTTTCAGGGGACGAGCACTGATAGAAATTTTTTCTGTATCAGTTTCGGAAATCCTGACGGAAGACAAACCGAGTCAATGCGCATATTATCCGGAAGAAAGGCTGAGCGGGAACCCGCGGTTTTTTGGAACAGGTGAAGAAGGAAATGAGTGTAACGTCGTGTTAAAATAACTTATAAGGATCAAGCCGTTTATTGTGTTACTGAAGGAGGATGCTTTTTATTAAGAAAAACAAAAAAATGGCCGCGATCCATCAAACTGCTGAGTCAGGGAGGAAAATCAGGATGAAAAAGCACGAAGTGGAAGCTGATTTATTCTGTACGAATTGCGATCGTGAAACAGCCCATAAAATAGTCTACATTAATGATCAAATTGCTCAAATAGAATGCGAACAGTGTCATCAGGCCATAAACATGGAGATCGATGTCGTGAAGGAATTTTATAAGGAGTTGTACCAAAAAATCGCAACCAAACCGACAAGAATCACGCAGGAATACAGGCAGGATCTCAGTGCCTTTCTCAGAAAACTGCCGTTTCGAGTCATTAGCAAGCCGTACCGGGTGATCAAGGAATTAAATGAATCCAGAAAGATTATAGAGCAGTACAGACAAAAAAATGATGGCGTCAAATGAACGATTTATAACAAAAAATAGGCTTCATTGGCAACGAAAGGGCCCTCCATACCTGCCTTTTGCCCCATTCAGCACCCTCTTGAAGGCTCCTTTGTTCTGCCCGGGGCATCCACCCATTTTGTAATCTTCACCGTATCGCCGCAAAAGGGCAGAAACCGGCTGCCATAATCGGCAGCGATGCGATTGCCGCCCAGCCTGTCGCATATTATGCCGCTATTTGGATGTCGGCGTCCCCGGGCAACTGTCAATCCTCGGCCATCAAGGGACAGTGCAGTGAACCGGTTCTCATAGTACTTTAAAAGTGTTCTGTCGATATTTTATCAGCTCTTCTTTGAGGAATAAAAGAAAATGTCCCAGCCCGGAGCGGGTTATCGAAAATTCCTGCACAAAGAATAAAAAACATTGAACCCCCTTCGTTAAATACAGGTATCGTGGCCGGCGACCGGGAGACGTTAGTGATACTCATTGCGGTCTCTGTGCGCCGTCTTCCAGCGCCCCAGTTAGCTTTTTCTCAAGCCAGCCGTTTATACCTGCATCTACATGAGCGGTTTTATCTCTCTATACGGGGAATTTGCTGATCTGCTTTTTCGTTTCTGAAATTTGCCGCAAGCATGAACAGGGTAAAATTCAGCGGAGAGAACAGGTTCGCTTCCCACATCGTCTCCAAACCGACAAGGGTCACGATGATTGCCGGCAAATAGTTTTTTGCGGCAATCAGCCGATATATCCGCAAACAGATCCAGAGCAGAAATAAGACTGTGAAAACGATACCGAACTTGAACAGTATGTGCAAATAGGACGAGTCAATATAGAAATAATTATGGATTGAAGCAATGGGACCTGCCCTTCCGCCCCCTGTTTCTATCACATGCTGGCCAAACCAGGTGATCGGATAACGCTGAAAGGCCGTATACCCGAGCTGCAGGCGGCCCGTTAATAGTTGATCGAGATGGATGTTTCCGATCATGCTCTTGTTGTAGGCATACATCTTGGTTATCGCAAGCGCTGCGAAGGCAAAGAGCGGGTATGAGATCGGCATAAATAATTTACCGAATGTCTTCATCGGCCCGATGTGCGGAATTTTAATAAGGAAAGGTGCAGCCGTCAATAGAACAATGCCCAGTGTATCATTCCGTGCATTCATATAGTGAAAAACAATGGCAGCCGCAAGGCCCAGTCCTATGACAGAAAAAGCACCTAATTTCTTTTTTAAATACACATAAGCCGCTGCAGCAAGGAAAATAAGATCGGACATCACCGTCGCCTGTGTCATGCCGAATGCATGGCGCACAGCTCCATCTCTGATTTCTTTATAATTAGGTATCCATCCGAAGTGAGAACCGATGTAGAGCATCATTATCGAAGCAGTCAAAGTAAAGAATGCTGTTCTTGCGGTCGTTTTCCATCGGACATCGTGCAATAAAAATATCAGCACAACGATGACTAACGGCATTGGGTCCTGTGCATGATAGGAGATCAAGCCGGCAAAAGCAGCCGAGACGCTAAGGAAAACAAGAATTTTAATATCATATCTTTGAAAAAAAATCTTGAGCATTGCAAAGATGATCATGCAGATCAGCAGATAGCTGGTTTTTAGATAGGGCGCAAAAAACAGGGCGGAATTTTGGAGAATGCAGTATAAAAGTGCAAAAGTGAAACATACAATTTCACCCACGCTGACGATTTTCTTTTTTTTATTTTTGCTTCTTTTAATTCGCAGTGTCTGCATCAACGTTTTTCCCACGTTTTTCAAAACCGCCGTACTAATGATTTTCCCCCCTTGCGTGACACAAAACTTGATAAATAAATATACGTATAGCATTTAAATTTGTGTCCCAGAACCATGCATAAAGAGATCGACAGTGCCTATAACTTCCTAAAGTAAAAAATTTTTTCCATCACCCACTTGCTGATTCCTATACACTGATTCTATCAGAAGGGTGCCAGACACTGGTAAGAAAGGACTTTTTTAATCAACCAGTAGATCCTAAATGATTAACTATCGATACTTTGCCAATACCTTAAAACCAGTAAAAAAGCGAAAATTTAATAATATATAATAAAATCTAAATTATTAGATTGACTTTCTGTACGGCATGAATATAATTATTTATATATACTTTATATTGAATGAATCCATTAATTATTGATTATTCTAATATTTATATTTAGGTGTGGTGACATAATTGAACTACAAAACAGATATAGGTAAGCTGGATGATCTCAAAGAAAAAATAGCTATTGTGTCTCAGGAATCCCCAACGTATGAGAAACTTGCTCTTTATTTTGAGAAGGGATACAAACATATAATTTTTATGACTGCATCTGAAGTAGCAGCACAGGCCGATGTCAGCCAGGGCAGTGTTTCGAGATTTTGCATTGCACTTGGTTACAAAGGTTATAACGATTTTTTGCATAACCTTCAGCAATTTGTCAGAAAAGAAATTACAGCCCCGCAAAGATTGCAGTTCACGGCTAAATCAAACAAAAGCATCATAAATATATTAAAAATGGAGCGTGAAAACATTGATGAGTTAGAGAGCATTTTGAATCAATCTGATTATCGGAAACTGGTTGAAAATATTGTTTCAGCAAAGCGTTTGGTGCTTATTTCGGCGAGAATGTCGGCAACCTTATTATCTTATACTTATTATATTCTGAATAAAATAAGAAATGACATTATTCGAGTTACTCCAAACAGTCCGGAATGGGAAACTTTAGAATTGCTTGATCCCGCTGATGTGCATATAGTAACGATTGTTTTTCCGAGATATCCCAATATATTGTTACATAAATTAAACGAACTTCACCAAAAAAATTTTTCCATCTCAGCGATTACTGACAGTGTGACATCTCCGGTATTCAGCGTGGCTGATCCGGTAGTCAGTGTGCCGATTACAACCTCTTCAATTTTTGATATATACAGTACACCGATTCTCTTTCTCAATTTGTTGTTACGGGATGTTGCCAGAGAAACTGAGGGACTGGAAAAAAGAATGAGCAAACTCGAAGAACTGGATCGAATCCATCAAACTTATTATAAGATACGGCCACATCATTCAGACAACGCTAGGAATGAATGAATGTATCCATTTGTTTTCAAAAAATGTTTCCGGAAAGATTAGAAATATTATTGTGGGATAAGCGCATCACCTTCTTTTTTTGACGTGGGTGCTGCTTTAACCAAAAAAATCGGAATATATACATAATATTAAATTGTGTATTGAAACGAGGGTTCTGAGAAGTGAAAAATTATCAGAATAGAAGTATAAGTTCAATTCGGGTGAACAGAAAGAGGCTCGATGAGCGGCTGAAAAAAATGGCCACTTTCGGCATAAATAAAAATGGAGGCATTGATCGTTCACTCGGAAGTATCGAAGATCTTCGCACAAGAGAATGGCTCAAAAAAACGTGGGCGAATACGCTGCATTCAAAAGTATGGGTTGATCCAGCCGCGAATTTGTGGGCTGAGGCAGGTGGAACTGAAGATCTGAGCCCTATCGCAATCGGTTCGCATCATGATGCAGTTGCTAACGGCGGCAAATATGATGGAGCCGTCGGCGTACTTCTGGCAACAGAAATTATACAGAAATTAAGAGAGGAGAAGTATCCTCTGCGTCACCCGATGAGAATTGTTTCATTTTCCGCTGAAGAGCCGAATCCATTTAACATTTCGACACTTGGAAGCCGGTCAATTACAGGTGTACTGAAAAAAAAAGATTTGGCCCATGTAACAAATGGAGTAACCAAAGAAAATCTGACCGACACACTCAAACGTTTGGGAGGTGATGTGGAACTGCTTGATGAACGTATCTTAAAACCAAATGATCTAAGAGTTTTTCTGGAATGTCACATTGAGCAAGGAAGAAATTTGTGTGACAGTGGCCGATCACTTGCTGTTGTTACAAGTATAACCGGTATTTATCGCGAGAAGATCAAAATTTTCGGGGAGGCCAACCATTCTGGAACGACATTAATGAAATATCGGCATGATGCACTGCTGACCGGTGCTGAACTTAGCCTTGCTCTTGAAAAAATAATAGTAGATGTTAATCGAAACGATGTCGTCGGAACAGTCGGACATTTTGATGTGTTTCCTAATTCCGCCAACATTATTCCGGGTCAAGTGGAACTGATTGTTGAGATCAGAACATCTGATAAAGGAATTTTGCATCAGATCGTTAACCGGCTTTCCCAATATATCGATTCGATTGAAAAGGAGCGTGATGTCCAAATCGAAAGAAGAATCATTCTGGATCAGAAGTCGGTGCCTATGGATTCAGACATCCAGAAGACCCTGAAAAAAGTTATTGGGTCTATGAATGAACCGTTTCTTTCGCTTCCGAGTATGGCGGGACATGATGCGGTACATATGGTTCCTATTGCAAAAACAGGGATGCTTTTTGTACCCAGCATCGACGGGAAGAGCCATTGTCCGGAAGAAAAGACAGATTTAGAGGATATTGTAAAAGCAGGGAATGTCCTGTTACAGACAGTACTTGCTTTAGATAAGGAGCTTGACTGATGGTTCAAAAATTATACAAACCTTTTCTCCTTTATATCGATGGTAGATTTGCAGAACATCAAGGGATTGTAACTGCTCGGGGAATGATCAGGGAAGTCGGTTTATTGGCGGAACTGGAGAAAAAATATCCGGAAGCTGAAACGATTGACTGGCCCGATGAAGTCATCATTCCCGGTACTGTGAACGCCCATAATCATTCCTTCCAAAGTCTATTGAGAGGATTAGCCGTTGATAAACCGTTTTTGGAATGGCGTGATCAGTCGCTATATAAATATTCTCCTTATCTGAAAGCCAAAAATGTATACACCGGAGCAGTTTTTGCATTTGGGGAAATGATGAAATATGGCGTTACGACGGTCTGCGATTATTTCTATGTCCACAATGAAGGCGTCGACAGCGATGAAGCGATTATACAGGCTGCCAAAGATGTAGGAATCCGGCTCGTTCTGGCGAGGACAATGTATGATTGGAACGGTGCTCCTTCCGGTTATATCGAAACCGTTGAGGATGCAGCGCAGAACGTCAAGTATCTGGCTGAAAAATATGCAGCCGACGATATGATGACGATCGTTCCTGCTCCGCACAGTCTGCATGCTGCTTCAGTTGAAATGGTCAAAGCAGGTCATAGGCTGGCTCAGGAACTTGACACTCATTTTCATATTCATGTCGCGGAAGAACCGTTTGAAGTTGATCAAGTCCTCAGAGAACATAATCTGCGGCCCGTCGAATTGCTGAAGAAATTAGGTGTCATGGATGATCACCGCATGGTGGCCATCCATTGCGTCTGGCTTAATGAAAATGAGAAAGAGTTGATGGGTAAAACTCAATCAAAACTTGTTTATTGTCCATCCAGCAACATGTTTCTTGCGGACGGTGTGACAGATATTCCGGCTCTTCAGAAAAAAAGAGTGAACATTGGGTTAGGCTCAGACGGTGCATGCAGCAATAATCGGATTAGTGTGTTTGAAGAAATGCGGATGTGCGCGATGCTTCAGAAAGTAAACACATTGAATTCACTTGCAGTAAACTACAAACAGGTTTTCGATATGGGAACCGTGAATGGAGGAGAGATTCTGCAGCTTCCGATTGGAAAACTGCAGGCCGGATATAAAGCCGACTTTGTCGCTTTAAACAGTAAAGATCTATCCATGCAGCCGATTACTCAAAATTATGAACAGATTCTTCCCAATATTGTGTATTCAATGCAACCGAATGCCATTGATTATGTCGTTGTTGATGGAAAAGTAACCGTAAAGAAAGGAAAAATTCTTACTGTACCGGAGCACAGGATAGTTGAAAAAGTCGAAAATCTAATGAATGGACTTGAAAAGGGTTTGTGAAAAAATAAAGGGGAGTGGTGAAGATGGAACTAAGCCTGGAAGAGCAGGAAATGCTGGACGGAAACTACGGAAAGGGAGTACAGATTGCGATGAAGATCCAGGTGGCATTGGGCGACGTGTTCAATGCTCAGCGGATGGTTCCGGTCAGCCGGACACATGTCGCTTTAAGCAACCAGGAAGCAGATCTCTGGTTTGTTGAGAAAATGGTCAGTGCCGGTGCTAAATGCCGAGTTTCTCCGACTGTTAATCCAGGATTTAATCTTGAATATTTTCAGTGCATCACAACGATTTCAAAAAAAGATGAAGAAATGATACGGCGAACAAGGAAGGCTTATAAAGATGTTGGGGCAACATTGACCTTTGACTGCACTCCGTATCTTGAAAAAAATGTACCGAGGTTCGGTGAGATTACAGCCTATTCAGAGTCCAGCGCCACACCATTTATCAATTCAGTATATGGTGCGCGTACGAACCGCGAGTCGGCGCAAAGCGCACTTTGTGCAGCTATTACAGGGAGAACGCCGCTGTATGGATTCCTGCTGGACGAAAATCGTAAGGGGCAGGTGCTTGTTGATGTGCAGGCGAAAATCAAAAGTGATTTTGATTATCAGCTGCTCGGGTATGCAGTTCCTAAAAAACTCAAATTTAAAACTCCGGTTTTTGTTAATGTACCGACCAACCCCTCAGCGGCTGCCTTGATGAATCTTGGCGCTCAGTTAAATACGGCGGGCAACGTTCCGATGTACCATATCGTCGGTGTCACTCCGGAGGCAAAAACCATTAATGATGCTTTTCAAGGCGGAGATCCCGAGTACGTAATCACGATCAGCGAGGAAGATTTGGAAAAAGTCCATGAGGATATTACTGATCCGGGTGGAAAAATAGATTTTGCTTTATTTGGTTGTCCGCATTTTAACATCAATCAGGTCGCTCATATTTCCAAACTTGTCAAAGGAAAAAAACTTAAAGTTAAACTTTGGATCATGACTTCTTCTCTGACAAAAGAACTAGCCAGTCGGATGGGCTATCTTGAAATCCTGCAGGCAGCAGGCGGGGACATTGTTGATGATACCTGTATGGATCAGCCGTGCTGGGAATTCCTTTATGGGAAGAAAGGTGTTACGGATTCACCCAAATGCGCTTATTACACAAAAAGAAGAAATATGCAGTTTGTCATCCGGAATGTTGATGAATGCATCGATGCCGCTATGAGAGGTGAAATCTGATGGAGAAAAAATTTGTTTGTCACAAGGTTTCCGAAGGAATTATTGAAGGAGATGTGCTGCTGTCATCTGATGATCTGTGTTTTTACTTGGTTGAACCGAAAACCGGCGTTGTCATTGAAAAAAATCATAGTCTGGAAGGGCAGTCCATCGCCGGGAAAATTCTTGTTTTTCCTAGTGGAAAGGGAAGCTCGGTTGTCCAGGCTGATGGTATGTATCAACTGAAAATGAGCGGGAAAGGACCCAAAGCTCTGATCATCAAATATCCGGATACCGTGCTTGTGGCTAGCTCAATCATTATGGAACTGCCGGTAGTGGATCAAGTCGATGAAAAATTTTATGAACAAATAAAAAATGGTGATCACGTGCTGCTTGACGCCGATCATGGCTCATTAACGATCAATCCATGAGTGATGGTCTTTCATCAAGGCTCAGCAGATATACAGGGGAGTGATGGTTTGAAACCGTTAATTTGGATTATTGATGAAGAATGGTCGGATTATTGCGCTGAGGAGGAGATATTAAAAAATACCTTTCCAGACTGTGAAATCAGATATTCAGGAAATGATTATCAAAAGGATTTGGAGTTATTTGGGAAAGATGCCGATGCAATCCTTTGCCAAGTCTATATCAGATTAACACAGGCGTCCATTCAGAAACTGACAAGATGTAAAATCATCGCTGTTT
This sequence comes from Sporolactobacillus sp. CQH2019, assembly GCF_028765345.1. Taxonomy (GTDB): domain Bacteria; phylum Bacillota; class Bacilli; order Bacillales; family Sporolactobacillaceae; genus Sporolactobacillus. The sequence continues at coordinate 114,269 of NZ_JARAJZ010000006.1, forward strand.
ATGGGGGTGGTTATGACAGGATAGATATCGAAGCAGCCAAGGCCCAAAATATTACCGTCACATTTGTCCCTGGGTATTGTACTGAAGATGTCTCAGATTATGTGATTTCAGCAATCTATTTCTTTAATAAGAACCTAGCATTCTATTTCGATGTGGCAGATAAGGGACTATGGGGTGCCCAGGCGGCAAAAGATCTTAATCCAAGGATTCAATCTTCGACCTTATTGATTATCGGATTTGGAAGAATAGGGAAAACCGTAGCCAGGAAGGCGAAATTAATGAGAATGAATGTCCTGGTTTGTGATCCCAACCTTAACGGCAACGATGAGGGAACATACGGCATCAAAAAAGTAGGTCTAGATGAAGGGCTCGCTGCGGCCGATTTTGTGACGATTCATGTCAAGTATGACAAAAGTGTCGATTCACTCATTTCTATGAAGGAATTTGGGAAAATGAAGAAAACTGCATATGTCATCAATACTTCCCGCGGAAGGGTCATAAATGAAGCGGATCTTATGGATGCTGTCCGTATGAAAGTCATAGCCGGTGCAATGCTCGATGTCATTGCCAATGAACCTCCTGCGGGTAATGAAGCCATCTTTAATGTTCCCGGCATATTCGTCACTCCTCATGTTTCCTATTTATCAACGGAATCGTTATCTACCTTGAAGATGCGGGCAGCAAACAATGTTGTGAAAATATTACAAGGAAAAATTTCAGAAGATGCTGTTTATTGATTCAAATAAAATGAATTTTCATTTGGGAGGTATTACATAATTGAAAAAGCTATGGACTCTTTTACTTGCCGGCATTGTCATACTGACACTCCTGCTTTCAGGATGTGCTTCAAATCAAGGCAGCGGTAGCAGCAGTGCAAAAAATACGTATAAAGGTGCCGTTAAGCTGGGCATCTCTTCATGGATCGGGTTTGCTCCTATGTATTTGGCTGAGCAGAAGGGATTTTTCAAGAAACATGGTGTAAACGTTCAGCTTCAAACGATCCAAAGTGCGTCTGACAGACGTACAGCCATGGCTGCCAGTCGTATCCAGGGCTTTATGACAACAGTTGATACCCATGTTATGACTGCAGCGGCTAATATTCCAGTTTATCAGGTCCTGGCGCTTGACACATCAAGTGGCGGTGACGGAATTGTTGCCAAAAAAAATATTAAGACCTTCCAGGATCTTAAAGGAAAGAGAGTCGCTATAGATACCAGCGGCGGAGCAAGTTATTTCTGGTTTATGTACATGTTGGATCAAAAAGGTATGAGCCTAAATGATGTGAGTGTTGTTAACATGAGTGCAGGCGATGCCGGAGCGGCATTCGTCGGCGGCAAAGTGGACGCTGCCGTAACGTGGCAGCCATGGCTGACCAAAGCTGAAAAGACTTCCTTTGGACACGTTCTTCTTTCCAGCGATAAAACGCCTGGATTAATCGTCGATTCGCTCGGCCTCCGTAAGGACTTTGTTGATCAGAATCCGAAACTCGTTCAGGGAATTGTTGATGCTTGGTATGAAGCGCTGGATTATGCTAAGAAGAATCCGGATGATGCAGATAAAATCATGGCAAAGAGCATGGGACAGACGGTCAGCGATTTTAAAGCAGAAGAACCGGATGTTACGTTCTATGATCAAGCGGGTAACGAAAAATATTTTGGAACAAAGTCAGATCCGGGTCAGATTTATGATGTAACAGATAAAGCGGCTAGCTTCTGGAAAAAAGTCGGATTGATCAAGAAACAACCTAAGGCAACAGATTTAGTCAATGGAAGCTTTGTTAATCAATAATCGACCAATCAGCTGACGTTTGGCCGGCTCTTCACTCATTGTCTTGAACGCCGGAGAAATCTGAACATTCAAGTTCCGCTTGCCCGGCTCTGGGGTATGGGCGGCGGAACCCTTTTATTTATTTGGGAGGTCATTATATGAACGTTAACCAAAAGATATTGGAGTCCATGTCGGTGACACTGGACGACGAATTGCCCGATATGCCTGCATTTGTCAAAGGAATACGCCGTGCGCCGGACAGAGGATATTCTTTAAATAAAAAACAAACGGAGATTGCGTTAAGAAATGCTTTAAGATATATTCCTGAAAAATATCATGAAAAATTACTGCCCGAGTTTTTGAATGAACTGAAAACGAGGGGGCGGATTTACGGTTACCGCTTCCGCCCGGAAGGAAGAATTTACGGAAAACCGATTAATGAATATAAAGGCAAATGTGTCGAAGGTAAGGCCTTCCAGGTTATGATTGATAACAATCTGGACTTTGATGTCGCCCTTTATCCTTATGAACTGGTGACTTATGGAGAGACAGGAAGTGTATGCCAGAACTGGATGCAGTATCGGCTGATTAAGAAGTACCTGGAAATACTTGAAGCGGACCAGACGCTGGTCATTGAATCCGGTCATCCTCTCGGCGTGTTTAAAACAAAAAAAGATGCACCCCGTGTAATGATTACAAATGCGCTGATGGTCGGAATGTTCGACAATATGGATGACTGGGAAGTTGCTGAGCAGATGGGTGTCGCCAATTACGGACAGATGACGGCAGGAGGGTGGATGTATATCGGTCCTCAGGGAATTGTGCACGGGACTTATAATACTTTGCTGAACGCCGGAAGGTTGAAACTTGGCATTCCGAATGACAAGGATCTTGCAGGACATCTTTTTGTCAGCTCCGGTCTTGGCGGCATGAGCGGCGCACAGCCGAAAGCTGTTGAAATCGCCAATGGTGTCGGCATTATTGCGGAAGTCGACAAATCGCGGATTGAAACTCGCCTGAAACAGGGCTGGGTCGGTGCTTCATCGGACGACCTGGATCAAGTATTTAAAATCGCCCGGAAACACCTTGACAACAAAGAAACAATTTCAATTGCTTATGATGGCAACGTCGTTGATCTGCTGGAATATATCGTAAAGCATGATATCAAGGTAGATCTGCTTTCAGACCAGACATCTTGTCACGCGGCTTATGACGGCGGCTATTGTCCTCAAGGAGTTACGTTTGCGGAAAGAACCAGGCTGCTTCATCAGGACCGTGATCGTTACCGAAAATTGGTTGATAAGAGTCTCGTTCATCACTATCAGTTAATCAAAGCATTAACTGATAAGGGAACCTATTTCTTTGATTACGGCAACTCATTCCTAAAGGCTGTGTATGATGCCGGAGTTAAAGAAATATCCAAAAACGGAATTGATGAAAAGGATGGTTTTACACTGCCATCTTATGTCGAAGACATTATGGGCCCGCAATTATTTGATTACGGCTACGGCCCGTTCAGATGGGTCTGCCTCAGCGGAAAAGATTCAGATCTGCACAAGACAGATATCGCAGCAATGAGCTGCATTGATCCTGAAAGAAGATATCAGGATCGAGACAATTACAACTGGATCCGGGATGCTGAGAAGAATCAACTTGTCGTTGGTACAAAAGCCAGAATTCTGTACCAGGATGCGGAAGGCCGTATCAATATCGCTCTGAAATTCAACGAGATGGTCCGGAACAAAGAAATTGGGCCGGTTATGCTCGGCCGGGATCATCACGACGTCAGCGGGACGGATTCTCCTTTCCGGGAAACGGCGAACATCAGAGACGGCAGTAATGTGATGGCAGATATGGCCGTTCAGTGTTATGCAGGAAACGCTGCACGGGGAATGAGCCTTGTGACCCTGCATAATGGAGGCGGTGTAGGCATCGGGAAAGCCATCAATGGTGGGTTCGGGCTCGTCCTTGACGGAAGCGAACGAGTGGATGAAATTATTAGAAAAGGGATACTTTGGGATGTTATCGGCGGTGTCGCCAGAAGAAGCTGGGCTAGAAATGGACACTCTATTGAGACGGCGCTGGTGTTTAATCAAAAGTATGAAGGAGAAAATCAGCTGACTATTCCTTATCTTGTTAATGATCGTCTGTTTGCCGGTGGGAGTTTTTCAAAGAGTGATGTCAATGACTAAACTGATGATTCTGCATGCCGCTGAACTGGCGACACCCGAAGGTAAGACGGCTGTTTATGGAGAAAAAATGAATCATTTGAAAGTGATTCACGATGGAGCAGTCGTCATTGAAGAGGGGCTAATTAAGGCCGTTGGTACAACTGGAGAGATTCTCAAAAATTATCATAAACCCCAGCATAAGGTCATTGATGCAGCCGGAAGAAGCCTGGTCCCGGGCTTTGTCGATTCACATACTCATTTTATATTTGGTGGATACCGTCCTGAAGAATTCTTCATGAGACTGAGTGGAAAGAGTTACATGGAAATTATGAAGGCAAAGGGCGGAATTGAAAATACAGTGAAAGCAACAAGAAAGAGTTCATTTGACGAATTGTTTCAGTCGGGAATCCAGCGGTTAAATTCCATGCTGTCATTCGGTGTGACGACAGTTGAAGGAAAAAGCGGCTACGGACTGGATCTGGAAACAGAAATCAGACAACTTAAAGTTATGAAAAAATTAAATGAGAAACATTCCGTAGACGTCGTGCCGACATTTCTCGGAGCTCATGCGGTTCCACCAGAGTTTAAAGGGCATAGCAGCGAGTATATTGACTTCATTATTTCAGAGGTTCTTCCACAGGTTTCTGATCAAAATCTTGCCGAGTTCTGTGATACATTTTGTGAAAAAGGTGTGATTTCAATTGATCATTCCAGACGTTTGCTGTCGGCAGCCAGGAATATGGGGCTTGATTTGAAAATCCATGCTGATGAGATCGAACAACTTGGGGGTGCAGAACTGGCAGCAGAACTTGGAGCCGCATCGGCTGATCATTTGCTTGAAGCATCGGATGAAGGAATTGTCCGGCTTGCGGAAAAACACATTGTAGCCACACTTCTGCCCGCAACTGCATTTTGTCTGAACAAACGTTATGCGTCTGCGAGAAGAATGATTGACCATGGCTGCGCGGTTGCTTTAGCCAGTGATTTCAATCCCGGCAGCTGTTTTACAGATTCCATACCGCTCATATTTTCCCTGGCTTGCATTTATATGAAAATGAGCGGTGAAGAAGCACTGACCGCTTTCACCCTGAACGGCGCAGCTGCGCTGAACAGAGCGGATAAAATCGGGAGTATTGAAGAGGGCAAGTCTGCAGATCTTCTGATTTTGAAGTATCCAAGCTATAAATATCTCGTTTACAATACAGCGGTCAACATCGTTGATCAGGTTATAAAAAGAGGCAAGCTGATCACCCCTTGATTCAGCAAAAAGCTATAACGCGGAGGTTTGCTCATGTCCGTTAATGAAAAATCGGAGAAAAAAGTTAGTTTGGCGAGCAAGATTTCAATGTCATTTACACCCAAAATCGAGATCAGGCGAAAAACATACCTGCTGCTGGGTATCTTCGGGTTTGTCCTTGTCCTATTAGTTTGGAGTATCCTGACTTACGGAGGTTTTGTCGACAGTATTTTTGTACCGACGCCTACTGCAACCGTTCAGGCGGGAATTAATTTGTTTACTCAGCTTGGTTTTGCCGATGATATGGGGATTACCATTTTTCGGGTGATGGTCGGTTTTTTCCTTTCGGCGATCATTGCCGTACCACTTGGTGTCATGCTGGGAGCCTATAAGCCCATCGAAGGTTTTCTAGAACCGCTGATGTCATTTGTCCGCTACTTGCCGGCCTCAGCGTTTATCCCGCTGTTTATTCTATGGATCGGCGTAAGTGAAACTCAGAAGATAGCAATCATTTTCATGGGCAGTTTTCCCCAACTCATCCTCATGGTGGCTGCTGCCACAAAAAGTGTCCAGAATGATTTAATTGATGTTTCCTATACGCTTGGAACTTCCAGAGGAGCAGTATTGTGGCACGTCATTCTTCCGGCAAGTATGCCGTCTATTATGAGCTCTTTAAGAATGGTACTCGGCTGGGCATGGACCTACATCATTGTTGCCGAACTGGTAGGCGCTTCTTCCGGTATTGGTTATATGATTATTCAGTCCCAGCGAATGCTGAATACATCGCAGATCTTTGTCGGTATTTTAGCCATTGGAATTATCGGTCTGATTTTTGACTATCTTTTCAAATGGTTATCAAAGTTATTATTCCCATGGAGTTGAGTGAGGTGAAAAAGATGAGTGTAGAAAACGATAAAGATAACTTAGTCATATCTGGCATTACAAAGGTGTTCGGGAGTGGAGAAAAGTCGGTGAAGGCTCTTGATATAATCGATTTAGCAGTAAAGGATAAAGAATTTGTCTCTATTTTAGGAGCTTCCGGTTGCGGGAAATCCACTTTATTACGTATTGTTGGCGGGTTGGAGAAACCAACAACCGGTTCTGTAACGCTGGGTGGAAAAACAGTCACGGGTCCCGGCCCTGACAGAGGAATGGTTTTTCAGTCCTATACCCTTTTTCCATGGCTCAGTGTAAAAAAAAATATTGAGTTCGGCCTAAAACAAAAGGGGATGGCGGCGTCCGAACGATCCAGGATCGCAAATGAATACATTGAAATTGTCGGACTAAAGGGTTTTGAAAATGTCTTTCCTAAAGCACTATCAGGCGGGATGAAGCAAAGGGTGGCAATTGCCCGAGCTCTTGCCAACGATCCCGAAGTGATTCTGCTGGATGAACCATTCGGAGCATTAGATATGCAGACAAGGAGCCTGATGCAGGAACTCCTGCTAAAAGTTTGGCAGCAGTCTCAAAAAACCGTCCTCTTAGTAACCCATGATATTGATGAAGCCATATTCATGGCAGACAGGGTCGTTGTTATGAAATCAAGGCCCGGAAAAATTAAAGAAATTATTGATGTCGATCTGCCAAGGCCTCGAGACTATCATATACGTACATCTCCGCTTTTTCTGAAGTATAAATCACGTGCGGTTGATTTAATCAGAAATGAGAGTGTGAAGGAACTGGATATGGACAAATTGACTGCATTGTAGAAATAACTAAATTAGGCTCATCATTAATGTTCTGACTGAGGAACCAACCTTTTTAATACCGCAAATCAAATTATAGAAAAGATGGTGTTGAAGCAAATCAGGCAGAAAATAGGAAAGGATAAAGAACTTGCAAATCAGATCATTCGAGGCTGCCGGGTTAATCGTAATGAGATTCCCTGAAAACGGAGAGTTTCTAAATAATTTATGAGAAACACAGACTTCAACCTCGACTCGGCCGAATGGTGATGACTTATATGGGAATCAAGTACGGGCAGCGGCTCATGACACAGAACCTTTATACGACGAAATTGAAAAAACAGAAAAGGAAACACATAAATTAAGGGCATCTTACGTCTCAATCATCGACGGCGTAAAATGCTCTTTTGTAATCTGAAACAATATCAGAAAATGTGGACAAAATCAATTGCTTTTCAGACAACAATGCCTCATTTTATCCTTGGATTCAGCCTCTCGCAATAACATGCCATTATGGAGGGGTGAAAGGCAGACACTACTGGAAGGAACAGAAAGCACTTTACGCACAGCTTATCCTAGCTTAAAGGACTATTTTCAGGTTCGAAGTGCTCTGGACTCTGTTAAGATAGTCGAGGCCTCCCAAGATCAGAAGATTTGGCACAAAGCAGCTGCGCGTCTTTCTAGACTGTTCCACAAGGGGTCAGTTTGTTTGACCCAGTTTATACAGAAATAGATAGCGCAAAAATCAGAGAGAGGAGATAAGGCATCTAGTCTTCGGATTTTTTACCTTCCCTCTGATCATGCTGCGGCGATTAATTGGTAAAGTAATTTTTGATCACATTTTTTAACTGCCCCGGATCGAGCACGACCTGACTGTTGTTCGCCTGCAGCACATCATCGTACATCGTTACGCTCGTGCCTTTGACCTGGCGGTATTTGATCTGCTGCTCCGGATGGAAGTCGCCTTTGACGCCTAATCCGATGCTGACCATATCGTCGGTTGTCATATTGCTGGCAACAAGAAATTTGGATACTGAGCCGGACAGGGCGGGAAGTTTTGTGACATTGGACGGACTCATGACTTTGCGGGCAATGCCGATCAGTGCGGCCTGCTGCAGCTGCTGGCGTCCATAGTCTGTTCCGGGTACCGAGTAGCGCTCATGGGTGATTTCCGTGACCATTTTTCCGCTTAAAAAATGGGTCCCCGCCGTGAACGTCTTGCCTTTGTCTTCCGGATACCATGGGTGTGTCAGAGTCACTTTGAAAGGCAGCGTCATATTGATTCCGCCAATCGCGTCGACCATGTATTGCAAGCCCCAATAGTTTGTTTCCGCGTAATAATTGATCGGGACTCCGGTCAGATTGGAGATCGATGTTACGGCGTCGACTATTCCCTGTTTTACTCCGTGGTTAACTTGAGATATGTATTGGACACTGGTGAGTTTCGTGTACCCGTACCCCTGCATCTGCACCCGCGTATCCCGCGGGATGCTCAGCATATTATAGGTATGATTCGTCAGATCGGCATGAATCAGTACCATCGAATCGGTATGGCTCAGCGTGTCGCCTTTCCGCGCATCCGACCCGATCAGAAGAACATTGAAAGTGCCGGATTTCTGTTTGTACTTGCTGGTTGTCTTCCCGATCGGCTTCAAATGACTAAAATGATTGGTCGGCTTGAGCTGATTGTATTTATAGAAACCAAAACCGATACCGGCGGCTAACAAGAGAGCCAGTGCCAACAAACTATAGCGCAATATGCGTCGCCGTTTCTTTGATTTTCTGCCGCCAGATCTTGAATTTTCAGAAATCGATTTCTGAGACATCTTCTTCCCATCCCTTCATTTTTCACAACGAATCATTTTAAACACTTCTGATCCGGTAAACATGCGCGAATCCGCATCATTTATAAAACCGGATCCTCCAGAATTACCATTATATACCTTCCGGCAATTTCGAAATACTAAAGCTATTATACCTATCCCTTGGTACACGAAACAATCTAGTAAGAGAAAATTGTTAAATTAAAATGTGCTAACGTTTAGAAGTGCTGTGCGGGCTGCTTGACGGCTGCTCCATGCTCTGCCTGGGTCTGTTGCCGGCAGGGAAAATATTTTAAGCTTAGCAGACTTCTTTCAATATCCTCTCAACTTTCGGCGCTGATTATGATGCTCCGAGAAAGCTACTGATGTCTTGATTTTTATATTTTTTGACAATTATGGGCAGCAGTCTGCCATCGGTAATCATAGCTGCGGCTTGGCGGACTTGGACAAACTCTGAGCAGGAAAACCGGTTTAAATGCGTTGCGGCCATTTGTGCTGTATTCTCAGGCGTCGGCAATGGGACGGCTTTCTGACAATCCGGTGATTCGCGGATTCTTTTCGCCGGCACGCCGGATTCTTCCAGTCATCGATCATTTGCGCCGCTTGAGAGATCTGTCCCGGTTTTTCGGATAGTGAGTCAGCCGTTTCCGAAAATGTGTTTTTGTGGAGGCCTAAAAGCGACAGTGAAGAGTAAATGGATGGGAGGACGATGAAAGACTATGAATAATGGTTTTCATTGATCGCCAGAATAGTTCCCTTCATCTGAGAGGGTGAGGATCTGTTTAATGCTTATTGGGATTGTTCGGATTTCACATAAGGGGGGGTGAGCAACAAGGTGTCCATTGCATGGGGACATAATGGACATAGAGTAATGGGTGCGCTTCCAAAACTCATTATACAATAAACATGCGAGGTGATAGACGTGCAATTAGGTAAAAGAGAACAAGCATTAACCGATATTCTTTTACAGAAAAATGATTACGTAATGGCTAGTGAAATTGCGAATCTTGCAGGCGTATCATCCAAAACCGTATATCGGACAATTAAAAGTATTAATGATTGTTCCAGCAGTGGTGAAATTATCGAGTCATCAAGGGGCCATGGCTTCAAAATTAATTACGATAATTACATGAAAGAGAGGAGTAATAAGAACAGCGATATTTTAGACTATACACCCATTGAACGAAGAAACAGTGTCATTTTGAATTTACTGTTTAGAGCACCCTTTCCGGTAAGGATTGGGACAGTTTATCAGAAGTTCTATGTTAGTGACTCTTCGATTGACAATGATCTGTCCGTTATTTCAAAGATATTAGAAGGCTATAATGTTGATTTATCACGTAAGGGTAAGTCTATTTCTATTACAGGCAGTGAAATTGATATTCGAAAAGCAATCAACGCAACCATTTTGAAAATGAATTTATTTGAAGCCGATAATTTGGGTGACTTTACATCCGACCTGCATAAATTAAATTCTTATGATAAAGAGTTTATTATTTCTCAACTTGAAAAAATAGAACGTGCTCTGGATTTAACCATTCCTTATCCATATAATATAAATATTTTTTCACACTTATATATATTAATCACCCGATTTCGTGAAGGAAAGGTATTGGAAAGCAATCCGGAAGCCTTTGGAAATGAGCAAAGAAAGTTAATAAGAACGAATAAACAATTATACGTTGTTGCCAAAAATGTCATTTCTAACATCAGCGGTTATTTAAATTCAAAGTTGCCGGCTGTCGAATCCATTTATTTATTGCAATATCTTGTTTCTACCCGGTTTGACCGAGACGGGATTCACAGTAGCGAAACACCGGATCGTGTTGACAAAGTCACAAGATATTATGTGAAGGCTATTAATGGACTGGAACATTTAAACATTAGTTATGATTCCGTTAAAAATGACTTGGCCAATCATATTAAGCCCATGTTGAACCGAATCGATAATCATATTTATATCAAGAATAATCTATTAAATGAGATTAAGCTTGAGTACGGAAATCTGTTCCGGGACATCGTCAGGATTTCAAGCCAGGCAGAAAAAGTTTTCAATATTGAAAAGATAAGCAAGGATGAAAGCGGATTCATTGTACTGTATTTTGCAAAATATATTGAACAGGGCAATACGCAGCAGAAAGTGTTGATTATGTGTACGAGCGGTGTAGGGACTTCAGAATTATTGAAGGTTAAGGTTAAAAAGTATTTTCGGGAACTGGATATCGTAGATGTTATATCGACGGCCAAATATAGAAAAAACATCGATAAATATAAAAATATTGATCTGATCCTCACCACTGTTGATGTACAGACACCTAAGGGCATACCTAAATTATTGGTAAGCGCCATGTTTACAAATAAGGATAAGGAACGTCTAAAAAATTTATTGCGGGACAACAGACATGAAAAATAATACTTGCGGAATATTGGATGCTGATTTAATAACGGTTCATTTGCGTGCGGCAAGTAAGCATGAAGCTTTAGCCGAACTGGCAGGAATGCTTGCTGATCATAACTATATCGAAAGCGAAGACAGATTCATTAGGAGTGTATTAAACAGGGAAAAAAATGGATCGACAGCGCTGGGTTTCGGACTGGTAATTCCTCATGGCGAATCAAATACTGTATCAAGGTCTGTTTTGGCCATCGGCATAAGTCAGCATGATATTGAATGGGCGACCCCGGATCAGATACCGGTGAGAATCATTGTTTTATTAGCAATTAACAGCAATAGAACAGACGATTTAAGAATTCATCATATACAACAAGTTGTATCGAGACTTGCAGATGAAGAATTGATCAATCTATTAAAAAAAGCCGGTACTAAATATGACGTCATCCAATTACTAACAGAAAATGAATAAATCTGAATTATCGGGGGTCAGATTATGTATTTTAATCAAGAAATTATTTTATTCCACCGGTCAGCCGCTGATTGTGCCAGTGCCTTGAAATTATTAGCTGGCGAATTCTTAAAAAAGAGACTTGTGACAAACCGGTTTCTTGAAGGAATTCTGGAGCGTGAGAAAAAGTATCCTACGGGTTTAAACGTTAACGGCCTGGGAATTGCTATTCCTCACACAGACAGCGACAAAGTCGTTATATCACAGTTAGGGTTTATGTCGCTGACGAAACCAGTGAAATTTAAAGAAATGGGAAGTGATACCGGAACGGTAGATGTTAGCATGATTTTCATGCTGGGTCTAAAAAATGCGAAAGACCAGCTTAACATGCTGCAAAGATTGATGGCACTTTTTCAGAATGAACAGTTGGTTGGTCAATTGCAAACATGCGACAGAATGGATAACTTCATCGAAATGATGAGACAAGCCGGTATTAAGTGATTTAAATAATAAATTGTTTGGAGGGAATTATATGGCCGCAATTCAATGGTTTGTCAGTTTGGGAGCCAGTGTTATGCTTCCTGTCCTGCTCTTTATCTTTGCGCTTATTTTAAGAATCAGACCTGGTAAGGCTTTTAAAGCCGGTCTAACTGTTGGAATCGGATTTGTCGGTTTGAATTTAGTAATCAACCTTTTAACCACAAATCTTGGCCCGGCAGCACAGGCAATGGTAAAAAACTATGGACTTAATCTTAACTCGATTGATGTCGGATGGCCCGCTGCATCGGCAATTGCTTATGGTACAGTTTTAGGAAGCATGGCTATTCCGGTCGGTATTATTGCAAATGTGATTTTATTATTTATAGGTTTGACGAGAACGCTGGATGTCGACGTCTGGAATTATTGGCATATTGCCTTCACCGGGTCGCTTGTTTACGCGGTTTCTCAGAATTTCTGGCTGGGTATTTATACAATGGTGATTCATGCTGCTCTGCTCTATCTGTTAGCTGATTTGAGTTCTCGGACCGTACAAAAATACTATCATCTGCCGAACATTACTTTTCCGCATGGATCTTCAGCACCGGGGTTTTTGTTAGCATTACCGCTCAATTGGCTGTTTGATCGCATTCCGGGGATTAATAAAATCAAACTTGATCCGGAAACGGTACAAAAACGGCTGGGTGTTTTTGGAGATTCAACTGTGATGGGTGTGATTATCGGCCTGATCATCGGGCTGTTGGCTAAATATTCGATCGGTGCAACACTGCAGCTGGCAGTCAATACCGGTGCAGTGATGATGTTAATGCCGAGAATGGTTTCTCTGTTAATGGAAGGTCTGACGCCGATCTCTGAAGGCGCCAATGATTTTGTCCAAAAGAGATTTCCCGGCCGCAATCTATTTATAGGCATGGATAGTGCTCTTGCTGTAGGTCAATCATCGGTACTTTCTTCATCGTTAATTCTGGTACCGTTGACATTGCTTATTGCCGTTATCTTGCCAGGGAATAAGGTGCTTCCCTTCGGGGATTTAGCAACCATTCCGTTTATGATTGCTTTGATGGCCGCCGTCTTCAGAGGCGATATTTTTAGAACGGTGATTGGCGGTGCCATTGACATTGCAGTCAGTTTGTATGTTGCTTCCTGGGCAGCGCCTTTGATTACAAAAGCGGCTATCGCGGCAAAGTTCAATCTGCATGGCAGCCATTCTATCAGCGTATTGAGTGATGGCGGTGTCTGGACAACATGGTTTATCGTCGGATTGGGAAAAGTTATCAGCTGGGCTGGTATTTCAATAATAGGAGTAATCGTCTTTGCGGGATTAATCTACTTTAACAAGATTCGGAAATCCCCGGACAGCCCGGAAGATCCGTCGGAATCCTAATATAACAATAAAAAGGAGTCGTGGAATATGAAAAAGCTGATGATCGTTTGCGGAACGGGTGTGGCTACAAGCACTGTTGTAACCGGTAAAGTGAAAGCATTTTTGAAAGCTAAGGGTTTAGATAAACAGGTCACTCTGTATCAAAGTAAGATTGCAGATGAGGTAAATCATCTGGACGATTATGACATTGTCATCAGCACAACAATTGTCCCCGACCATGTAAAGGACAAAGTGATTAATGGTGTTCCTTTATTAACAGGTGTCGGCGCTGATAAAGTTTTCGAAAAAATCAAGGATGAGATTGAAAAAAGTCATTAATGAATGGAAAATGAAATTTCTTATAGGGGGTAACAGCTTATGCTTGTTACATCAACTGAATTATTAAAAACGGCGAAAGAAAAACATTTTGCGTTTCCACATTTTAATTTCTGGAGCCGGGCTTCAATAAAAGCATATTTGGAAGTTGCTCAGAATTTGAATTTGCCTGTCATTCTTGCCTGTGCTGAATCGCATCGTTCTTATATGACTACCGAAGAGGCTGCGGAATTTGGAAAGTATTACGCAAATAAAGTTGATATTCCTGTTGTACTGCACTTGGACCACGGAATGACTCCGTCTATTATTAAATACGCTGTTGACAATGGTTTTACATCGGTCATGATTGACGCTTCTCAGGAAACTTTCGCTGAAAATGTTAGAAGAACCCGCGAAATCGTTGATTTTGCTCATAGCAGGGGCGTTGTTGTAGAAGCTGAAATCGGACATGTCGGTACGGGTTCCAAATATCAAGCCGGCGATAGCGATACAAGATATACACAAGTTGATGCCGCCGTTGACTTTGTGAATCAGACAGCCGTTGATTCTCTTGCAGTATCGATCGGAACTGCCCATGGTACCTACAAGGGCGTTCCCCATATTAACTTTGACAGATTGAAAGAATTATCTGCGAATGTTCCTGTTCCCTTGGTTCTGCATGGGGGTTCTTCAACAGGCGACGAAAATCTTTCCAGGGTTACGGAAAACGGTATTTGCAAGATTAATATCTTCACAGACATTACGATCGCTGCTCTGAAAAAAGTGCGGGAAAATAATCCCGGAACGTATTTGGAGCTTGAAGAACACGCGTACGAGGGTATGAAAGAAATGGCGGCGCACTACTATCATGTTTTCCATACGGAGCGCTATAAAAGCAAGTAAAAATATTAGATAAAGTTTCTTGACGAAGGAGGCTGTTCAATTAATGACAGAAGTAAAAATCAGGAAACCTTTCTTCATTGTGAATCCGAAGGCATACATTTATGGAGAAGAAGTTCTAAATCTGGCATTAGTTACTGATGAGTTGGCAAAAGAAAATGATATTGACTGTTTATTTACCGCTCAGCTCGTTGATATTCCGGCAATTGTCGAAAGGACGTCGCATCTGATTGTAACTGCACAGCACATGGATCCTTTAGTTCCGGGGCGGGGAATGGGACACGTTTTACCGGAAGCGCTCAAAGCATCGGGAGTTAAAGCCGTTGTGCTGAATCATGCAGAGGATCCGCTGACACTTTCTAATCTTGATAAAACCATAAAGAGAGCCCGCGAGGTCGGATTGCTGACTATTGTTTGTGCGGATACTGTGGAACAGTGTAAGGCGGTGGCTCAATTAGGACCGGACATGATGATTTGTGAGCCGACCAGCTTAATAGGAACAGGGAATACAAGCGATGATGAATATATTAAGCAAACGAATCACGCTATTCGGTCAGTGAGTCCTGACATTCTGATTATGCAGGCAGCAGGTGTCAGCACCGGAGACGATGTTTACCGGGTTCTGAGGGGCGGAGCCGACGGTACCGGCGGAACAAGCGGTATTATCAAAGCTCCGGATAGAAAAGCCAAACTGGTCGAAATGATGGGTGCATTGAAAAAAGTGCAAGATGAGGAGAAGAGATAATATGTTGATTCATAATGATAAATTAGTTCTTGCGTCAAACGGTAACCGCCCATCTTACCATGAAATTACCGATGAAGTTAGGAGAATTGTGAAAGAAAGCAATGTAAAAAACGGCATTGTCGTTGTCTCGACACCGCATACGACCTGCTCAGTATTCTTTGAAGAATATTCACATGACCGTAATTATAATGGAGATGAATATTTACAGGTGGATCTGGACAACGTCCTTGAAAAAGTTGTACCAATCACGACGTCGGACAGACAATATTACCATCCGGGGCCCGAACATACAAAGTTTGCCGAGGAAGTATCGAAGACAGATACGGCAACGGAAGGCACAGTCATGGTACCTGATCGTCACTCCTTATTAAATACAGATGCCCATATCAGAGGCTCATTGTTAGGCTCCAGTGAAACGTTTATTATTCAGGATGGTGTGATTCAAATTGGCAAAGTGGGATATATCTATTTTGTAGATTGGGATCATACGCGCAGCAGAAATCGCCAATGTTTAGTAGAAGTGCTTGGAGAATAAAAGTAAATATGAGGCTTTAAAAGCGGGGAGAAGATCTGAAAAGCGATCATCCCGCTTTTTTTGTACTTTGAACGGTTCCTAAATCTTAGTATGCTGACATAGCCCGTAGGAATGGGAGCATTTCAGGCCCGCCGGGTTGGGCGCCGATACGGAGCTTCAGAATGCGTTTCAATCGGAAATGTTTCGGCCGGAGGCTATCTTACAGCAAGTGATAGGTAACATGACGGCGAAATCCAAGGGTGTTGACTGTGCCGGGCGTTTTGGAAGGGCAGATGTACCGGTTTGACATAAATCCGGCATCTCCTTATCGATTATTCAGAAAGCCTGAGAAAGCAACCACTCTCTCGGTTTTCTTATGACATCTCCATTTTAGGACCACTCATTTTTTTAAGAAAATCGACTGCTAGATTGGAGAAGAATTTCGCACTGGGGAGAATGGCTCTTTCATCGATAATCAGATCAGGGTGGTGCAGATCCGAAGTTCCAGAAACACCCATGAAAAAGAATGCGCCGGGAATTTCTTTCAAATATTCCGCAAAATCCTCGCCTGCGGAAGAAGGAACAGGAGAAATGACTTTAAGGCCTGATTTCCCGGCGGTTTCCACCGCCCACTCCGCATATTTTTCATCATTGATCAATGCGGGGCCCAACTTCGTATAATGCAGCGTTCCCTTAGCACCGAGCGCCTGCGCGACGCCTTCTACCACCCTCTGCATTTTGGCGGGGATACCGTCCCGTACGTGTTCCTGAAATGTGCGGACGGTTCCTTCCATCTGAGCTGTCTGAGGAAGTACATTCCACGTATTGCCGGCTTCCAGCCGCGTTATGCTGATAACAGCGTTGTCTAAAGGGGATGTATTTCTGCTTACAACGGTCTGAAGCGCAGTAATGATATGAGAAGCAATGACAATCGAATCGATACCCTTTTCCGGTGCGGCAGCGTGAGTTCCGGTTCCTTCGACGTCAATAACGAATCTGTCGACACCGGCCATCAGCGGACCGGATTTGATCCCAATCGTCCCTGTCGGAATATACGGCATATTGTGCATCCCGAATATCGCTTCAACGTCATCAAGAACGCCGGTTTTCAGGACCTTGACCGCGCCTCCGCCATTCTCCTCGGCCGGCTGGAAAATAATTTTTACGGTTCCTTCCATCTCCTCTTCCTTTTTTTTCAATAGGAGAGCGGCACCGAGAATGGAAACTGTATGGAAGTCATGGCCGCAGGCGTGCATCTTTCCAGAGATTTGAGACGCAAAGGGAAGACCGGTATTTTCCTGAATCGGGAGCGCATCAATATCGGCTCTAAGAGCGATGGTCGGTCCTGATTTCTTGCCCCTGATAACGGCTAGGACACCGGTCTTCATCGGAAGATCAACCCTCTCTATATCTGCTTCAGTGAGCCAGCCTTCAAGGGCTTTCGTGGTTTCATATTCCTCGAATGACAGCTCGGGATGCTCATGAAGTTGATGGCGGTAATCGGTCAGCTGCTGCTCCAGTTGCGCTTCTTCGGCAGTTTTAATCATCATTAACATCTCCTTTGTCAAGTTTATATGAATGCTGCATGCAGGCGGGATCTGATTCTCCTTCATCCCCATTTCATGGCATCATCAGGGATGATTCATGAAAAAATTCGGCCAATCGGTATTTAAAGGATTAATGAATCTGTGTACCCGTTCATGCCGGAGAGCAGCAGCAGCGTGATTAGGACGGCCTGAGCACCGAGAAAGCTTTTTTCAGGATTGAAAAATTCTTCAAGCGTATGTTCCTTGCCGCTGATTCCGCCGCCGCTCATTGTGATTGCCGGGATACCAAGGCTTATCGGAATATTTGCATCGGTACTTGAAGCTCGTAATCTTGGTGAAAAACCAAGAAAACTTACCGCCGCGGCGGCTGCCTGGACAATCGGCCGATCAGGGGTCTGGAAACCAGCGGGCCGTTCTCCGACTTTTTCAAAAGAAACGGTAATCGTTCCTTTCGCATTCCATCGTTTGTTTTCCTCTTCGGCCGCTTTTCGCACGAGATCTAATATCTGCTTTTCCAGTGTAATCAGCGCGTCCGTTGAAACTGAGCGCATATCCAGCGACATGCACGCATCCTCAGCGATCGAATTGATTGACGTTCCTCCGTTAACTGTTCCTACCGTAAATGTAGTTGCAGGATTGTCCGGAATATGAATATCGCTTATGTGAGATACCGCGCGGCCCAATGCATGAACAGCACTCGGGGTACCGAAAGCAAAAAAGCTGTGCCCGCCGGGTCCCCTGAATCGGATGCGGTAACGGTGGCTGCCGACGGCTGTACAGACGAGCCCGGCCGGATCACCCGGTTCGACGGAGATGAAACCGCCGATATCGCTGCGTTCATGGAAAAGGGCTCTGATCCCGCGTAAATCGCCAAGCCCTTCTTCGCCGACATCTGCGACGAATAGAACACTGTGCAGGGGTTTTATTCCGGTTTCCCGGATAGATCTCAGAATCGAGAGAAGCACGCCCAGGCCCCGGCCATCATCCGAAATACCGGGAGCGTAAATGATGCCGTCCTGAATCTTTGCCTGGGTGTCCGTTCCTTCAGGGAAAACAGTATCCAGATGGGCGGCGATAACAATCTTTGGGTCTGATTGAATCCCCTCAAGCAGGCCTATAACATTTCCTTCACCGTCAATGCCGGCTTCCAACAAACCGAGCTCCCGGAAACGTTCGGCGATCCACAGAGCCCGTTTGTCTTCTTTGAAAGGCGGAGCGGGAATTTCAGTCAATGTTATCTGTTCGGCTGCCGTGTTTCCGTTATCTGCTTTAAGAAAGGCTATGGCCTCTCTAACTTCGGTCAGGGCTGTCAATTTTGCGATTAACTGGTTGGTTTCATCCGAAATCACAATTTCATGGTTCGATTGAGACATGCTATGGGCTCCTTAATTTAATTTGTTAATATAATCGGGGCGAGGCATAAATGTATGATCGGCAAACCTTTTTCTTTTGCAGATCAAATTCATTTCGATCAGTACGATTCAACAATCCAGTCTAAGAATGTACTGGAATCTTTTATTAAACAATACTGAATAATATAAAATATAGTATTGTTTAATTAATAAAAACATTATTATGATAATACATTATATATTGAATTTTATAATAAAACTAGTAATTGAGCCTCTATTGTTAAAATAATAATAAGTTCCGTAAAGATAAGTCAATGTTTTTAACACTATATGTTATAATTAATAACAAATATATGTAATATAAAAGAAAAATTAAAAGATTAGCTATTTATTTTTGTCAGATATTATTTTATAATAGCTTTATTAGTCCTATATTCTGAAAATATAGTATTATCATTCGACTAAAAATAATCCAATATCTTTCGCCATTAATAAATTGATTCCGGAGGGAACAAAGATGAACAAAGTATGGGAAGAAAATTTGAAAAATTCGTACGACAGTATGGTGAAATGGCGCAGATACCTGCATCAGCATCCGGAACTATCCTTTCATGAAAAAGAGACTTCTGCCTTCATTTACGAAAAACTGAACAGTTTCGGCATTGATGATATAAAAACAAATGTCGGCGGATATGGGATTGTCGCGAGAATTCACGGTTCAAAACCTGGCATCACCGTGGCGCTTAGAGCGGATTTTGATGCACTTCCTATCCAGGAAGAAACAGACGTTCCCTACAAGTCGAAAGTTGATGGTGTCATGCATGCCTGCGGCCACGACGGCCATACAGCGACACTCCTGGGAGTGGCAAAGGTTCTTCAGGCTCATCGCAGCGAATTGTCAGGAGATATTGTTCTGATTCATCAGCCGGCTGAGGAGTTTCCGCCTGGCGGAGCGCGGGCTATGATCAGAGACGGCTGTCTTGACGGAGTCGACGTTATCTTCGGTACTCACTTATGGAGTACGGTTCCGTTTGGGACGATCGGCTATCGTAAGGGCTATTTTATGGCATCAGCCGATTACTTCAAAATCAAAATACAGGGACGGGGCGGACATGGATCTGCACCGCAGCTGTGCGTGGATTCCGTTGCCGTTGCCTCCCAGATTGTCAATCAGCTGCAGATGGTCGTCAGCCGGGAAGTTGATCCAGTCAAATCGGCGGTTCTGACCATTGGCAAGTTCAACTCCGGCGTTGCAGCCAATGTCATTGCCGATACTGCTTTTCTTGAAGGGACGGTCAGAACATTCGATGAAGACATCCGCAGCAAAATCAAAAGCGAGATGGCCGGCATCATTGAAAATGTCTGCGGAGCGTTCCACGCGGAGGGTACGCTTGACTACTTGGATGGTTATTCGGCGGTCTACAATCACGGAAAAGAGTCCGACGTCTTTCAGAAAGTTATGGATAAAACTTTTGGCAAAGACACAGCGGTTGAAATTGCGCCGCAGATGGGCGGGGAGGATTTTTCCGGCTTTCTTTTGGAGAGGCCGGGGATTTTCTGGTTTACCGGTGCCGGCAATCCTGAAATCGGCGCAAGTTATCCTCACCATCATCCCAAGTTCAATTTTGATGAACGCGTGATGATTGTAGCGGGCAAAGCATTTCTGGCAATGGTTGATAAATATCTCTGCACTTCAGAAACGCCGGTTCTCAGCGAACTTGTAAAAAGCTGATAAATGATCTAGGGAGGTTAAGAGACTTTGGGCAAACTCTTACAGGTTGACAAAATTAAAACGGAATTTAAGACGGAGAAGGGTCTGGTTACATCCGTTGACGAAGTCAGTTTTGATCTGAAAGAAGGAGAGACCATTTGTCTGGTTGGCGAGTCCGGCTGCGGTAAATCAGTTACTTCCCTGTCAATCATGCATCTTCTGGATAAGAATGGATTTGTGACTCATGGTTCGATTCTTTTTAATGGAAAAGAACTTGTCAATGTGTCCGAGGCTGAAATGCGCAAAGTGCGGGGCAATGAGATCTCGATGATCTTTCAGGAACCGATGACTTCATTGAACCCGGTTTTAACGATCGGCGATCAGTTAACTGAGGGTATAAGGCTGCATATGGGTTATTCAAAAAAAAGGGCAAAGGGTTATGCCGTTGAGATGCTGAATAAGGTAGGGATCCCGAGAGCCGAAAGCATCATTGACGATTATCCGCACCGTTTGTCGGGAGGAATGAGGCAGCGCGTTATGATTGCCATGGCACTCAGCTGCAAGCCGAAATTGCTGATTGCAGATGAGCCGACAACTGCATTGGATGTAACCATTCAGGCACAGATTCTCAAGCTGATGAAGGAACTTCGTTCAGAATCCAGGACGGCTATTATTCTGATTACCCATGACTTAGGCGTAGTAGCGGAAATGGCTGACAAGGTTGCGGTCATGTATGCGGGCCAGGTTGTCGAAGAAACAGATGTTTTTACATTGTTTGATAATCCGAAGCATCCTTATACACTGGGCCTGATGAAATCCATTCCCCATATTACAAATCCTGATGATATGCGGCTGGAGTCAATCCCCGGATCTGTGCCGAGTGTCTATAATATGCCCAAGGGCTGCCGCTTCTATGACCGTTGTCCGTTTGCCATGAAAAGATGTCTGGAAGAGAAGCCGGAATTAAGGCCGATTGAAGATAAAAAGTCACACAGCATCAGATGCTTTCTTTACGAAAAAGAGGAGAAGGAATTTGAAAAAAAGCAGGATGAAAAGGAAGTGGTTTCTTGAATAAGCCGTTGACTGAGCAGGAGAAGCCGCTGTTGGAGGTTAAAAATCTAAAAAAATATTATCCGGTCAAAAGGGGCATTATTTCGAGAACCGTTGGCTATGTCAAAGCGGTGGATGGTGTAAGTTTCTCTATATATCCGGGAGAGACAGTAGGGCTGGTCGGAGAATCCGGCTGCGGCAAGTCGACAACGGGGCGTTCGCTTGTTCGCCTGGAAAATCCGACTGCGGGGCAGGTTATCTTTGAGGGTAAAGATCTGGCGAGTATTTCGAAGAAAGAAATGCGCGAGTTGCGGACGGATCTGCAGATCATTTTTCAGGATCCATACTCTTCCCTGAATCCAAGAAAAAGAATCGGTGATTTACTGGCTGAACCGCTTCTCGCTCATAAACTGGCAGGCAAAGCAGAGGCCAGTGAAAAAGTGAATCATATCCTAAAGACGGTTGGATTATCGAAACACTATAAAAATCGCTATCCTCATGAATTTTCAGGCGGTCAGCGGCAGAGGATCGGCATCGCCCGGGCACTCATGCTCCATCCGAAACTGATCATTTGTGATGAACCGGTATCGGCGCTGGATGTCTCCATTCAGGCGCAGGTGTTGAACCTATTGAAAGATCTTCAAAAAGAATTTAATCTGACTTACGTTTTCATCGCCCACGGTCTTGGTGCTGTTAAATACATCAGTGACCGGATCACCGTCATGTATCTAGGAAAAATAATGGAAATGGCGAAAACAAAAGAAATTTTTGAACATCCTATGCATCCCTATACAGAGATATTGCTGAATGCTTATCCTGTTCCGAATCCTCATATGCGTGATCGTAAACAGATTGTCGTGGAAGGCGATGTGCCGAGCCCGGCGAATCCCCCGAAAGGATGTGTTTTCCATACGAGATGTCCTTTTGCTAAGGATATATGCCATGAGAAAGTACCTGGACTGAATGGAACGGATCATCTGGTGGCGTGCCATTTTCCATTATCCATCTGACTGAAGGGAGTGACATGATTTGTTTCAATATATTGTGCGACGAATATTAATTGCCATTCCGGTTATTCTCGGCGTGACGATCCTGAATTTCTTTATTATCAATCTGGCACCCGGCAATCCTGTCGATATGTATGTCAATCCATCGGCAACTCCTCAGCAAATTGCGATGGAGAAGCATGCACTCGGTCTTGATCAGCCGATTATTATCCAGTATTTTCATTGGCTGGGACAGCTGATTCAGGGAAATCTCGGCTTTTCTTATTCAACGCGTGAACCCGTAACGTCACTCATTGCCTCACACATCGGACCAACCATGATGCTGATGGGAATCTCGTTAATTGTCGGCTATTTGATTGCCATACCTTTAGGAATCATTTCTGCGAGAAAACAAAATTCATGGGTCGATTACTTAACAACAGGTTTTTCTTTTTTCGGTGTTTCCGTCCCGCACTTCTTTTTAGGATTAGGCGTCATTTATTTATTTGCAACGAAAGTCCTTTTGTTTCCCACAGGAGGAATGAACACGCTTGGCGGGAATAGCAGTTTTTCAGACCTGTTTGTTCATCTTGTTCTGCCGGTTGCCGTCCTCGCTACAGGAATAGCGGGAAATATGATTCGTTATGTTCGCTCAAGCATGCTGGATGTTCTAGGTAAAGACTACCTGAGAACGGCAAAAGCCAAGGGGCTGCGTCAATTTATCATTACAAATAAACATGCTTTGCGGAATGCGCTGATACCGATTATTACAGTTATCGGAATCGATATTCCCATGCTCATTGGCGGTGCAATCGTTACAGAGCAGGTTTTTCAATGGCCGGGTCTTGGCCTGTTAACCATCCAGTCTATTTCTTCCCGAGATTATTCGACACTGATGGGAATCAATTTAATTGCAGCTATTGCGGTTCTTCTTGCGAACCTGCTCACCGATGTTTTTTACGCGGTGGCTGATCCGAGAATCAGATATGAATAAAGAAAGGAGGGAGATTCCATGGCGATGAGGCTGAATCCTAACAGGAATGTGCCGGAAACTGCCGACTTAACAAGCCGGGAAGCAGTTCTGGAAGAACTGGGGAGAGAAGAAAGTTATCTTCACATGGTTACCAGGCGCTTCTTAAGGCATAAAATGGCCTTTTGTGGATTGATTATTTTTGCAATATTTGTTCTTATTGCTTTTCTCGCACCTTTAATTGCTCCATATGATCCTAACAGAATTTTTAATGATTTTGATGCCTCCCCGTCCTCAGCCCACTTGCTTGGGACCGATCAGGTTGGCAGGGATGTGTTGAGCCGCCTGATTTTCGGGTCGCAGGTTTCGTTAACCGTTGGCATTGGGGCCGTCGCAATCTATGTTGCAATCGGAATCGTTCTCGGACTGCTGGCCGGTTATTTCGGCAAGTGGGTAGATATGGCAATTATGAGAGTGACAGATGTGTTCATGTCATTCCCCTATTTTATGGTCATTCTTGTGCTTGTCAGCATTGTGGGACCCAGTCTTTCAAACATTACCATTGTGATTGGTTTATTGGGGTGGCCGGCCATTGCCCGCCTGGTCAGGGGCAGTGTGCTTTCTATAAAAGAAATGGACTATGTAAAGGCGGGTGTTGCACTTGGCTATTCGACGCCGAAAATAATTTTTCAACATATTTTACCCAATGCTCTGGCACCGATTTTGGTGAACGCAACCTTTGGTGTCGCATCGGCAATTATTATGGAAGCTTCACTGAGCTTTTTAGGAATGGGGGTTCGGCCGCCAGCCGCCAGCTGGGGCAACATGCTGACTGAAGCGGAATCAATAACCGTTTTGTCATCGCAGTTCTGGCTGTGGTTTCCGCCGGGTTTAATGATTCTTTTAGCAGTCCTCTCCATCAACTTTGTTGGCGACGGACTTCGCGATGCCGTTGAATCGCAGCAAGCGAAATAAAGCAGCACATAAAAAAAAGAGGATGTGAACAGATAAAGTGAAACATACAAGATCCGTTCCAAAGGGAAAACATATTCTAAAATACTTGCTGACTTCATTTCTAGCTTTGTCAATTGCCCTACTCACGGCCTGCGGCTCATCATCCTCCAACAGCGGATCTGCCAGTGACACAATCACGATGGGGATGGTTAATCCGCCGGCAACATTTGATCCGATTAACGCAGCCGATATCGCGGGACAGTTTGCGGGGCGTTTAATGTTTGATACATTTTTGGATCAGACAGCCCCATTGAAATTTGTACCGAAGCTGGCAGATTCGATTACAACTGCTGACAATCAGAATTATACAATTAAATTGAATCCGAAAGCGAAATGGACCGATGGCAAACCGGTTACTGCCGATGATGTGATTTTCACTTTCAATTTGATTGCCAATCCCAAAACAGAAACAGCTGTGGGGTCCAATATTTCGGTACTTGAGGGGCTGACATCAACCGGCAAATTTTCTGCAGGAATAACTTCAATTCCCGATCTGACAAAGGTTGATGCGCACACGGTAACTTTCAAGACGAAAAAACCCATTGATCCAAACTACGTAAAAGAATTAATCGGTACGAAGATTGTTACTTTGCCCCAGCATATTTTGAAGAATATTGCACCGCAGGATCTGGCCAACAGCAAGTACATGCAGAGTCCGAATGTAACGGACGGGCCATATAAGTTTGTCACATACAGTAAGAATGCATACATTCAATATCAGGCGAACAACTCCTACTATCTCGGCAAACCGAAAACACCTAAATTTTTTCTAAAGATCATGCAGGCACCTAACCTTGCCAGCGAGCTGCAGGCGGGAACGATCCAAATGAATGCAGCCGGCGGTATCGGGATTATCCCTGTTCAGGACTATAAAACAGTAAAAGGTTTAAAAAATGTTAAAACGATTACGGCACCGCAGATCGGCTATCAAACAATGATGTTCAACACAAAAACAATTACCAATCCCCAGGTTCGCCTCGCTTTCGCCCATGCGATCAATCGTCAGCAGATTGTCAGCAAACTCCTGCAAGGAAACGGCCAGATCGTTGACGGTCCGTATACATCGGTCAGCCCTTATCTGGATAAGGACCTGCCGCTGATCAAATATGATCCGGCGCTGGCGAAACAAATGCTCAAAGATGCCGGATGGGATTTCAATAAGACAGTAAATCTGGTTGTTCCGATCGGTAATCAGGTTCGTCAGCAATCGGGCGATATTATCGCACAGAATCTGAAAGCCGTTGGAGTTAAAGTTAGCGAAACGACTTATGATTTCCCTACTGTCATGCAGAAAGGCAAAGCAGGACAATTTGATTTGCTGCTGATCGGTTTTGGAGGCTATGTCGATCCTGATCAGTCAGCCTATTATGGACCCAATGGCGTCTATAACTTTATGAAGTATGATAATCCGCAATCCACGAGTCTTCTTCAGGCAGGATTGAACGAATCGAACCCGGCGAAACGGAAAGTGATCTATAATCAGCTGCAGCAGATATGGGATAAAGATATGCCGATTCTAACCCTTTATTCAGACAATCAGATGATTGTAATTAACAATAATATTGCTGCCGGCGGTGCTTCAACATTCTGGCCCGGAACAGTCTATAACTTTCAGAACTGGACATATAAGAGCAGCAAGTAATCCTTCTACGATGGTGAACTGAAAGACCTGAACAGTTGATTCGCATATAAATCAGCTGTTCATATTTTATTTGGAAGCAAATGAATGCCAGTATTTTAACGGAGGTTTTATGTGAATGATTAATGAGAGGGAAGTATTAAAAGAAAAAGCAGCTTATTTTGCACAGGAATCTCTGGAAACATTGAATAATTATTTACGTCTGCCCTCAGTATCCGCTCAGCACCGCGCAATACCTGAAACCGTTGAGTTTGTTGCCGGACAGCTTGAGGCATTCGGCGGGAAAACGAAAATACTCAATGATTTGGGCGGAAATCCGGTTGTCTATGGGTTCTTTCCTGCAGATCCGCACGGGAATCAAAGCAAAACCTTGCTTTTTTATAACCACTATGACGTCCAGCCTCCCGATCCGCTTGAAGAGTGGCATTCAAAACCATTTGAACCGCTGCTGAAAGACGGTGTGCTCTATGCGCGCGGGACTGCAGATAATAAGGGATCACTGATACAGCGTCTTGCTGCTCTTAAAACGCTTCAGGAAAGAGAGGGGCTGCCATGCCGTGTGAAATTTTTAATTGAAGGGGAGGAGGAGAGCGGCAGCGCCCATCTGGAACCTTATCTGAAAAAGTATAGGGAATTATTCAGTGCCGATGCTTGTATCTGGGAGTTCGGAAGTAAGGACGATGAAGAAAGAGTGCAGCTTTACGGAGGAATAAAGGGATCTGCCTATTTCGAATTGTCGACAAAGAGTGCAGAAATTGACATACACTCATCGGAGGCGGCGTGCATCGACAATTCAGCGTGGCGTCTTGTACAGGCATTGTCAAGTATGAAAAACCAAAATAATGACATTTTGGTAAAAGGATTTTTTGATCAGATTAAAGAACCTGACGAAGCATTGACAAAATGGGCCGGGAACCTGCCTTTCAATGAGGAAGCACTGAAAAGTTTATATGGATTGAAACGGCCGTTGATCACAGAGGCGCGCGGAGAGGACCCCCGCCAGGCACTGATGTTTTATCCCACAATGACTCTATGCGGCATGATCAGCGGCTATACAGGCGAAGGATCCAAAACGGTCCTGCCCAAAGAAGCAAGCGCGAAGCTGGATTGCCGGATGGTACCCGGACAGACAGGGGAATATCTTTACAAGTGTATCCGACGCCATCTGGAGCGGCATGGTTTTTCCGACATCAAAGTAACATTGATAAATTCGCAGGAAGCCTACAGATCGGATATTAACGATCCATTCGTAAAACTAGTCAATGAGACGGCACAAGAGGCATATCAGTCCGAAACAGTTCTTTATCCGACGTCCCCCGGCACCGGACCGATGTATATTTTTAATAAATATTTACATCTGCCTATTGTCAGTACAGGAGTAGGCTGGGCACAATCAAAAGCACACGCTCCCAATGAATCGATCCGGATCAAAGATTATATAGACGGAACATTGCACATGGTTTATTTGCTGAAAGAATTTGCAAAGAATTGAGTGTGCGGGAGGACGAATGATGACAACAGACATTATTCAGAAAGTGAATGAACGGATTGAAGACCAGACTGAACTGTTCGCCAGCTTAAGTGAACAGGTTTGGTCCTATGCTGAATTAAGTTTTGCGGAACAGAAGTCTGCGGATCTATTAATCAAAGCATTTGTAAAGAAAGGCTTTTCCATTGAGAAAGATCTTGCCGGGTTAAGAACTTCATTTGTTGCAAGTTATGGATCAGGGGAACCTGTCATTGCTATCCTGGGTGAATATGATGCACTCGCCGGACTCAGCCAGAAAAAGGACAGCGCGGTTCATGATCCGATCATACAAAACGGCAGCGGACATGGCTGCGGGCACAATTTGTTAGGCGTGGGTTCTCTGGCAGCGGCTTTTTCCGTAAAAGATTATATTGCTCAACATCATCTGGCAGGCACGATCCGTTTCTATGGGTGCCCTGCTGAAGAACGCGGAAACGGAAAAGCATACATGGCAAGAGAAGGCTGCTTTAAGGATGTGGACGCCGCCTTTTCCTGGCACCCGGGTTCAGTCAACGTTGTACGGCAGACTTCATCAAATGCGGTGATCGAGGCGCGTTTCTCCTTCGATGGAGTCAGCGCTCATGCGGCGGCCCTGCCGGAGCTTGGCAGAAGCGCGCTTGACGCCGTTGAGTTAATGAATGTTGGCGCCAACTATCTAAGAGAGCATATGCCGGATAAAGCGCGGATCCATTACGCTGTGACGGATACCGGCGGAAGCTCGCCGAATGTCGTTCCATCCCATGCTGAAGTGCGCTATCTTGTCCGTTCGCCAAAACCCGGTGATGTACGAACGTTGTTCGAACGTGTGATCGATGTGGCGCACGGAGCGGCACTGATGACAGAAACAAAAATGTCGTACAAAATTGAAGGCGGATGCCATAATCTGATTCCCAACACGGCGCTTCACCAGGTCATGCTTGGTTACATGAAAAATATCGGAGTTCCGGAAATCAGCAAAAGAGATCTTGAATTTATTCAGGCAATTTATGATTCGCTTGGCGAAAATGAGAAAAAACACGCACTCAGCCAGCTGAACCAGGATCAGAAGGCGGCAATAGCCAGTAAGCCTATTGAAGACTGGATCATTCCTTTACCGGAAAAAGACACATTTATGGAGGGGTCAACGGATGTTTCGGATGTCAGCTGGAATGTACCGACTGCTCAGTGCATGACAGCAACATGGGCTTTCGGGACAGTTCCGCATACCTGGCAGGTCGTCGCCCAGGGTACACAGTCGTATGCTTTGAATGCCGCACTTTTTGCCGGGAAAACAATCGCCTGCACGGCCATTCAGACATTGACAGACAGCGAGCTTCTCGCTAAAGCCAAACAAGAGTTTAAAGAACGTTTGTCTGGGAAAAAATACAACTGTTTAATTCCGGAAGAAATTACTCCGCCAGGGAAATAAAAACCCATTATATATAATAGAAAGAAATTGAAGGAGCCGTCTCATTATTTGATGCAGATAGCTCTTTATTGCTTTTCAATTTTTGCAGTCTGAAAATCCAGTCGAACAGGGCATTTATTTATAATTATATAAGCACGGGCGGAAAGTGCCATAAGCTGTGGGACTTTTTAACAACAGGATTAATTAAATCATCAAATAACGGCATGCCCTATGGTTTTCATGAGTCTGTGTGGAGCAGGTCTTTAAGATTGGGTTAAGAGATGTTGCATTTGCGATCCTGCACATTCTGACGGCACAAGTACATGACACACATTATATTCCTGTTGCCTAATTATTCAGATAGCATCTGCTTTTATTTGTTATTTGTAATTCAGGCATATCTCAGTAAAAATCAGAAAAAAGCAACGGGATCACGAATATACTGATACCAAAATTATTCGAATTTTGATACTATACAAAATTGAAATAATTAATCAAAATATTTATAAAAAAGAGTGGCGGTGTGTTAAAGGATCTTCAAAAGTTGTATCCACAAAACAATGGCGGGGGAGGAGAGATCGGTTTGGGCGGCTGCCGTAGGGAATGGGAATCCTCCTATAACTGTCAAAGTAAGGAGGCATAATTTCAGACATTGACGGAAATCGATTCATTGATTCTGCAGGTATGATCGGTGTTCAAAATGTTGGCCATTATCATCCCGAAGTTATTGAAGCAACCAAAAAACAACCGGAGAGTGATCTTCATCCTGGATTTAATGTGATTATGTATCCATCTTACATTGAGCGATGTGAAAATTTTTAGCAGTCTGCTCAGCGGTGCTGCAGGAAAAGCTGAAATGCTTGTAATTTGAAGGGCTTTCTTAGAGAAACGAATTCCGGCAATTCCTGTCGGCCGCGTTGGTTGTTTTGAAATCTTCCTCCAAGAGGGGACCTGACTGAAAGGACAGAGAAAATCGGATCACTATTTAAGCAGCGAGCAATGAATGGAAAGAAAAAATATCCTTTCGTAGGTGATGTCAGACGTCTGGGTGCCGTTGGCGGCTTGGATTTGTTCAGGCTCGTGTTTCTAAACTGCCCGCTCCCCCAAAAATGAATCATTGTTCACTTTGCGCGTGACTGTAGTTTATTTCTTTTGAATGACGGAATAAATGGGGACTGCATTCATTTTTGCCGGCTCTGACGATCACGGATATCAGTTGCAAAAAAGGGCCCGGCATTGCTGAAGAGGGTTTAAACCAATTAAAAAATAGACGGTTCGTGCAACCGATAAGGCAGATGAAAACAATAAACAATTTGCAAATCACTGACAAACATTGATCTGTCATTTGAAAAAAAGAGAAATGATGGTTAACTCTGCAATATTGCGTTAGAAAATACAAGGTGCTGTTGAAGACAACTCTATCTGTCAGGGGATGAAATAATGAGTTATTCAATGGTCAATGCACCTTCAGAAAAAGGTGGACTCCGTTCACAATGTCTTTCATTCATCGAAGTTCTTGGCCAGTCTATCGCAAATATTGCTCCGACCGCGACACCGGCGATAACCATACCTGTTGTCTTTGCTACTTCCGGTAATGCTACATGGATCGCATATGTGTTTGCAACGTTAGCCATCATTCTATTAAGTCTGCAAATAAACATATTCTCTAAGCGTTCTGCCACAACAGGCGCTCTTTATACGTATATTTCAGAGGGTATCGGTTCCGCAGGCGGATTTGTTTCCGGGAGCGGCTTGGTGTTCTCTTACTTAGTAACCGGAAGTGCAGTGCTTTGCGGTTTTGCGAACTATGCAAATAATCTGCTGGCCTATGCGGGTATTCAGCTTTCGCCTGCTCTGATTATTATCATGGGTACCGCAGCGGCATGGTTTATGACTTATAAGGGTGTCGAACTTTCGGCCAAGGTTATGCTCGTTTTTGAAGCCATTTCTGTAATGCTGATCACTCTTTTGGGGATTCTCGTTTTGACTCATCACGGGTTCAGCCTTGGGACTTCCCAGTTTAATCTTAAAGGTGTGTCTTTTGACAGCCTAAGATTAGGGCTTGTTTTTGCCTTCTTCAGTTTTGTAGGCTTTGAAAGTGCGACGACTATGGGACGGGAAGCCAAAGAACCGCTGCGCAACATACCGCGTGCAGTCATTGGAAGCGGCATTTTCGTAGGAATATTCTTTGTGGCCATGTCTTTGATCATGGTCATGGGTTTCGCAGGCAGTAAAACCTCGCTGGGTGAATCAACCGCGCCGCTCACTTATCTTGCACAGCAAAGTCACGTTGGCATTCTCGGATTTTTAATTTCAATAGGCGCTATGGTCAGTTTCTGGTCTTGCGGCGTGGCTTCCATAACGGCTGCGGCCAGAGTCATGCTTCATATGAGTCATGAAGGATATTTGCCGGATGCCGTAGGCAAGTGCCACAAGATCAACAAAACTCCGTATGTCGCCATCATGGTTTGTTCAATTGTCGTAGGAGGCCTTCCTGTTGCCTTGGAATTGCTCAGAAGTACAAATATGGATGTGTACAACTGGACCGGGAGTATGGCTGTTTACGGATTTTTAATTAATTATCTGCTCGTGACGGTCTCAGCGCCTCTTCTTCTTTATAAATTAAAGGAACTGAAATGGCCCCATGTTGTCACGGCAGTACTTTCGTTTATCTTACTGTGCATACCGCTGATCGGAAGTGTTTACCCCTTTCCTGCATTCCCGATGGCCGTATTGCCGATTGTATTTCTTGGCTGGCTGATGATTTCTCTTGTATTTTACATTTTTGTTAAGCAGCACATGGGTCTACAAGAAAATCCGAATACGGAACAAATATAAGATTCTACAATTTTGGGGGGTCACTTATGAAAGTGAACGTGTCTTGCGTTCAAATGGAACCGGCTATGTACCGCGTAGATGAAAACATCAGCAAAATGGAAGGTTATATCGATACGGTAATGATCGAACATCCGGAAACGGACCTCATCATTTTCCCCGAACTTATCACATCAGGATATGAATGTAACGAAGAGTTCCATGCCCTTGCTGAAGTAGTACCGTACGGCAAGAGCATGAAACGGATAGGAGTGCGTGCCAAAAAATACGGGGTTCATGTGATTTATGGTTTTCCAGAACAGGATTCCATTCTAAGCGATGTTCTGTATAACTCTTCGGTCTTCATTGACAATAATGGAAACGTATTGGGCGTTTATCGGAAGGTTCACCTTTTTGGAAATGAGAAAACTTATTTTCGTTCTGGCTGTGAATACACCCTAATCAACTCATCAATTGGAAAAATAGGAATGATGATCTGTTATGATACATCATTTCCCGAAGTAGCGAGGACTTATGCCCTTCGCGGTGCCGATCTTCTTGTGATTTCTACAAATTGGGAAAAACCGTATGAAGCGGACTGGGATCTTGTTGCTAGGGCACGGGCAATAGACAACATTATCTATATTGCGGCAGCAAATCGTGTTGGTTTCGATACGACGCTCGGATTTTTCGGAAGAAGCAAAATTATTGGTCCTCTCGGTGAACCGATTAGAGAACTGAATGAAGAGAAAGAAGGATACATTTCTGCGCCACTTGATTATGAATTGCCGCTTAAATTAAAATCGGGCTATTACACCATTTTTAAGGACCGTAAACCGGATACGTACAGTATGGTTTGCGAGAAATACTAGAATGATCGATCGGGCTAATTCGAAAACGGCAGCTGCGGATGGCTCATTTTACAGAGCCAAGTATGTGAATTGGGCAGGAATTATACAGTGCGCACCACCTGATAGATTTTGATTCGTAGAATGGACGAACATTTTTTTGCTGTTCTCTCTGCATGTTTTTCTTAATGGCATTTGTGAATGCCAACCGTTATGATATTCCTCGATTAATGAATAAAAGGAGCCGCGCATTGGGTGGGGTGGAATTTTCTCTTCAATAATTCAGGACAACGGCAGTTGGCAAATGATCAAGAACTTTAATTGAAATAAATGTTATTGCGAAATAATTAAGAAGCATATTAAAAACAAAAAAATTATATAAGCAATAAGAACTGTTTTGTTCAACAGGTCCATCATAGGTGGTTCTTATGACGGGCTTGTTGAGCAGATCCGCTGAATCACAGCCGCCAGGAAAAGCCTGCCTGTTCCAATCAGTAATAGATTGAGAACAATTCCATTTATTTTTTTAAAAGTCTATAATGATTAGAAAACAAGGAGGATTAATATGACAAAGCGCTTAATAACGGCTGAAGATCTGGTCCAGTTTACTTTTGCGGGTTCGCCGGTGCTGTCTCCCGACGGGAAAAGTGCCGTGTACGTTGTAACAAAGGTTGACAAGGAAAAGAATGGTTATGATTCCTCGCTCTATCTTGCAGATGGTTTGTCGGAACCAAGGCGGCTGACTTTTGATTACATGAGCGACAAGCAGATCAAAAATCATAAACCCAGTTTCTCAAAAGATGGGCGGTCCGTTTACTTTTTGTCCGACCGCAGCGGAAAGAGCCAGGTTTGGCGATTGTCTCTGGACGGCGGCGACTCGCAGGTCCTGACAGATTTCAGCGAGGAGGTTACGGATTACCTTTTGTCTCCCGATGAATCTGTGCTCGTCTGCCAGAGTTCTATTAAAGATGACAGAGAAATTGAAAACGACGATGTCACGGTCGTCGCTAGGCTCCGTTATCTGGCAAACGGGAAAGGCATCCTCTCAGCAAATGAAGCACTATTCCTCTTTAATCTTCAAAATCATGAAAAAAAGCTGCTGACAGATAAAACACGGAACGCCTGCAATCCGGCTTTTTCTCCCGATGGAAAAAGGCTGTATTTCTGCCAGACTAAAGCCGAACCGGATAAGACAGACTATCTCTATGATATTTACAACTTTGATTTTGAGACGAATAAAACCGCTCTTTTCTATAAAGCAAAAGGGGATGTCGACGATCTCCAGGTTTCACCTGACGGACACAGAGTCGCCTTTGCAGGCAATGAAGATGGGGAATGCAGTCCGGAGAATATCGGTATCTGGCTTCTTCAGGAAACGGGCGGCCCGGCTGAGAACCTGACTGAGCCTGAAGAGCGCTCGCTCGGTAATTATGTGGGTACCGATGTCCGGTTTGACGAAGGGCGGCCCGTTTTTGTTTGGAATGATGACGGACAGTCGCTGACCTATCTGGTTCAAAACGGCCCTGCGGCCGGCTTGAAGAGAATCGGCCTTGACGGTCATATTTCCACTGTATATTTCAATGAAAAAGAAGTCATTACTTCATTTGATTCAAAAAATGGAAGGATTGCTGCTGTCGTTTCCAGCGTCTCGTCCACCGGCGATCTTTTCTTGATCAATAGCGATGGAGCGGCAAAGCAGGCAAGCGATCATAATCGCCGTTTTTTGGACGGACTGGACCTTTCGGAGCCTGTTCCGTTTACCTATAAAACGGCAGATGGTCTGGATCTGGACGGATGGGTGATGTTTCCGCCTGATTCAGTTCAAAAGGAGAAAAAAATACCGGTGGTTCTGGAAATCCATGGCGGTCCGGCCGCTGCGTACGGCTATTCGTTCGAACATGAATTCCAGTGCCTCGCCGCGGAAGGTTATGCGGTTGTCTTTACGAACCCGCGCGGCAGCCAGGGATATGGTGCCGAATTCTGCGCCGGCTGCTATGATGACTGGGGACGAAAGGATAAAGACGATATCCTCCGCGGCCTTGACTATGTGCTGGATCATTTCCCGGCCTGCGACCGGTCGCGCCAATTTGTAACCGGCGGAAGTTACGGAGGATTCATGACAAACACAATGGTCGGGACGACAGACCGATTTACTGCGGCCGTCACGCAGCGATCCATCTGCAACCTCTACAGCTTTTTCGGAACGAGCGATATCAGCTATTATTTTCTGAAGCGCTACTTTAACGGTGCGGATCTTTGGACGGATGAAGAAAAGCTGATGAGCTTCTCACCGATTCGGAGGGCTCCGCATGTGACAACGCCGATTTGCATTATTCACAGCGAAGAAGATTACCGCTGCCCGATCGAACAGGCTGAACAATGGTATGTCGCTCTCCGCCGGCTCGGGGTCGAGACACGCTTTGTTCGTATTAAGGGAGAAAACCATGAATTGTCAAGAAGCGGCCGTCCGGAGAACCGTCTGACCCGCCTTCATGAAATCATTAACTGGTTTAATAAGCACCATGCAGGAGACTTCTCTGCAGATCAGGCCAATACAATAGTTAAGATTTGACATCCGGGATGCAGATGTCTTTTCAGACAGCGGCCGGCTGATTCCCGCTCTGAGGGTTTTACAATGGAAAGTATGCGGATCATGCTTTGTCCGGGAATTGGGCGACATCGGGAATATCACATTCAGGGCGATTGATTGTTGGTCTGTAGGATGGACGACGATGTGTCCGTCCCGATCGTATCCTGTACCGGCACTTAGCAGATCGGTTTGGAAAATAGAAAGGCGCCATAGGAGGAGAACCTGCGGCGTTTTTTTAGGGTGTGCGTTCTTCTTAATTAGTGCAGCACCGGTGTTATAAAATAGATTGGGCAAGAGAAGGTTCATTAAAAAAGCGGGCATCAGGTGAGAAATGGTGTTCCGGCTATTTTTCCTTTTGCTGAGTACGAATGACGTATGCATCCATTAAAATGCGGGCGATAACCATAATAGGTAATCGTGAACGGACTTCATAATCAGGAAAGTATGACATTCTTGATTTATAGCCTATCAGGGACAGTTCTGACAAAGCGCAAAGCGGGCTGTTTCGATTAGTGGTAATGGTTACCGTGCTGACTCCGTTGTTTTTGCAGTTTTCAGCAGCTTCGACCAACTCTTCCGTTTTTCCATTTAAAGAAATGAAAATGACCAAATCCTCGACTGGAATCCGCTTGCTCATTGTCCGGATGATATTCGGGTCGTCATGCATTTCGCTGTATTTTCCGATAAGCTGCAGCTTTATTAACATTTCTTTTGCGATGAGTTCCGATAATCCTCTGGCAAATAACATAATTTTTTGGGAATGAATCATCTTTTGTATGGTGTCTTCAATTGTTCCGCGATCAAGCATCCGCAATGTTTCTGCTACTTCGCGTCTATTCTTTTCCACGGCTTCTTTAATCTTCTGATCGACATCTTCAACATTGGTAAAGGACATATCTTTGGCGTATTCCTCTTCAAGCTTGAACTTAAAGGAGGTGAACCCGCTGTATCCAAGCTTTTGCATGGCTCTGACGATCGTGGCCGTTGATACATTTGCCTTCATGCTTAATTGGACAATGGACAGGCGGGAAACCTGCTTCAGATTTTTAGTAATGTAGTCAATTAAATATTTCTCGCTATTACTTAACGAATCGATCCGTTCATGGATTCTTTCTTTAAAAGTAAGCGACATGATTTATTAACTCCCGCTATTTTGTAAACACTTACGTGTAAGTATAGCATAATAAGAAAATTTTTTCGTTCAAGTTGTGGGATATTTATTAATGGGGGGCGCAGAAAGGAGGATAAGATGATCTATACATGTACGATGAATCCTGCAATCGATTCATTTTCAGAATTTGACGAATTTAAACCTTTTATTGTGAATCGAAGTAAGTATGAGGATTATCAGGCAAACGGAAAAGCCATCAACATTTCGCTGATACTAAAAAAAATGAATATTGACAGCATCGCGACGGGCTTCCTTGGGGGTTTTACCGGAGACTTTATTGAAGCAGCGTTGAACAAACAGAATGTAGGAACAAAATTTATTCATACTGAGGGGATTACACGTATTAATTCATTTATCAGGGCAGGAAATCTTGAATATAAGGCAGTAAATCATGGATCGCCGATTTCCGGCAGGGATCAGCAGAAATTATTAAATTTCATTTCCAGCCTTCAGAAAAATGATCTTTTATTTGTTTCCGGTTCGCTGCCTAAAAATGTGAAAGATGAAATTCTGATTAAAATTGCACGATTCTCCCGGGAAAAAGGTTTTTCACTGGTGCTTGATGTCAGCTCGGGAATCCTTCTTGACTGCCTTCCTTATGGACCTGAGCTGATTAAACCAAGTGATGAGGAGCTGGCGTCTTTATTGAACAGTCAACAGAGCACAGATCATGAAGTGATTCAGGGGGCGGGCAAATTGCTGGAAATGGGGGCCAAAAGGGTGATTGTCTCAAGAGGGGAAAGGGGAGCGATTTACCGGGATCATCACCATATCCTGTCTGTTAATGCCCCTGAGGGACGGGTCATCAACACAGCATGTTCCGGAGATACGATGGTCGCCGCATTCATGGGATCGCTCATTCAGGGAAAAACCGTTTCCGATGCCTTAGCTTTCGCTTCGGCAGCTGCGTCTTCGACCGCTTTCACTGCCGGCTTAAGCGACTTAAAAGATGTTCCTTCCTTGTTAAAACAAATTCATATTAAAACAATAAAAAATGAAAGTGAGGTTTGAGCAATAATGTCATATAAAATTATTGCGGCAACCGGATGCCCGACAGGAATTGCCCACACGTATATGGCACAGGAGGCACTCCAAGAGGCGGCAAAGAAAAGAAATGTATCAATAAAAGTTGAAACTCACGGACAAAGCGGAGTTGAAAATGCACTGACAGAAAAGGAGATAAAGGATGCCGAGGGAGTGATCATTGCTGCGGATATTGATGTGAATCCTGATCGATTTGCCGGCAAAAGAGTTATTAATGTTTCCGTATCTAAAGGCATGAAGGATGCAGAGGAACTTGTTGATGCCATATTAAATGATTCAAGCATCCCTGTATATAAGGGAAACGGACTGGAAAATGCCACATCCGGATCATCCGGTGAAAACATTTCAAGCGGATTTTGGCATACACTGTACATTCAGCTTATGAATGGTGTGTCCCATATGATCCCGGTTGTTGTGGCCGGTGGTGTTATGCTGGCCGTTTCTTTCTTCTGGGGAATTAACTCGGCAGATCCGAAAAGTTCACAATATAATCAGTTTGCCTACATGCTGAATACACTCGGCGGCATGACGATGAATCTGATGGTTCCGGTTTTATGCGCTTATATTGCTGAAGCGATCGGAAAACGTGCAGGTTTGATCGCTGGTTTTGCGACAGGTATGCTTGCATTTACAAATGGAACCGGTTTCCTGGGCGGGATTGTCGGCGGTTTTCTTGCCGGGTACGTGACTGTTCTGTTGAAATATCTATTTAAAAAAGTTCCAAAACAACTTAACGGACTGAAAGAAATTTTTATCTATCCTTTGCTGGGCGTGTTCATTTCGACTGCTATTATGTGGTTTCTCTCATCGCCAATGAAGGACATTAATCAAGGCATGATGGCTTTTCTGAAAGGCATGCAGAACTCGGACCCGATTATTCTCGGACTCATCGTCGGAGCTATGGCGGCGTTTGACTTCGGCGGCCCGGTGAACAAAGCGGCTTACTTAACCGGTGTTGCCCTTCTCGGCCAGGGAAATTTCTATTTTATGTCCGGGGTCTCAGCAGCCTGTATTGCTCCCCCGCTTGCGACAGGTTTTGCCGTTTTATTGAATAGAAAAGCCTATACTAGTGAGGAAAGGAATGCAGGTTATGTGAACTTTCTGCTGGGGTCTACGCATATTACGGAAGGAGCCATTCCATTCGCTGCCAAAAACCCGTTCCTGAATATTCCATCATTCATGATTGGATCGGCCATTGCAGCCATTCTGAGCTACGCGACGAAGATCAGTGATCCGGCACCTCATGGCGGTTTCATCATACTTCCGCTCGTAAACCATCCGCTATTATGGGTGCTTTGGATCGTGATTGGCGCTCTGGTATCCGGAATCCTTCTGGCTTTGTCTGCAGGGAAACAGGCAAGAAAAAATGCTGTGCTTAATCAGCCCGCTCATACTGCCGATTTTAAAAATAGTACCCAATCAGTCAGAAATTCCCTGAATTTGGTCACTCCAGTGACCGGGCCCGATCCGGGAAGCATTCTCAAAAAGCAGAATATCGAATTTGACGTTGAGGCTAAAACCCGGGAAGATGTTCTAAAATATCTGGCCGATTTAGCTGTCAGGAATCAGGATGCTGTGGATTCAGAGCCTGTATACCAAAAATATCTGGCAAGGGAACAGCAAGGATCTACAGGGATGGAAAAGGGCATTGCTATCCCGCATGCTCAGGATGCCGCAATAAAAAGATCCAGTATGATGATATTGAAATTAAAAACACCGATTGAATGGCAGACGCTGGATGGAGGGAAAATTGACACGGTGATTTCATTCCTTATTCCGGAAAATAGTGCCGATCATCTTAAATATTTGGCCAATGTATCTAAACTGCTGGCACATGACCATTTTATTAAACAGTTGAAAAACGCTCATTCAAAGGAAGACATTCGTAAGCTATTTAGTTTATGAGCAGATAATCTATGGGAGCGCTTCAGCTGCAGTTGAAAATGCAGGACATTATAATGATCTTTTTAGCCGAAAGGGAGATGCTGCCTTTCGGTTCTTTTTGCAGGCCACAATCCGAAGATAATTATGATAGGAAAGGAGAAATGTCCGCATCTCGAACTTCTCCGGACATTTGTCGGCTGAATGATAAAAGCACTTTTCTTGAGCAGTGTGTACATTTCCAGAAATTCCCTTTGATCTTATTCGGACTTGTTTGGATTTCCGGCAAAAGGGGTGTTGGTTCAGCAAGTCCTGAATAGACAACTGCCTTCCGGATCGTATTATCTCTCGATCTTTTCTATATGCACTTCATGAAGCAGTTTTTTATAATCGTCCAGAATGACGTGCGCCGTTTCAAAGGTCATGGCATTGGCGGCGGACAGGGCGATCGATTTTTTCAGCATCTCTTCAGGCGGAAGCTGTTCGGACAGCGAGACGCTCAGCGATGCAACCATAGAATCGCCGCATCCGAGCGTACTTTTTACTTCAATATCCGGAGCCTGTCCGCGCCAGACGCCGCTGTCGCAGATCAGCATGGCACCGTCTCCGCCCAGAGAAACGAGGATATAAGGAACTCCTTGTCTGACAAGCTGCTGACCGAAAGCGATTATTTCCGCGTCATCGGCCTTTTCCCTGCCCATTAATTCAGTTATTTCTTTACGATTCGGTTTGATCAGGTCAGGCTTTTGATCAACTGCCAACTTCAGCCATTCTCCGGATGTATCGACAATCACGCAGCGGCACGAATGTCTGGCCGTGCGGACCAGATTGAGAAAATAATCTTTGTCGACGCCGGCGGGGACGCTGCCGCAGATCGTTACAGCATCACTTGCCGAGGCGAGTTTTTTAAACTGTTCCATCAGGGATGCACACTCTTCATGGCTGACCGATGGACCCGCTTCAAGCAGCTCGGTCCTTCTGCCGCTTTTTTCAAACAGCTGGATGTTCGTCCGTGTCGATTCCTTGATTCTAATAAAATAATTGCCGATTTTCTCATCTTTAAAGCAGCGGACAAAAATACCGGCCACATCGCCTCCCAGAAAACCCGTGGCATTAACCCGGCAGTCCAGATCACGAAGGACCTTTGCGACATCGATGCCCTTGCCGGCTGCCGATTCGGATAAAAGCCGGGTACGATTTGTGTCGCCAACGGCCAGTTCGTCGGTTGCAAGCAGTTGATCGAGTGCGGGATTCAAGGTGACAGTGGTGATCATTTTTTCATCTCCAGTCTGATTTTATTGGCAAGCAAAGAAATTGCCTTCTTATTATGGGCCGATGATTGAGTAAATATTGGATTATACGAATATCCTTTTAGCTCATTTTTCTGCTGTGCCGTCAAATGGTGTCCGACTTTTCCTGAGACCGTTCATCGTTCGAAAGCCGGAAAATCATTCCGCAATCAATAAATTTCCATAATGATTTGATAGCTCCGAATAGAGGACGACCGAAAAACTGCGCGTAATGACCGAAAAACCGCATGTAACAACCGAAAAACTGCACTTGGCGACCGAAAAACCGCGCGTAATGACCGAAAAAATCGCTGTGACGACCGATAAATAGTTTCTAACGGTCTCATAATCCTGGCATACAATTTTCCAGTATAAACAGGTTGACTTTGTCCTTTTCTACATAAAAAAATATTTTCGATAGG
The DNA here is from genome assembly GCF_028765345.1 of Sporolactobacillus sp. CQH2019. Classification (GTDB taxonomy): domain Bacteria; phylum Bacillota; class Bacilli; order Bacillales; family Sporolactobacillaceae; genus Sporolactobacillus. Next base: position 155,373 of record NZ_JARAJZ010000006.1, read on the forward strand.
ATTATCCGCGGACCGATGGCAGGCCTGTCCGATCAACGATGATTTTAACCTAATTTCATGTCCTTATCTCCCGCTGCTGCGTCGTCCGTTTCGTCTGCCGCATCGTCAAAAATCGCTTTCGGCAGGCAGGTATGGGTGCCCCAGTAATAGGCTACGAGTGAAATAAGTGCGACGGTCAGAAAGTCCCACGGCTGCTGCAGTATCCCGATCCCGCCGAAAATGCCGAAGTAGGAGGCGGCCATGATCGCGGCATAGTAAAAGATCAGCCAGAGGGAAGATTTGACTTGCTGCTGAATCGTTACTTTATCCGTCGGGACTGCTTTTCTAAATAACAGATAGATGACGAACATCGCTATTTGCGAACCGAGCAGCCAGGAAAGGTTACTCCAGCCGGACCAATAGACAATCAGTGAAGCGATGATGAATGAGAGCGGCCCGATGACCGACATCCCTTTTAAAAAGAACGGACGCGGCAGATCGGGTGCATTTCTCCTGAAGGAGGCGGCGGAGACCGGAGCGATCGCATAGCTGAGAATCAATGCGGCGGAAACGACCCCGACTAATGCCTCCCAGGAAGGAAAGGGCAATGTCCAGAAGATGGAGAGGATAAAAGAAAGCCAGAGAGCCGGACGGGGAACGCCGGATTTTTTATCTATCTTCGTGAATATCTTGAACAGGGTCCCGCTTTTTGCCCATCCGTATACGACGCGGGATGATGCCGACATGAAGATATTCCCTGTACCGGTCGGAGAAATAATGGCATCCGTGATGATAAAAAAGGTCAGCCAGGCGAAGCCGAGACTGATGGCGATATCGCGGAACGGAAGACTGAATTTGTTTGAAATGTCGGTCCATCCGGATGAAAGTATGTTCGTCGGGATGCCTCCGATAAAAGCAATCTGAAGAAACAGATAGACGATCGTCGCCAGAACGGCGGACAGGATCAGGGCAATGGGAATGGTTTTCTGGGGATTTCTGGCCTCGCTTGCCACGGAAACAATCGGCGTCAGGCCCAGATAGGCAAAGATGATCCCGCCCACGGAGATGGCCGACTGGATTCCGGATAATCCGAAAGGCGCAAAGCCTTCGACCGTAAAATTATGAAGCTTTATCTGCGACAATAAAACGACAATCGTCAGTAACGGAACCACAAATTTGAAGAGTGTAATAATGGTATTGGATCTGGCGAAGATTTTAACACTCCAGTAATTTAAAACAAAAAATAAAACGAGCAGTATAAATTGAAACAGCCATCCGGCAACGGTCGGAAGAGTGGATCCTTTCTGAGTCAGAAAGGGGATCCATGAAGCAGTATACTGGCGGGCTGCCTCGACTTCAATTGCAACCAGGCTTGAATTGGCGATCAGCGTGATAAATCCGATAAGATAGCCCATTATCGGTCCGTGAGAATATACCGGAAAACGGACAACGGCGCCGGCCCGCGGCAGAGATGCACCGAGTTCGGAGAAAACCAAACCTAACAGAAGAATGGCAAAGCCGCCGATAACCCATGACAGGATACCGGCCGGACCCGCAATTGAGGCGACATGGCTGGAAGCGAACAGCCATCCTGAACCGAACATAGAACCGAATCCAATAAAAGTAAGGTCGGACAACGTGAGTTGCCGTTTAAATTTTCCTTGATCTGACAATGATTTCACCTCTGGATAGTCAATACCTGCATCTCTGATGTTTCATTTTCAAATGCTGGGAAGTCCGGAAACAGATTTCGTTTGTGATTATCCGTAAACGGCGCGATAAAGTCTGTTTACGCCTTCCTCAATGTTCTCTTTGGACAAATTAGCGAAGCCGAGAATAAATCTCGGTTCCCGGTCGTTGATGCAGCTTCTCAAGAAACATCGTCTTAAACTGTATAGTTCAAGCTTTTCCTCATCTGCCCGTCTGAGTATGGCGTCGACATTTTCTCCGCTCTTAAAGGCAGACATAAAATGAAGCCCTGCATTTGCTCCATAAATCGTGACATCATCGCCGAATTTTTTTCCCAGTTCCTCAATCAATCGCATTCGCCGTTCCGAATAGATCTGTTTCATCCGTTTGATATGCTTCCGATATTCTCCTGAATCAATGAATTCCTGCAGGGTCAATTGTATGAGTGCACTGCACGTCTGCATAATAAAACGGGATTTTTCCCTGAATGCTTTCAGTAAGCGCTGGGGCAGCACCATATAACTGATTCGCAGACCGGGAAGCAGTGATTTGGAAAAAGTGCCGATGTAGATCACTTTGTCGAAAGCGTCTAATCCTTGCAGCGATGGAATCGTGTCGCACTCGTATTTGAATTCGCTGTCGTAATCATCTTCAATGATAAAACGGTTTTCTGAACGTGACGCCCAATTTAATAGTTGAATGCGCCGGGATATCGGCATGACGATGCCTGTCGGAAACTGGTGCGAAGGCGTAATATAGAGCACATCGGGATTGATCCGGTTGATTTCATTCATTTTAATGCCGCGGTCATCCAGTTCAATTGTCCGTACATCGGCATGCTGCATCGTTAATAATCGGTAGATTCTTTTATAGCCCGGCTCCTCCATCGCGAAGGTTGCATTTTGAAAAAAAGATTGGCGGAGCAGCTGAACGAGCACCTGAGTTCCTCCGCCCAGGACAATCTGTTCAGGAAAGCACTTCACGCCCCGGGTGACCGATAAAAGTCGGCTAATGGTGCGGCGGACTGAATAGATACCTTGAGGAAAACGAGACGGGTCGTCGCTTAGTTCCGTTCGTCTTGATCTGAGCGCCTTATGTTCGCAATTCAGCCAGCTGTCAAAAGGGAAGCAGGATCGGTCGGCGGACATATGGGAGAATGACAGCCAGTCTTTTCTTGAATCAGGCGATTCGGCAAGTTCAGGATTCAAAGCTCTTGAAGAGCCGAACGGGACCGGAAGCGTATCAAGCTTTTCTACATAAAAGCCGCTCCGCTCTTTTGCATAAATATAGCCCTCGGCAAGAAGCTGCTGATAAGCACTGTTCACCGAGTTGACGCTGACTTTTAATCCCTTCGCAAGGTCGCGCTTTGAAGGCAACTTCTCATGAGGCAAAAAATGATGCAGCAGAATTTCCTTTTTCAACTGCCTGTAAATCTGTCGATAAATATAATCACTTTTCCGGTCGGCTGATCGCATGTTTAAAGTTAACATAGAATCAACTCCTGACACCAAAGAAAATTGAAAATTGATACTTTACATAATACCAATAATTTATAAAAATATCTATAAAAAGGTAGGGGGGATTTAAATCATGAGTATCAACAACCTGGAGAAGATATCGACAAAAGAATGGCAGGATAAGCGCGATCGCTACGTCGCTGCGGCAATCGGCAACGGAAATCGTCATATTGCCGCTAAAGCAGACGGGGCGATTATTACAGATATTGACGGCAACCGCTTTATCGATTTTGCCGGAGCCATCGGTGTTCAAAATGTCGGGCACTGTCATCCCAAGGTTGTGAAAGCCGTCAAAAAACAAGTGGATGATTATATTCATCCGGGATTCAACGTTATCATGTATCCGTCCTATATTGAATTATGTGAAAAGTTATGCCATCTTGCTCCGGGTTCGTTTGCCAAAAAAGCCCTGTTATTGAATTCCGGTGCCGAAGCAGTAGAGAACGCGGTTAAAATTGCCCGCCGCTACACGGGCCGTCAGGCAGTTGTTACGTTCGACCGCGCCTTTCACGGACGGACCAATCTGACAATGAGTATGACCAGCAAGGTCGTTCCTTATAAATTCGGTTTCGGCCCGTTTTCATCGGAAACGTACCAGGCGCCTTATCCTTATTATTATCGGAAGCCGGAAGGACTGAGCGACGAGGCATACGATCAGCAAATCATTGATGCGTTTGAATACTTTTTCCTGAGTACGGTGGCTCCTGAATCCGTAGCCTGCATCGTCATGGAACCGGTGCAGGGCGAAGGCGGATTTATCATTCCTTCCAAGCGATTTGTCACGTACGTGAGAGAATTCTGCACAAAGCACGGTATCGTTTTTATCGCGGATGAAATTCAGGCCGGTTTTGCCCGGACGGGGAAAATGTTCGCGATCGAAAATTTTGATTGCATTCCGGACTTAATGACGGTGTCTAAATCGATCGCTGCCGGATTTCCGCTCAGCGGTGTCGTCGGCAAGGCAGAAATCATTGATGCGTGCGATATTAAAGGATCGCTCGGCGGCACCTATTGCGGCAGTCCCGTTGCCTGCGCCGCTGCGCTGGCTGTGCTCGAAATTATTGAGGAAGAGCGGCTTGCGGATCGGGCGGAAAAGATCGGCGCGGCCATTGAGCGAAGGGCACTTCAATGGAAGGAGCATTTTTCATTTGTCGGCGATGTCAGACGTTTGGGCGCGATGGCGGCTGTCGAATTTGTGAAAGACCGGGCATCCAAAACTCCCGACAAAGAGCGAACGGACAAAATTGTACAGTTTGCCAATGAACACGGATTGCTTCTGCTGAATGCCGGGCTGAGAGGAAACTGTATCCGCTTCCTGTCGCCGCTGACAATTCCTGAAAATGAGCTGTACGAGGGCCTTGATATTATAGAGAAAGGCATGGAATCCGTGCAGTAATTCCATAAAGAAAACTGTGAGGATCCGGCTCAGTACGGATGACGCAAACAAGGGTAAATAACTAGCCTCAAAGGACAAGCTGATGGGTGTGCTAAAGCTTAACTTGATAATTTGAGGTGAAAAAAATGGATTCGGAACATTTATCCTTTAAACCGACGCTGAAGTTGTATCAGGTTGTTTTATTTGGACTGGCCTATATGGCGCCGATGATTGTCTTCGGCATTTTCGGCGTGATTGCACAGACAGCACAAGGACTTGTCGTACCCGCCTATTTGGTTTCTCTTGTCGCCATGCTTTTCACTGCTTTCAGTTATGGACAAATGGTTAAAGCCTTTCCGACTGCCGGATCCGCTTATACGTATGTCAGAAAATCGATCAGTTCCCATCTGGGCTTTTTAGTGGGATGGGCGATTCTGCTGGATTATATTTTCATACCGATGGCTATCTGGCTGATCGGAGCTTCCTATTTAACGGCCATGTTCCCTGCCGTGCCGACATGGGTCTGGATTCTCATTTTCATTGGCATCACTTCTATTATAAACATCATTGGCATTCAGGTCGCCACCAACATAAATTTCCTGATGATGGCTTTCCAGTTTCTTGTTATTGCCCTCTTTGTTATTTTGAGCATTCGCAGCCTTCTCGGAGGGACCGGAGCAGGTGCGCTCTGGTCGGTAAAATTGTTTGCCGGGGACGGGAATGGCTCTCTGTCCGCAGTGCTGGCCGGTGCATCGATTGCCTGCTACTCTTATCTGGGATTCGATGCGATCACGACGCTGACTGAGGAAACCATCCGTCCCGAAAAGACAATGCCGCGCGCTATTCTTCTGACAACTCTGATAGGGGGAATAATCTTTATTGCCGCTTCTTATTTTTCACAATTAGTACATCCGGATTATCTTCATTTCAGCGATGTTTCTTCCGCAGGCCTGGACATTGCAAAAGAAATCGGCGGAAATCTATTCAGCGCGCTGTTCCTGGCCGGACTGATTATTGCGCAATTTGCTTCGGGCTTATCCGCCCAGGCCAGTGCTTCGAGGCTGATGTACGCCATGGGACGAGATGGAGTTTTCCCTAAAAAAGTGTTCGGCACCCTGAGCAGAAAATTCGGCACGCCGATGTTTAACATCATCTTAATCGGTATCCTGTCATTGCTGGCCTTGACCATGACAGTGGCAACGTCTACATCGTTCATTAACTTCGGTGCCTTTTCAGCTTTTACTTTTGTTAATATATCTGTATTTTCCCACTACTTTGTTAAAAAAAGGGAAAGAGGCGCAAAAGCTTTTTGGAAATTCCTGGTCTGTCCCTTAGCGGGAGCCTGCTGTACCTTACTATTGTTAATTCACCTTGACCGCGCCGCATTAACGCTTGGCCTTTCCTGGCTGGCTGTCGGCTTTGTCTATTTGCTGGTCCTGACAAAGATGTTTAAAAAGGAGCCTCCGGAATTGCGCTTCGATGCGGAAACAGACAGCTATTCACATGATCTGGCGAATTGAAGTGCCGTGATAAAGGTGCGGGAGCGTTTACCGGATTAGGTCGAAACAAAGAGTCATGTCTCAATGCCTTTGGCGCAGTGAACCGTGACGAAAATGTTAGAACATCACCGGGCAATCGCCGTTTATCATTCTGTTTTGATGCCGCTCCGGTTCCATAGATTCGCTTCCTTGAGGAATGTATGCGGAAATTCATCGGACCGTCAGCGACGGCGGACCGCTGCCCAATCGACAGGAATGCCGGCAGAAGCGAATTATTTAAAAAGCAATAGTTCAAAAGGCCTGCCATTTCCTGTCGGAACCTGCCGAATAAGGTTTGAATAGCGTGAAAAGAGATGAAAATCCAGGAACTTTTCCCTGTTCAATATTTTGTCACACTTTTCTATAATACAAAGGAATGCGTGAGGAGAAATCAAAAATCGAAGCTCTCGGCAGAGCTTCGGTTTTTTTCAGGTGACGTGAAATCGTCTCTGCAAAACAATAGAGCCGCTTTTTCGGAACGAACGAAGTACCCAAAATAAAGGGGCGGTAAAGATGGACAATCAATGGCTGATGCTGGCCGTCTCGATCAATGAAGGGCGGTGACGGAAAACATGGGAGAGGATGTTTCTTATCAAAGCGGTTCATGGGACGACATGGGCCGGGCGATCGCTCAAATTTCATCCTGGGGCGGCGCGCTGGAGCGCATGCGGCAGATGGACCGGACCCTTCAGCAGATCCAGAAGGCGATCGACGATCTGGACGAAGACCGGCGCCTCTGGTTTTCGTACAAAAGCCAGGCTGGGACGCTCGACAAACTGGGTCAGGACTACCGGAAGCTGGACACCTTTACGAGTGAGGCCGGCAATGCGGTCAGCCGCCAGATCGACGATCCCTTTTACAAACAGATGGACGCCTTTGCCGCGGAAATGGCGCAGGTTTCGATCAGCCAGTACCACACCCCAAACACGCTGAACGTCAAGGAGTACCAGGCGGCCAGTCCGCTCGCCTCTGTCGCCGCCTATGAGCCAGTGACCAAACAGTCGATCACATTCGACGATCTCTTTAACAGCAGCAGCCTGATGGCCGCCTCGCTGAAAAAGGAATACGAAGCCTACCGGGCCGCGGCCGGGAAACAGGCCGGCGACGTGACCTTCGACCAGTACAAAGAAGGGATCCAGTACAGCCGCGGCTTCGACTACCGGTCGATCAAAGACAAACAGATGGACCGGGAGTTCTGGGTGAACCTCGGCATCGGAGCGGCAGTCGTCATCCTGACGATCGCCTGCCCGCCGGCCGGGATCGCGGCGGGTGCCGCCTACGGGGCGATGCAGCTGGCCGACGCGGCCACCGGGACGAGCCTGATCTCCGGGCGGAAGCTGAGCACGGAAGAGCGGGTCACGGAGGGCGTCTTCGGTGTGCTGGACGTGATCCCCGCTTTCAAGGCCGCCGGCGCTTTCAGCGCGATCGGCCGGATGGGCACCCAAGGCGTGACGACCTTGGGCGACCTGACGAAAACGATGAGCCGGGCGTCCGGAAGGTGGTTGATCCAGCTGAAACAGGCCGGCCGTGCAGGGATAGACAGCGTGAAACAAGCCGCGGCCAACGCGGGAGACCGGATTTCCCTGAGCGGCCTGCAGCCGGAATTTGCCGGCGCTTCAGGAGTTGGCGGCGGAGAGCGTTTCGTCGATAATTTAAGGAACATTAAACAGTCAGTTCAACAAATATATTCAAAGAATATTGGGAGCATGTCTACAGAAAAAAATAATGTTAATAGACTTGTCCCAGGTAAACCAGGAATTGTAACAGGGGGGGATTCAAGTAAGTTAGGAAAAAATTTGATGGAAGAGATGGGAATTAAACGTTCGGCAAGATGGAGTGGATATCAAGCACAGCACATTATCCCTGCTGAAATGTCAAATAATCCGGTCATTAAAAAAATAGGCATGGACTTAGATAGCTCATCAAATGGTATTTTTCTCAGGATACCGGGTGATAATATAAGTGCAATTTCTAGACATAGGGGCTATCATTCTATTTATAATGAAGTGGTGGCGCGAGCATTAAATAAAATGGATATTAACCAGAGCGTTGATAGCTTACAGAAACAAGTATATAATTTGCAGAAAAATTTAAGAAAATTACAGGAAAAGGGATTACCACTGTACCCTAACCAAGGCGCGACAGTAGATCTTTGGGAAAGAAAGCTAAAACAATTAAAGTACTAAATCACATGAAAATAATGGTAAGGTGGGCAATTTTTATGGAGAATAAAGATATTAATTTTTTGGAAGAATTGCTTTATAACACAGAAAAGGATGATGTCATCAAGCAGTTAAGTAACACAAGTGACCCTCTAGTCCTCCATTGCTTTGCCGCAAATTACAACTGGAATAGTGGTTTAGAAATACCAGAAGCTATCCTCACGAATAAGCATTGTGATCTAGGAACAGGATTATTAATGTTTTATTATGCTGACGGATATCGTCTGTTAGAAAATCCAAAGGGAGTTTCAACCTCTAAACTTGAAGAATGGAAGGATTTTTTGCTCAAGCTTTATAATAAACTTATTAATTTAGATTTTAAATCACAAAATATATCATTTAATCCTGAATTAACGAGAGTCCAAAAATTTAAATTGAAAAAAATGAATCCTAATATTCCAGAGTTTTTAGTAGACAAATCACCTGGTAAAGTAATTGAAATTCCTGAAATATAAGAAACTTATTTTGAAACCTTGATCAGCTTTATACTTCAAGGTTTTTTTATTAGATATCTCTTATTAGATGACTAATCAGGGATTATGTAGTAGCCACTAACTGATTAATATTTTTTGAACATGACATTTGACCAATTGGAGAAAATGTTTCATACCGGAAACAGTTCATGGGATAACATGGGTCGCCGATGCGGTCAACCGCCGGATCGACGATCCCTTTTACAAACAGATGGATGCCTTTGCCACGGAAATGTCGCAGATTTCGATCAGCCAGTACCACACCCGGAACACTCTGAACGTCAAGGAATACCAGGCAGCCAGTCCGCTTGCCTCCGTCGCCGCCTATGAGCCAGTGATCAAACAGTCGATCACGTTCGACGCTCTCTTTAACAGCAGCAGCCTGATGGCTGCTTCGCTGAAAAAGGAATACGAAACCTACCGGGCCGCGGCCGGAAAACAGGCCTCGGCGTGACTTTTGACCAGTACCAAGAGGGCATCCAGTACAGCCACGGGTTCGACTACCGGTCGATCAAAGACAAGCAGATGGACCAGGAGTTCTGGGTGAATCTCGGTATCGGGGCGGCAATTGTCATCCTGACGATCGCCTGCCCACCAGCCGGGGCATAGATGGAATATCAAGATCTACAGGGAAGCCAGATAAGTTTTATGGAACCATAGATAAAGTCAATGATCCGAGTCAAGTATCTGTTCCGGCTTGGGAACCAAAAGAGGGCGACTATCCTTTCACTGGCAGAGGATTTACAGGAAGTAAAAGTATTATTTCACCAGAATACTTTCAAGATTTAAGAATATTTACTGATGGTGATAAAATCAATATATTCGATGGTAAAACAGGTGAAATAACTCAACAATTTGTTTATGATGCTGATACAGATGAAAAATGGATATTAATGGGGGGAAAATAAAAATGGTCTTTGCTATTTATAACAATAAAGAGTATGAAGCAACTATAAGGAATTCAAAAATTAGATTAAAATCTAGAATGGAAGATGTTGGATTTTCTGAGCTAGTTGATATTGCAGGAAATATTCATAAAGACATTTATATTAAAGAAGTAAGTGATAACAAAGTAGAATTAGTTTATGAATTAAATTATAAAGTGATTTATAAGGGAATGGAATTTGAACCGCTTGCCATAGGCAAATTTGTTTTAGATCAGCACTATATAATGATAACTACTAACGATAGGGATATTGCGGAGAAATTTCAATTTGAGAAGAAGGAACCCTTTGTTTTTGATAAACAGATCCCATTGAATGAGATCGACGCATTAATTGAGATAAAAATACCCCTGTTGAGATTTAAAAATCTGGGAGAAGAAAGAATCAGAATTGAGAGTCAAGACATCAAGGCCTATCTTTTGAAACAAAAGTAAGGTTTGAAATTAACCACTCTGTTATACAGTAGATAGTTGCTGACAAAGCGTTGAAGACAAAATGATTAAGAAAGCAGTTAAGTAAGCACGAGTCGGTGAGAAAAAATTCCACCCTTGAGTGAGTCAACCCTTCAATCAAAATTCTGAATAAGAACCAATCGTGAAGCAAGAAATTACCCGCACAATACGTTTCAGATACCGGCGCAGACGCTGGGAAAATCGACGACATCGACGACTTCTGCCGCTGGGCTGCTGAACTTTTGGCACTGGTCGCCGAAATGATGAACCGGGCGATCACTAAAATTTCATCCTGGGGTGCGCTGGACTGCATGCAGCAGATGGATGCCTTTGTCGCGGAAATGTCGCAGGTCTCAATCAGCCGTTACCACACCCCAAACATGCTGAACGTCAAGGAGTACCAGGCGGCCAGTCCGCTTGCCTCCGTTAAACCATGGTCTTGGGATGACAGTATTCCAGGTGGAGATAGTCTTTCACCAGTCCAAAGGAGAAAAATAAAAGAATTTGCGATGTCGAAGGGTTATATTCCAGAAATAGAAATAAGTAAAGCAGATGGCATGAGATATGGATTCGCTAATTTTGCAGATGCGGGCGTAGTTCAAAGAACTGTTTATTTGCCCAAAACGTTTTGGAAATTGTCGGATAAAGAGCAGTTTAACTGGTTAGACAAACACATAGGTGGAACTAGAAAAGGTATGACTTAGCATCATACGAATATACCCGGTAGAATGGAGTTAGTTCCATTTGGAATTCATAACATAACACCTCACAATGGCGGGAGAACAATAGGAATGTGGGCGAATGCTCCGAGATAATATACGATTTGGGGAGGCATAAGTGCTATGGAAATCCGAGAGGGTTCTGTAATCTTTCCACTGCCGGATAACACTTTGTTATCTGAAAAAGAAAAAAATGGAGGATTAAATTACCAAATGCGTATAAAGAATTTATTAAGAAAAATAATGGGGCAATACCTATTGAGAATGTCTTTATATGCAATAATCACAGTTATGTTGTTGACAGATTCTTATGTATATTAAAAGTAACAAGTCAACGAGATGATGAATTCTATGATATTGGCGTTGTAAGAACACAGCTGGATGAGAGAATTGTTTCAGACGAAAATTTAATTGGTGTTGAATTATTACCCATTGCCGCCTTGTTTGCCGGTGATTTTATTTGTTTAGATTATCGAAGTCATAATCAAGAGCCATCTGTGTGTGTGGAATCATGAAGAATCAACTGATTTAGAACCAGTCACATATTTTACAAGTAAGAATTTTGAAGAATTTCTAAAGCAGCTTACTGAATAATATAACTGAGTATCTCCAGTAATATGAACACCTTGATTAGCAGATATTACCGATTAAAATTATACGATCTATTTGTTCAAACAGAGTTACTAATAATTTAAAAAATGATCTACATTTAGCGATTGCAATATAATATATTCTGAGAAATAATCGAGATATTTTCAAAGCTTTAACCCAAATGTGGCCCGATGAGATCTCATTTTGAGATAAGAAACTTGTTATTAAAAGTTTGCTGGGAATGACTTGAAAATAAACAAAAATCAGGTGATGACATCTACTATTTGCTGGATGAATTTTCCGGGCTATTTATTCAGATGCGAATGGATGAGGGAGAACTACACGAAGCATTTTGGAACTGCATTGTTGACGCGGTTTCTTATACGGATTGGAAAGCATATTTATATAAAAAAGAAAAATATTTACCCTCTCCAATTGAAAACGTGGATGAGAATTTAGTGAAGCATTTTTCTTGATAACTTATTATATAATAAAAGGTTCAAACAAAAAATTAGCCGAAAAGTTTATTTTTTATTTGAAGAAAACGGAATCAGTGGAAAAAATAGTATTATAAATTTTATCAATGCTAATAGATAGTTATGTCACATTCAACAATATTTGAAAAAGTGAAGTGGACATTAAGATTAAGCGCAAAGACTTGATTTTAATGTCTATTTCATTTTTGGAATAATCTACTGATCCTATTAATTGATATATCCATATCAAGATTTGAAGACGTCTTCGGCATGCTGGTTGTGGTCCCCGCCTTCAAGGCCGCCGGGCGCTTTCAGCACGATCGGCCCGTATGGGCGCAAAGGGCGTGACGACCCTGGGCGACTTGACGAAAACGATGGGCTGAACATCCGGAAGGCGGCTCCGGGAACTGAAACAGGCCGAGCGTGCAGGGATAGAAAGCGTGAAACAAGCCGCAGCCAACGCGGGAGACCGAATTTCCCTGGCCTGCAGCCGGAATTTGCCGACGCTTCGGGCGGCGCAGACAGCGGAAAGCGTATGATTCAGGATGTCAAAAGCACATTCCGGCAGATGGCGTCTAAGGAAAGTGTTACTCAGGAGGTCAGTTATAGTAAAGTGGAGGAAGTTCAGGATGTTAAGGAAACAAGTGTGGCTCGAAAGCATTTAGATAATGTTCCCGAAGTTCAAACTCCAAAAGATCTCATTACAGAAAGAACGAAAGGTTTAGATTTAAGTGAACATCCTACTCAAACTAAACAATTGAGTTCTAAAAAAGATGAAGGCATTGAAAGAAAAAATTGATAATAGAACAATAACGAAGCAAGAATATGAAGACTATATATGGAATAAGAAATTTGCTAAAAGAAGAAATAAGGGAGTTAAAGAATTTTGGTATCAAGAGCAACAAAGAATATTAGATAATGAATGACCTACTCGTAATTGGTCTCAGGAACAGATAAATGATATTGTTTCTGGTAAAAAACCTAATTTTGATGGTAAACCAATTGTGGGGGATAGCTACAGTGCTTCCAAGTATCCCCATCTTGCAGACAAAGGCGATATAATTTATCCAGCTACCTATAATGAACATCTTAATGGGTGGCACCTGGAAAAACAGTTTTCCAGGTGAACCTATAGACCAGATTAAAGATTTCTGAGGAGATAAAAACTATGGTAAAGATGAAATTAAAAATTGATAATGATTCAAATAAATTAAGGTATATTTCAGTCCTTAGACAGAAAAAGGATTTGAGTATCAACGAAGTTAAAAGAAATATAGAAAATGATAACTTTGTGCTTGAATGTGATTATTTTGATACGGATGAGTTAAAACAGTTTAAGATTATAGTAGATGAATTAATAAATAAAGGAGCTAAAATTCATTTGTTTCAAGATAAAAGAGAAGTACCAACTGACTATATTGACAATCTTATAACTTCATACAAGCAAATTGAGGAAGAAAGAGAAAAACTAGATGATGAAATTTTGGGAGACGATTAATAATAAGTCAGCTTTTAAAATGTTTATGACAAAATGTAAGGTTTATTTTAGATAATACAGGTAAGATGAAAATAAATTATGGATATGAAGATATATCTCAACTCAGCCCTGTTTAAAAACAAGAAAAATGGGAAGCTAAGTATTTAAAATGAAAAGAGCCTTACAGAAAAGTCAATGGTTGTGTAAATGAGAGGCATGTGTCCTGTACATGACAGGATTCATGCCTCTTTTTAAATGATAGGAATCGGACCATATCTTGAGACGAGAAAGGAAAGAGATCGTAAAAAAATTTCCTTTTTTAAACGGCAGAAAACCTGCATTCCCGTGCCTTTATATCGAAGTTCTGAAAAATCCCAATGTTAAGGTATTTTCGAGTAAATAGCAGCATACGTCATGATGAAATAGGCCATCCAGTCAGCCTCCCTATTGAAATCTTCAAGAACCCTGCTGTCATTTTTCAGAATCCGCGATTCGCCGGCGCATTTTCCACTGTTTAATCAGTAAAGAGCTGTTTGCATTTTGCGGGGCAGGGGGAAAAAACCATAGGGCTGTGGTCCGTACTGTTTCCATGAGAAATTCCGATTGCCGAAAATCTGCTAAGTGAGCCGTTCTTTGTTCAGACAGGGCACGGCGGATGCGGCCGGATAGATGAGAAAGAAGGAGCATGACTCGTATATTACATTGAAAAATCTTCAACTCAATCCCAATTTAGCTCTGCAATGATTCAGAATATACTTGAATTATCTCCGTGCATACAATATTTTTGAAGCATTCTACTAGTTTCTTTGCAGCAGCGAGGCTCTCAAAGGTTCCAGTTTTTTTCGCAATGTTTTTTTCCAGGAACGGACGGTGTGTTCTGAAACCCGGGCTGCTTCGGCAATCTGTCTTCTATCCCAGTCTTTGAAAAGGGAGAGATGCAGGTACTGACGTTCACGGGGGCTGAGCAAAGAGAGAAAACCGTCGACGAGATCGTGCAGCTGTTTTTCAGTTGATCGTGAAGAGGAGTCAGAGTCAGGGTAATCAACAGTTTCTTCATTTATAATGGGCGTTTCGCGGCTTGTCAGTTTGCTTACTTTTCTGAGCCTGTCCGACAGTCTTCCGCACATTGTTGCTGCAGCAAAGGCAATGAAAACATGTTCGGGAGTCTTATCGCGGCCTACCTTGGCCGGATCAAATAAACAATTGGCTTCCCAGAAAGCGATCCGTGCGATCTGCATCAGATCTTTCCGGTCCGCCGCACCCTGAATATGGCGGGCGTAGCCGGCGGCATAGCGCCGTACTGTGCTGATAATCATCGGCTCGTATTTCTTCAGCAGTCTTTCAAATGCGCGTTCGGACGGTTCGCCGGGGTCTGCGAAAAAATCGGTGAAGGACATAGGAAGGTCTCCTCTCGGAAATGAAGTGGATTGAAAACGGAAGAAGTGAAACGAGGGATCAGGGCCGTGTCGGGGATGAAACGATGAGACAGGCAATTTAACGGCCCTTCTATATTGTATGTAGAAGGGGGACACGGAAAACGGCGGATAAATTCTGAGATTTTTAAAAGAGTATCCTCCGGCATGCTGCAGACTGTCCGGTCGTAGCGTGAATGCATCATCCCCTCCTTTGAAAGATGAGGCGAGCGGCAATATACTCCTTTTGAGAGGCGATATCGTGCGCGGTCAAGGAAAACGTCTGATATTTTTCGTTGGCTTTTCTGCGAATTTATATAAAACTGTGATTAGAAGTATCAGCAAACCTTAGATATCAACAGTAAATCGCTGCTTATCACCAGTAAAGTACAAAATATCGATACAGAATATCACTAAGACGCAGAATATAACAGCCAAGGAACCAATAAGTGCGAATAATCGGAATGACAAGAGGGCTTTCAGAAAACCTGAATCGTTCCCCTTCGTCGGCAACGAGGCATTCATCATAACGGCCGAAGCGTTAAAACCTCGGATCACCGTTTTTGCCGGCTTGGGTGAGTAAGAAAGGATCATCCTATTTTTTATTGAAAACCTGGAGATGTGCCGATGACGCCGGAAAAAGGATCACCCGGACGATTGGCAAAAAGAGTCTGTCTTTCTGAAACGGCGTCGCCAGGTGTCGTGATAATTTTTAAATATATGATACTGGCCCTTAATTTTATATCTTAAAAAATGTATACTATAGGAAGCGTTTATGTTTTCCCGTTAAAATGAAGGATCATCACTTCTATACACTGCATCTTTTCTAATATAAAGGGGAGCGTGGTTTTTTGAAGGGCATAATACTGGCCGGCGGCAGCGGAACGCGGCTCTATCCGATCACTCGTTCAATTTCGAAGCAGCTGCTTCCGGTTTATGATAAACCGATGATTTATTACCCTCTGTCTGTTCTCATGCTGGCGGGGATTCGGGACATTCTGATTATCTCAACGCCGAAAGATACGCCGCGGTTTAAAGAGTTGCTGGGCGACGGTTCGGACTGGGGGCTCAGTCTTCAGTATAAAGTGCAGCCGAGTCCCGACGGCCTGGCGCAGGCGTTTATTCTGGGGGAAGACTTTATAGGCCGTGAGCCGGTTTCGCTTATTCTGGGCGACAACATTTTCTATGGACACGGTTTTACCGATATTCTGCAGAAAGCCGCATCGCGAAAGTCCGGCGCCACGGTGTTCGGCTATAACGTCAAAGATCCGGAGCGGTTCGGGGTGGTGGAATTTGATGAACAGGGCAGGGTCATTTCCATTGAGGAAAAGCCTAAAGTTCCGAAATCCACATATGCAGTGACCGGCCTCTATTTCTATGATTCCCAGGTGGTCGACATCGCTAAAAATATCCGGCCGTCGGCGCGCGGCGAGCTGGAGATCACGTCGGTGAACGAGGCCTATCTGAAACAGGGAACATTAAATGTGGAACTGCTTGGCCGCGGCTTTGCCTGGCTGGACACGGGAACCCATGAGTCGCTGCTCGACGCTTCGCTGTTCATTCAGACTGTCGAGAAGCGGCAGAGTCTGAAAGTGGCGTGCATTGAAGAAATCGCCTACCGGATGGGTTATATTGATGAAGAGAAGCTGTATGAACTGGCCCAGCCGCTGAAGAAGAACGGCTATGGCAAGTATCTGCTGGATTTACTGAAAACAAAGGTGAAGTAAAGCGCCGGACCGGATACCGTTCGGAGCTTCATTATCTTATAATGGCGGTGTTGTACGATGTCAAAGATTAAAGTAACGGACACATTTTTAAAAGGCGTCAAGGTGATTGAACCGAAAGCCTTCGGGGATAACCGCGGCTTTTTTATGGAAAGTTATAATCAGGCGGAACTGGCCGAAGCGGGCATACATATCGATTTTGTGCAGGACAATCAGTCGCTGTCGAGTGAAGCGGGGATTGTCCGCGGCCTGCACTATCAGCTGAATCCGAAGTCGCAGACGAAACTGCTGCGGGCGCTGACCGGGGCGATTCTGGATGTCGTCGTCGATATCAGAAAGGGCTCTCCGACATTCGGCAAATGGGGCAGTTTTATTCTCAGTGAATACAACCGGCGCCAGCTGCTGATTCCGAAGGGCTTCGCTCATGGTTTTTGTACGCTGACGCCTAATGTGAATGTTTTTTATAAAGTGGATGAGTTCTACGCACCGGAACAGGACCGCGGGATCCTCTGGAATGATCCGGAGATCGGCATTGACTGGCCGGTAAGCGATCCGATCCTGTCGGAGAAGGACAAGCATCATCCGTTCCTGAAAGATGCGGAGATCAATTTTGAATTGGGAGCTGAAGACTGATGAGACTGCTCGTGACCGGAGGCGCCGGTTTTATCGGCAGCAACTTCGTGCATCATATGCTCCGGTTTCACCCGGACGACACGATTGTCAATTATGATCTGCTCACCTATGCGGGCAATCTGGAAAATCTGAAAGATGTGGAAAACGCTCCGAATTATCACTTTGTTCGCGGCGATATTCGCAATCGCGAACTTCTTGAATATGTTATCGATCATTTTGATAGTGACACGATCGTGAATTTTGCGGCGGAGTCGCATGTCGACCGCAGCATCACCGAGCCGGATGTATTCGTTAAAACCAATGTTCTCGGGACGCAGACTTTGCTTGACGTCGCTAGAAACAGAAACGTAAATAAGTATCTGCAGATTTCGACCGATGAAGTATACGGATCGCTCGGAGCGGACGGCTATTTTACGGAAACGACCCCGCTCGCGCCGAACAGCCCGTATTCCGCAAGCAAGGCTTCGGCGGATCTGCTGGTACGGGCCTATTACGAAACGTACGGCATGAACGTCAATATCACGCGCTGCTCGAACAACTACGGGCCGTATCATTTCCCGGAAAAACTGATTCCGCTGATGGTGACGAACGCGCTTGAAGGCAAGGAACTGCCGGTGTACGGCGACGGCAGGAATATCCGTGACTGGCTCTTTGTCGAAGATCACTGCCGGGCAATTGATCTGGTGCTTCACAAAGGAAAATCCGGAGAAGTGTACAATATCGGCGGCCATAATGAAAAACGCAATATTGATATCGTCGAGTTGATAGTCGACACGCTCGGCAAGTCCCGCGATCTGATCAAGCACGTCACCGACCGCCTCGGGCACGACCGCCGCTATGCGATCGATCCGACAAAGATCGAAACGGAACTCGGCTGGAAACCGGAGCACACGTTTGAAACCGGCATTAAAGAAACAATCCAGTGGTATCTCGACCATGAAGACTGGTGGCGGAAGATCAAGTCCGGCGAATACATGGATTACTACAAGAAACAGTACGGAGCGAAGAGCTATGTCCAATAAGGTCATCGTTACCGGCGGTCACGGTCAGCTCGGTACGGAACTGACGATCATGCTGCAGAAGCGGGGCTATGAAACATACGGACTTGGCCATCAGGAGCTGGACATCACGAACCTGGATCACGTCCGTCGGGTGTTTCAGAAAATCAAACCGGATGTCGTCTGCCATACGGCGGCTTATACGGCTGTCGATCAGGCGGAAACCGATCGCGACGGGGCTTTTCTCGTCAATGCCTATGGGACCAGAAATGTCGCTCTTGCTGCCGAAGAAGCCGGGGCGAAACTGGTTTATGTCAGCACCGATTATGTCTTTGACGGAACGAAAAAGGGTACCTATTCTGAATTCGATCCTCCGGCACCATTGGGTGTGTACGGGCAGTCTAAGTATGCGGGGGAGCAGTTTGTACGTGCCTTTCATTCGAAGTTTTTTATCGCCCGGACATCCTGGGTGTACGGTTCGTACGGCGGCAATTTTGTCAGGACGATGCTGAAGCTGGCTGCTGACCATGACCGGCTGAACGTCGTCGATGATCAAAGAGGCTGTCCGACTTTCACGAAGGATCTCGCGGCGAAAATAATTGATCTGTTTCAGACGGATCGTTATGGGACCTATCATGTTTCCAACTCCGGCAGCTGCAGCTGGTACGAGTTTGCCCGGGCAATTTTTGAAATCAAGGGGATTTCTATTCAGGTGGATCCGTGTACCACGGCAGAATTTCCGAGACCGGCAAAACGCCCGGAAAACTCGGTATTTGAACATATGGCGTTAAGACTCAACGGCTTTGAAGACGTAAGGGAATGGAAACAGGCTCTGAAAGAGTTTCTGAGCTCAGGGTCTCTGTAAACGTTAGCGAAGAATCAGCTCCTGAGCTGAATAGTTTCATTTCTATAAGGATGACTCCGATTCACTTCGTAGATTTCGGGGTCATCTTATTTTTTTCAGAGATTGAGCTATATTCTTTATTTAATATTAGCTAAAAGCAGGGTGTTCAATTATTTCCTTATATTGTATATATTTAACATTGATCACTCATTCTACATTAATTTCTTTATTTCAATATAATATAAAAAGAGAATACACCTGAAAGCTGATCATTACTGCGTACATCTTTGTTTTGAGTTGCCCATTCGCTTTATATCCGCCTTCCTAAATATAACATTGAAAGGTTTGTATAATCGGTGTCATCCCATACATTCCTCCAAAAAGCGCTGATAACTTTTCATTGGGTATTTTAAGATCACTTTTTTCCATGATTAGGAATTCAAAAATGGCAGTAAAACAACCTGAGATATAGGGAACAAACTGCGCTGGTCTAGCTTCTCCAATCTGATATAATTTAAATTCTCATTTTGCTGGTTTTAACCATCAAACATTTAATTTTTTAAAAGCTGACGAAACGGGTCAAATAAAAATTTTTTAGCATGCTTTTGGTACATTGATCTATTTAGGAACTTCTGAGTGATTCATTAGAGCCTTGTCATACCGGTGTCTGACGCTTCTTTCTGATAGAATCAGTGAATGGAAAATTACGGGGCGGAAAAAGTGTGTATTTCTCTGATGAGGAGGCTACGATCATGTATTCTGTCTGCTGAAAATAATTATCCGCTAGCGTTTCCGCTATTGATGCCGATGGGATTATGACACAGTAAAAATCCTCCCTGAATGAGGAAGGACATTTTTTTGATTTGCTGTTCCTTTTGAGACGGTCTAACAATCGTTCAGGCGTTGATTTTAAATGCGGCTACAATCTGATTGAGCTCATCTGCAATTGTTGAAAGAGCGGTTGCGCTGTTAGCCACTTCCTGCATTGAAGCAGATTGTTCCTCCGTAGCCGCTGAAACATTCTGCACATTTGAGGATGTTTCAGCAGCCAGTTCTTTTATCGGCTGAAATGCGGCAAGCGAATGAGCCGTCGAGGCGGATATATCCTGGATAGCTGCTGTCACATTTTTGATTTGCTCACTGACGGTATTGACGAAAGACTCAATCGTCTCAAAGGACTTTCCGCTTCGATTCACCGCTGTCATGCCCTTTTCAACTTCGTGGATCCCGTCTTCCATGGATACAGTGACTTCTTCGGTATTCTTCCGGACAACAGAAAGAATGTCGTTAATCTGATTGGCCGATTGTGCGGATTGTGCGGACAATTTTTGAATTTCCGCAGCAACGACGGCGAATCCCTTCCCGTTTTCCCCGGCACGGGCCGCCTCGATAGCTGCATTTAGTGAGAGAAGGCGGGTCTGATCTGCGATATCATTAATAACATCGATAATCTTGCCGATTTCCTTGGATTGTTCGCTCAGATGGTTAACTACTGCGGACAGACTGTTGACCTTAACTTTGATTGTTCCCATCTGATTCGCGGTAATTTGCAGAGCGCCCTGTCCGTCTTGCACGATCTGTCGGGATTCTTCCGATGTACGGGCAAGATTCTGGGTCCGTTCGGTAATTGAGCCGACGGCTTGATTCACGGCTTTCGCTTCTCCGATCAGCTTGTCCACATTGCTTGTCTGTTCATCGGCGGCCAGAGCAATCTTTTGAATCGAGCGGGCAATTTCATCGGAAGTCGCTTTGTTTTCCTCCGTGGAAGCGCTCAGTTCTTCTGAAGACGCGGCCAGTGTTTCCGATTTGCTGCCGATCGTACGAACGACATTTTTCAGCGAATCCGTCATCCGGCGGACACTTGCGCCTAATTGTGCAAACTCTCTATTGGATGCTGTCTCTGCCCCCACTTCCTGAGTAAAGTCATTCTTACTGATTTTCTCAAAGATGGTCACCAGCCCGGCCGTCGGTTTCAGTATATATTTTCTGACGATCAGCCAGACAAGTATGGTGACAATAATAATGGTAATTAGAGCAAAGAGACCGATATTCACGAGAAGCGGCGTGACTGTGCGATTAATCTCGTTAAGATTCATGGTGCCGCCGATAGTCCATCCGGTCAGCCGGTTGGTTATAAAATAAACATGCTGGTTGTTCTGAAATAGATTTCCGGATGACTGTCCGGCGAATCTTTTGGCCAGTCCGGCAGGCGCTTTGCTGCCGCTTTTCACCCGGCTGCCAGCGACCCAAACCTGGTTCTTGTCAAGCAGAAAGGCGTAACCGGATTCTCCCACTTTCACTTGGTTGACAATTGCACTGATGTTGTCGAGCTTAAGGTCCATGCCGATAACACCGCTCCTGTCAGACGTGGTTTCCGCAATCGTGACCGTCATGGTATTGGATCCGTCGGCAGAAAGATAGGGTGCCGTAATGACCGGTTTCCCTGCATGTTCCATTGCCAGTTTATACCATGGACGGGTACGGGGATCGAGACTCTTTGGAATTTTGGTTGTTGCAGGAAGAAAAATCAGCGTTCCCTGCCGGTCTGCCAAATAAAGGGCCGCTTCATCCTGATCGACACCTTGTATGTCGCCGAGTGCGCTTTGTATTTCCTTAGGATTTTCTATTTTACCGGACAGGCTGCTGCTCAGCTGTGAGACAATATGCGTCTTTCCCTGAATAAACTGTGTCAGGTTCTTGTCCAGAAACTGCAGGCTGTTTGCCGCACTATTGTCAAGCTGTTCTTGAGAAGACGCTCTGACATCTCTGTAAATGAAAAAGCCAATCAGAAGATTCGGTACAGCGATAATGAAAACAATAAATAAAATGGCAAGAGTGCTGAGGCTAGGGGATCGGTGCTTATTATTCGTGATATGTGACACTTGTATCTCATCCTCCACAAGATATTAATAATGGCGTGCCGTTGCTGATTTCTATAAATTCGGACACTAACATTCACTAATATCGTACAAAAACGGCTATTGTTTAATAGTCAACGGAAAATATCACTTTAGGAATCAACATTTCGGAGGAAAGATAAGTGAGACGGCAGCTGAAAAAATGTATAAAGGCTCGTGGGGATTTCTATCAATACAGGAAAACAAGAAGAGCAGGCCGCCTGTGCCACAGGCTCACGGGTAATTTTTATCGACCGTTTGGAGCAGTTTATCGGCCGTCGCCGCGAGTTTATCGACCGTTCGGGGCAGTTTATCGGTCAATGTACCGGTTTTATCGGTCGGCGCGGCAATATTATCGGTCGTTATGCCTGTTTTATCGGTCATTGTAAGCTGTTCCTCTGTTAGAGACGGCTTTGGGTGACGGACGGAGTCTCATTTAAACCCCGAAATGCCTGTTAATGGGACCGGAGAGCATCGTCAAGAAAAGAAATTGTTCTGAAAAGGCAGTATACCAGTATACTGCCTGATGCAAATCGCTTATCGTATCCGGACGGGCGTTCCTTTATGGATAAAAAAGGCCCTTGCAGCGTGCGCTCCAAAGTTACCTTTAAAAATAATCCAAATAGATTGTGAACAGCAGATTGCAAGAATTCACATGATTTAAACGATCAGTCTTTAAACTGTTTCAGCAGAGATTGATAAGGGTTGATTGGATAAGGGTTCTTGGTCACGTTTAAGGAATCGTAATCATCAACCACAATGTAATTTTCTCCCTTGTACGAAATGACGTCTCCTTTTTTATAATGCGATTTTTTGCATTCTATAACGGTTTCCCTTGCTATGTACCATGATGTTCTTGACTTATTGGCGTACGATATAATGTTCATTTTTCTTTTCAAAGATATCATCCTTCGAATCCAATGTCATTCTTGATGTTATTCGCTCCACGAAGAATGGATGGCACCCAATAAAATTAAATAATTCTACCGGCAGCCCGCAATCGATACAAAAAGAAATTTCCTTTTCTATGATAGCGAAACCGGATCAAAGAAATCAACTATTTGGTAAAAAATAAGAGGGACAAGGTACGGACGGCGCATTGACTACTGCTTAAAATAACCGAAGTAAATACGGTGCCAGGCGGCTGTCTTGGATCTAAAACCATGCTAAGAAGAAAAGATATTGATGCATTTAATAGTGACAGTATATTTATAAATTATTCAGATAATAATAGGCCGTTTTTCAATGAAAATATTCTGATTAATCTATAATCAACGAGAAATCAACAAATATAAATAGTCAAAATAGTAAAAGGGACTTTTGCATACACGTCCTGCTCCTTTTCAACAGCAACGGGACGATTGTCCTGAATCGTCGATGCGTTATTGAAATCTTGGGCCGGGTGTTGGCATTTTGGTTGAGCAAGAGGAATCATCATATTAAATTTCGATTTTCTGCTTCATTATTTTTTATTCATACAGATAAGCGACAGAAGAATTGAAAAACTTTTCTGAGGTCGGAGAACCATTCATTAACGGTTTTCCGCTATTTGCTGACAGGACAGCTTCATTTCCTATCATTATTCATTTATCATTTTTCAAACAGCCGTGAAAAAAATCGCATTAAATAAAGATGTAAGCGTTGTTATAATTGTTGATGTTGAGAGGATGAAATATTAGGCAGGGAAGGTGTTCATGATGGCGGAATCTTGGTTGGGCCTGGATCAGAAAGTAATCATTGTAACAGGTGGAGCATCGGGGATCGGCAAACACATTGCACAGACGTTGACAGCTGCGGGTGCGCAGGTTGTTGTCAGTGACATTCATGTGATGACCGGAGAGCGGGGAGACAATGGGATCTATCACGTGCAGATGGATGTAACAAAAAAAGAAAGTGTCGAAAAGATGGTTAATCATGTCATGAAGAAGTTTGGTACAATAGACGGTCTTGTTAACAACGCAGGGATTAATCTCCCGCGTCTGTTAGTCGACTTCCGGGGTGAGAAGCCGGAATTTGAACTCAGCGAAAGGGACTTTGACTTGATGGTTAATGTTAATCAGAAAGGAGTATTTCTGACAACTCAGGCTGTTGTCCGGCAATTTTTAAGAAAAGGATCCGGTGTTATCGTTAATATTTCCTCAGAGGCGGGCATGGAAGGTTCCAACGGTCAGAGTATTTATTCTGCGACCAAAGGTGCGGTCAATGGGTTCACACGTTCATGGGCAAAAGAACTGGGCAGCCATCATATCCGGGTTGTCGGCGTAGCACCGGGCATCAATGAAAAAACGGGCCTGACAACGAATTTATATAATGAAGCACTGGCCTACACGAGAAATATAACCGTTGATCAGCTTGGCACCGACTATTCAAAAGCCATTCCACTTGGCCGCCCGGGACGCCTGGATGATATCGGCAATCTCGTAACTTATTTACTTTCGGACAGAGCCGCCTATATAACGGGAACGACGGTCAATATTACCGGTGGTAAATCAAGAGGCTGACCGGTATTCCCGGATCGCAGTTTTCATTGAAAGACCAGGAGGGATATCATGATCAAGATTACAAGAAAAGATCGTCTCTCTTCGATTTTGAAAGAAAGCCAATGGAATAATGAGATTAACCTGAGACAAGCGGCCAGGAAACTGTCCGTATCTACACGGACGATACGAAACGACATCATTTTTCTTAACAGTGAACTGAAGAATGTTGCTGAATTCCGGCTTGAAAAAGGAAATTACTGGCTGCATTTCTATGATGCAGACAAATATAAGGATTTTTTGACAAATAGACTGAAAACGGGACGAGATAGTGTCGACACGCCGCAGGAGCGGGATTCCGCGTTAGCCGTTCGGCTCATTGAAGCGCATGAACCATTAAAAATAGAAGAGCTTGCCGATTCGCTGAATGTCGGCAGAACGACACTTTTGAATGATTTAAAAAGGCTGCGTATCACCTTCGAATCCTGTGATCTATCGCTTAATGGAAAACCGAATGCGGGGATTCGCCTCGACGGAAGTGAATGGAAGAAACGGATTTATATCTTACAAAACAATATTTTTGGGACGCCAGAATTGAATTCTTCGATTCAAACACTGATTGCCGATTTTGGAATCAGCAATCACATTGAGGATGAAACGCTGGCCGAGTGGCGCCGTTACATCATGGTTATGCTGAGGAGAATGCACGGCCATCATTTGTTGTCACGGGGAAGTATCCCGAACCCCTTCAGTTCTGTTGAAAGAGCTGACGAATTCCGAAAAGTCAGTGATTTTTCCGACCGACTGGAAACGAAGTGCGGATATTCGATTTCGAAGCTTGAACGGCTCTTTATTACTTTGCCTATTCTTGGAAGGAGATCGCCGGTCAATATTCTGGATGTACCCTCTGCCCCCGTTCCGGCCGGCATAAAAAAGCTGATCCGTGATATACAGAGGCAAGTCAAACAGGAGCTGAACATCTCATTTGACTTTGAAAAAGTAACCCGAGAATTAGGATATCATCTGATGTTCATGATGAACCGGCTTGTCTTCAGTGTTCAACTGCACAATTCATTGATTGAAGAAGTGAAAGGGAAGTATCCTTTAGCCTTTGAAATGGCTGAAATTGCTTATGATGTGATTTACAGAAATTATCATATTAAGACGACAGAGGCTGAACTGGGTTATCTGGCGTATTATTTCGGCATTATGGTCACGGAACACGAAGAACGACTGAAGGACATCAGGCGTGTCGGAATCATTTGTGATACAGGGCGGAGCACGGCAAGAATTATTGAAGTCCAGCTTCGAAAAATTCTCTCGGATCACGTTGAGATTCAATTGTTCTCGTCGAATACCGTGTCATTAAAAGAACTGGAGAATCTGGATATTATTTTCTCGACTGTCCTCTTAAAAAGTGCGAATACACCGATTATTCACGTGACTGATATATTCGATGAACGCAGGCTGCTGAGAAAGATTAATCAACTCTTCGAATTGAAAAATCTGCATTTAAAAACGGATGAAGATCATTTTTCGATTATCGGCCACCTGCTGGGTGAAGATAAATTTTTTGCCCTGGATGAACACCGCACGTATCAGGAAAATGTGGAAAAGATGATTGGCAGACTGCAGGAGAAAGGCTATGTAGATGAGCATTTTAAGGATCGGATTTCTGAACGGGAAAAGAAAAGCCAGATGATTTTCGACAATGATATTGCTTTTCCCCATGCCATGATAAAGGGGAAAAAAGAGATTATGTTCGCACTCGGTGTTTTCCCGGAGAGGATACAAGTTGGTCGGAAAACTATTCGATTGATCTTTCTGCTGGGCGTGCCGGAAATGAGTGATGAGAATCTGCTCGTTCATGTGTACGATGAAATGATTGCGCTGTCAAGACGATCAGACTGGATTGATAAGATCTCACGGGTAACCGCTTATCCTGAAATAAAACGATTTTTTGATATGGAATTTCACTGAGCGTTCGGAGGTGAGAACACATGCTGTTTATTATTCTGATGATTTTTATTGGCGGAGCATTTATTCTGCAGATCTTTCTCGGTTATTTCCAGGTCAAACATCTTTCCGGTGTATTTGTCCGGATGCGCCGGAAGGGTAAGGTAGCGATCGGGAAGAAAAAAGGACATTTCAAATCCGGAACGATTGTCTTTCTGGCCGTGGATTCTAAAGGAAACATTCTTGAAGCAAAGAAGATGCAGGGTGTGACCATACTGGCCCGTTTTCGAACACTTAAGGAACTGGCCGGTGAGAACATCATGAATATTAACGCTTTTAAAGTCGGCCAATATAACAAATTGCTGAAATTGGCGATAGATGATGCAGTTAAGAACTATCGTACCGTTGTTCAGGGAGGAACGGTAGAGGAAGCTGCCGGTACCCCGCTCAGCACCGCATGGATCGGTATTCGATCATTATTTATGAACAGAGGACGATCCAATAATCAGAAGGGATGAATGAACATGGATATCTTGGTTTTTATTGCGAAGGGATTTGTAGGCCTTTTTCAAACCGGTGCAAAGACGTTTATTTCCTGGATGACCGGCATTGTACCGGTAGTCCTGATGCTGCTTGTGGCGATGAATGCGCTGATTCGGCTGATCGGTGAGGATAGGATCAACGGGCTGGCGGTCAAATCTTCTAAAAACCCGCTGCTTCGCTATATGGTTCTTCCTTTTCTGGGTGCTTTTATGCTGGCCAATCCAATGGCGCTGTCCCTCGGACGTTTCCTTCCGGAGAGGTACAAACCCAGTTACTACGCATCGGCTGCCTATTTCTGCCATACGAGCAACGGAATTTTCCCCCATATAAACGCCGCTGAATTGTTTATCTGGCTCGGTATTGCTCAGGGCGTTCAGAAACTTGGTCTGGATACGACGCCGCTTGCTCTGCGCTACCTGCTTGTTGGCCTGGTAGCCAATTTCTTTTGCGGCTGGATCACGGATTATCTGACCGTCTGGGTCTCGAGACAGCAGGGTGTTGAATTAAACAAAGAAGTTAAGCTGGACTGAGGAAAGGGGTGGGTAAAATGGGAAGCTACAAATCTGCAAAGGTTGTTAAAGGGAACGGCGGCTTTGGCGGTCCGCTTGTGATCACGCCAAGAGAAGGAAAAGATAAAATCGTTTATATAGTCGGCGGCGGAAATAAGCCGGCAATTGTCGATAAATTGGTTGAATTGACAGGTGCGGCTGCTGTCAATGGATTTAAGACAAGCGTACCGGACGATGCCATCGCGGCTGTCGTCATCGACTGCGGAGGCACCCTGCGCTGCGGCATTTATCCGAAAAAAGGCATTCCGACAATCAATGTTATGCCGACAGGCAAAAGCGGTCCTCTTGCTGGATATATTACTGAGGATATTTACGTGTCAAATGTCGGCGTGGATCAAATTTCAGCGGCAGATCAGGCAGACGGTTCCGGGCTGGTCGAAGAGAATCCCGGCGTCAAGAAGTCTGAGCGGAAGTATAAATACAGTACAGATAAAAAAATTTCAGAAACAAAAGCTGAGAACACGAACCAGAGCCTGCTGACCAAAATTGGGCTCGGTGCCGGAAGGGTCATCGACACCTTCTATCAAGCTGGGCGCGATGCCATTCAGACGATGCTGAATACCATTTTACCGTTCATGGCATTTGTCGCAATGATTATTGGTATTATTGAAGGTTCAGGTATTGGAAATCTGTTCGCCAAGGTCATGTCACCGCTTGCAGGGAATATATGGGGCTTAATGCTGATCGGCTTCGTTTGCTCGCTCCCTTTTCTATCGCCGCTTCTTGGACCCGGTGCCGTTATCGCGCAGATTATCGGGACTTTGATCGGCGTCGAAATCAGCCAGGGGCATGTTCCGCCGCAGCTCGCCCTGCCGGCCCTGTTTGCGATTAATACACAGAATGCCTGCGATTTTATTCCGGTCGGGCTTGGATTGGCGGATGCTGAACCGGAAACAGTCGAAGTTGGTGTTCCATCCGTCCTCTATTCCCGCTTCCTGACTGGTGTCCCGCGTGTTTTTCTGGCCTGGGTCTGCAGTTTCGGACTCTATGTAAAATAAAAGGGAAGCGATATGGAGGAGGCGAAAGATGTCTGCCGGCACTGACAGGCATCGGGTATATTGACGACAATCTATAGAAATGAAGTAAAAAGCGTTGGATCGATGGCCAAAGAGTTTCTCAATGAAAAAATACTGATTCTTTTTGGAGATGAAGCACCGGCGGGCCTCAAAGATTACTGCTACGGCGTTGATCTGAATCCGCTGGACGGCGAAATCAGGACGGGAGACCGGGTTCTGTTCGATCATGCGGCCTATCGAATTACGGCGGTAGGCAGTCTTGTACAAAAGAATCTGGTTGATCTGGGACATATCACGATGAAGTTTGACGGAAGCAATCAGGCAGATCTGGCCGGGACCTTATATCTTGAGAATAAAAAAGTCCCGCAGATTGACATCGGAACAAAAATTGAAATCAGAAAATGGGAGCGGGAAGGGAAGAATCATCAAGTTTCCGCCTGATACGATGAACTTGCTGATCTGTTCAGGAAGCCTTCCCTGCTCAGGCTGTTTCGGAGGTCGGCACTTTTGAGTACGCTCAGACGGTGCCGGGTGTGTCCGCCCCGTCTCTGCCCGCCGTTAGCCGAGTATTTATTGAATAGAAGAAAAAAAGAGCCTGGACATTGGATACAATGGGAATATCCGATGACACAGGCTCCTTTTTCAAAAACAAACCCGCCCGTTCATTTAAATTGCTCGACTTTCCCGATATATTCCGGGCAAAAATGGCCCTCATGATAGATGATTTTCGTTATACTTGCGTTTGGGACATGGTCCGCATCGAAATCGCCGATGACGCGCAGCAAAATGCTGATGAACAGTGAATGACTGACGAGCAGAATCACGGAGCTGCCGGAGTTTTTAAGCTCGTCAAGCAGGCGGCGGGCCCGGACTTTGACATCGGTGAAATTCTCAGCGATTTTTAAAGTATCCAATTTCTTAATTCCTTCCAGAGCAAGGATTTTTTCGGCGCTTGGGAAAGAATCGTTGAAATCCGGCCTGCCGATGACCGGGCCGACCTCGTGCCACATGCCCTCACTGCTTCCGCCTTCGAATTTTCCAAAGGAAGTTTCCCGAAGAAGCGGCGTTTCATACAGATTAAGTGCCTGATTTTTCGATTGATAAAGAATAATGTTGGCCGTTTTTCGGGTCCGTCCCATGTCGCTGATCCATGCGGCGTCGAAAGTGGTGTGATTTTCTGCGAACATTTTACCGACGCGTTCCGCCTGGGCGATACCCGTCTCGGTAAGCAGCGAATCGCACCATCCCTGTACTTTACCGTTTTTATTAAAATAAGTTTCTCCGTGCCTCACTAAATAAATCGTTTTCATCTCGGATAAACTCCTTCAAAAGTCCTGATTCGTTTTGTGATCGCCTGCAGCAGGCAATTTGTCTGAGCAGCATGCACCATACACTATAACAAAATATTGAATATTTTTCTATGACGGACAGCAGCGGAAGAAAAATTTTTTAGCGGACCGCGCTTTGCCTGGATCTCCGGTCATCCATTTTCCGGCTGTTTCAAAATAGGATCGGCCGGGCGGTTGCCTGTGAGCAGCAGCCGGCTGCCGGTACCTGAAAGCGGGCTTTCATGCCGGCGGCAATGAGTTTTTACGAATTGAGATCGGTGTGTTAAAGTAAGCATGAATCTATAGAAGTTTACGACGGGATCAATCATCTTTTCAGCATACATAAAGGATGAATTTTGGGAGTATTCGAACCGGAGCTTTAAATCAAGGGATCGGTGCGCCGGGATCATGCGATCCGGCCGATGATGTGTCAATGGAGGGAAGCCGTATTCTTATATTCTTTGAAGTCATTATGCCGGTGTTTCTCATTTTTGTCAGCGGGTTTATTTTGCAGAGAATTTTCTTGCTTGATCTGAAACCGATTTCGACGCTCGCAGTTTATCTTCTGCTGCCGTTCCTTGTTTTTCAGACATTTTACACAACGCCTTTAAACCTCAGCTTCTTCTATATTACTGCCGCGTCGGTGCTGATTATGGTTCTGCTGATCATCCTCGGAATGGCGGCCGGCAGGTTTCTGCATCTGGATAAGAAGGATGAAAATGCGTTTCTGCTATCGACCATTTTCCCGAACAGCGGAAATTACGGCATTCCGATTATCTTATTTGCGTTTGGAAAACAGAGCCTGGCTTACGGCATGCCGCTGATGATCATTCATGCGATTCTGATGGGGATTGTCGGTGTTTATATTGCGGCGAACGGACGCGGCGGCGTCAGGATGTCGGTAAAGACGGTCCTGAGCCAGCCGGCAAACTATGTGATTATCCCCGCTATTTTGCTGCAGCAGTTTCATGTCCGCATTCCGACAAATATTTTCACAAGCATTG
This sequence comes from Sporolactobacillus sp. CQH2019, assembly GCF_028765345.1. GTDB lineage: Bacteria > Bacillota > Bacilli > Bacillales > Sporolactobacillaceae > Sporolactobacillus. The sequence continues at coordinate 186,226 of NZ_JARAJZ010000006.1, forward strand.
AGCTGGTCGGCAATGCGACGATTCCCGTGATCATGATTATACTGGGCATGCAGCTGGCCAATGTGACAATCCGGAAAATGAAATGGGGACGGATCGGCTGGGTAACCCTGATCCGCCTGATTCTCTCGCCGGCCATTGCCTATGGTGTTTGTCTGCTGTTCCCGATGAGCAGTCTGCTGAGAAATGTCATTGTCGTGATGTCTGCGATGCCGAGCGCAGCCAACACAACGTTATATGCCATTCAGTTCGATGCAAGACCGCAATTTGTTTCAAGCTGCACACTGATGACAACCGTTTTCAGCATTCTGTCTCTGACCGTTCTGCTCAATTTCCTGTGAGCGGCTGAGAAACGTCCCGACGATCATGATTTCTGTGCCGGCCATCTACGGGATAGGCATATGTTCATAAGTCCTCTGGATTGATAAAATTTAACAATTTGACTATAATATGGGCATGTATCTGAGAAGAGTTTGCCGAAAAAATAAGGATGGCAGTGAAGTGGCTTACCTGCAGCTGGCACATAATGAGTGGGATCCCGTGACCAAATACGCCAAGGCGAAGGTGATCTATTCTTTTGGGCGTGAAGACCAGGTGGATCTGGATGCGCTCAGACGGCTGGTCGACAGTATTTCGCGGTATCTCTCGCAAAGAAGCACTGAGGACAGTGAAAAAAAAAGGCCGGACGGAGAACCTCGCTTATAAACCGGCAGAAACGAATGCGCGGCGGATCATTGGATTCAGCTTTTTGTCGGCAGCACTTTTTTTGAAATGATGAAAAATGGCTGCTCTGCCCGATCCGCCAATTAAATGTAAATGGCCCGTCTGTTCGCTGGCTTCTTCAGCAGGCAGGCGGTTTTTTCTATAAACGGTAAACGGTCGGATTGGTGCCATTGAAGCCCGGCTGAAAAGCAGCGGTATCGTCAAAATGAGCGGGCAGCCGCATCGCCAGCCGATTAGATGAGCGGTAAATGAAACAGCGGAGGGGCCGGAACCGCATTGCGGCCGATTCATCCCCCAGGTGTTTATCCTCCTATTGTTTGTCTGTAAAAAAATTTTTTCTTTTTACAGGTACAGTCCCCCGAAATGACAAACGGCTGGTCGATTCACTGGTTAATGGATAAAATAATTTCCCGCAGCATTGCTTTTATAGACTTGATTGAATGAAGCCGACGGGCTTATGTTCATTATTTAAAATGAGTATCCTTCTCGCTCATTTTCCTGCTGTGCCGTCAAATAAGGATCACGTTTCCTGAGCACGTCAATCTCTCGACAGACGGAGAGTGTTTCCGTGATCAGACTTCCATAACGATTTGATAGATTAAGTGCCGCGGGATCGGGCCGACGATTGATAAACCGGGTGTAATTAGACCGATAAACAGCTACTGACGATTGATCATGGACAGAAATCCGATTCATACAGCCGGGCCGCCGGCCAGTATCGGTCCGAGAATCCTGCCCCGAAAAATTTGCTAATCGCCCTGAAACAGCGAACAATCGCCCTAAAATGGCTTCGAATCGCCCTATTTCGGCGGAGTATCGCCCTGCTAAGAGTTTATCGCCCTGAAAAATTTGCTAATCGCCCTGAAACAGCGAACAATCGCCCGAAGATGGCTTCGAATCGCCTTATTTCGGCGGAGTATCGCCCTGCTAGGAGTTTATCGCCCTGAAAAATTTGCCAATCGCCCTGAAACAGCGAGCGATCGCCCTAAAATGGCTTCGAATCGCCCTATTCCGGGGGAGTATCGCCCCGCTAGGAGTTTATCGCCCTGAAAAATTTGCTAATCGCCCTGAAACGGCGAGCGATCGCCCTAAAATGGCCTCGAATCGCCCTATTCCGGGGGAGTATCGCCCCGCTAGGAGTTTATCGCCCTGAAAAATTTGCTAATCGCCCTGAAACAGCGAACAATCGCCCTAAAATGGCCTCGAATCGCCCTATTCCGGGGGAGTATCGCACCATCAAGGGTACAACTATCTGTTCCGATTATTCGCACTTATTGATTCCAGTCCGTTTACTGCTGATTCTTTGACCACTACTGCCGATTTTCTGCCAGTTACTGACATTTTGCCTTTTTACTGATGATAAGCAGCGATTTTCTGTTTGATATATACGGTGTTTTCCAGCGATTTTGGCCTCGATTCACAAAGATATACGACGGGAAAAAAGATCGGGCGTTTCTGCCAGATGACGCCTGTCCGTGCACGATATACCCTTTTCAGAGGGAAAAATCGCCGTTCGCATGAACATTCAGAGCCATAGACTGCTGCCTGTGCGAACCAATCGCTTTTCGGGAGAATCGATGATCTTGCATGCCGCGGCCCGACTAAATGAATAAGTTGAGGGAATACCCATATTATTGAATTTGCGAAACGATCGGCGATGCTTATTCTTGATAAAATACACCTTCAAAATCGATGTCAAAGCCGACCTGTCTGCTTGCGGCCGAATAAAAATTGACGGCCAGATTGTTATTGATCGTTTTAAGATTGGGGGCGGCCGTCACGCCGTTGTTCGCGCTCCACTGGCGGTTGATCGTCAGCGAGCCGTTGCTGTACGTGACATCGGCCGTATAGTAGATCCGGTCGAAATTATCCGCATATTTGAGGAGCAGTTTTCCGTCAAAGGCGGTTGGCAGCGGGAACAGGGTGTAATCTGTGTATCCGTTATCGGATGTTGTGACCGCTGCCTTTTTAAATGAAAATCCTTCCAGCGTCGTTCCCTGATAGCCCTGAGTCCCTGTATACTGAAGAATCGCTGCCGGTTCAGTCAGTGAAATGATTTTTCCGAACCGCGATCCGGGCCCGCCCTGGGCGAGGACCGGACAATTTCCGGAAAAAATCGTTCCCGATGTTCTGCCCGTCCATAAGGATACGGCGGTATTGCAGTCAAGAATCGTACTGCCGCCGATATGGTGCACGGCATCGGCTCCGAGATCGAGGCCGATATTAAAACCCTCAATGACGTTGCCGGTCAGGTTGCTGCCCGTCAGCGTCCCGTTTGGATCATAGACGGCATAGATGCCGGTCCCTGAGCGGTCGCCCGCCCGTTTTTTGATATGGTTGTTCGTTAAAATAATCGGTTTGGCGTCTGCCCGATTCAGGAGGCGGACCCCGTCCCGCAAACAATCCTTGATGACGTTGTCCGAGACAATGACCCTTTCCTGAGCGTCTTCAATGTGCACGGCCTCATTTCTTGCCTGTTCGATAATATTGGCACTGACGACGATATCCTTCCCTTTTGCAATACCGACAGCGAATCCGGCAGCGGCATCGGTGCTGTCGCCGAGAGCAGCGATTGAATTGCCGATAATTTTGATACCGCTGAAATTGCCGGCGGTGGTATTGATCTCGATGGCGTCTGCACCGGCGTCAATCCGGTTGTTGATGATCTCAAAATTGCCGCCTTGGGCGTTGTTGTTAAGAAGAATGCCGTATCCGTCCGCCGTAATTTTTGTATCTTTAATTTTTAAATCGGAGCGGGAGCCGTCTGTATAGTAGCCGTGGAATGGTGTATCGATTTCGATTCTTTCCATATTTGCTGCGTTAAATTGCACATTGGCATCGGGTACCACCCGGGCTCCGTTTATGCCGATCAAATGATAGTTTGCGGGAAGGTCGATGTTTGATTTGATTCTATACACTTTGTTTAAGAAGACGGTTACAGGATTCGAACCGTAAGCCGTTAATAAACGATTAAATGCGGGGGCGTCATCCGCCGCACCGTCGCCGACAGCGCCGAACTGGGATGGAGTGACGGGATATTCCGATATCTGATTCACCGTTGATTCAATATTGGAATAATAGCTGGATACTTTGCCCGCAAAATCCTTCATAATATCTGCCAGTTTTTCCACCTTCAACACCTCTTTACTTGTTTCCGTATAGTCAGTGTATGCTGCGCATCATCTCCGGCTTGTACCCTTGCATCAACATCGGAGAATTGTTCGTCTGTCATGTAATGAAGCTGTTACGGCTCATTCTGTAAGATATCCGTAAGTAAAAAGAAGAAGACAGGCAGTTTTCAGCGGTCCGGCGCACAGATATTCCGGATGCAGCGAGAGCGGGCGGCACGTGAATGGTAAGGGAAAGACGAACAAACGGAAGTGTCTCTCGGAAACTTCGATGAACGCGAATCTTGCTGATCGGAAAGCACTCATTCTTAAATTTGGAGGCAAACGATGAAAGAAGCTATGGGTTTAAAAGACATGTTCTGCATCTTAAAGAAACGATTGTTGATGATTCTTGCCGTCACGCTTCTGGCGGGTGCGGCCGGGGCCCTGGCCACCCACTATCTGATGAAACCGAAATACGATGCGACCGCTCGGATTCTTGTTAATCAGTCGAATGCCAATCCCTCGACCCTTTATGACACGAATGCGCTCCAGACGAATGTACAGCTTGTCAATACGTACAGTGTGATCATTGATGATCCTGCCGTGCTCAATCAGGTAATCCGGAATCTCCATCTGAACATGACGGCTGAAGAACTGCAGGGACTGCTGACAGTGGATACGGTTCAAAATTCGCAGATTTTTTCACTGACTGCGGAAACCGGCAGTCCGGCACTTTCCGCCCGGCTTGTCAATGGCGTCGCCGATGTTTTTAAGACACAGGTTCGGAAGGTGATGAAGGTGGATAACGTCAATGTGCTCTCGCCGGCGGAGCTGTCCGCGAGCCTGGTTCCGGTCAAACCGAGGCCGCTGCTGAATATCGCCGTTTCACTGGCCGTCGGGCTGATCGCATCGGTCGGACTTGCTTTCCTTTTGGACTATCTGGATAACACGATCAAGACTGAAGAAGACGTAGAAAGAAAACTCGGCCTTCCGGTCATCGGAGCCGTGTCCCATATCGGCAGATACCGGGAAATCAATCCGGCAGCGTTCGCCGCTGCGGTCAGTTCTGAACGTATGATCGGAGGTGAGCATATTGAGGCAAAGTAAAGTTCCGGGCAAAAGGCCGCGAAGCCTGATTGCTTATTTTAAAGAGCAGTCATCGTTCGCCGAACAATATCGGAAAATCCGGACAAATATCGAGTTTTCAAAAGCGGGCGGCGGTTTGAAAGCAATCCTGGTAACCTCGCCGGGCCCGAACGAAGGAAAGTCAACCACGGCCGCTAATCTGGCTGTGGTCATGGCCCGGCAGGGGAAAAAAATCCTGCTGATCGATGCGGATATGCATCGGCCGACCCAGCATGATACGTTCCGTTTAGCGAATAAAAACGGTCTGACAACATTTTTAACAAAGAACAGCCGTTTGGAAGACATCGTGCAGGCGTCGGGTATCGCCAATCTCTCGGTCCTGACGAGCGGACCGATACCGCCGAATCCGGCCGATCTGCTCAGTTCGGCGGAGATGGCCGGATTAGTCCATCGATTCCGGAGCCTGTTTGATGCGATCATTATGGATGCTCCGCCGCTTCTGGATGTGGCGGATGCCCGGGTGCTGGCCAGTCTGTGCGATGGAACTCTGCTCGTAGTAAGAAGCGGGGCAACGGAGGTCGAGAATGCCAGCAAGGCTGCGGGATCCTTATCGGATGCCCGTGCCGGCCTGCTCGGGGTCGTTCTTAACGATCTGAAAGGAGCCAGAAGGGGGAGAAGGGGCCGCAGATACAGGGCAGGGTAATAGAAATGGAAGAAAGCATCGCGCGCAGAGAGCAGCGGTGCCCGCAGGGAAAAATGAACAGATTGCTTGTTATTGGCGTTTATTTCCGACGGAGGGATCAAGATGGCCTTATCAAAGATACAAATAGAAATAAAGGCTCCATATATTGCTGAAATCGGCCGCAATTCGGAAATGCTGAATGAAAAGTTAAAAAAACAAAAAATCTATGAGCTGGCCAAAAGAATTTTTGATCTGTGCCTGGCTTTTATCGGACTCATCTTCTTGTTGCCCGCTTTCCTGATCGTTTCACTGCTGATTAAATGGGACGATCCGCATGGGAGGGTTTTCTTCAGGCAAATCCGTGTCGGGAAAGACGGCAGAGAATTCTATATTTATAAATTTCGTTCGATGGTGGCGAATGCCGAACAAATGCTGAACAGCCTAGCCGATCAGAATGAGGCAACGGGGGCCATGTTTAAGATGAAGAAGGATCCGCGCGTCACCCGGGTGGGCCGTGTGCTTCGCAAAACAAGTATTGATGAACTTCCCCAGCTGGTCAATGTGCTGAAAGGGGAGATGAGTCTGGTCGGTCCGCGCCCGCCTCTTCCGCGGGAAGTTGAGCAGTATTCGGGCTACGAACTGCAGCGGCTGCTTGTCAAACCCGGATGTACGGGACTGTGGCAGGTCAGCGGAAGGAGCAATCTCGGTTTTGATCAGATGGTGAAACTGGATTTGCAATACATCCGGCAGCGAAGCATGGCGAATGATTTCAAATTAATTCTGAAAACGCTGATCCAGCTGCTTGGTTCAAAAAATGCTTACTGATAAGAAGGGAGTACCGGCTATGGAAAAAGATGCAAAGATTTACGTCGCCGGCCACCGGGGACTGGTCGGCTCGGCCATTGTCAGGAATCTGGAAGCCCGCGGCTGCCGCAATCTGGTGCTGCGCACACATGCCGAACTTGATTTAACCGATTACCGGGCAGTCGGCGCCCTTTTTCAAAACGAGTCTATTGATTATGTTTTTCTGGCTGCCGCCAAGGTCGGCGGCATCATGGCGAACAGCAGCTGCCCGGCGGAATTCATCAAAGAAAATCTGATGATCGAGACTAACGTGATCGACTGGTCGTACAAGACAGGCGTGAAGAAGCTCCTGTTCCTCGGAAGTACCTGCATTTATCCGAAATTTGCTGAACAGCCGATCAAGGAGTCGGAACTGCTGAACGGAAAGCTGGAGCCGACCAATGAAGCCTACGCGATTGCCAAGATCAGCGGGATTACGATGTGCCGGTCTTACAACAAACAGTACGGGACCCGCTATATCACGGTCATGCCGACTAATCTGTACGGACCGAATGACAACTATGATTATATGACGTCTCATGTGCTTCCGGCGCTTGTCAGGAAATTTTATGAGGCCAAGATAAACCATGATCCGTATGTCGTTGTCTGGGGAACGGGCCGTCCGAAGCGGGAATTTCTCCATTCGGACGATCTGGCGGATGCCTGCGTCTATTTAATGGATCATTATGACGGCGATGAGATCGTCAATATCGGGGTTGGAAAAGAGCTGACGATCAGAGAACTGGCGGAGAAGATCAAGGAAGTCATCGGCTATACAGGAGATATCCGTTTCGATTCGTCAAAGCCGGACGGAACGCCGAGAAAGATCGTCGACGTCACAAAACTTTCCGCTTTGGGCTGGAGGGCGAATATTTCGCTGGACCAGGGGCTGAAAAGGACATACCGGGATTTTTTGGATTCATTCAGCCGAATCGGCAATTGACGAGCGGCGGTTCCGCTGCCGCCGGCGGAAAAATTTATAAAAAAACGGAGGAAAACAGATGAAAAGAGCATTGGTCACTGGCGTGACAGGACAGGACGGTTCCTATTTATCGGAATTTCTGCTGAAAAAAGGCTATCAAGTTTTCGCACTGAGAAGAAGAACGAGCACGCCGATTTACGTCAATGTTGAACCTATAAAAGATCGGCTGGAATGGATCGACGGCGATCTGACCGACCTGGCTTCGCTGATCCGGGCCGTGCAGACCGCCGATCCGGACGAGGTTTACAATCTGGCGGCTCAGTCATTTGTCGGTACATCATGGAGCCAGCCGTTTGCGACCGGAGAGATGACCGGACTTGGCGTAACGAACATGCTGGAAGCCGTTCGCCTGATCAAACCGAACGCGCGCTTCTACCAGGCGTCGACAAGCGAGATGTTCGGAAAAGCGGCCGAAGTGCCGCAGCGAGAAACGACGCCGTTCTATCCGAGGAGCCCCTATAGCGCCGCAAAGCTGTACGGGCACTGGATGACGATCAATTACCGCGAGAGTTTCGGTCTGTTTGCCTGCTCCGGCATTCTTTTCAATCACGAATCACCGCGGCGCGGTCTGGAGTTCGTAACCCGAAAAATCACGGACGGTGTGGCCAGGATCAAGCTCGGCCTTCAGAATGAATTGCGGCTCGGCAATTTGGAATCGAAAAGGGACTGGGGGTTTGCCGGGGATTATGTAAAGGCAATGTGGCTGATGCTTCAGCAGGATCAGGCCGATGATTACGTCATTTCCACAGGGGAAACTCATTCCGTCAGAGAGTTCGTGGAAACCGCTTTTTCGTATGTCGGCCTCAATTGGAAAGACTATGTGGTTCAGGATGAACGGTTCATGCGGCCGGCGGAAGTGGATCTGCTGCTCGGGGACTGCTCCAAGGCCGAAAAGAAGCTCGGCTGGAAGAAGAATATCGATTTCCGCTCCCTGGTCCGCATGATGGTTGACCACGATCTTGAGCGCCGGCAAATGAACGGGCCGGCCCGCCGAATGGCGCTGCGGGCCGGCCTATGAAGCGCCGGCTGCTCGTCATCGGTCCCGTTCCTCCGCCGATTCACGGAGAAAGCCTGGCGATCCGCCATCTTGCCGGATCGGAAATGACCAGAGAAAAGTTTCAAGTTACGGTCGTCAATACGAACAGAAAAAGAGTCAACGGCGGCGGAAAATTTTCATTTATTAAAATTTTTCAAGATATCGCTATTATGATCCGCATCCGGCGAATCGCCGGGAAGGGGCAGGCAGACATTGTTTATTTATCAATCTCGCAGACCAAACTCGGCCTGCTCCGCGATGCGCTGATTATTTTCCTGATTGCCGGAAAGACCGATCAAATCGTCGCTCATCTGCATGGAAACCACTTGAAAAATGTTCTGGAATCGTTTCATCGGATTCCGGCAGGCTTTATTTTTCATATGATGAGAAAAATTGACACGGGCATTGTCCTGAGCCGGGGACTTTCCGCCAATTTTATGAATCTGCCCAGGCGGATCGAAGTGATTGCCAACGGTATTGAGAAAGACTTCATCCGGACGCAGGAGATTGCATCCTTCTCCAAAGTAAAAAGCGGGGAGGGGCATTGCTTTACCCTTCTCTATCTCAGCAATCTGATCGAAGCGAAAGGATTCGGCCATTTAATATTGGCGGTTGTCGATCTGCTCAGGCAGCAGCTGAATGTGCGGCTGCTGCTCGCCGGCCAGATCTACGATCGGAAACGGTTCGATCAATTAATGGCTCAGGTCGCCGGGGAACAGTTCGATTCGAGGATCCGTTATTTAGGGACAGTGACCGGTGTCAAGAAGAAGCAGCTGCTTCTGAGGTCGGACGCGATGGTTCTGCCGACCCGCTATCGCATCGAAGGTCAGCCGATCTCGATTATTGAAGGCATGGCGGCCGGCCTGCCGATCATCTCGTCCGCTCAGGGGGCGATCCCCGAACTGATCGAAGGCAGCGGGATCGTGCTGGACACCGTTGACCGCTCAAGCATCGCCGCTGCGATCAGGAGCCTGATTACGGACAAAGCACTGTATAAAAAGTATGCCTTAAACGGCAGAAAGACATTTTTAGAAAAGTATACGATGGATCGTTATATTGACGGACTTATCTCGGTGTTTGAAGGGGGCGGGGCGGATGAAGAAAAAGATCTTATTCATCGTCAATTATTTTTATCCTGATCCGGCTTCCACTGGCCAGCTGATCACCGAGCTTTGCCTTGCGGTGCGCGACAGTTTTCGGGTGACGGTCATTGCCGCTCAGCCGGGCGGATACGCCGGAGGGGAAGGCAGGCCCGGACGGCTGATTGAAGCCGGCATGTTCGAGGGCATCCGCGTGGTCCGTCTGAGACTTCCGGCGGTTGACAAAGTATCCAAAATCAGCCGGATCAGATATGTTCTGACTTATTTTGTTCTGGCCCATATCGCGCTGCTGAGGGAAAAATCCGTCGACATCATTTATACGATATCGACGCCGCCCGTTTTAGGCGGGCTGATCGGCACGATCGGCAAATTTCTGAAACGGACCAAGCATGTCTACAATATTCAGGATTTTAATCCGGAACAGGCGGCCGCCGTCCGTTTTACAAAGAGCCGCCTGATTTTTAAGCTGGCCCGGCTGGTGGATAAGTTCAGCTGCAGGCATGCGGACAACATCGTCGTGGTCGGCCGGGACATGGCCGAGACTTTGAAAAACCGTTTCTTGGATCATAAAGTTCCGAGCTATCAGGTGATTCATAACTGGACCGACGAGAATGAGATCGTCCCCCTGCCGAAAACCGAACGGCATGTTCATCGCTTCCTGGAAGAAAACGGTTTGAAAGAAAAGTTTATCATCATGTACTCGGGAAATCTCGGACTCTACTATGATCTTGAAAACCTGATTAAACTGACGAAAGAATTCGTGGAAATCGACGATCTGGCGTTTGTTTTTATCGGCGAAGGGGCCGTTAAAAAACAGATGCAGCGTTTCGTGGCCGACGAAGCGATCAAAAATGTTTTCTTTCTCCCCTACCAACCGAAGGATTTTATCAAATTTTCATTGAATGCGGCCGATGTGCATCTGGTCGTCAATCAGAAAGGAATCAAGGGTGTTTCGGTTCCGAGCAAAATCTACGGCGTCATGGCGGCGGGCAAGCCGGTCATCGGCGTGCTGGAAAGAGGAAGCGAAGCCGAACGGCTGATCACGGGCAGCAGCTGCGGCCGGGTCGTCGAACCCCATGATTATAAGGGGGCGGCCGCGCTGATTCGTGGCTTCTACCTGATGGAGCGCGGGCAGCGGGAACAGATGGGCCTGAAGGGAAGGCATTATCTTGAGCAGCATCTGCGAAAAGAAGTGTCAATCGGGAAATATAAACAACTGCTGATGGGGCTCTGATTGCGGGATCGGACCGTTCATTCAGCCGCAAAGATGAAGGGTGATAATGATGGAATTTTTGATGTATGCCGCGGCCTTCCTGTTCTGCATCGATGATTCGCCGTTTATGTTCGGCAATGGATACAGGCCGATCTCGGTTGTTTTTATTTGTCTTTATCTTCTTTTACAGCTGCCCAAACTTTTCCGGCTCAAATACAGACGAATCGAAATTTATATTTTTGCCTTCATGGCCGTCTGTTTGCTGATTTCTTTCGCTCAGGTAATCGTGAACCATGACCGTTTTGTCGGCCTGATCAATGCGGCTGAAACGCTGGGCAGCGGATTTGTCTGCTATCTGGCTTTCAAATTGTTCGTCACTGAATGCGGCGGCGACGATGTCAAATTCACAAGACTGTTTCTCTGGCTGATCCGCGGTTATGGCATCGCTGTTGCCGTCGGTGTCCTTGAGTTTCTCTATGTCTATGGAGCGCCGAGCGGATTTTTGAGTTCGATCATCCACGTATTCGTTGAACGGACCGGCTACATGACGGACGGGCGCATCCATTTCAGCTTTTCGGAACCGTCTTTTATCAGCCTGCACACGAATCTGTTTTTGCTTCCGGCACTTGTTATTTTAAAAAATAAGGGACTCCTGACCCGCTATCATAAAATCATTGTTATTCTCTTTTTCGTGCTGTCTCTCTTTTCGCTTTCGATACGATTTTATCTGGATATCCTGGTCTTCATTGCCGCCTACCTGTTCCTGACATCCAACTTCAAGATCTTTTTCAAACGGCTGGGTATCCTGCTTGTCTCCTGTGCCGCCGCTGCTGTCCTGATGAATCTTGTTTTTGTTCAGAACCTGTTCGGATTAAATTCCTATCATTTCTATAGAATAGCGGACATGATCGAAAATCCGGGTTCGGCGGGAAGCGACACCTCGACGATGATCCGGGCCACGTATTCAAGGATCGGTTTTGAGTCCTTTATGGATCATCCGCTGATCGGGTACGGCCTGGGAAACTATCATGATGCCTACGTCGCTCATTTTCATTCCATTAATCCGGCCGATCTTCAGAAAGCCGGGGAATTGAGCCTCGCAGTCGACGACTACAATCTGCATACCTATGATATGTTTGCCCGGCTTGCTTCGGAGCTGGGATCGCTGGGCATTGCGGCGGCACTGCTGGTGCTCTATTTCCTTCTCAGTCTCAGGGGCGGAAACTTTTCGAAATGGATGATTTTTCTGGTCGTCTATTCCCAACTGCAGTTTGATTCGTTCGCCCTCATCCCATTATATTTCTGGATGGCGCTTCTGCAGAGCCCGTTCATCTCCGAACTGAACATCGGCTATTCTTTAGACAACCGTTTACTCAGAACGGCGGGATACTATAGAATGAACCATTTTTCAAGCCTGTCCCAACCGGAAGAACAAGCGGGGATGAATCGCGATCATCGTTTATCGGTTGTGAAGGAGACTTGAAAAGAATGAAACCATTAATCAGTGTCGTAGTGCCGGTTTTCAATGTGGAAAAATATTTACCAAGGTGTATTGAAAGTATCATCCGTCAATCTTATAAAGATCTTGAGATCCTATTGGTCGATGACGGATCGTCTGATGGCTCAGGCCGGATCTGTGATCAATACGGAAAGATAGATAAACGGATTAAAGTCATTCACAAAAAGAACGGAGGACTTTCCGATGCGAGAAATGTCGGGATCGATCTTGCAAGAGGAAACTATATAGGATTTGTTGACAGTGATGATTATATACATGAAGATATGTACCTGTCCTTATACGATACAATCAGATTGAATGGCTGTGACATTGCCGAGGTCGGATATCAGACTTTTTTCCATGATGACGATATTAAGGATCCGGACGATTATAGCCGAGTTATTCTGTACACGAAACAGCAGGCTGTCATCGGTGCGATCGTCAATCATCAATGTCAGACGTATGTATGGAATAAGCTTTATAAAAAAGAATTATGGAATAAAGTAAGATTCCCGAAAGGTAAATTATTTGAAGATGAATTTACAACTTACAAGATTTTTAATCGATCCGCGAAGGTCGCCGTGCTGAATAAAAAAATGTATTACTATTTCCAAAGAGAAAAAAGCATTGCACATACTTTTTCAATAAAAACCCTGGACCATTGTGAAGCTCTGAATCAGATGATGCGGTTCATTGAATCGGAATATCCTGAGGCGCTTCCAATATCCTGTATAAAATATTATAAAAATAATTTGTGGCACCTGCAGGATTTATTAGTCAATAGAAAAAAATTGGCTAATTCGCAACAGCTGATTGACCAAATGATCAAAGAGTTGATGACGTATCGTCAATATCTTGAAAATAATAAAAAATTTATTGGAACCGTTCATAAACTATTTATGAATGATTATAGCGAATTGCTGACCCAGCGAAAAAAAATCAAGTTTGTATTTTTTCTCTTAAAGAGGTCGGTCTGGCTCTTCTATATTATTTTAAGATGCCGATGGATGGCCAGGCGGATGATCGCGCTCCCGCGTAAAATGCTTCGCAGCTAGTTACCCGTATAAAAAACTCTGATATCAAATGGATAAGGGGAACGCCATGAGTGTGAAAAAAAATTATCTGTACAATCTTATCTATCAGATTATGGTCATGATCGTGCCCCTGCTGACTGTTCCGTATGTTTCAAGGGTTCTGTCAGCGAAAGGCGTCGGCATTTTTGCCTATACATCCTCAATCGCACAGTACTTTACCCTGCTGGGCATGCTCGGCATCGGCATCTACGGCAATAAAATGATCGCGATGACGCGCGACAATAAGAAAGAAATGAGCGAGAATTTTTTCAGCATTTATTTTCTGCAGCTGATCGTTTCTCTCGGTTCCGTGCTTGGATATCTGCTGCTTGTGCTGCTTGCTGTCCGCAGCGACCGGGAAATTGCCCTGATTCAGACGATTACGCTGCTGGGAACGGTCATCGACTGCACCTGGTTTTTCAGCGGGCTGGAAATGTTTAAAAAAATCGTTACCAGAAATCTGCTGATTAAATGTCTCTCATTAGTTGCCGTCTTTTCCTTTGTAAAGGGTCCCGGCGATCTGGACTTATACACGTTCATTATGTGTCTGTCTGCTTTTCTGGGGCAGTTTCTTATGTGGTTTTACATCAGAAACAGGATTGTCCGGGTTAAGATCACCGGCCGATCCGTTAGAAAACACGTGGTTCCTGTCCTCATGTATTTTCTTCCGCAGGTTGCGATGCAGGTCTATTTTGTGCTGGATAAAACGATGATCGGATGGCTGTCGAGCAAGAGCGAGGTCGGCATTTATGATTATGCGGACAAAATACAAAAGGTGGCGATTGCCGCCGTCACCTCGCTTGGAACGGTGATGCTGCCCCGAATGGCCCATACTTTTATAACCGGACAGAAAGATCAGGCTAAAAAATATATCATGAAATCTCTCGATTTTTCCACCCTGCTGGCCGTACCGATCATGTTCGGCCTGGCCGGTATTGCCCGGGAATTCATTCCGTGGTATATGGGCAATGGCTTTGTCGAATGTGCGACGGTCCTGATTCTGATCAGCCCGACCGTTTTTTTTATGGCATGGAGCGGCGTGTTCGGCAGCCAGTATTTGCTGCCGCTCGGAAAAATGAGAGCGTACACGATTTCCCTGTATGTCGGAGCCATTGTCAATTTTCTGCTCAATCTTGTTTTTATAAAGCCTTACGGATCAATCGGCGCGTCGATCGGCACGTTAGCCGCCGAACTATCCGTGACGCTTGTCCAGATATATTTCGTCAGGAACGATATTCAGTGGAAACAGATATTGCCGAAGACGGTGCTTTATATAGGCGCCGGCGCTGTTATGTATACGGTTGTGAGTCTGATCGGCCGTTCCATGGGTGTTTCGATCATCACAACCTTTGTCCAGGTTACGGCCGGCGTACTTTCATACACGGCGATGATTCTGGCGGCCGAATATGCGGGGCATGGCGGAATTATTCTTGAGGAAATCAGAAGAAAGAGGCCAAGTTACAAAAGCAACGGTTAAATACCTTTTCAGGGCGAATTTTTTAAATTGAAAAAACAGGGAAAGTCGGGTGGCCCGCATGCGCGATCGTTCATATAAAAAAACCTGTCTGCTGATTGTGCTCATCGTGATTTCTGCATGGATCATAGGGTATGCCGCCGTTCATCGAAATCGGCCGTCTGCATCCGCTGCCGGGGCGGCCGCTGTTCCATCGCTCGACATTCATGCAAATCCCGCCTTTATTCAGGCAAAAGGCTTCCACGCTGCCGGCAACGGAAAAACGGATGATACGGATAACGTGCAAAGAGCAGTCAGGGCGGCCGCCGCCGTGAACGGGACCGTTTACTTCGGGAAGGGCACTTATGTCGTTTCGCACCCGATCGACATCCCCGAAAATGTATCGATCATTGGAGCAGGTAAGGAACAGACAACCTTTAGATCTGTCAATAAGAATACCGACCCTGTGTTTTCTCTTGGCGGGAACCAAACTGTACAGGATGTTGGGTTCGACTCCCAGATCGGTATTATACCCTTGGGTGATAACATCAATATTAATGAATGCAGGTTTAAGAGCAGTGTTCAAGGCATCCAGAATGCCGTGACGGTGCGCAATCTCACAGTAACCGATACGCTGTTTGAAGGTTGCGGATATTCCATCCTTTCTAACAAACAGCCAAGTTATCATGTAAAAATTATCAATTGCCGGTTCCTCAACAACAAAGCAGATGATATTGAGATTAATGCGCCGAGTGACGGCTGGACGATTGAAAATTGTGTATTCAGCGGGATTACCAGTCATACAAGCAATGCAGGTTTTGGGGTGGGTATTGCCCTGTCCGCCCGAAATATTACGATCAAGGGCTCGACTTTTTCCGGGATTGCGGGTCAGGGTATTCATGCGGAAGATCATGCGCAGGTGACGGTTTCCAACTGTACCTTTCAGAATAATGGCTATGTTCATTATCCGGGTAGTCCGGAGGCAGATATTGCCGTTTTATCGAACGCTGACGTCTCGGTTTTCAATTGTGTGTTTCTGAAATCCACAAAGGAATACAGCAGTCTGGCAATCTATAATACGGATATACCCGTAGGCGGAACGGTGACGGCCCAATCATCGGCGTTCTATGGTAAAAAGATCGATGCGCAAGTCAAATCAATGGATAACCGCTTTTTGAAGTGAGACGGACCCATGGGAATTCCCGTGAGAGAACAGGCCAATCGGAGCATCTGAAAAATTTGCCTTTTCCCCTTTGTGAAAGTTCACAGGCGGAGGCTATAATGTAAAAGAAAGGCGTCATTTGAACGAACAAGATAGTAACCGCTTTCTTTATTAATGGCGGGCCGGAAGTTGTCCGGACGGGTTTTCAAAAGAGCCAAATAGTGAAGGGGCGATGAAATGGGTCATCCGAAAGATTGTATCGAACTGCTTGAAAGGTACGAGAAAGCTCACCCGCGATACCATTCGGTGGAAAAGCTGCATTTTACCGGCGTGGGAAGGCGCGATGTCTACAATATTACCGCGCCTTTTTGTGACGAAAACCGTTTGGTCATTGCCGGACGTGTGGAAACGAGAAAAAGCGAAGATTCGATCGTGGTCTTTTTCGAAAAGAGAGACAGACAATGGCAGCGGATTCATCATTTGCCCGTCCTGCCTCTGCAGGATCCTTTTGTGACGCGGATCGGCGGCCATCTGATTCTTGGCGGCGTCAAAATTCATAAAATCGGGACTATGCAAAGAATCTGGCGTATGGCCTTTTATTCCGGCAAAACGCTCAGGTCGCTGAATCTGTTTTTCGAAGGGCCGAAGGGAATGAAAGATGTTCGTCTTAAGCAGCTGAGCGACGGCAGAATTCTTGTCCTGACGCGTCCGCAGCTGGGAAAGGGGGGAAGAGGAAAGATCGGATACTGTGTTCTCGACACGATGGATCAGCTGAGCAACCGGAAGCTGATCGAAGCCCCTATTTTTATGGATCAGTTTACAAAAGGAGAGTGGGGCGGCGCCAATGACATTCATATTCTGAAGAACGGGCTGATCGGCGTGATCGGTCATATTGCCGAATTCGACGGGAAGGGCTGCCGTCATTATTATTCGATGCTGTTTACTTTGGATCTGAAGACGGGCCGTCATACTCCGCTGGAAATTATTGCGACGCGCAAGGATTTTCTTAATGGGCCTGCTAAGCGAAGCGATCTGAAGGATGTTGTTTTCAGCGGCGGCGCAATCCGGACCCATTCCGGACTGATTCTGTATGCCGGCACGAGTGATACCGAGGCGCAGAGGCTGGTCATGGACGATCCGTTCCTGAAATATGAATCTTAATCGGCCGTTCGGGCGGCGGATTTTCGAAACGGGATACGGGTTTATGAAGAATAAAAAAAGGGAAGGTAAGCCCGATTTTCCCCAATGCGTGCCGGCTTTTCCGCATCTTTTTAATTGGCGGCGATCATATAAAAATGGGGCAGGCAGACTGCTTGACTTAATGAAACAACGTACTATAATTCTCTTCTTGTAAGAAAAAAATTTATAAATAAATCAGGAGGATTATAGTCATTGATGAGCCGTCAAACGGATTGCTGCGCTCTTCTGGAAAAGTACAGAAATGATGACCAGCCTGTCCATGAAGTAGAAAAGTTGAAATTTACCGGGGTCGGCGAAAGAGATGTTTACAATGTGACGGCCGCTTTTGGTGATGGAGAAAAAGAAATCCTGGCCGGCCGCGTCGAACCTAGAGACAGTGAAGAGTCGGTTGTCGCTTTCTTTGAAAAACAAAACGGCAGCTGGCAGCTGATAAAAGACATGCCGGTTTTTCCTCTTCAGGATCCGTTTGTAACCCGCATAGACGGAATGCTCATTTTCGGAGGCGTTGAAGTCTTCCGCGACGGCAGCGGGAAGACGACGTGGAGGACCGTTCTGTATAAAGGAAGGACGGTCAAATCACTGGTCCCCTTTTTCAGAGGGCCGGAGGGTATGAAAGATCTGCGCCTGACCCAGCTGCACAGCGGCGCCATTCTCGTATTGACACGGCCGCAGGGCAGAAAAGGGGGAAGAGGAAAAATCGGATTTTTCCTGATGGCTTCTCTCGATGAACTGGATGTCCGAAAGATTGAGGATGCACCGCTTCTTGAAGACCATTTTGCCGACGGAGAATGGGGCGGCGCCAATGAGATTCATCCGCTGAAGAACGGAAATGCCGGTGTGCTTGGCCATGTGGCCCATTTTGATGAACAAGGAAACCGCCATTATTACTCGATGATTTTTACACTGAATCCTCATAACGGCGATCATACACCTGTTGAAATCATTGCTACGCGCAATGATTTTATTGACGGGCCGACGAAGAGGGAAGATTTGAAGGACGTTGTTTTCAGCGGCGGGGCGATCCGCAGAAATTCGAAGCTGATCCTGTACGCGGGCACCAGCGACGCAGAGGCTCAGAAAATTGTGCTGAACGATCCCTTTGAAAAATATGAACAATTATAGCTGGAAAGAGGCGTTTTCGTTGATCCCGGTTTATCGTTATGCGGAAAATCCTTTAATCACACCGGACGATGTGAAACCTTATCATCGGGGCTTTGAAGTGATCGGCGCATTCAACGCCGGAGTGGCCGAATATAAGAATGAAACGCTGCTGCTGCTGCGGGTTGCGGAACGGCCGAAAACAAGCGATCCTTCAGTTGTTCTCTCGCCCGTCTATCATCCCAAAGAAAAAAGAATGGAAATCAGGACGTTCAGCCGGCGGGATGCCCGTTTTAATTTTGACGACAGCCGAGTGATCCGGCCGGCCGATCAGCCGCAATGTTTTTGCGGCCTGACCTCTCTGTCCTATCTTCGGCTGGCCAGAAGCAAGGACGGCCATCATTTCACAATCGACGATCAGCCGTTTATCTATCCGTTTAACGACTATCAGATCTTTGGCATCGAAGATCCCCGCATCACCCGGATCGGCGCGGTCTATTATATTTATTTCAGTGCCGTATCGCCAATGGGAATCGGCGTGAATATGGTAACAACCAGAGATTTTAAGACTTATGAAGATCACGGGCTGATTTTCGCACCGGAAAATAAAGATGCCGTCATTTTTCCGGAGAAGATACACGGCTTGTACTATGCGCTGCATCGTCCGGCGCTGAAAAGCGTCGGAAGTCCGGACATATGGCTTGCGGAGTCCGATAATCTGAATGATTGGGGCAATCACCGCCATCTTATGAGTATCCGAAAGGGTGAATGGGACAGCGAACGAATTGGCGCAGGAGCGGTGCCGATCAAGACGGAGGAAGGATGGCTGGTGATTTATCACGGCATGTCCGCGGGCAGCCGTTATTGTCTCGGAGCGGCTTTGCTGGCTCTCGATGATCCCTCAGACGTTCTGGCACGGTCGAAAGCACCGATTCTTGAACCGGAGAGGGATTATGAAAAGAATGGCTTTTTCGGCGACGTTGTTTTCAGTTGCGGGGCTGCTGCCGACGGGAAGACCCTCAGGCTTTATTACGGGGTTTCCGACAGGTCCATGGCTTGCGCGGAGCTGGACGTGGACGACATACTGCAGGAACTGAAGCATGGGGAGACTATGCGCTGAACCGGACTCAGATGGCTGTCCGTCACCATGCGCCGGCCTGTTATCAGCTAACGAACGAAACTGAGAAGATCTCCAAAAAGCGGGGATCTTTTTAACTGTTTTTTTATCGTACTTGGAAAAAAGCATCGTCACGCTCGGCGCAAATGGATTCTTTGTTTTGAGACATTTTATCTGTTCATCCGGTCTTCCAAGTGCGGCACGGCGTGTTCCGTCCGCAAAAATGTCCTTAAATTTTGGAGCGGTCGGGAAAACTGCTAAAATAAAGCTATGGGCTTCAAAAAGTGACAAAAATCTGTTCTATATGAACAGGAAAGATTAAGCCTCCAACACATAGGAATGCGGCCGGGTGCATACGTATTCAGTTTTTATGGATGATACATGATTGAATGGAGGCTTCGGACTCTCCGGCTGTTTCATTGGGGAGACGGCTTAGGGAGCCCTGAAACCTTTATTTTGCTGTCCGGGAAGAGAAAAGGGGGGTCAAGAATCTGATGTTTAAAGGAGGGGATGCCGTGTGAACGTTCTTTTCTGCGTGGGTAAATCTTATTTCCCGATTTACCGGACAATGGTCGACCGTATGGAAAAGGCCGGAGCGGATGTGACATGCCTGCTGTATAATCAGGCACAGAATAAGGAAACGATTAAAAAAAACATTTCAGATGCGGAGATCTACATAACAGCGGTGGCACCGGCGGATCGGGAGGTTATTGACGCGGCTCCGCGGCTGAAGTACATTCTGAAGACGGGGACGGGTCTGGATAATGTGGATGTCGGCTGCGCTACCGAAAGGGGAATTCTGGTCAGCAATGCTCACGGGGAGAACGCGACGTCGGTTGCCGAGCTTGCAATCGGTCTGATGATCGGTCTATCCAGAATGATCCCGCAGCTGGACAGAAAGACAAAGGACGGAGTATGGCTGCCCAGCAGGGGGTATGAATGCCGCGGGAAAACGCTCGGGATTATCGGGTTCGGCTCAATCGGCATGAAGATTGCCGGGTTTGCCGGAGCGTTTGATATGAAAGTGATCGTTTTCGGAAATTACAAAGATCACGAAGCAGCGGGCAGACTCGGCGCTTCATTTGTCGAACTGGATCAGCTGCTGAAAGAAGCGGATTATATTGTGATTAGCACGGCGCTGACAAAGTCGAACTATCATTTAATCGACGAACGGGCAATCGCCAAAATGAAACCGTCGGCGTTCCTGATTAATATTTCCCGGGGAGCAATAATTGACGAACAGGCACTTTTTGAGACCTTGCGGCAGAAAAAGATCGGCGGTGCCGCACTCGATGTTTTTGAAAATGAACCGCCGGAAGAAAAGCTTCCCGATCTTGACAATCTGATTGCGACCCCGCACATCGGCGGCATGACTGAGGAAAGCGTCGATCGTGTCGCGGAAATAACGGTTGAAAACATCCGCCGATTCATTGATCAGGAATCGCTGCGCTATGTGGTTAATCTGAAAGAATTGAAAGAAATGCACAAAATATGACCCTGCTGCCGTCTGATTTTTCGGAAGCCGCAGTTTAGCAGAGCATTTTTGTACAAAAACGGAAACCGGAATTGTTTATTAAATTGGAGGAATGATCATTGCCAGAAACCGTACAGGAACATGCCAGACGTCTTCATCAACAGTATTTGGTCGTCGATGCCCACTTCGATCTCTTGATGGAGGTCGATTTGCGACGAAAACTGGGCTATAAAAAAGTTATCGAAACAAATTTTATGCCTGCATTTGCGGCGGGCGGGATCGGCGTCCTCGTTTGCTCGCTTTTTATCGAAGACGATTATTTGCCGGAAATGGGACTGAAAAAAGCACTTGATCAGATCAGCGCGCTTTATGCGGAGATCGAGGAGTCGCCGGATAAGATTCAGTTATGTACAACTTACGATGATATTTTGGCCGCACACCGCAGTCATCGGCTCGCTATTCTCTTATCGCTTGAAGGCGTCGATCCGCTGACAAACGATCTCGGTCTGCTTCCTATTTTTTATAAACTGGGCGTCCGTTTCGTCGGCCTGACGTGGAGCAGGCGCAACTTTGCCGCAGACGGCAGCCACTTTTCTCCAAGGGATGAAGGGCGCAGGGGCGGCCTGACTGATTTTGGCGTCCGCCTGATTCAGCTCGCAGAGAAAATGAATATGATTATTGATGTCAGTCATCTGAACGATGAAGGGTTTGAGGATGTTCTGGCAAGAGCGCGCGGCCCGGTCATCGCTTCGCATTCCAATGTCCGCAGCATTGCTTCTTCGATGAGGAACCTGACCGATGATCAGATCCGTTCACTTTCGGCAACCGGCGGTGTGATCGGGATGAACGGATGCAATAAGTTTGTTTCCGACAATTATGAGCATGGCGATATCGCGCATCTGCTCGATCATGTCGACTACATAGTCCGTCTCGTCGGTGCGGAGCATGTCGGAGTCGGCCTCGACATCTGCCACTTTCTGACGGAGATTAATCTCAGGCCGGCCGGACAAACGGGCCCCGACGATTTTGACGTCGTTACCAGCCACAAGGACATGCTGAAATTCACCGAAGGCCTGATCGGCCGCGGCTATACGGATGAGCAGATCGGCCTGATTTTAGGCGGAAACTTTTTGAATCTTTATCGCCGAGTTCTGAAGTAAACGTGATAGAAGAAAAAATTGCTTACAACAAGCACAGCACCGTTCGGATTAAGTGCGAACAGCGCTGTGCTGTTTTTTTTTAAACGGTTGAACCGAAACGTGGGGAAGTCGCACCGAATCTGAGCGGACGCACCGAAACGCCAGAGTGGCGCACCGAAATGAGCGGACGCACCGAAATGCCAGAATGGCGCACCGAAACGTGGGGAAGTCGCACCGAATCTGAACGGACGCACCGAAACGCCAGAATGGCGCACCGAATCAGGCCGGAGTCGCACCGAAACGTGGGGAAGTCGCACCGAACCGGGCATAAGTCGCACCGAACTGAGCGGATGCACCGAAATGCCAGAATGGCGCACCGAATCAGGCCGGAGTCGCACCGAAACATGGGGAAGTCGCACCGAACCGGGCATAAGTCGCACCAAATCTGAGCGGACGCACCGAAACGCCAGAATGGCGCACCGAATCAGGCCGGAGTCGCACCGAAACATGGGGAAGTCGCACCGAACCGGGCATAAGTCGCACCAAATCTGAGCGGACGCACCGAAACGCCAGAATGGCGCACCGAATCAGGCCGGAGTCGCACCGAAACATGGGGAAGTCGCACCGAACCGGGCATAAGTCGCACCGAACTGAGCGGACGCACCGAAATGCCAGAATGACGCACCGAATCAGGCCGGAGTCGCACCGAAACGTGGGGAAGTCGCACCGAACTGGGCATAAGTCGCACCGAATCTGAACGGACGCACCGAAACGCCAGAATGGCGCACCGAATCAGGCCGGAGCCGCACCGAAACATGGGGAAGTCGCACCGAACTGGGCATAAGTCGCACCGAACTGAGCGGACGCACCGAAATGCCAGAATGGCGCACCGAATCAGGTCCGAGTCGCACCGAAACATGGGGAAGTCGCACCAAAATAAAAATCGAAATTTAAATTTACAGTTTGTCAGCTCTTTGCTTCATCCTTATCGATCTTATGCACGGCGCGGCGCTCCTTGCACAACATCACCTGTTCTCAGTAAAGAAATTTTTTGTCCGGTGTAATTTTTTGTGAGTGATTTTAAGTGCATGCGTCAACACATATTCTTGTCTCGATTGCAACCGCTGTATAATTCATGGCGATCAGCAGCCGCTGCTGCTGATCAAATCCGGGCGACAGTCTATCAGTCATGATGAGCGCTCAGCTATTGGATCATCGTTCGGGAATGCGGAAGAATCGTTTTAAACTCGGAAACGGCCGCCTCAAGGCACAGGGGAAACACTCATCATTGTTCGGTGAAGAACATCGGCTCCCGGAAACTTCCCAACTCGAGGATATTCGCCCCATGACACGAAACCATGGGAAAATCGCTCAAACCAAAGATGCTGTCTTATGGCAGAAACAAAGAGAATCGCTCAAACCAAAAATGCTGTCTTATGGCAGAAACAAAGAGAATCGTTCAAACCAAAGATGCTGTCTTATGACAGAAACAGAGAGGATTGCCCGAACTGAAGACATGCCTTAAGACACGGAATTGCCTCGAAACGAGCGGTTATCGCTTCAAGGCGGAAAATCCGCCCTAAACTTGGAGAGTCCGACCTTGATCCTGCCCGCTTTTTAAACAAATTGATCATTCTGAAAGTGAATCCGGAATGAACGAAAGAGAAGCTCTTAATTAGAGACCGCTTTCTGTGTCAGGTATTGCTCCGTCTTATCAAGTTATTGCGGGAGCGCTTCATAATATTGATCCAGCCGGACAATCATGGCTCCCATCTTTGGAGGATCCGGATGGATCAGCTGGCTTACTCCCTGGTCGGAAATCTCGCTGGCAGTGACTTTGCCGACAGCGACAGCCAGGACATGATCATTGAATGCCTGCACCAGCTCTTCTTTCCGGTCCGCCTGGTTAAACAAATTCCTGACCTGTGTTTTGCTTGTGAACACAACCGCGTCGAGTGTTCGGCTGATGATACGGCCGGTCAGTGCTTTTAAAACCTGCTTTTTCGGACTTTCATAATGATACGGTTTTGACAGATAAACTGTGCAGCCGAGTGTCTCGAGCGTTTGTTTCAGCTCGGCTTCATCTTCATCGTAGACCTGCAAATAAACACGATTTTCAGCGGGAAGGGCGGCGTCCGCTTTAAAAATGGAAAATAACTGTGCCATTGTTCCATCAGATGATACACGTTCGGGGACGAGGTCATGGTCCCTCAGCCAGTTCAATGTTTTACTTCCTCTGATAGCCAGTTTTCTTTCTCTCAGTGAACGGAGAAAGTTTTCCGTCTGGTTGATTCTCTGCTGCTGTTTTTTCCAGCGCTTTTGCACCGATCCCTGTCGTCAGGATCACCCAGTCGAACGGTTTGCGAATCAATGTTGTGATGCTTTCGATGCAGGCAGTTTCGTTGCGCTGCCTTGTGCCCTGTATTGAAAAAATTTCGGGTGTTCCGCCGTGTTTTAAGACCAGAGAGGCAATCGTTCCGGATTGACGATCGGAAGCGATGCCGATTCTTTTGTTCAGAAGACCCTTCAAAAGGCATCAATCCTTTGTTTTTTTCTTCTATCATTAACAGTTTTGCGGAAACTGTCAAGATTTTACCCTTCAGTTCTTGAACGGGATAGAAAAATGGCCGTGCCGTTCATTAAGATGTTGGACACATTGTGGAAAGAAAGATATAGTAATAATGTAATTATTCATAAAATATTAATAATTCGTAATGCGATAATGGCTAATTTATTATCTTTTTATAAAAAAATAATCCGCTATTCAGAAAAAAAGAAAATAGTCGGCCGCAAACGGCTGATTTTCGTAAATGGAGATGAAGAGAACATGATTACGCTTAAAAAATTATTCTCTTTACCCGAGTTGGAACCGATTCGATTAGTTGCAGGAAAAAATGGAATCAACAGGTTTATTAATGGTGTAAATGTAATGGAAAGCGATCGTCTCGTTGAATTTTTTAAAGAGAATGAGCTGCTTGTTACAACCGGCATCAATATGGGCGGGGATGAACGGAAATTAAATGCATTAGTCAATATGGCATTCAATCGGAAAGCTGCAGGCATCATTCTGAATGTCGGTCCCTACATTCCGTCCATTCCCGAACCGGTGTTTCAGTTTGCCGACGAACACCGATTTCCGGTTTTTGAAATGCCGTGGGCATACCGGATTGCCGATTTTGTCAAAATTACTGTTCAATATCTGACAGCGGCGGGACAAGGACAGACGAAAACGGAATGCCTTCTTTCTGAAATTCTCTTCGATCCCGAGACTGATCGTAGACTTCTCGGCAAGGAACTTTCTCAGCTCGGCATTGAAGCGGATGCTCATTTCAGCATTATTGTGGGTACGGCCGGTTCTGTATCGGACGTTTCTTCACGGCTGCTCCATATGATTGAAAATGAGCTTTCGAAAGGGTATAAAATTCTTCTGTCAATGGTTCACAGAGATCAGATCATTTATATGGCCGATCGAACAGAAATACAAATCTCGGCTCCTCCTCTTTCGAAACTAATTCAGAGCATTCGCGGTAAATACGGAGGAAAATCGGAAAAAACGGATTTGTTCATTGGCGCCGGGAGCGATTATTCGGTAAAAAATCTGTCGGAAAGTTATGATGAAGCCATGGCGGTCATCCATCTGGCCCGGCATTATCCGGATCTCCTGATCTGTGAATATAAGGATGTCGGGGCTTATAAAATCATCATGAATGTGCGGGACCGGAATGTGGTCGAAACTTTTCATCAAGAGACGCTTGGCCTGCTTTATGGCTATGATAAGCTGCATGAGACGGATTTTGTCCATTTTCTCCGCGTGTTTCTTGAAGAGGACGGGCACACTGCAAACATTGCCCGAAAAGAATTTGTTCACCGCAACACGGTGCTCTACAAAACAAAAAAAATTGAATCGATACTGGGTGTGGATTTATATCATCCTTTTGTGAAAATGAATCTTTCGCTGGCGTTTATGATTGAGAATGTCATGAGATAAATTGTGCATTATGCTTATGCAGATGCACAATTTATTTCATTCAAATTGTCATTGTTTTCAATTAATAGAGGTATATCATTAAATTATATTAATTCTGAAAATATTACAGGAGTTGTCAGTTCATGAATCAAATTGGCGATGGTCAAATTAAAAAAGACGACCAGCATTATGTGCTGCATGCCTGGACAAAGCAAAAAAATATTCATTCGAAATTGATCAAAAAAGGCGAGGGTATTTTTTTCTGGGATGAGTCGGGCAAAAAATATTATGACATGTGCTCGCAACTTGTTTACTTGAATGTCGGGCATAATCATCCAAAGCTGATGGAAGAATTCAGGCACATTGGTGAAATTCCGCTGGCGGCGCCGGGCTTTGCCACCGCATCCAAGTCGGAATTGGCACGCAAAATCATTGAAGCAGCTCCTAAAAATATGGCTAAGGTATTCTTTACAAATGGAGGTGCGGATTCGAATGATCATGCGGTAAAAATCGCGCGCATGGCGACCGGCCGTTATAAAATATTCTCACGTTACCGTTCCTACCACGGAGCAACATTCGGAGCGGGAAATCTGTCCGGGGAGAGCCGCCGATTTGTTGTGGAACCGGGCATTCCCGGATTTATTAAATTCAATACTCCCTATCTGTACCGCGAGTCGATCGATTTTAAAAGCGAAGAAGCGGTTTCGGCTTTTTATTTGGAACAGCTGAACAATCAGATCTTGTATGAAGGGCCGGATTTAATTGCAGCAATTTTCGTGGAGCCTGTCCCGGGCAGCAACGGTGTGCTTATTCCTCCGAAAGGCTATCTTGAAGGGATACGCAAACTATGCGACAAATATGGCATTCTGATGATCTGTGATGAAGTCATGTCGGGATTCGGCCGCACCGGCCAAATGTTCGCGGTCGATCACTTTGATTTTGTCCCGGATATCATGACGTTTGCAAAGGGTGTGACGAGCGGATACTGCCCGCTCGGCGGTGTCATTGTCAGTGAGAAAGTCGCCCGATATTTTGACGATCATGTCCTGATGACCGGGCTGACCTACAGCGGACATACCGTTTCAACACAAATCGGCTGTGCGACTCTTGATATCTATAAGGAGGAATACTTGATCGATCATGCTGCGGCAATGGGGGATGTCCTCGCCGAACGTCTGGAAAAACTGCGCCGCTTTGCTTCGGTTGGCGACGTCCGCCATATCGGGCTGTTCGCGGCCGTGGAACTTGTTAAGGATAAAGCGACAAAAGAGCCTCTCATCGCTTACGGAATGGACTATGGAAAGGATACGGCCGGGTTGATGCACCGGTTCGTCGGCCTGCTGAGTGAAAATGGCTTCTACACATATTCGCATGAATCCAGTGTCATGATCGCACCCCCGCTCATCATAACGGAGCGGCAGATCAATGAAGCAATGGATATCTTTGAGAAAGCCCTGGCTCAGTTTGAGAAAAATGATCTGTTCACGGGTCAGACCGTGATTTCTAAATAAAGAATTGGGGATGAATCCGATGGAGAATTTTTTCTACAAACAGCCTGTTCCAATCGACTTTGGCACGGGAAAGCGGAAAAAACTGCCGGATATTTTAAGTCGGATGAATGTACAACGCGGCATTCTGATCAGCGCGCCGTCCATGGTGCGGACCGGGATTGCGCAGAAAATCGCAGATCAATCCGAGGGCAGAATAGTCGCG
The DNA here is from genome assembly GCF_028765345.1 of Sporolactobacillus sp. CQH2019. GTDB lineage: Bacteria > Bacillota > Bacilli > Bacillales > Sporolactobacillaceae > Sporolactobacillus. The sequence continues at coordinate 213,892 of NZ_JARAJZ010000006.1, forward strand.
GTCTTTTCGGAGATCCGGCCCAACCCGACTGTCACCAACACAGATGCTTGTGCGGCGGCCATTCGCGAACATCATTGCGGATTTGCCGTCGCTCTTGGCGGCGGAAGTATCATGGACTGCGCGAAAGCTGCCTGTTTCGTTGCCGGAACACCGTACAGCACGGCGGATTTTCTGTCAAAGGCACGCCCGATCGCGCAACGCGGCATTCCGCTGCTCGCAATGCCGACGACGTCCGGGACAGCCAGCGAAGTGACGGCTGCATCGGTCCTGACCGACACGGAAAGAGGAGTGAAGGCGCTGCTCGCAAGCGACTATTTCTATCCGGTCTATGCGTTGATTGATCCCGAGCTGACGGTGTCCTGCCCGCCTCAGGTTACGGCAGCGAGCGGACTCGACGTGCTGGCTCATTCGCTGGAAGCTTACTATGGAAAGAAACATCAACCTTTGACAGACATGGCGGCAGAGCACGCGGCGTCTCTTGTTTTTCACTATTTGTTAAAGGCATACCACGAGCCCGGAAATATGGAAGCCAGGGAGAAAATGAGTGAGGCTTCAGTGACCGCCGGTCTGGCATTCAGTCTCACGCAAACTGCTGCCGCGCATGCCTGTTCCTACCCGCTGACTCAGGATTATGGCATTCCTCACGGGGAAGCTTGCGCTTTTACTCTTCCTTCTTTCTGGAAGCTGAATAGCCGGTTCGGTCCTGAATCCGATCGGCTGAATGCTTTCAGCAGGCGTTTAGGATTTGAGGATTCCGATCGTCTGGCCGATCGTATTGACGAAATGAAAAAGGAGATGAGGCTCCGCACAACTTTAGAGGAGGTGGGCATTCTCTCGGAAGCTGATCTGGATGAACTTGTTTCTCATAGTTTCGCGCCGAACATGAAGAATAATCCGGTGGAGATGACAGAAAACGGTTTGAAGGAAATGTATCGTCAACTGCATTCAAGTCTGGCGCAGCGCAATTAAAGGGTTCCTTTGGTGATCGGTTATTTGGAGGAGGCGGAAACGTGCAGCAACAGAAAATAACGATTAATGGAAAAAGACTCAAACAATCTTTGGAGAAATTTGCGGAATTCGGCCGTACAAGGAATCATGGAGTCACCCGATTATCCCTTTCAAGGGAAGACATTGCCGCCCGAAATTATTTTGTTTCCTGCTGCGAGAAAATAGGCATGACGGTAAGTGTTGATGATATGGCCAATATTTATGCGACGATGGCCGGAGAGGAGAACAAACCGCCGATTGTGATGGGTTCGCATTTGGATTCCGTGGAAAAAGGCGGGCGCTTTGACGGTGTCCTCGGCGTTCTCGCAGCCCTGGAAGTCGGCCGTACGCTTTTTGACCAACGAATGAAACCAAAGATTCCTTTTACAATCGTTGATTTTACCAATGAGGAAGGTGCCCGGTTTGATCCGGCGATGATGTGTTCAGGGGTCATAACCGGGATGTTCGATAAAGCCGGGATTCTGAAAAGCAAGGATAGCAGGGGGGTAACATTTGGCGAAGCACTCAAAGCAAGCGGATATGAGGGCAACCGGAGCAACAGGTTAACGGAGGCCTCAGCCTATCTGGAAATGCATATCGAGCAGGGACCGATTCTTGAAAGCGAATCTCTGCAGATCGGCATTGTCGAGGGTGTTGTCGGCATGGTCAATTACGAAATTGAAATTAACGGCGAAGCGGATCATGCCGGAACGACACCAATGAGCATGCGAAAGGACGCACTTTTTGCGGCAGCCGATCTGATTGCGGCACTGCGCCGGTCATTGAACCGTTTAGACGGCGGGCTGGTGTATACAATGGGCAGAATGAACGTTTTTCCGAATATCCACACAGTTATTCCGGATAAAGTGCGCTTTACTCTTGAGGCCAGACACAGGGATCCCGAGGTGGTCGGCCAGGTGGTCAAGATCATTCAGGAGCTTCCCGAATCCATGGGGGGATGCACAATTGCGGCGAAAAAGCTGTGGGACCGCGAGACGGTCGCTTTTGATCCGGCAATCTGTCGTCAATTAGAAAAATCTGCACAATCTCTGGGATATTCATATAAAAGAATGTACAGCGGTGCGGGACATGACGCTCAGTACATGGCAAGTCGGGTTCCGACGGCTATGATCTTTGTGCCGAGCGTCAGGGGGAAAAGTCATTGCGAGGAGGAACTGACGTCGTATGAAGACTGCGTAAAGGGGGTGAATGTAGCGCTGGATACCATTCTGGCCATCCTTTCCGATCAATAAGGGTGGAAATGAAAGATCGCCTGTTCTTACATTTTATATTAGATAATATAGCAGAAAATTCTGCCATATAAGAAAATAAATATATAATTTTAAAATATTACGAGTTACTTGATGGCTGTTCTGCAACTCAATTCCAATTAAAGGAGAAATCACATGATGAAAACACAAGTTGAACGGGATGGAATTGTCACTCTGACGAGTGAAGCTGCAGACAGCCTGAAAGACAGTCATTTGTGGAACGATGACTTGCGGCCGACAACACAAGCAGAACATTCATGGGGCGGGATCAACTTTGTCACCTTATGGATTGGCATGTGTCTTGTTATCCCCTCGTATACGATGGCCAGCGGCCTGATTGCATTGGGCATGAACTGGTGGCAGGCACTGCTCACTATTTTTCTCGGCAACTGTATCGTATTGATCCCGATATTACTCAATTCACATGCCGGTACAAAATTTGGGATTCCGTATCCTGTATTTGCAAGATTGTGGTTTGGGTCAAGAGGCGCACACATTCCGACAGTAGCACGGGCCATCGTGGCGGCTGGCTGGTTCGGTATCAACACATGGATCGGAACAACGAGTATCGATGCGCTCCTTATGAAAATTTTCCCGGCCTGGCAAAATTTCGGCCTTCATACAGCTATCGTATTCATTCTTTTTTGGGCGCTTAATGTCGTCGTCGGCATGAGAGGCCCCGAGGGCATTAAGTGGCTTGCCATGATTGCGACTCCTATTGTCGGCATTGCTTCGGCCGCATTGTTTATTTGGGCGGTCGCTCACATTGACGGCCTCGGTCCGATTATGACGGCGCCCAGCAAGTTTCGGTCAACCGGCCAGTTTCTCGCAACCTTCTTTCCTGCGTTAACCGGTGTCATTGCTTTTTGGGCCACACTTGCGCTCAACATTCCTGACTTCGCCCGGCAGGCAAAGAATCATAAATCGATGATGGTTGCTCAGGCCGTTACACTTCCTTTGACTATGACGATATTTTCTTTTATCGGTATCTTCGTTACGTCGGCAACGGTCGTCCTGTATGGTCAGGCTTTATGGCAGCCCGTTGATCTGCTCTCACATTTTCCGACCTTTATCGTTTTTCTGGGAGCCGTTGTTATTGTCATTTCCTCACTGACTATTAATGTGGGCGCGAATCTCGTCGCTCCGGCACGTGCGGCGGAGAATCTCTGGCCGCGGCATATCACCTTTGCCATTGGCGCAGTCATTACCGGCTTATTCGCTCTGGTCATGCAGCCTTGGTATCTCATGGCCAACTTTCAAAATTACATTTTCGGTTTTCTCGGCGGATATGGCGCCCTTCTTGGCCCGATTGACGGAATCGCCATCGCCGATTACTGGATTGTCCGCCGCCGCCATCTAGCGCTGACGGAGCTTTATACAGGAAACGGCCGCTACAGTTATTCTTCCGGGTTTAACAAAAACAGCGTGTATGCATTGATAGTGGGGATCGTCGTTCCTCTTCTCGGACTATTTATACCGGCCCTTAAGTTTCTGTGGGATAACGCATGGACAATCGGCCTGCTGATCGCTGTCGGGGTATACAGTTACCTGATGCGCAGTAACGCCAGTCTCTTGAAGGACGGTGAATATGAGGAGATGACGGTCATCGTGAATGATGCAGGTTCGGGCAAGCATGCTGCCGTCAATATGGCGAACCAGAGCCCGGAAAATATCGGATAACGAATGATCCTGCTGCAAACGGCAGATCCATTCAATGGAGGTGACGGTCCGGATGGATATAAAGAAAAATTTTGCGGAAATCAGAGCTGATCTAAAGCCGAAAGAAGTTATGGAAGAAGCCAACCGATGCCTGTTTTGCTATGATGCGCCTTGCACGAAGGCCTGTCCGGCAAATATTAAGGTACCGTCTTTTATCAAAAAAATTGCATCGGGAAATTTAAAGGGCGCAGCCAAGGTCATTATGGAAGCCAATCCGATGGGGGCGACATGCGCGAGGATTTGCCCGGCAGAGGAGCTGTGCGAAGGCGCCTGTGTTCTGAATGATGCATCGCTGCCGATCATGATCGGCGATCTGCAGAGGCATGCAACAAATTGGGCAATGAAGAATCGTGAGCCATTGTTTCAGCCGGGAAAACCGCATGGCAAGACGGCAGCCATTGTCGGAAGCGGACCGGCCGGGCTTTCAGCGGCACGCGAACTGGCCCGGTACGGATTCAAGGTCACAGTCTATGAAAAGAAAGATAAAGCGGGCGGGCTGGATACTTACGGGATTGTCCCTTTCCGTCTGCCGCGGACAATCCCGCTCTGGGAAGTGGAACAGGTTGAAAACCTTGGAGTGGCGATTCATACGAATACCGAGGTAGGAAAAGACATGCAGCCGGAAACATTGATCAGCGATTTTGATGTGATTGTTCTGGCGATCGGCCTGTCGGATGTCCCGCTTCTGGGTATTCCCGGCGAGGATCTGGATGGTGTCCTTGATGCGATCCAGTTCATTGAAAAAGTGAAGGACGGCCATTTAACCGACCGATTTATCAACAAACGTGCGGCGGTGATCGGGGCAGGAAATACCGCGATCGACGCCGCTGCATGTCTGAAACGTCTGGGAGCGGCAAATGTCAGTATTGTTTATCGCCGCTCCGAAGCAGAGATGACCGCTTATCCGTCCGAGTACGCTTTTGCCAAGCAAGAGGGCATTGAGTTCAAATGGCTCATCCAACCGAAAAGATTCATTGATAATGGGTTGGGACATATTACCGGGATGGAATGTGTGCGGATGAAACTTGCAGATATTGATGCTACCGAAAGACGGCGGCCGGTGGAGTGTGAAAATTCTGAATTCCGTATGGACATTGATGTCGTGGTCAGGGCGACCGGCCAATCGCGCTATACGTCGTTAGTAAAAGTATTCGGTATTGAGAATGATCACGGTATTGTTAAGGTGAATCCAGAAACTTATCAGACATCGAATCCTAAAGTTTACGCCGCGGGGGATGTCATTTTCGGAAATGGAGGCGGCGAAGCGATGGTCGTCGCTGCCGCTGAACAGGGAAAAAAGACGGCGCGTGCGATCCGAGAACAAATGCTGAGCAGAATTTAAGACTGGGGGGATCCTATTGGCAGATTTACGCATTAATTTCGCCGGAATAAAATCTATGAATCCGTTCTGGCTTGCCTCCGGGCCGCCAACCAATTCCGGCTATCAAGTGCAAAGAGCCTTTGAAGCCGGATGGGGCGGAGCAGTCTGGAAAACTCTGGGCGATCCGATTGTCAACGTGACTTCCCGGCTTTCTGCGCTTCATTATAACGGCCAGCGGGTTGCGGGTTTTAATAATATCGAGCTGATTACAGACCGTCCGCTTGACGTCAACCTGCGGGAGATTGCTGAAACAAAAAAGAAGTTTCCCAACCATGTCATCATTGCTTCACTCATGGTTGAACCGGTACGGGAGAAATGGCATGAAATCGTGAAAAAGGTTGAAGCTGCCGGCGTCGACGGTCTGGAATTAAACTTTGGATGCCCCCATGGCATGGCGGAACGCGGAATGGGTTCGGCCTCCGGTCAGGTGCCGGAGCTGGTTGAGAAGCAGACCGGCTGGGCGAAAGAAGCTGCTGGAACACCGGTTATCGTAAAATTGACGCCTAATATAACGGATATCACAGCTACTGCCTATGCGGCAAGCCGGGGCGGAGCGGACGCCATCAGTCTGATCAACACGATCAACAGTCTGATGGGCATTGATCTCGACACTTGGCATACAATCCCGAGCGTGGCCGGGAAAGGAACCCATGGAGGTTACTGCGGCCCGGCGGTCAAACCGATTGCATTGAGCATGGTCGGAGAATGTGCCCGGCAGACGGATGTCAACATTCCGATTTCAGGCATCGGCGGGATCGGAACCTGGCGGGACGCCGCAGAATTCATGCTGATGGGTGCGACGGGGCTGCAGGTGTGTACGGCAGCGATGCATCATGGATTCCGTATTGTGGAAGACATGATTGACGGGTTGAATAACTACCTGGATGAAAAGGGACTCGCCTCAGTTATGGATCTGGTCGGCCGATCCGTACCCAATTATATGGATTGGGGCGATCTTGATCTGAATTACCGGGTAGTTGCCCGTATTAATCAGGATCAGTGTATCCATTGCAATAAATGCCACATCGCTTGTGAAGACGGGGCGCATCAATGCATTGAGAGGATCACCGATGAGCATGGCAAGCCTGCACTGAAAGTCCGCGAAGAAGACTGTGTCGGCTGCAATCTCTGCTCAATTGTCTGTCCGGTTGACGGGGCGATCGACATGATCGAACAATCGGGGGAAAGGCCGATGACGTGGAATGAACGTCAGGCACTGCTTAACACTTTATAAGAAGATGCTTGAATGGCCGGCGATTATTTTAGCTTCGGATAAAATTTTATTAACCTGATGAGGTTCGGAAAATGTATGAGTACAAAATATTTTTAAAAGAAAAAAAACAAATTGACGAATTAATGGAACAAGATTATCAAATTGTCAGTGTCAAAGAAAATCTTAACGGAGCTCTTATTCAGTTCAGACCGGCAGATCGGAAATCTCCCGATCAAGTGAAAGCTCTGCGTATACTCACTCCGGATGCAAGAAAATATTTTACGAATCGGCTGCGTTTAAAAAGAAAAGTGAAGAGCTGACTGGATATGACGCATTCAGTCATTCTGAAGTTTCTATTATCAGAAATATTAAATGATTTTGCTGATTCAATCATGTGAATCGGATGGAGGCAGGATGATATGAAACTGATTGGTGTTGACATAGGCGGCACGTTCACGGATGTTATTTATACAGATACGGACACGGGCATATCACATATTCATAAAACACCTACCACAACAAAAGATCCTTCGGTCGGTATGGTCAAAGGCATCACAGAGATTTGCAGCCGGTACGGCATAGAAAGAAACCGTATCGATCATATTTTTCACGGGACAACGATTGCGACGAACGCTGTGCTTGAACATAACGGAGCAAAAACCGGACTGATTACCACAAAGGGCTACAGGGATATTCTGCAGATCGGCCGGCATCAGAGACCGGAGAATTATTCCATTGCCCAGGAAATCCCGTGGCAGGATAACAGCATGGTTGAACGCCGTTACCGCAGGACTGTTTCAGAACGGATCGGTTTATCGAATGGAAAAGCTTATGAAAAGATTCCATTAGATGAAGATGAAGTCATTAAAATATTGAACGAGTTTAAAAATGAAGGGATCGAATCCGTTGTCGTCGGGTTCCTGTTCTCTTATTTAGAACCGGAACATGAAGAGCGGGTAAAAAAAATAATCAGTGAAAAGTTTCCTGACTTTTATGTCACCGCTTCGGCAAATATTTCTCCGCAGTTCCGCGAGTTTGAACGCTTCGCAACAGCAAGTATGAATGGCTTTGTCGGTCCGGTCATGAAGGGGTACATTGAGAGCCTGGAATCGCGTCTCCGTGAGGCAGAAGTAGACTGCGACCTCTTGATTATGACATCCAACGGCGGTGTCGCTAATTCCCGGACGGTATCGGAAAAACCGGTCATGACGCTCTTATCGGGGCCGGCGGCCGGAGTGCTTGGCGGACAATGGGCCGGGAAATTGTCCGATCATCAAAGATTGATCACTTTTGATGTCGGCGGAACAAGTGCGGATATTGGGATTGTGACAGAACGGGGCTTTTCAGAGGCGATAGCCGGCGATACCCAGATTGCCGGCTATCCGGTGCAGGTGCCGATGATCGATATTCATACGATCGGAGCGGGCGGAGGCAGTATCGCCTATGTTGACGCCGGGGGCGCGTTCAAAGTCGGCCCGAGAAGCGCCGGTTCGTATCCGGGGCCGGCCTGTTACGGACGCGGCGGGGAACTGCCGACGGTAACCGATGCGACGCTGGTGCTCGGCAGATTGGACCCGGATCATTTTCTCGATGGAGAAATGAAAATCTACCCGGAAAAGGCAGTTCAAGCCGTACAAGACTTAGCATCGACACTCGGATTGGGTTTATATGAGACGGCTGAAGGAATTTTAACCATCGTCAATAACAACATGGCCAACGCGATTCGCTCAAGAACCATTCAGAAGGGCTTTGATCCCCGCGGCTTCAGTCTGGCGGCACTGGGCGGCGGCGGACCGATGTGTTCGGTTGAGGTCGCGAAAATCCTTGACATCCCGGAGGTTATTATACCGCCGTATCCCGGTATTACGTCGGCAACCGGCCTTTTGACAACGGATCTAAAATATGACGCGGTCCAGACAATCTTTATGTCCAGCGATAGGCTCGATACGGACTATCTGAATCAAAAATACAAAAGTCTGGAGGAAGATATTGCCGGGCAGCTGGGAGAGGCCGGATTTGCACCGGACAAAATCACTCTGCTGCATTTCTTTGACTGCCGTTACGTCGGGCAAGGCTACGAATTGCGTATCCCTGTTGCCTCCGGTTCGATCGATGCAGCAAATATTCACGCGATATGGGAAACTTTCCATACGGTTCATAAACGCGAGTACGGGCACGCTTTCCCGGATGCTTCGATTGAAATTGTGAATATGCGTGTGACCGGTATCGGCAATATGCCGAAAATCGCAGATCCGGATTTTTCGGAAGGCGTTCATTCCCTGATCAAGGCGAAGGTTAAGACGGCCCCGGCTTGGTTCCGTTCGGACGGTTCTTTAAAGACATTCGATACTCCGCATTACCAAAAAGAAACATTGCCTATCAATGAACCGATACCAGGCCCCTGCATCATCCTGCAAAAGGATACGACGTCGGTTATTCCTCCTGATTGTACGGCCACGATGCTAGCAAACGGGAGCATCTTAGTAGAAATAGGGGTGGAAGTATAATGGTTGATACGAAAACGGCGATAGATCCGATTACTGCCCAGGTTGTAGGCGGAGCACTTAAGAATATTGCGATCGAAATGGGCCATAAACTTGCGCGTATGTCTTATTCCAGCATCATCCGCGAGTCAAATGACTTTGGCTGTGCCCTGCTTGATGAAAACGGCCGGCAACTATGCGAGTCGGTCAACAGCACTCCGCTGCAATCCGGCCCTATACCGGGATATCTTCACGGAATTAAAGAAATCATGGCAGAGAGGGGTTATGATTTTAAACCAGGCGATGTTATTCTTCATAATTCTGCTTTTTATGGCGCGACACATCAGCCGGATTGCGGGTTTTTCGTCCCTGTCTATTACAAAGGAGAGTTGATCGGTTATTCCTGCTCTACGGCTCACCAGTTGGATTTAGGCGCTTTGTCGCCCGGCTCAATCGGCATTATCGACGCGGTTGACTGCTTTGCAGAGGGCATGCAATTCAAAGCAATCAAGGTTTACGAAGAAGGAAAAAAAGTGGATATGGTGTGGCGCCTGATCCGGGACAATGTGCGGGCCACTGATATGGTGGTCGGCGATATGGAAGCGCAGATTGCCACCTGTCGAATCGGAGCAGAACGCTATCTGGAGATAGTTGAGAAATTTGGATTGGAGACTGTGCGGGCAGCCCGTGATTATTTGATGGATTACTCGGAACGGATCCTCCGCCATGAAATTTCAAAGATCCCAAACGGGACGTATCATTCGGTCGGTTATATAGACGGTTATTTGGACAGCCCGGATCCGAAGCGAAAAGATCTGAAGTTTGTCGTTAATTTGACCGTGAAAGATGATGAGATAACTGTGGATTTAACGGGTACATCCGATCAGGTTGACGATCGGCCGATTAACATGCCTCTTGCGGGAACAACGGACATGGCCGTTTATTTAACAATCCGGACAATCTTGCTGGACTCTAAAAAATTCGGCTATATACCCCAGAATGCAGGGATGATCCGTCCCATAAAAATTATTGCTCCGGAAGGGACTTTGGCTAATCCGGTCTATCCGGCACCGACGATTTCCAGATTCTGCCCGGGCAATGCTCTGGCCGATACGATTATGCGCGCACTGGGCCAGGCCGTTCCGAACCAGATCTGTGCGGGGATCGGGAATCTGTATATGGTTGCTTACAGCGGGATGATTGATAAAAAATACTGGGTATATATGGACATTATGGCGGGAAGTTCCGGAGGGCGTTACGGAAAAGACGGGATGGATGCCATTGATGTATTATACGCCAATACACGAAACAATCCGATAGAAGATATTGAATCCCATCACCCTCTCAGTGTGACCCGATACGAGTTTCCGGATAACGCCGCGGCGGCAGGAAAGTACAGGGGCGGTGTCGGTCCGATCCGGGATATTGAGTTTACCGATGAAGGGGGCTTCTCCGTCGAAGGCGAAGGCCAGAAATACGCGCCGTGGGGCTTTGACGGCGGTAAAGACGGTACACCGAGCAAACTGATATTCACGGATCAAGAGGGCCGGGAAACTGCGCTGCCTTCAAAGGTTCCTTATAAAAAAACGCATAGAGGCGAAACCTTGCGGATTGTCGGACCGTGCGGGGGCGGATATGGAGATCCTTACGAGCGCGATCCGGAGAAAGTTCTTACGGATGTTCAGGACGGCTACATATCTCCGGGAAGGGCGAAGTCCGAATACGGCGTCGTGATCATTGGCAGCGGGATTAACCGGGAAGCGACAAAGAATTTGCGTATCGCCCATTAAATGAAGAGATGAGCGGGCGGATCCATGGCGTACGTTCATGGCCTTTCCTATCTGAAATTTAACGATGGGTTCGAGACATTTATTATTGAGGAGTCCATTGGTTCAGACTGCACACCGGTCATGCCATGCAGGATTCCTTTTTTCTGTTTTTTTAATTATAGGCAGTTGGATGGATCGTTGTTTCGTTTAATTGCAAAGCATTTCAGCAGGCCGAGCGTTTCTGCCGTTGTTCCATAAAACAACTATTGTATGGGAAAGAAAGTTAGGCACAGATTCAAAATTGCGATTCGCCGCATTGAGCTGGAGATGATGGTGTGATTTTTTCCAGACGTTTTTTTTCCTATTTATCAGCCGTCCTCTTTTCAATAATCATTGGTTTTTCTTTTATGTTCGTCAAACTAGCGCTTCGGTACGGCAATCCTCTGGATGTCCTTGCCGATCATTTGACGGTGGCATTCTTATTTTCGATTATGATCCTTCCGCCGACAGGAATCAGATTATCCATACACTTGCGGGATGTCCTGCGTTTTCTGCCGATTTCCCTGCTGAATCCGTGTTTCTATTTTTTAACACAAGCGCTTGGACTGACGTCCCTTCCCGCGGCTGAAGCAGGCATTATTCAGGCGATGCTGCCTATTTTTACTTTGCTGCTGGCTTCCTGTTTCCTGAAAGAAAAAACAAACCGGATTCAAAAGTTTTCAATCATTCTGTCTGTGTTCGGAGTGCGGTTCATCTTTTTGATGACAGGCAGACATGTAGGGGAAGCCCGGTGGTTGGGTATTCTGCTATTTATTTTAAGCACGCTTTCCTATGCCGGTTATAACGTTCTGGCAAGAGCGATGGCGCAGAAATATAGAATGATCGATATGACCTGCATCATGATTTTCATCGGATTTGTCAGTTTTAATCTTATGGCTCTTATCAATCACCTGATTCAAGGCACATTCTCACGATCTATGGAGCCCTTTTTCCATCCATTATTTTTCTTATCTGTTTTGTACTAAGGAGTGTTTGCGTCATTTATCACTTTTTTTCTTTCGAACTTTGCACTCTCTGAAATTGAGGCGTCAAAATTCGGCGCCTTCACCAACCTGACAACCATCATTTCAATGTTTTCCGGAGCGGTTTTCTGAATGAATCCCTGGACTACTACCACTGTGTCGGGGCCTTGCTCGTGGTTCTTGGTGTTCTTGGCGTCAATACTTTGTGCGCCGTTCGCAAAAGAAAGACGGCCAAGCTCAAAAAGACAGCTTTGGATTAGGCAGAAAGCCTGTCTTTCAAAGCTGCTTGGAGGATCATCGTTGGATAATTATTTAATCGTTGGTCGGATAGGATCCAAGAGTTTGTTTTTTAAGTTCTGCAGGTCTTGCAAACATCCCATGTGTCATGGTTTCGAAAGCATGGGCGGCGCGTAATAAGATCTCTTCTTCCCCGTATCTGCCGATCAGCATCATGCCGATCGGCAGTCCGTTTGCTGATCCGCACGGCACATTCATCGCCGGATGTCCGGTGACATCGAAGACGCCGGTGTTGGTATCGACGCCAAAAGAGAGCGCGATTATTTTCCTGAGATCGGCCTCATCGTCCGGAAGCTTCGTAGCCTTGTAGGGAACGGTGGGCATGATCAGAACATCAAAACTGCGGAATGCATGGTCATACGCTGCTCTCAGCAGACGTGCCAGGTTCTGCGCTTTTGCGTAATACCGCCCGCGATAGGCATGCTGCATATACTGTCCGGTCATGATTGTGATCTTGGCGGCTGCGGAAAGATCGTTTGCACGCGCGGCCATCCCGTCGGCAAATGCATCGAGCAGCTGGGTCTGGTGATAGCCCTTCCAGCTCGTTCCCAGGCCGTTGCCTCTGAACATTTGTACGGTTGTTCCTTCAGTATTAATGATATTGGCAATATGGATCCCGTCACGGTGCATCGGGATCGATACCGTTTCAACGGATGCCCCGCAGTTGGTAAACGAATCGGCGGCTGCTCTTACCGTCCGGTCGACATCCTGTTCGGAAAGGTTCTTCCAGCCGAATCCTTCCTCGACAATGCCCATTCTCAGGCCTGCTGCGTCGCCGGTTAAGTATTTTGAATAGGTTTTCGGCTGCAGACCGTATTGGCGCGGATCCAGCCCGTCCGGTCCGGCGATGGCTTCCAAAAGCAGAGCGACATTTTCTACGGTTCGTGCCATCGGGCCAACATGATCGAGCGTCACGTCGATCGGAAATATGCCCGTATAAGGGACGAGCCCCCATGACGGTTTCAGGCCGACGATGCCGCACCATGCGCTCGGCATTCGGATCGAACCGGTCTGGTCGCAGCCGATGGCCATATCCGCTTCGCCCGAGGAGACGAGAGCGGCGCTTCCGCTGGAAGATCCACCGGCGGAATAAAGCGTATTATGGGGATTTAAAACCGGTCCGGTGTCGGAGGTAAAGCTGCTGCAGCTGCAGCATAGACTCTCGCAGACTGCTTTTCCCTGTATTTCTCCGCCTTCGTCCAGAATGCGGGTGACCACCGTCGCGTCAATCTGCGGAACAAATCCCTCAAGAATTTTTGTCCCGTTCATCATCGGAACACCTGCCAGACTGACATTATCTTTCAGAACAATCTTTTTCCCCGATAGTTTTCCTGACTCGGCATGCTCCACTTCGGTTTTCCAATACCAGGCATTTAAAGGGTTTTCTTTCTTGGGAGGCCGGTATCCCGGCACTCGTTTATATTTAACGGGCAGCTCCGGCTCAGTCATCCGGTCGACGTGTTCATACGAGTCAAAAAGGCTTTCATTCATTATTTTTTGGTAGGCTTTGAGTTCGGTATCATCCATGGTCATATGATACATAGCAATAATTTTCCGAAGCGATTCAAGATCCGGTTTCTTCATGAACATAACCTCCTGCTTAGTAATCATGAACGTGAGTATCTCTTAACGGGTGCGGATAGGATAATCTGTAGAATGTTTTATTTCTGAAAAACAATTTTTCTGTATCCAGAATCGATCATTTCTAAGTTTAGGGTGATTATTTCACATCATGGGAGTTCAGCGGTTTGTAGGGTCCTTTGCCGCTAATCCCTGAGCTGTTTCTTCTGTAATCTGAGACGAGTCCCTGATTTAAGGCAGTGCGGAACTTTTCAAAAGCATGCTTGCCGGCGGCTGAAACACAGACGATGATGGATCATGAGTTAACGGAGTAATCATGCGACATTCATTTTATCTGTCAGCCTGTTAAAGAATCCGGATCGCCCGGTTGGAAAATCCGACAGAGGCTCTGCGTATGTTTAATTTATACAAAAACCGGGCAAAATCGCCCGGTTTGATGATATGTGGAAGATTTAGGACAGATCCACGGAAATTTTCGTGTCTTTGCCGAAAATTTTCAGGAAAATCAAATAGACAATGCCAATCGCAAGCCATGAGAAACCCAGCGTCTTTGCGAGAGGATCGAGGTTCCACCAAACAAAGCCAATGATCAGCAGGCCGATCAGCGGCATGATGAAATACTGAAAATAATTTTTGCTTTTCTGTTTACGCAGATAGTAGTTCATAACGGCAAGGTGCAGAAGAATAAAAGATGAGAGTGCGCCAAAGTTAACTACTGAAGCCAGTTTGCCGATTTGAGAAGCAAAAATAGTTGTCACAATTAATGAGACAAATGCAACCAGCAGGGTGCTGATGTAAGGTGTCTTGTATTTTGGATGGATCTTGGACAAAAAATGCGGTAGTTTCCTGTCGCGAGCCATACTGTAAAGAATGCGCGAGATCGCTGTCTGTGCCACAAGCGCATTTGCGATGCCCCACGATACTGCGGTTGCCACGATCGTCACAATCCGCAGCCAGTCACCGCCTGCGATCCCCGCGACTTGATAAAATGCGGTATCCGGGCTCTTAAAGGCATTAAAGTCAGGAAAAACCAGGGCGGCGACCCATGTCTGAATGATGAACAGGACACCGACAATAATCAGTGAAAATATGGTTGCCCGCCCGACCGCTTTTTTTCCGCCGTTTGATTCTTCGGACAGGGTTGAAATAGCATCAAAACCAAGAAAGCTCAGGACGGCGATCGATACGGCGCCCATGACGGTAGACAGTGAGAATTGTGACGGATCATACAGCGGTTTAAAGGTAAATACCGCTCCGTTTACGTGCCGGGCAATCGCCGTGATGCCGACAATAATGAAGACGGCGAGGACAACAAATTCAAGAAACAGGATGACTTTATTTGTCTTTGCCGTAAAGACGATGCCGCGGATATTAATGACCGTATTGAATCCGATAAAGATAATGAGCCAGACTAAAACGGGAATCTGGGGAACGATGTCGGCCAGGGCAACGGCGCTGACCAGATAGAGCAATGCCGGGATGAAAATATAGTCAAGCAGTATCAGCCAACCGGCGATGAATCCGACGTTATCGTTAATGCCTCTTTGAGCATAGGAATAAACGGATCCGGCGATCGGAATTGCTGAAGACATTTTCGAATAGCTGAAAGCAGTGAACAGCATACCGATCATGCCGATGGCGTATGCCAGAGCAACCATTCCGTGGGATCCGATTGCAATCTGGCCGTAAATACCGAACGGCGCGATCGGCACCATGAAGATCAGGCCGTAAATCAGCAGATCTGTGAATGAAAGGGCGCGGCTCAGTTCCTGCTTATAGCCGAAGGAGCGATTTGCTGCGGGTTTGGATTCTGTCATTTATTTTCACCTCAAGTATTATAGAGTATAAATGCCGTATGCATTGAGAAACCATCTGGGTACGAAAAAACGGGCCGTCAGCTTTGGATCGACAATCTGAGAAATCTGCGCATTGCCGATGGCGCTCATCAGCATAGTCAGTTTACCTAAGCCTAGGTCGGTATAGGGCGAGAGAAAATCGATCATTTCTTCGACACTTGTTTTTGCTGCCTCATCCAATGTGTTTTTCGATACGATCATGGCGATACCCTGTTTATTTGACAACAGCGGATAATGAATGTTCAAGTCGTCCCTCACTTCGAAGCGGACGGTCGCCGATCCGCCGACTTCTACTCCGGATACACCGATCTCGCCGTCGCCCATCGCGGCATGCATATCGCCAAGGCCGAACAGTGCCCCTTTGTGAAAAATCGGAATGTAGAGGGTGGCTCCCTCGGTAATTAAAGTCGTATCAAGATTTCCGCCATGTTCGCCGGGGGTTCCGCAGTTTACGGCACCTTCTTCCGGAGCCACACCGATGACGCCGATCATTTTATTAAACGGGATTTTGATCTTCTCGTTGAAAAGAATACGCTCCTGTTCAATGGGGGTAATTTTAAATTGCAGATCCTCGAGCCTATGCCCCATCGTCCCCAGATTTTTCCCTGTAGACAGAACGCCGCTGTTTTTGACACTGATTTTTTCAATATGCACAGCCAGCGTTTTCCCGGGTTCGGCCCCTTGAACATAGATAGGACCCGTTGCCGGATTAATTCTGTTCCAATCGATCGCGTCATAATCTGTTTCTTCGGAAGCAATCTGGTCTTCAAAGCAGTCGTATGTTTCAATGATGACCTCGTCTCCGGGTTTGACGAAGGCGACAGGTGCGTTTTCTTTACTGAAAGCATAGATTGGTTTTCCGCGCTGAATCGTCGTTGCCATGAAATGACCTCCTCTTTTTCTAATATTATTAGTATAAAGTTATAAGAAATCAGAATGTTATAATAAAATATCCGTTTTTTATAAAAATCTACTTTCTTTGTAAGAAAACATAACTTATATGTGTAATAAATTGATGGGCTGCGCTGATAAGCAGGCTCCAGCATAGATCAAGAAGAATGGACCGGGGGGTCGAAAATAAGTACAGACCCGCAAGAAAACCTGAGCAGACAGGCAGCAGCTTGAACCCATTTACTTTTTTTTCGGAGATCATCAGCAGGGAAAAAGAAGGGATTGAAGCGATACAGAGTAATGAAAAGATTTTAATACTCGTAAAAAGGAGAGTCATGGAAGGATGGAGCGCAGCAAAAAGAACAATAAGAAATAAGAGCGCGCCGGCATAAACCTTTTTAAAAAAACGCCGATCCTTGTTTTGAGTATCCTGATGGATTAGCAGGAAAGCATCCATGATCGATTTCAGACAGACAATCGCACCGATCAGACCGATGGAAAACAATGAAACGGCCAAAAAATAGGCAAAAAAAGGAGCGGAGTGAGATAAAGCATCCAGGACACTGATCAGAGTCGAAGCTTGTCGATGGTCGGTCGTCCGGACAAATACGGCAATCATCATTAGTGTGACAATCAGGCTGGCAAAGCAGAACACGGCGCATCTGTAAATGGTCCGCATTCTGTTTTCCTTCATGGAAAAACTGATATGCCATAACGATAAATCAGTCAGGAGGTAACCGAAATAAATACTGATCATGACAAATAACCATAAGCACTGGGTCCCGAAACCGGAAAGAAAATCCGGACCCAGCCGGCCCTGCTCGATTGTCCAGTTCCGGTAGATTGAAAAAATACCATTTGTGAGATAGGCGTAAAGAAGCAGGCAGACCATGGTGAAAAAAATGAGGACATTAAGCAGCCTGCTTATTTTTTTGATCGCTGCAAAACCGCCGGCAACTGCATAAACATAGACAAGGAATAAAAGAGAAAGAAATACCCATCTTTCAGAGACCTGGAACAGATTGACCGCGAGCAGCGTCATCCATGTAATTTCTGAGAGAAAGGCAAAAAAAGAAATAAGCGTCATGATCAGTAAGATCAAATGAAAAGTATACTGATCGGCTGCGCGTTCCCTGAAAAAAGTGAGCGGTGTGTGATTGGGATTATTCAGATGTCTCCTGCCGGCCGCGCGGATCCATTTTTCATAAAGAACCATCATCGGGAGCATAAAAAGAGTGAAGAGGATCCCTCTTATCAGACTGTTGTTTGAGATGAACTGAAAAAACATAAAGATCATGAATCCTTTTAGCAGATGCGAAAGCAGCAACGGCGTGCCTTCGTGAAGTCCGAGTCTTTTACTGCCCTGTATGTATGCGGGAATCGACGTTTCGCGGCTTAGATAGGGAAGGGCGGAAATGAGCAGCAGCAAATAAGGAATGATCAGGGCATCCTCATTCATCCTGCGGCCCGATCTTTCCATGCCTGAATTGAGTCGGTGTTCTGTTCTCATGCTTTTTAAAAGAATTAGTGAAATAATTCTGGCTTGAGAAACCGACGGCATCTGCAATATATTGTATCGTATACTCAGGGTACTGCGTCATCAGCAGTTTTGCCTGATTGATTCTGACCTGAACAAGGTAATCTTTGTAGGAAAGCCGCACTTCGTCGTTGAACTTTTTGCTCAGATAATTCGGTGAAACGTGGACGAAATCGGCGACATCCTGAAGATGGATATTGTCCTTGTAATGTTCACGAACAAATCGGAGCGCCCTTTGCATCATAGGTGTCAGAGGGAAGGTGCCGTCCCGGATTTCAAATTTGTCGAGTACATCATAAAGCTCTGTTCGAATGACCGGCTTAACGATGTAATCAATAGCTTTTAATTTAATGGCTCTTTTAGCATAGTCAAAATTCTGATAGGCAGTAATGATCACAATACCCGGCTTTTTTGAGTGGGCCTGTAATTTTTCTGCCAGGTCCAGCCCGGATTCGCCTGAAAGGTGGATGTCGAGCATGGCCAGCCGAATATCATGATTGTTTGCAATCTCCAGGGCTTCAAGGCTGTCTTCGGCTGTGAACAGATTCCAATGAGGATAGCGAGTGTAGATCAGCTGAAGCAGCTGTTCAAGTTCCAGATATTCATCGTCAACAATTAATACGTTCATGACTCATCCTCCACAATGGTGTAAGGCCAGACGACTTTTGCCACAGTTTCGCGGTCTGCGTTCTTCTCTATACGGACTTCCGTGTACAAATCGAAAAGCAGTCGCAGCCTTTTCCGTATATTTTCCAGACCGATACCATGCTCGCTTTGCAGATTGAGGGGTTCCGATCCGTTGTCTGTGACACGCAGCTCCACCCAGTTTCCCTTCCGCTCGAGAGAGATTGACAGTCTCTTATTGCCCGTGTTCTTGCCGAAGGCGTGCTTAAAAGCATTTTCCACTAGAATTTGCAGCGTATACGGCGGAATTCCCGCTGAAAGCTCTTGATCATTCACCTGAATGTCTATGCTCAGCTTTCTTCCGAATCGGAGTTTTTGAATATATATGTAATTTTTAATCTGATTCAGTTCGACAGAAAAAGGAATCATGTCTTTTTTATCCGTATATTTATAACGAAGATACATTGAAAAACGCTCGAGGCCTTCAATCAATTTTTCTTGCCGTTTCAGCCGGGCCAGAGATAATATGACATTTAAGGTATTAAACATAAAATGCGGCTGAATTTGTCTGCTGAGCTGGAGCAGCTCACTTTCCTGAACCCGGTTCTGCAAACGGACCTTTGTGTTTTCCAGCTCCAAAACATTAATCTCCTTTTCAACAATCGGCAGCGAAATGAGCAGAAAGAAGGAGAGAATACTGAACACGACGCTGCAGAACACAAGGCCTTCAAATAAATAGAACAGCATATCTGCCCGCCTCCCCCTTTCTTTCAGAATTTAAACTCTATTATATTATAAACGGCTGCTTTGAGGAAATAGAATCGGTCGCAGTCGGAAATGTAGCCAGTCCGGAACGGCAAGTGATCCGGGCAAGCAGGACAGACCGCGCGAGGATGTTTTGCTGCAATTTTTTGAAAAAAAATTCAGACAGCTCCGTTTAGCGGTTCTTATCGGAAAATATTCGTACATTTTTTCTATGCATAAATGAATAATGGAAACGATCGGATTATGAGCCTGATGATTGAAAATAGATACAATTTCCTTTTCATAACAAAAATGATGCTGAGAATGAACGGAGCGCGACAAGAAACTCGGGCTTATATGTCATAATTCATAACTTTGTATGTTAAAATTGTTCCTAAAAGGAGGGTGACCGATGCTTCCGATTCCGAACGATAAAATCCGGCCTGTCGTGACGGTACCTTTAGAGCAAATCGATAAACATCTGGAACAGCATACGGATGATTCGATAAACGACTATCTGTTCATCGAGGATAGAAATCGGCTGATCGGCTATATTTCCGTCAGAGAGATGAAATCGAAAAACAGGCACCGCATGACTGCTGACGAGATTAAAAAGCAGACCCATCCGCTGGAAACAGCCTGTTTTCTCGGGCAGGAGTTTTCGATTCCGGATCTTTACCGGGTGATCGGCGAAGCGGTGACTCTTGTTAAAGACAGGGATGGCTGCCTGATCGGCTACATAAAAAGAGAAGATCTGCTTGTGGCTCTGTTTCAGGATGAAAGCCAGAACACGGATTTGTTGAAGACTATTCTGACATCAATCCCGATGGGTATTTTTATCGCCGATCGTCAAAGAAGGATGGTTAATTTTAATGAAGCGGGTCTGAGAATGACCAAGCGCCGTGCCTCCGAAGTCGCCCATGAACCGGCGGAGAATATTTTCGGCCGCAAAGAGATCGATCGTGTTTTCACGACCGGAGAGACGATCCTGAATCAGATTGTCGTCGGCGGCCAGGTGGGGCTTCTCGCCGATTACAGCCCCATTTTCGGTCCCGGCCGCACGATAAACGGCGTCGTCATTGTTGTTCAGGATTTGCCAATGGTTGAAAAAATGGCGATGGAACTGGAATATGTAAAAAACCTGAATGCGGACCTGAATGCCGTTTTATCAAGCATGTACGACGAAATTCTGGTCCTGGACGAGGAAGGCGGTCTGATTCGCTGCAGTGAAACTCTCTCTGCCGATTATTGGCATATTAATTTTAAAAAATTGATCGGAAAAAATCTGCTTCATCTTGAAGCGAAGGGGATGTTTCACCTGCCGGTCATTCGGTACGTGATTGAGAACAGAAAAAAATATTCGGTTGTACAGGAAACATCGGACGGAAAGAAAGTGCTGGCGCTCGGCACCCCGGTTTTCGGCGATAACGGGGAGATTCAGAGAATCATTATTGCCCTGCGCGATATCACGGAAACCGCAGAGCTTAAAACACGGCTTAATGAATATAAAAAGGAGCTGGACGGCTTTAGAAAGAAAGACCTTTTCATGCAGCAGATGGTTTTCAGAAGCGTAAAAATGGAGGAACTGATGATCCGGGTAAAAAAGGTCGCCGAGTTTTCCTCAACGGTACTGATCGACGGCGAGTCGGGTGTCGGAAAAGAAGTCGTTGCTCAGGCGATTCATCAAATGGGCACTCGAAGCAGCCGGCCTTTTTTAAAACTGAATTGCGGGGCCATTCCCGGAAATCTCCTGGAAAGCGAATTGTTCGGGTACGTGAAAGGGGCATTTACCGGCGCGAGCACAGCCGGTAAAAAAGGTTATTTCGAGCAGGCCGACGGCGGGGTGCTGTTCATGGATGAAATCGGCGAGCTTCCGCTTCAGCTGCAGGTAAAGCTGCTGAGAGTCCTTCAGGAAGGCGAAGTCATTCCGCTCGGCAGCACGCGGCCGATTCCGGTTAATGTTCAGATCGTAGCGGCGACCAACCGAAATTTGAAAGAAATGGTTAAGGCCGGCGCCTTCCGAGAAGATCTATATTATCGCCTGAATGTCATTCCGATCCATGTGCCGCCCCTGCGCGAGCGTCCTGAGGATATCGCCGTTCTTGCGGTTCATTTTCTTAAGCAGCTTAACCAAAAGTATAAGAAGCATTATGTCTTCATGCCGGATGCTCTAAATCTGCTTGAACTTTATCACTGGCCGGGGAACATCCGCGAGCTGCAGAATGTCGTGGAACGGCTGATTGTCGTTTCCGATAGTGAGACGATTCATGCCGATCTCGTCGGCAATTTGATCAGATTCGATCAGCGGGTTCCGGATTCGCATTCTTTTACCAACCGGATCATTCCGATGAAGCAGGCCAAAGAAAAACTGGAGAGAGAACTGGTCGTGATGGCGATGAAAAAATTCAAAACCACAACGCGTGCAGCAGAGGCGCTTGGTATCAGTCAATCTTCGGTCAGCAGGAAGTATAATAAGATTCTCGGCGAAGGGCATTAATCTGTTCGAAAAAGGCGGGATATCACAGCGGATAGGCGCGGATTCCCGTCTTTTGCTCTTTTATTCCTGGGCCCGCAGACTTGCTCTATGAAAAAAATCATAGGCTATCCATTTTTGCATAAATAAACAGTCGATTTTACACAATAGTGATCAAGCAGGATCCGGTCAAAAGATGAACCGGATTTTTATTTATCTCTTGCCTCTGTTCAATTTATTATCAAATTTTTGTAACAATTTCTTACATGCGAATCACATGCCGATGAAAATGGCACATAAATTGCTTGCTGAACAGTGAATAAATGAAGCCCTCGCATTTCTCAACTGCGCCTGACGATTTGAACCGTAAAGAGGTGATCATTTTTAAGATGAAAACGGATTGAAGCCGCTGTTCGCCGGAAGAAAAGAAAAAAATTTATTGGGAGTGTTTAATGTTGAGTATCGATATAAAAGAGCAGTCCAATGAAAAATATACGGAAGCAAACAATTATGCTAAAAAAGTGCTGAACCTGATCAATAAAGAAAATGACGCGATCACGGAAGAAGATGCTTCATGGATTACTGAGGAAACGGTAGATAATTTCCGCGATTATGTGAATCCGGGATTTTTGGACTATCGGAAAACGGTCACGAAAGATAAACAATTTGCCGCCGTTGAATGGTCCGATGAAGGAGAAAGTTTCAAAGATGTGAACGGGAAAAAATATATTGACTGTCTGGGCGGATTCGGCATCTACAATGTCGGCCACCGAAATCCCAGGGTCGTTCGCGCCGTGGAAAGTCAGATGAACCGCCAGGCGCTCCACAGTCAGGATCTGCTTGATCCGCTGCGTGCTTTTCTGGCCAAGCTGGTCGCCCAAATCACGCCCGGCGACCTGCAATATTCCTTCTTTACAAACAGCGGAACGGAAAGCGTTGAAGGGGCCCTGAAACTGGCAAAGCTTTACAGCGATCGGTCAACAATTATGGCCGCTACGCGCGCTTTTCACGGCAAGAGCCTCGGCTCGCTGACTGCGACGGCCAAAGGCGCTTTTCGCCGGCCGTTTTTCCCGCTCGTTTCCGGATTCCGTCATGTTCAATACGGAGATATCGAAATGATGGAGAAAACAATGGAAGCCTGCGCGCTGGTCGGTGAAGACGTCGCCGCCGTTCTGCTTGAACCGATCCAGGGCGAAGGCGGCGTCATTGTGCCGCCGGACGATTATTTGCCGAAGGTCAGAGCGCTTTGCGATAAATACGGAGCCCTGCTCATCCTCGACGAAGTGCAGACCGGGATGGGCCGTACCGGCAGGATGTTCTGCTGCGAACATTACGGCGTGGTTCCGGATATTCTCTGCCTGGCTAAGGCTTTCGGCGGCGGGATTGTCCCTGCGGGCGCCGTCGTTGCCAATGAGAAGGTTTTTAAAAACTTTTTCCCGAATCCGTTCATTCACACAACGACTTTCGGTGGAAATCCGCTTGCCTGTGCGGCGGCGATTGCAACGATAAACGTGCTGATTGAGGAAAATCTTCCGGAACGGGCGGCGAAGATGGGCGCTTATATGCTTCGGGGCCTGAAGGAAGCGGCGAGGGGCCATGAAGATAAAGTCATGGAAATCCGCGGCAAAGGTCTGATGATCGGTATCGAATTTCAGAAAGATAAGATCGGGTACGAGTTTTCCCAAAAATTGTTTGATAAGGGCGTACTTGTGGCCGGGACCTTGGTAAATGCCAAAACGATCCGCATTGAACCGCCGCTGACGATCAAAAAGGAAGACATCGACCGGGTTGTGCAGACGGTGGCCGACGCATTGAAATAAAGGCGGGAGTCCGGAATGAACATGAGTATCGGCTGAAACGGGCGGCCGCAGGCAACCCGTCTGCCAAGTCGGCGCCGATCGAGAGGCGGCGTCCGTCCGACAATTTTTTTATAGGGGGGAAATCAGGGATGGCAACGAAAACCAGCCGGAAAATCCTGGAACTGAGCATGTATATTGACGGCGAATGGCGGCAGGGTTCGGGAAACGGAAAGCGGGAAATTATCAATCCCGCCAATGGTGAAGTGATTGCGCAGGCGGCGGAAGGCAATGTGTCCGATGTGCGGGCTGCCGTGCAGGCGGCAAGGGAGGCTTTTGATCGCGGGCCATGGCCGGGACTGAGCGCTGAAGAGCGCGCCGGTTATCTGCTTAAGGCTGCCGCTAAGATCGATGAACGGCACGACGAGCTGGCAGCGCTGGAAACCCTCGATAATGGCAAACCGCTCAGAGAAGCCGGCTATGATGTGAGCGATGCTGCGGCCTGTTTCCGCTATTACGCCGGATTAATTCCGGCGCCTCACGGCGAGACCTATACGGTTCCGGATAATATGCAGGCCATGGTGATCCGCGAACCGATCGGCGTCTGCGGACTGATTGTTCCCTGGAATTATCCGCTGCTGATGAGTGTCTGGAAGATTGCCCCGGCACTTGCCGCCGGCAATGCCATCGTTTATAAACCGTCGGAACTGACGCCGGTCACTGCGACGAAGCTGTTCGAAATATTAGAAGAAACCGGTCTGCCGAAAGGGGTGGCCAATATGGTGATGGGTGCCGGAGAAACGGTCGGAAACGAGATTGCCGTCAGCCATGGCGTCGATATGATTTCCTTCACCGGCGGAACGGATACCGGCCGTCGGATCATGAAGGCTGCGAGCGGCAATATGAAAAAAATATCGCTGGAACTGGGCGGCAAATCGCCCAACATCATCTTTGCCGACGCCGATTTTGAAAGCGCCGTGGATTATGCCTTATTCGGGATTTATGCCGGTGCGGGTCAGATTTGTTCGGCGGGATCGCGAATTCTGGTTGAGGAAAGCATCAAAGATGCGTTCGTTGCCCGCTTTACGGAACGGGCTAATAAAATCAGAGTGGGGGCGGGCGGCGATCCGGAAACGGAAATGGGGCCGCTTGTCAGTCAGGAACAACTGGACAAAGTACTCCGATATATCGAGATCGGCAAAGCGGAGGGAGCTGAAATTGCCTGCGGCGGCTTTCGCCTGACGGGCCGTGATTTTGACAATGGATTCTTTGTCGCTCCCACCGCTTTTATTGATACAGAGCCCGGTATGCGTATTGTTCAGGAAGAAATCTTCGGACCGGTTGCCGTCTTTCAGACGTTCAGAGATGAAACGGAAGCTGTCAGACTGGCTAATGAGACAAAATACGGATTGGCCGGCGCCGTCTTTACCAAGGATGCAGCCAGGGCGATGCGCGTCATTAAAAAAGTGCGCGCCGGTATCACATGGGTCAATACGTATCATGGCACGTACAACGAAGCGCCATGGCACGGTTATAAACAGAGCGGGATCGGTTCAAGTCTGGGTACATACGGCCTGGACGAATTTTTAGAGACGAAGCAGATTAATTTTAACCTTGATGGGGGACCGAGCGGCTGGTTTTCCGGTTAAGATTATTTCCGACCTGTATTTTCAGAATTGCATAAATAGTGGATTTTATAAGGCGCCGTTCCGGACCTGAGAGGGAAGGCGGTTCACTTCAGAAAAGAATTCTGATGTTTTTAACGCGGTGAAATAAAGAAATTGTGGGTCATTCCGTTTTGGATCGGGATTAGTGCCGGTCGGCAGGTTTACCGGCCCATCTTTATCAATTTTTATCAAAATAATCAAAATAATAAATGGCGAGGGGATATGTGACATGTCCGATGAACTCAAGAAAAACGAATTGACAAAGTTTGATTCCATCATCATGGGCATTGCCGGCACCGCCCCGGCATACACGATTTCGGCCAGTTCGGCGACTCTGGTTGCCACGGTCGGAATCATGGGGCCCGGTTCGATTCTGTATGCGGCAATTGTTATGTTCGGCATCGCCTTTGCCTTCATGTACCTGAATCGCTGGCGTTCAGATGCCGGGGCCAGTTATGCCTGGGTGGGCCGGGCGATTCATCCGGCACTCGGGTTCATGAGCGGCTGGGCGTTGATCGTTGCCACGTGTCTGTTCATGGTTGCCGGATCGCTTCCGGTCGGGACGGCAACGCTCGATCTGATCGCTCCTTCGCTGAGCGGCAATGTGGTTGCCGTTACCGTTGCCGGAGCGTTATGGTTCCTCTCAATGAACATCCTGATTATGATAGGCATTCAGATAACGGCCAAATTCCAGAAGTTTATGACGATTATCGAAGTGCTGATCTTGATTGTGATTGCCATCGGAGCTTTTGCCAAATTCGGCGTACATCCCGTTCATCCTTTTTCATGGTCCTGGTTTTCACCGGGCGGATTCAATCTCAATATGTTCATGTCCGGTTCTCTTGTCGCGATATTCTATTATTGGGGCTGGGACGTCACGGCGAATCTTACCGAGGAAACGAAAGACAGGAATAAAGCACCCGGATACGGCGGCGTTTTCGGCATGATCGGCATCTTCGTCCTGTTTGAATTACTGCAGATCGTGTTTCAGATGGGACTGACTTCGAAACAGATTGCCAATGCCGGAACTAATCTGCTGCCGGCCGTCGGCAATATGATCTTTCCGCGGCCGTGGGGGAATATTGCCATACTGGCCGTGATGATCAGTACCGTCGCGACACTGGAAACCTCGCTGCTGCAGGCAAGCCGTACTTTATTTTCAATGGGACGCGACAACGTGCTCGGCGCCGGATTCGGACGGCTTCATCCCCGTTTTCAGACGCCGTGGCTTGCCGGAATGGTCATGGGCATTGTTTCTCTGCTGCTCTTTGTCGTTTCCAGTTTCAGCTCGGGGATCAATGCGATCATGACCGACGCGATTACGGCGATCGGCCTGCAGATCGCCTTCTACTACGGGCTGACCGGATTTGCCTGTGCGTGGTATTACCGGCACGGACTCACCCATGATTTCAGGACATTTTTCATGCGCGGCCTCTGGCCCGTCTGTTCATCGCTGTTCCTTTGGGCCATCGCCATCTATGATATCCCGCAGCTGGGCTGGCGGACGGATCTGATCGGCCTGGGGACGCTGTTCATCGGTGTCATCCCGCTCGTTTACTACCGGTTTAAACTCAAAAGCCTTTTCTACCTCTCGGGACGTGAGAAGGCCGCTGACCTGGAGACGGCCGTCGAAGCAGCGGCGCCTACAAAATTCTGATAAGGAAGCCCGACCTGCAGGACTTTGAGATTATCAGATTTCTGAACGGTGCCAGGATAAGCGATCTCTCAGCAAAACGGCCGATCCATTGAGGCCCGAGACCGTCCGGGACAGTCAATAAGCCGCATTCCATTCATCGTGATGGAAAAGGCGGCCTGCTGATTGGCGGGTCGGTCCGTGTCCGACTTCTCATTCGTAACCGGAGAAAATGGGGCGGCTGTCGGACCCGGTTCGCACGGTATCCCGGCGGCACAAGCTCTTTTTTCAGCGGATGGTGAAAAAAGGATTGAGAAAGCTCACTTCCGGGTGCCCGCAGGCATACAGCAAGCCGGACAATCGGCAGTATAATGCAGAGCACTATCGGTAACCGGTTACCAATCATCGGTAAATGGCTGAGAATCAACAATAACTAAATCAATAAGTGGGAATAATCAGAACCATATTCGCAATGTTTTGCCGGCATGACCGCCCGATTTCGGCGGAACGGAACGATGTTCTTCAGACGTTGATTTGTTTCAAAAATTAAGGATGCCTTTGACCGGTCTGAGAAGGGGGGGCCGGGATCATATGTAAAAGGCGGACATCCGGCAGATCGGGTTTGCGGTTGAAGCGATTATGGAAACCGGCCTCTGATTTTGTTGCAAGTAAGTATACTGTCCGGGAAATAGACGGATTAAAAAAGGCGCAGCCGCTAAAATAACGGGTGCGCCTTTTACTTCTTTGTTTGTTCAGTTATTCACGTTTTAATTGGCGAAATAAGTTTTAATGACATCTTTCAGTTCGGTCGGATCAAGGATCACCTGGTCGTTGTTGGCCTGAAGGACGTCGTCATACATCACTGCGTTTGTGCCTTTGACCTGGCGATAATGAATCTGCTGCTGCGGATGGAAATCGCTTTTAGCGCTGAGGCCGACACTGATCATATCCTCCTGGCTCAAATTGGTTGCGACGAAAAATTTAGAAAGCGAACCGGCCAAAGCAGGCAGCTTGGTGATATTTGCCGGCTGCATCACTTTCTGGGCGATGCCGATCAGCGCGGCTTCCTGAAGCTGCTGGCGGCCGTAATCGGTCCCCGGGAGAGAATAACGTTCATGAACGATTTCCGTCACCATTTTTCCGCTCAGCGCGTGCGTCCCCGCCGTGAAACTTAATCCCTGATCTTCCGAATACCAAGGGTGAGTCAGGGTGACGTTAAACGGAAGAGTCATATTGATTCCGCCGATTGCATCGACCATGTACTGAAGGCCCCAATAGTTTGTTTCCGCGTAATAGTTAATCGGGACGCCCGTCAGGTTGGATACGGTTTTTACAGCGTCGGTAATGCCTTGCTGCGCCCCGTTTTTGACCTGGGAAACATATTGAACGCTTGTCAGTTTGGTATAACCGTAGCCCTGCATGTAAACACGCGTGTCACGCGGAATGCTCAGCATGTCGTAAGTATGATTGTTCAGATCGGCGTGAATAAGCACCATCGAATCCGTATGGCCGGCCGGGTCTCCTTTCCGGGCATCGGTGCCGATCAGCAGCATATTGAATACTCCGGCTTTCAGATTGCTGTCCGATCCGCCGATTGATTTCAGATTGCTGAAATGATTCTGCGGATTCAGTTTGTTATATTCATAAGCACCGAAAGCGGCCGCTGCGACAAGCAGGAGGATCAGCACCAGTAACGCAATGCGCAGGCCGCGGTGGCGTTTCCTTGTCTTTCTATATGTCGTTCGGGATTCTTGATCCGGGATTCTGTGTGCCATGTTCTGCTCCTTTGTCTCATTTTCCGAGGGAAGTATTTCTATGAGTTTATAAAATTCTAATTGATTCGAAGAAAGCACATATGCTAGATCAATTTTCCGTCATGGAAAATTCAGGCCGATCCCTCAATTAAGGATGCCGCGGCGAACTTCCATTTTCAGAAACGGTTTTTGATAAACCGAGAATATAGACCTATCCGACAGTAAATATTCGCCGTGTCTGCCGCTGGATGAGAGGTAGCCTCACAAAAATGTTTTATAACTCATGGTAATTATATCCGTCTAAAGTTGTACGGGCAATACCTTTTGCCTTAAAGATAGGGCGAATCACGAAAAAAAGCCGGATAATTATCCCGGCTTCACAATCCGCATGATTCATCTCACCTTCAGTTAGAACAGGAGGTTCCAAGTCCTGGGTCCGACAATGCCATCGGGCACCAGAGCGCGGCCGAGTTGAAACGCCTTCACTGCTGCTTCCGTCCGCGGGCCGAAGATTCCGTCGCTCCGGGCTCCGACGGCTTTCTGAACGAGCACGACATCTTGGCCCGTACTGCCCCGGCGGAGCGGCCGGCCCGGATAGGGAAACGTATTCATCGAGGATCCGGCCGGCCGATACAGCTTCAGTTTCTGTCCCGGGTAAATGGTGTCCGACGTCAGTCCGTTCCACTTTTTGATCAGCCGGTAATCAAGGCCGGAGCGGACGCCGATTGCGCTCAATGTGTCCCCGGATTTGACGGTATAGCCGGCAGATTTTGGAAGGAGCGGCGAAACAGCTTTGGCGCCTGCCGGCTGTGCCGCTCTTTTCCATGTTCCGCCGGATTTGATTATCTTGTCGAAATCGACACGGATGCCGGCGACCGGCCGGTCATTCTGAAATTGATAAAGATGGGCGTAGGCCGATAGGTTGCCGTCGGACCATGCATATGTCTGAAAGAAAAAGTCAGCCAGACCTGTCCGCCCGAGCGCTTCGACGACCCGGAAGGATCCGTAGACGCCGGCGGAATAGCCTTTCTCTGCATCTTTTACGGCGCGGAAGTAGGCCATAATTGCTTCCAGGTCACCTGTGCCGGCATTGTAGTCGACGGTAAAATAAATGGGCGTTCCCTGCGGCTGTCCGATTGAACGTGCATAACGGCACGCCGCTTCGGCATCGCGCATTCCCTGCCGGGCGGAAAAATAGGCGCGTTCTGTCGGGGCGGTTTCCCAAATGCTGAAAATGGACAGTCCGGCTTTAAGGATGCTCTCCGCTTCGGACGGACCCATGGATTTCCACGACCCGGCGTCGCCGAGATAGCGGCCCACCGCCCCGATTCCGGCCTGTTTCAAATTTTCAATCATGCGTTCATTAAGCTTTGCGGCACAATCAATCACTTTCATTCGACAGACACTCCCTTGAAATGTTGTTGCTGTGAAAACGGAGAAAAATTTTTTATGAGAATCAGGCTCTTTTAGAGAAGAAAATTGAAAAAGAGCTGAAAGAAAAGAAAACGGCTGCAGCGTTCACTGTATAAATAGAAAGAACCGCGATCAACCGGTGAGCGCGGCGAGTCCTTTAGAATCCGAGAGCCGGACTTTTACCAGAGAAATGCCGGTTTCAGAAAACCAATCGGCTCATACTAAAAGAATTCTCAAAGTCTGAGAAACTTCGGGAATTCTTTTTAATATAGCAAAATGAAAGCGGCTGAGTTGTCCGGGCAAAGATTGTACGTGTTAGAACGGTCCCGCGTGTTTCTTTCTCAGCGCTTTTGCAGCGCCGGCCCGAATCGTCCGTCTGCTCCTGCTTTTTTTATCTTTCAGGAATGCCCGGACGGCTCTTTCCGATGCGTATCCGTCCTCCCATCCGCAGAACTTATGATAGAATTCCGGATAAGGATTAAGCGGCGGATGGCTCAGCGCGTGGCTAACGGCGGGGAGCAGATGGTCCATATCCCGAACGATCGGTCCGGGCGCCTCTTTCGCAAGATCGAAATAGAAACCGCGGATTTTATTGGCATAGTCATCCAGGTCATAGGCGAAAAAGACAATCGGCCGTTTCAAGTTTGCGTAATCAAAGAAGACCGATGAATAGTCGGTGATCAGGCAGTCGGCGATCAGCAATAATTCTCTGATATCTTCATAGAAGGAAACATCTTTCGCAAAGTCTTCATAGCCGCTCAGGTTCATTTTCTCGGCAATCAGATAATGCATGCGCATGAGCAGAACGGCGCTTCCGCCGAATTTCTCCTTCATCCGCTGCAGGTCCAGCTTCAGATCGAATGTATAATGATCGATTTTGCTGTATTCGTTGTCGCGCCAGGTCGGAGCGTACAGAATGACTTTTTGATTCCGCGGGATGCCCAGCTTTTCCTTGATTCTCATCATTTCCGATGCATCGTTCTTCCGATAGAGCCAATCGTTTCGCGGATAACCTGACTGGATCATCTCGCCCTGCAGCTCAAAGGCTCTTTTGAAAATCTTCGATGAATAGGCGTTCGGGGCAATGCAGTAGTCCCATTTCCTTGTTTCTTCGGAAAATTCCTTGCCGTACCTCTCAGCAGTCATTCCCGGCATTGTCATCCGCTTTATGTCTGCCCCAATAGTTTTCAGGGGCGTGCCGTGCCAGGTCTGTACATAAACGGTATCCTTCGGTTTCGGCAGCCAGAGCGGCCAGCGGCTGTTTGTCACCCAGTATTCGGCCCGCGCCCACTGCCAGAGCCCTCTGTAAGAATATTTAATGACGTACGGCACGTTTTCTTTCTTGAATATCTCTTCATAGCCCTTCTTCACGTTCCAGACGAGTCGGTATTCCGGATGATTTTCTTTCATATATTCGTAAATCGCCCTCGGGTTGTCCGAAAACTGTTGCCCGAAAAAGCTTTCGAAAATCACCGCTTTTGTCCGCGGCAGTCTGCCGACGCGCCGGAAGACGGCCGGATAGATTGTGTGCATCCGCCGTTTCCACAGATTTCGATAGTAATGTTCGCCGGGCTGCAGCTTAACGGCCGGATTCAGCAGGCATTCAACGGCCCGTTTTGCGGAATCGCCCCGTCCGAACGTACAGAATCTGGCAAGAAACGCCTCATATGTTTGCCGGTATCGCCGCGCCGATCCGGGCAGCTCCAGGATCTCTCTGATGATGTCTTCCGTTGTCGATACAATCGGACCGGGGACCGTTTCTTCATAATCCAGATAGATTCCGCGCAGGTTATTCCGGTAATCTTCCAGATCATAAGCAAAGAACAGCATCGGTCTTTTTAAATGTGCGTAATCGAACATAACGGAAGAATAATCGGTGATCAGCAGATCCGAGATTAAGTACAGGTCCTGTATTTCCGGATAGAAGGATACGTCGAAAACAAATCCGCGATAGCGTTCGGTGTCAATTCGGCCGGCGACAAAGTAGTGCAGGCGCAGCAAGAAAATATATTGCGGAGCGAGGCACTTCTGAAGCTTTGCCAGATCAAGACGCAGATCGAACGTTTTTGTGTTCCGGAAAGTAGGGGCGTACATAACGATTTTCTTATCCGCCGGCAAATGCAGCTTCTTTTTAATGGCATTTACGTCTTTAATTGTGTTTTTCCGGTACAGCGCGTCGTTTCTGGGGAATCCGCACTCGACGACCCGATGGTTGAATAAATAGGCCTTTTTTGACAGCGACGTCATATAGGGGCTGGGCGAGATCAGAAAATCCCAGCGCCCGGCCCGTCTCAGCAGGCGATTCTGCTTATTCTTTGTATTGAATGTGACGGTTTCGTTCAGACCCATCGTTTTCATGAAGGTTCCGTGCAGCGTCTGCATCTCGATCTGACCATGCCGTTTGATATAAAAGTCGGGGAAGGTCGCGTTGGCGACAAAATATTTTCCCCTGGCCAGACAGTAAAAATAATACAGGCTGTATTTGCGGACGGTTTTCGCGCAGCCGCTCACCGGCAGATATTCGTTATCCATGAACCAGACGTAACGGTATTTGTCACCGTATGCCCGTTTCATGTAGTCGTAGATCGCCTTTGGATTATCGTTAAAGGCCTTCCCCCAGAAACTTTCGAAAATGATCATGTTTTTCTTGATCGGCAGCAGCCGCATCAGGGGGTACAGGTACCACTGGATGCATTTTCTCCTTCTTGGCGAACGGTCCGCAAAACCGCGATGAATCTCGGTCTGAAAGGCGAGCGATCGGTGCCGGCCGCTTATGAGGCGAAAGCGGATTTTTTGATAGGTAAAGCAGATGCCGGGAGCTTTGGACAGCGATTCGGACAGGATCACCGGAATCTTCCGCGATCGGATCCGGCCTGAAGGTTCTGTTTCGGTCTCGACAATAAACACATGCCATTTTCCGGATGCATACCATCTGAAGTTTCCATTTCTGTCAAAACAGCTCAGCTTAACGGTGTTTTCTTCACCGGCACGGGAAAGCCGGCCGGAATCGAGATCAAAAGCAACGGGTGGGGCGGCGTTATTCGCTGTTTCAAATAAAAGCCGGCGTTTTCCAGCAGTATCCTGTTCCCGGCCGCATCGGCACGGCAAAGTCAGCCGCAGAATCATCGAGCCGTCTGCAAACTTCAGATCGCCGAGAAACGGATGGCGGTACTCTGAAGCAAAGATCGACATCCGGCCGTTTGTATGCTCAATCCATATGTCACGCTGCCGGGTATGAAGAATGACGCTTTTACCGTCCGGTTGTCCGTCCGCCGGCTTCGGGATGCTTTCTCCCGCGAGCCGGTAGCCGATCACCCAGCCCGTCTCTTTAAAATCCGTACTCCTCAGCCTGTCGCCGGGAATCGCCAGAGTGAACCGGTTTGCCTCAAGTTCTCTGATCTTTAATGGGATCGTTGCCTGCTCCCCGGTGTTCCGATCGTAAAAGCAGAGGCACAGATCCGAAACGTTCCTGTTTAGCCGGCCGCCGATGATCAGACGGTCTTTATCCGCGGCCGCGCGTTCGATCACAACGTCCGGCCGGCAGACGTCAACGGCGAGCTGCCAGCTGCCGTTGTATTTTACATGAAAGGCCGTCTCGTTAATCATGCGGTATCCGGCCCGGTTGCTTCCTCTAAGGGGAGCGCCGAGACGCACCGTTTTCTCCAGATTCCGGACCGCCACATCCAGAAGAACGGCCCAGCGGCCTTCTTTTATTATTTTCAGTGCCCGTCCGGCGTCGATCCGGATTTTGAAACCGGACCAATCGTAGTTGTAGACTCTTGAAAGCGGATTAATCCTTTTGAGCCTGGTTACACCCCATTTTCTTGTAACGGTCCGGTCCTTGAACAATTGCACGGCCAGGCCGGTTTCCTGACCGCTGTCGATATTGACGAGACGGGCGCTCATCCGGACATGTGCCTTTTTTCCGGAATCAATGCCTTCAATGTAGGCATGGCCGCTGATCTCAAGCTCTCCGTTCCCGTTCCAAAGAACGCGGTGAATGCGTGAAACCGCATCTAACGATCGATCGACACAGACCGGATGTTTCCGTGTAAAGTCGGAAACGGCGAACGTCTTATACCAGTGTCCCTGCCGCCGATAAGGCTTGAAACTCAGGCCGTGCCTTCTATCCAGGCGAATGATTTTCAGAACGTCTTCCATTCTGTTCTGCAGCAGCAGCCGGTAGGCAAGCGCCGTACGTGCAGGAATGCGCGCGAAGAGTTCCGGATTGATTTTTGCAAGTTCGCGGGATAAGAGCCTCTGAAGGCGGCCGATGTACAGAGAATCGGCAGATTTCAGAGGCTCCAGGTAGTTATAAAAATCGACCGTCAGATACTTCAGCTGATTTGCTTCGATGATTTTCTGAGAAACCTTGTGATCGTTCAGAAATGCATCGAGCTGCTGCAAAGCCTTAAGCCGATCTTCGAAATTATGAATATCCTCCCTTTTTTGTGTGATCGAACGGTCCTTTCCTTCTCTGATCCGCCAGTAGTAAACCGTATCCTCGATAATATCGACCGATTTAGCCAGAAAGTGAGCCGGGATGGTCACGGGTATATCTTCGTAAAGCATATGTTCCGGAAAGGACAGCCCGCAACGGTCCCAGAAAGATTTTTTATAAAGTTTGTTCCATGCGGTCGTATCGTAAAGCAGTTCCGGGCGTTCAGTGATGTGGGTCCTTTTGCATGTGTCGGCGATCGCTTTCCGGTGAAGGAACGATTTCCGGTTAACGTTTGACTTAAAGCGATTGACGCCGCCCGAGATAATATCGGAATCTGTCTGTTTCGCCATCGCATACATTTTTTCATAGGCCCGGCCGTCGACATAATCGTCACTGTCGACAAATGCAATGTATTCTCCGTGCGCAGCGCGGAGGCCCCTGTTCCTGGCTGCGCCCAGTCCTCTGTTTTCCTGATGAATGGTTTCAAAATTTTTGTGAGCTGCGGCATACTCGTCCATCATCCGGCCGGTTTCCCCATCAGTGGAACCGTCATCGATCATGATGACCTGTATCGGCTGCAGGCTCTGGCGGACCAGCGAGTCGAGACACTGTCTGATGTATGAAGATACATTATAGCCGGGAACAATCACACTGACTTTATAAATCATTCTGACTTCTCCTAACGATCCATCATTCTGACGATCGGAATCTATTTTTTCTGCTTCGGCTCTCATACGATACGGCCGCAGCATCTGTAAAGAAAAGGGCCCCACTCAGCATAACGGGACCGTATCGGCCCATGTGAAAACCCGAGCCGTGAACGTATAGGACAGTCTGTTGCCTTAAGTTCATGTTTTCTGATCATAAAAAGATTGAATGGCCTGGTCGATATAGACCCAGCCTTCCGGACCGATATGCATCGTGTCCTCAAGAAAATAGGGTGTCGAGTCGAAACGAGTGAAATCGGCAAGCTGGAATCCGCTGCCGCGGATTTCGCGGGCAATGTTCCGGTAGCAGATTTCACGTTTTTGCCGGGATACGCCTGCGTAGTTGTACCAGAGCCCGTTAAAGGGAACGGAAACGAACAGCGCCTTGGCGTGCTTTTCCTTCAGCAGATCGAGAACGAGCTGCAGATCTCCATATTCCGGAGACGTATTGAAACTCTGGGAGGCATTGTAGTTTTTAAAATGTATCAGCCTGTTCTTGATACTTTTCAAATAAAGGGCGTTGCTGATATGAAACGGATTGGAATTGGTGTAGGAGGCGACATCCTCCTTTGCCATCAATTTCAACTGACTCCAGTTTTTTCCTTTTAGTTTCGGGTCAGGTCTCTGATACTGGCTTTGATAATAATTGGGCTTGACCCTCTGCATCCTGATTGCATCGTACAGCGTCAGCATGTGTTCATTCATTCGGCCTTGAAGCGAGTCGACGAATAGCGACGTTCCGGATGTTTTATTCGGGTAGGCGATCTTTTCAAGCAATGGAGCAATGGCGCCGTTCTGCCTGATAAATCCGAATTGAAGGAACCGTCTTGCTGCCTTCTGTTTCAGCTTCGGATCGATGTTGCTGCTGAAAATGAACTGATACATCTGCTCTTCTGAAAAATTGCCGGCAAAGTAGCTGGTGCTGAGCCCTTTCTGTGTAAACCATTCCGGAGACAGAATGATCACGATCTTCCGATTTTTCAGCAGGTCGGCATTCGCTGCCAGATTGAGAAAATGAATCAGCGAGTACATGCCTGCTCTGCCGATCAGAAAAGGTGTAAAACCGTCGGAATTAATTTTGAAAAAGTTTGTCGGATGATAGATGTCCAGCCTGTGCAGCTCAGATGATCCGTATATCGGCAGGTACTGCTTGTCTTTCAGCATTTTCTGCTGCATGAGTGTCCCTTGAAAAATAGTCGGATCAAGAGTTGAAGCTGCACGGGAGACGTCGCTCCGGCTGATCGACAGGCTTTTCACACTCGGAGGAGCGAAAACCAGCGAGCAGACGAGAACAACGGCCAGTATCATCGGGCCGAATCGCGGCGCCTTCATTTTCTTTCAGCCAGCCTCTCAATAATCATCTTCGGCGTTGCCCACTGACTGCGGTCAAAATCCGAAACCGGAACTTTGATATTCAGCCGGTTTTCCACTTCAACCAGCAGCGAGATCGTGGCAAATGAGTCCATCAGTCCTTCTTCAAAAAGCCGGACATCCGGTTCGTCTTTCACCTCATCGGATTCGCAGACTTCCGCCAGAATATCCAGAACATCTTTCTTAAAAGCCTCTGTTATTTCAACCATATCGAACACTCCTCTGTTGTAATTAGATTTTCAAAGAAAATTGAGTCTTCCGGAAAAAATCAGGAAGCTGAAACAAATGACATGAAATGTGATCAGCACCGATAATGCGTGAATCCATTTGTTGTCTTTCGGCCAGATGCGATGTTTCTTATTGAAACGCTCAAACCGGTTAAATGAGATAAAGGCAGCGGCATGGTAGAGGCCGTAGATGATATACTGCAGCAGGAAGCCGTGCCAGAAACCCATGATCAGGAAGTTGAGCAGGAGGCCGAGGTCGGAAACGAGGTAACGGTCCTTGATCCACTTTTTTTTGATCATCATGTACACGAAACGCATGTAGATGAAATCGCGGAACCAGAAGGACAGTGACATATGCCAGCGATTCCAGAAATCTTTGATATTGCGGCTGAGAAACGGTTTATTGAAATTCTCCGGCGTCCGGACACCCATTATATAGCTGAATCCGATCGCAAACTGGCTGTACCCGGCAAAATCAAAGAACAGGTACATGCTGTACGCGTACATATACATCCAGATGCTGAAAAAAGTATTCGATGCCAGTGCCGGCGAGCTCATCCAGTACTGATGAACCAGCTGGGCAATAATGTATTTGTAGAGAAACCCCTGAAAAATTTTATTGATTCCCAGGTAAAGGAGCTCTTTGTATTCCTCTCCCGACGGAACGTGTTTCAGATCCGATTCAAACCGGCGATAACGGTCGATCGGACCCGACGAAATCGTCGGAAAGAAGAGTATAAACCTGAGAAAATGGTTCAGGGGGATCTCATGGACCAGGCCGTCGCGCAAATCCATAATGACTTCGATCGACCGGAATGAAACGTAAGAGATGCCGAGAAATCCGAAAAAGCCGAGTGACGGAACGTCTGCCGACAGTTTAACGAAAAACAGCGGGACGATCGCCAGGACAACCGCTGCGTAAAAATAGCCGGAACGATCGTCTCTTTTTTGTAATGCGCCATAACCCTTTATAACCGCAGCCTGCCAGATGATAAAAACGATGATCGAGACAAACTGTGCCGGCTGGCCGTAAAAGATCAGAAAGATCATGGCGATGGCGATCAGATCGTTATAAAGGGCCATCCGTTTTCCGGCAATTCCTGCCAGAATGATCGGCAGAAGCAGGATGCCCGTGACGATAAAAAAGCGGAATGAGGCGTAAGGAATAAAAGAAATCATTGAACGACCTCTTTCAGCAGGACTTTCCGGTTAATTTTTCCGTTTGCCGTCATCGGAAAGGAAGATTGATAGATGATTTTCCGCGGCAGCATATAGCCTGGCAGATACTGGCTCAGTTCTTTCCGGATGGCGGAGGAGAGCTGATAGCTTTTTTCAAAGGGATGATCTTCGGGAACAACAATGGCGATCAGATGGTCGTAACGATCCCCTTTCCGTACGGGAATGACCGCAGCCTGTTTTACGTAACGGCATGCCGAGAGCACGTGTTCAATTTCCCCCAGTTCCATTCTGAATCCGTGCAGCTTGATCTGGCTGTCCATACGCCCGTGGTAATAGAGCATTCCGTCTTTCATCAGGCCGAGATCCTTGGTGCGGTAAGCACGCTGCCCGTCCATCTCACTGAAAGCCGCCTTTGTTTTTTCCGGCTCGTTCAGGTAGCCTCCGCCGACGCTCGGCCCGCAGATCACGATTTCACCTTTTTCTCCCTCGGGCAGCGGCCGTCCGTCCGCATCCAAAATTAAGATCCGGCAATCCGGTTTGCAGCGTCCGACAGGGAAAGGCTGTCCCGACGCAATCAGCTGCTCGTCGATTTGCACACGGGTTACAGCAACCGTCGATTCCGTCGGCCCGTAAGTGTTGATGATTCTTGCTGCAGGGAAACGCGCATGCAGGTCCCTGGCGACATGTACGGGCAGCGTCTCGCCGCAGAAGAGAAAGGTATGGAGGTCCGGCAGTATTTTTTCGGAAAAAGAAGGCATCATCAGGCACATTTCCGCAAAGGACGGGGTCGATGTCCAGACATTCACGCCGGACGCCGCCAATGAATCCAGCAATTCGGCCGGCCTGGCGATCATATCTTTGTCCACCGTCCACAGGGTTCCTCCCGTTGTCAGGCACGGATAAAGAGACATGACGGAAAGATCGAATGAATAAGGAGCCTGA
Source organism: Sporolactobacillus sp. CQH2019 (assembly GCF_028765345.1). GTDB lineage: Bacteria > Bacillota > Bacilli > Bacillales > Sporolactobacillaceae > Sporolactobacillus. Next base: position 252,870 of record NZ_JARAJZ010000006.1, read on the forward strand.
TTGAGAAAAATCTGGCGGTCGCCGAGAGCAAAATCGCTGTTTACCCATGTGATAAAACTGGAAAGCGACTCGGCAGGGATCTGAACCCCTTTCGGCCGGCCGGTGCTCCCTGATGTGTAGATCATATAAATGATGTCGCCTTCTCTTGTTTCATAAGCTCTCTTTGATGGGTCAGCCGGATCGGCGGCAAGGATTCCGGTCAGCCGATCCGGACCGATGATCGTTTGCGGGAGAGCCGGAAGCAGAGCGGGCTGTTCACTGAAAATGAGACGGGCTCCGGAATCTTCAGCAATCATTAGAATTCGCTCGGCCGGTATGGACCGATCGATCGGAATATAGGGATGGCCGGATTTAAGACAGGCCAGAAAGAGGATCGGCATGTTCGGATGCATGTGGCCGTGAACGAGAACGGGCGCCTGATCGTGCCCGCAGGTTCTGCCGATCCAATGGGAGACGGCGTCGGAACTTTTCTTCAGCTCTCCGTAAGTCATCCGGTTTTCCCTCCATATGTAACAAATCCGATCCGGCGAAGCGTCGGCCCATCTTTCAATCCATGATAAAATGCTCATAACGCGTCACTCCTCAGAATTCGTTATAAATAAAAGTTCCGGTATGTGCTGCTGTAAAACCGTATATCAGAATCAGTCCGAGCAGAATGGCTGTGTAGTAACAGGTCAGGACAATCCATTGAACGGCCGGATAACGGATCCACTGTTTCAGATGATTCACCGGAATCCCTCCTTTTTCTATCTGCCGGCAGTTGCCCGCCGGCTTTTGTCATCCCTTGAGTATTTTAAAAATAGTTTGGTTGGCGGGACCGATGATGCCCAATGACTGCGATGAGTTGGCAAGCAGCACAACATAATTCTGCCGGTCAAAGGAAAAGGCATTGCCTCCGTTCCACCCTCCGAGAACGCCGTGGCTCGAATAAATATCGTTCCCCCAGTCTCTCCGGCTGGTGTACCAGCCGAGGCTGTAAGGCACTCCGCTGAAGTGCTTGGTAAAAATACTGTGATAACTCGAATCCGAGACCAGCATCCCGGCAGCGAGCGCGCGATCGAACTGATAGAGGTCCCAGGCGGACATGTACACGTCGCCGCAGCCTAACAGCTGAGAGAAAGAGGGAACCGGCACCGGTTCATTAAAGCGTCCGTAGCCGATCGATGCCAGCGCGGGCTGATAGATGCCGTTTCCGAATCCCGCCTGTTTTAGGCCTGCCCGGTTGAAAATATTTTGCTGAATGAACTGGTGCAGCGTCTCGCCGTATGTGTTTTGACTGATCCTGTCGAGAATGGCGGCAACGAGCGCATAATTCGCGTCCATATAGGCCCAGTGGGTCCCCGGCGGGGAGAGAAGACGGATGTTATAGTCGGCTATTCTCTGGACCAATTCATCTCTGGTCACGCGTTTAAAAGTTTCAGGTTCGCTGCGCAGACCCGACACATGGCACAGAAGATCCAGCATCGTGATCGACCGTCCGTGCGGGAACGCCGGATAAAATCGTGAAACGGGCGTGCCGAAAGAAATCAGCCCGCGTTCCTCCATCTGCATGAAAGCGACTCCCGTCACCGATTTTGTTATGGAGCCGATGAAGTATTCCGTCTCAGGCCGGTTCGGTCTGCGGAGCAGAAAATTACTGTAGCCGTAGCCTTTATTCAGCACCACATATCCATGGCTGACGACGACCGCGCTGCCGCTGAAGCCCGCATGGCTTAAATAATGATCGATTTCGGCCCGCTTCAGGGCTAAAGCTGCATGTCCGCCATCCGGAGTGTTCGCCTGTTTCGATGGTGGCACTTTTGCGGATTTGTGAGAAGAAACGGCTGCCTGTTTCTGTCCGTGCGGCAGCAGGATCGTGCCGGCTGCGACCATGCAAAGCAATAAAAAAAGAATTGCGGCCGGGCGCACCGTCTGCTTTTTCATCGTTCCGATGTCCTTTCAAATGTTTTTGATTTTGGAAAAGCTGAGGGAGCGGCAATCAGGTCGTTTTTCTGAATGTATTTTCCTGCCCGTATCTCCCGAATACGAGAAAGTAAAATTTTTCCCGGAAATTTTAGCTCGTAAGCAGAGACGCTGCGAAAGCCGCTCTCCACGATTCCGTTTAGAATATCGCATATAAATGGCGCCGATATTTTAAGGAAATTTTAATAATCCTAAGTTAAACTAATTGGGGGATTGTCATCATTCCGATTAATACCGAAACAGCTCTCCTTATCATTCTTCTGCAGATGGGCGCTGCCCCCCTTGCCGTTGATAGACTCCCCCTATTATTCGATGGCACAAAACCGATTCCCGCCGTCCGCGGCATTTGTGTGTTACAAAGTTGAAATAAATCTGTAAAACATTATTTCGGTCCGGGCGATCTCACAATGGGGGCCGGAAGCAGCCCCTGCACCTTCTCGTTCTTACATAAAAATTGTTCCTGTTCCCTCCGTTTCGCAAGGCGCATTTTCCCGATTCGAAAAAAAATGTTTTTTATGCGGGTTCCCCGAGGAGAAGCAGCGGCCGCTGCAATTGATCTTTCTAGGGAAAAATCAATTGAATGATCCGGTCTCCGATCTTTGAGCGGGGTTTTTAATGTAAATCTTTCTTAAACCGGCTGCCGGCATCATCCAAAGACAGGCCGATGATTAAATTTTTCTCATCAATTTCTCATGCATGTCTGATGTCGCCGCATGGATTAATCTATATAATAGAGACGAACGGCCGGCATGGAAAACGGCCGTTCGGCAAACACTAACGGCGAAAAGAGGAGTGTCCAATGACGGAAAATAGACACATCCTGCTTGTTGATGATGAAAAGAGTGTTGTATCGTTTGTTTCGACCGAATTAAGCTTTGAGAACTATCAGGTTGAGGAAGCTTTCGACGGAGAACAGGCACTGGAGATGTTTTTCAGCAAGGAAGAAAAATGGGATCTGGTGCTGCTTGACTGGATGCTGCCGAAGCTGAACGGACTCGAAGTATGCCGCCGTATCCGCAAAAAAAGTCTTGTCCCGATCATCATTATGACGGCACGCGATTATGTCGGCGACAAGGTTGCGGGGCTTGACGGCGGTGCGGACGATTACATTACTAAACCGTTTGAGATTGAGGAGCTGCTTGCCAGAGTGCGTGTCGCTATTCGCCGCCGCAACAGTTATACGGCCGCTCCGGAGCATCATATCTATAAGATCGAGGATCTGGTTCTGGATATTGAAAAGAGGACGGTGAAACGCGGCGGTGAGACGTTCAATCTAACTCAGCATGAGTTCGATTTGCTCGCCGTTCTGATGAAAAACGAGGGTAAAGCGATGACACGCGAGGAACTGCTCTCCAAGGTCTGGGGTTTTGACTATATGGGACAAACCAATATCGTCGATGTCTATATCCGCTATCTGCGCCGTAAAATCGATCAGGACCGGCAAGTCAGGCTGATTCAGACCATCCGCGGCGTCGGCTATACGCTGAGGGTGGAAAAATGAAGGCCTGGATAAAGGCATTTAAGAAGCAAAAAGATACGATGCTGTTCCGAATGAATTTCTGGTTCATCCTGATTCTTCTGGTGACGGTCCTGTTTATCGGCGTCTCCGCTCTGGCGGTGGTCAGTTATCAGCTGTACCAGGGGACACGCCAGGATGTCAGCTATGTCGAGCATCAGCTGATTGCGACTGCGCGGCAGAAAAATCCGGACTGGAACGAGGCGGTCGGCGATGCGCTCTATGCGCAGCATCCCGATTTTTATGTGCGTATCCAGACTCCGGACGGAAAAACCATTTATTCTAAAGGCAGCGAAGGAATCGCCGGCAGTAATCAGTATTTAGTGAAACTTTCGCTGATTACATCGTTCTTTATTAATAACAGACTGATTCCGATTTATCATCAGACGGTCTCGTACGGCGGCTATACATTCGATATATATGTCCGGATGCTCAGTATCCGCCATTTTATAAAAACCATGGTCAAGGTGCTGATCTTTTGCACGGCTTTAGGCATCCTGTTCGGCTCGCTCGCTATCTACCAAATCTCGCGGAAACTGAGCCGGCCGCTGACGGATGTGACGCTGTTTATCAATCGCCTCACCCGGACAAAAGATCTGGAGCAGCGTGTCCCGCTGCCTGCTCATCCGCGAGAAGTCCGTGATCTGGCGGTTTCGTTCAATCATTTGATGGCTCAGCTCGAGCGGCAGATCGAACGGGAGAAACGGTTTGTCTCCGATGCCTCGCATGAATTGCGGACCCCGCTCGCCGCGATCCGCGGGCACGTCGAATTGATCCAGCGCCATGGAACGGACCATCCGGAAGTGATCCGGCAGTCGATTCATTTCGTCGATCACGAATCGAAACGGATGCAGCGATTAATCGATCAGCTGCTCATGATTGCACGGCTGGACAGAAAGGCAAAGGCGCTGTTTCCGGTCGACCTGTCGATCATCGCGGGCAATGTGATTGCCGATTATGCGTCAGAAGTCGAACAGACGCTGACGGCCGATATTGCCGATAACGTCTGCGCGCCGGCCAACGAGGATTATGTTCACCAGATCATCGTTTCCCTGCTCGGCAATGCGCGTAAATATACTCCGGCCGGCGGATGGATTAAAATAATCGTTAACAGCGACCGTAATTATTCCTACATTCGTGTGCAGAATTCAGGCAGCCGGATTCCCGATGAAGAAAAGGAGAAAATCTTCAACCGCTTTTATCGGCTGGACAAGTCCAGATCAAGTGAACAGGGCGGAACGGGGCTGGGACTGGCCATTGTCAGGCAGCTTGTTGAGATTGAAAACGGCAGGATATGGGTTCAGGACATGAATCTTCCCGGAAGCGAATTTGTTGTCCGGTTTGAAAAATGGCCGGATGGCGGAGCGGGAGGGGAAAAAAGATCATTGCGGTCCGGCCCGTAAAGCGGCCGGGTGACATAATCCGCCGTTCATCGGGCCAAACTGTCTCATAAATGGACCGATCATCCGCTATTAGTGAAGAGGAGGAGTTCCGCATGCACCGGTATGCCCTGTTTGTCGAATATGACGGAGAACAAACGCTGCCCGTCGATATCACGCTTCCCAAAAACATTATTGAAGCCACAACCCTGATGAACGCGATTCGATCCTATTCGCTCCGCCATAATCTTGAGCTGGTCGACTACGATGAATTGCCCGAAAACGATATGCGCGCTTTTTTTCGCGAAAGAAATCGTTTCGGCGGCACGAGAAATCTGATATACTACATTCGTCGCCTGACGGGAGACGAAAACGGCGAAGAACAGCCGGAGTACTAACGAAAAGGATCATGCCGGAAGCTGCCGGCAGAACACGGCCGGGTTTTTCAAGAATCCGGTCCGGATGGATCGAGGAAAAGTTGATCGATGAATATTTTATTTTTTGTCAGTGAATTTCCCAGCATTTCCCAAACGTTTATTCTCAATCAGATGACTGGCCTGATCGACGCCGGACACGATGTCAGAATTCTTGCTAAAAAACAGGGGGGCGGCGGCAAGGTACACGATGCGGTCCTCCAATACCGCTTGCTTGATCGTGTCATCTATTACGGTCCGGGCGGAGCGGGCAGGCCCGGAAAGGGACTCCGCTTTTTCGGCGGCCTCTGTGCGCACACGGCCGCCCGCTTTTTTCGTAAAAATTATATTGGAGGCAGCGTGCCCTTTCATGACCTGATCCGTTACCCCAACCTGATTTTGCTGATTCGGACGTTGAACCGCGTCGATTTGTCAGACCGCGACGTTATTCTGGCACATTTTGGACCGAACGGGCTCCTGGCACAGAAATGCCGTGCGCTCGGACTGCTTCATGGCAGGCTGTTTACCGTTTTTCACGGCTATGATATGCTTCGCTACCTGAAGCAGAAGGGCAGCGGCGTCTACAGGGATCTGTTCGATTCGGACTGCACCCTGCTGCCGATCAGCAGGGCCTGGGCGGACAGATGCCTCAAACTTGGCGCACGGCCGGGGAAAATCATTGTCCATCATATGGGAATCAATGTTGAAGAGTTTATGGGCCGTTCTCCGGAGCGCGGCGAAGAAATCAACATCGTTTCGGCCGCCCGCTTCGTTGAAAAAAAGGGGCTGACATACGGCATCGACGCCGTCGGACGGGTGATCGAAAAGGGCTATAGCGTCCGGTATGCCATTGCCGGAGACGGTCCCTTGCGAGATGCACTGCTCAAGCAGATAGCCGCCCGTCATTTGACGGATCGCGTCCGTCTGGTCGGATGGAAGACCCAGGAGGAATGGATCGAAATGATGAAAGACGCCCATATCGTTCTGGCCCCCAGCATAACTGCCCGGGACGGGGATATGGAAGGTATACCGGTACAGCTGATGGAAGCGATGGCGATGAAAAAAATCGTGGTATCGACGTTTCACAGCGGCATTCCCGAACTGATTCAGAACGGCGTCAACGGCTATCTTGTCGCGGAAAAAAATTCCGGGCAGCTGGCACAAACCATTGAACAAATTATCAAAACACCGGAGACGTGGGATTCGCTAACGGAGAATGCACGGCGGACGATTGTCGGCCACTATAATATTGAACGGCAGAACGGGCGCCTGATCCGCATCCTTGAAGGGGAAGACGTACCGTAATCATTTTCCGATGCTGCGCCAACTCAGGCGGGCCGGTAAAATGCGTCCTGAATTTTCAGAAACGCATCGCTGATCATTCCGTCCCGATGAAATCGGGAGGCGGGGCCGGCTAAAAGTCCGAAGATAGTTCTGATTATTCGCATTATTTTAATTCCAGTCTGTTTATTAACCATTACTGTTGATTCTTCCGGCTGTTACTGATGATTCTCGGGCATTTACTATTGATTTTTTAACCGGTCACTGATCACTTTCCGTATCGAGCGGTCGATTGTCGGGCGTCTGCGCCGGTGAACACATGGAGGTGAATTTTTTCAGCTGCTTCTTTTCACAAACTGCTGAAAAAAGCCGCCGAATGCCGGGATGACTGCTGAACCGGTTCAAGGGCTGCCGAATAAAGGAAGATCTGCCCTCATTTTTCATCGATTGATTCCATCGGACCGGGATTGAACGCGCGCCGGCCGGCTTGTTTTCTCCCGAAGTATCTTATTTGTCCGCCCTGCCCGGGCATTCGCCGACTAAGAGATCATGCAATTTTCCTGCCGAACGGGCCCATGTATATTTTTGAGCATTCTTTATACCCTTGTTGATCAGGTCCCGGCGCAATCCGGCATCGGTCAGTACCTTGGCCATTGCTTCGGCTATTTGATCGATATCCGCCGGATCGACCAGCAGAGCGGCATCTCCGCATACCTCCGGCAATGCGGAGACGTTGGAGGCGACGACAGGGGTGCCGGCAGCCATTGCTTCCAGGACAGGGATGCCGAATCCCTCATAAAGCGATACAAATATTTTAAGATCGGCTAATTGATAAAATGCCGCCTTGTCCGCGTTCTCCACCCGGCCGACAAATCTGACAAATGGCCGGATGCCTAACTCCTCCGCCATTTTTTTCAGCGGTTCATTGCCGTTTGTGATGACCAGATGAACGTTTGTTCTGAGTGCCTGCGGGATTCGGGCATATGCTTTGAGAATGGAGCCGACGTTTTTATGCTTCCTTGCTGAACCGAAATATAAAATAAATTTCTCCGGCAGCCGATATTTTTCCCTGACCGATTCCAGCTGAACCCGGTCGACCGGGTTGTTGAATTCCGCAAAATCGACGCCGTCGGGTATGACATGAATCCTATTGTGAGGAATATGAAAGTAGGCCGCAATATCATTTCTGGAATAGTCCGATACGGTCAGAATCGTATCCGAGCGGCTGACGGCATCCTGAACGTAGCTCAGAAACGTTTTTCTGACAGCTGCACTTTCAACCTCCGTTTTCAGCGGGATCAGATCGTGAATCGTTGTCACGACTTTTCCGTCAAATTTAGTTCTAGGCAGCTTATGGTTGAGGTATAAATAAATATCGCTTTTTCTCCGGCAGATCTGATGCATATAGACGGGAAATATTTTTAAGTGAGTGTTATAGGCAATCCTTGCAGGCAGATGGAGGATCTTTACAGCAAAATGAAATCTTTTGAAATTTTTTCTTTGCAGCCCTCTGGCGTAAAAAACATTTCCCGAACAGTCCAAATCTTTGTAATTCATTAATTCCATAATGATTCTGTTTTCGTAGACGCCGATTCCTATATGAAAATGATTGACTTCCTGCATGCCAAAGTCGACTTTCAGCACAGCACGCCCCTCCCGGACCGGAAATTGCATGGGCTCTTCAGGCCTCAGAAGCACGTCTGCGGTGCGAAAGAACCCATATCTTTTTTATTGTAGGATATTGGACGGCCAGAACGGCTGCAAGCAGGCCGATATTAATGAAAAACGTATCGCTTGCAGGAAGCAGATTCAGAAACGCTCCGGCCAGAAGAACGAGAAAAACGATGTGATGCTTGACGACGGGGAACCTCATTCCGTTTGTCGCGGAAAAATGCGTCCGTGCGGCAAAAAAGAAGATGTAAGAAATAGAGGTGGCCATCGCGGCGCCGACCGCTCCGAATTTCGGAACGAGCAGGACGTTGATGATAACATTGGGAATGAGGGCGATGAGGCCGACCCATATACTTAAATAGCTTTTCTTTGAAAAGACGATGCCGAGGCACGTAGTCTCGCTGACCGTGTAGATAATCGGCTGCAGGCACAGGAAACCGATGATATATCGGGAGTCCGCATATCCGGGGGATAACAGCAGAACGATCAGATCCTTGAAAATTAAGATGCCGGCGGCAAGCACGGACATGCCGAGTAAAATCGAATCGCTGACGGTTTTAAAATAACGGATGTTTTTTCCTTCAGCATACCAGCGATAGGCCGTCGGCACCCAGAAACTCGTGAAACTGGTCTGGACAATGGACAGGGCAGCGGCAATTTTCAGAGTGGCCGTAAAGATGCCGATCTGGTAAAAGTCGCTCCATGTTCGCAGAGACAGCCGATCCATCGAATCGAGCAGGCTGGAGAGCGAGGTGGCGACAACGATCGGCAGACCGAACGCAATCATCGCTTTCAACAGGCCCGTGTCCAGTGAAAAATGTTTCAGGTTGAAAAGGCTTCTGTATCTGAAAAGCAAATAGAGATCGCCGAGAATCTGACCGAAAACAGCCGAATAAACAACCGCGAGAAAATCGCGTCGGATGAAAAAAATAAAAAACAAAGTCAGCACAAGAACGGCGAATTTGACAAAGATATTGAGCAGGGAATACTCCAGTGCTTTTTCCTGCATCCGGATAGAGAGGAGAATAAACCGTTCGAACACCATAAAAACGATCATGACGCCGAACAAAACGGCCGGGAGCTTGTCGCCCGGACTGCCGAATAACAGCCGGGAAACCGTTGCAGGCAGAGCAAGAGCCGCAAAAAGTGTGCAGAACGCTAACAAAAGCGGCAGCAAGAGGGCGTTCTGAAACAGATTCTGCTTATTCTCCGTATCATGATATTCCCTTGTGTAAGCCTGATCCACTCCAAAAAACAGGAAAGTCGCAAAGATCATCTGGAAGAGCGTGAACATGCTCGCTTTGCCGTATTCATCCGGACTGATAAAATGTGTGGTCAGAGGGATCGTAATAAATGAAAGAAAAGCGCCGACAAACGGCCCAACCGAAAATCCGATAAATTTCCGTATAAAAGCTCTCATCCTATTGAACAATAGAGTTGGTTCTATTGCTTCCTTCCATAAAAATTCATTTTCAGTATGCCGGAATCGGCCGATTCATATAACCCGAACCGTCCGAAGAGGCCGAAAAGAAATATCCGGCGTTAGCATAAACATACCGCTTTAAAATTTTCATATCAAGGTATTCTTACTATTCTCAACAATTTTTACATGATCTTCATATAAACTTGATATTCGCAACACATAATATAACTATAATTCAAATATGGGTTGGCATCCGAAAAAAGAAAGTACGACGAGGTGGTTTTGTTGTGAATGCTGAAAAAGAACTCAATCTTTACGGCGACTATTCAATCGACAGTCAGCCCTGGGTGCCGCTGCCAAGACAGCTGAAATCCTATCTTTTTGTAAAAAGAGGGTTTGATCTGGCGGCGGCGGCGATCGGATTAATTATTGCAGCGCCCATAATCGGCATTTTTTCGCTCTTAATTGTACTTGAGACACCCGGATCTCCATTTTACATCCAGCAAAGAGTCGGTAAGAACGGAAAAAATTTCTACCTTATTAAACTTCGTTCGATGCGTAAAGATGCGGAAAAACAGGGGGCGCAGTGGGCGGCGGAGCACGATCCCCGCGTGACGAAGGTGGGAGCGGCCATCCGGAAAACGAGGATTGACGAGCTGCCGCAGCTGCTGATGGTATTGAAAGGGGACATGTCGATCATCGGCCCGAGGCCGGAAAGACCCGTGTTCGTGCAAAAATTCAATCGCGAAATCCAGGGATTTTCACGGCGTCTTGCGGTTAAACCGGGATTAACCGGACTCGCGCAGGTTAATGGCGGCTACAACATCTCGCCGCGAGAAAAGCTTAAATATGATTTGAAATACATTCACAATATCTCACCCGCTCTTGAATTCAAAATTCTATTAAAAACGATCAAGGTCCTGATTACGGGCGAAGGAGCCCGTTAGAAAATACGCGCCGGAGTATGGAGCGGATAGAAAATGGACATGTATGTATGAGAGGCTGCAGAGAGAGGATTTCCGTCAGACAGCGTGCAGATCATTGGCACCGTTATCATATTTTTTCATGTACTGCGTGCAGGGGTAGGCTCCTTCCGCGACTGAATAAAAAACAGCAAATGACTCAGGAGGGATTCTCATGAAAAAAGTGGTTGTAACAGGGGGAGCCGGTTTTATCGGATCGCATGTTGTTGAGACATTGCTCCGCCAGGATTATCAGGTCGCGGTGATCGACAACTTTGCAACGGGCCATCGTGAAAATATTGCCGGACTGCCTGTCGACGTCCATGTCTTCGATGTGACGGATCCCGATGTGATGGATCTGATTGTCTCTCTTCATCCGGACTCGATTGTCCATCTTGCGGCGCAAATCAGTGTCGCGCAGTCCGTGCGCGATCCTCTGTTTGATGAACAGGTCAATATAAAGGGCTCGCTTCATGTACTGCGTGCGGCTGTCCGGTCGTCAGTCAAAAAAATCGTTTTTGCCTCTTCCGCAGCGGTCTATGGAAGTCCCATCTCACTGCCGGTGACCGTCGGACACCCGACCTGTCCCGAGTCCCCCTACGGCCTGACCAAACTGACGGTTGAGCGCTACCTGCAGACATTCTACAAATTATTCGGCCTGCCTTACGCTATCCTGCGATTCAGCAATGTCTACGGGCCGAGACAGGACGCCGGGGGAGAAGGCGGCGTCGTGTCGATTTTCTCAGATTGCCTGAACCGGGACATTCCCCCCTTTATTTTTGGCGACGGAAAACAGACAAGGGATTTTATTTTTGTCAGGGACCTTGCATCGGCTGTTGTAAAAAGCCTTCAGACCGAAAAAAATCTATGTGTCAATATCTCTTCCGGCTCATCGGTGACCATCAATCAATTGTTCCGCATGTTAAGAAGCATTTCCGCTTCAAAAGTGAACGCGATCTACAAAGAAGCGCGTCCCGGAGATATTCGTGAAAGTACGCTTTCGAACAAAGAAGCGAAGAAACTTCTGAATTGGGAACCTGTGACCGACCTCTTCAAAGGCCTGCAGGAAACGCTTCGCTTTTCAAACCGTACACCGGCTTCATCAAATTAATGAGTGTCGAAGACAGTGGATGCAGGGCAGCGGCTTTGCCGGCCTGCTTTCTCACGGGGACGTCCGGCGGGACGGGATCTGCGGTTATGATGCATTCATTGCGAAAATGAAATGAAACAGGGAGCAAAACTGAATGGACAGCAACAGGGCAGTGAAACAGGCAACGGGGATACTGGCGATCCTGCTAGCGGGAATGATTGCCATCGGTTCGCTCGGATCGGGCCCCATGCAGCTCTTCTTTTTCTTTATATGGATCTGGGCCTTTATTATTTTAAGCCTCTATCTTAAGTCATTTCTGGATAACGGACAGCTGCTCAGAAGCGTCATGTATTTACTGCTGATTACCACGTTCTTTAATCAGTCATTTTTGAGTATCCGTTTCGGCTTTTTTTCATTATTTACGTACCGGCTCCTGCTGATTGCGGCGCTGATTGTCTTTTTTTTCTATATAGCCAGGCACGACGGTCTGTCTGCCGACTGGCGGCGGCTTCAGGTAAAGGGCATTCTGCTTTTTCTGCTGTTCTGGATGGCTTATGGCGGGGTCTCGTTAATTTGGTCAGAATCCGTGCTCGACGGCATCAAGTATCTCTTTCTGATGGGCGTCGGTGTGGCGTTTGTCTTCCTGTCGGTTTTTACGTTTACACGAATGAGCCGGCTGCTTACTTTCTACAGCATCTGGATGATTATGACGGCAGGCCTTCTTGTCCTCGGCCTGATTAACTATTTCGGACATATTCAGCTGCCGACGTCGGCGCTTTACGGGGCACCGCCCTACAAAATTGCTTATCCGACCGCTGTTTTTACGAATCAGAACGACTTTGCCACATTTTTAAGCATTTCTTTCTTCTTTTACCTGTCCGCGGCCAGAAATATTCTGAATACAGCCCGGCGGACGGCGGCGCTGCTGCTCGCGGGGCTTTCGTTTTTCATGATTGTCGTCACGGATTCAAGAGCGAGTGTCATCGGGATTGCCGTCGGAGGCATTCTTTATTTATTTCTCTTCCTTCCGCCGAAAGCAAAGAGAGCCAGCATCCTCGCCTGTTCGGCAGCGATCCTGTTCGGCCTGATCGTTTTTTCTAAAAGCCTGATCGCTAAATTCAGCGGGCTGTTTCTGGATACAGCGAGCTATTCGGTCAATGCAACCCTGTCGTCGAACGTGATCAGAGGCAATCTGCTGAAAGATACATTCCATTATCTGGCAGATACGTTCGGTCTGGGCGTGGGTGCGGGCAATCTGCCCTATTATCTTGAATATCAGCCGATTTCCGATACCGGCCATATTTACCAGGTGCATAACTGGCTGGCGGAGATTCTCGGCAACTTCGGCCTGATGATCGCTCTTGGGTATGTCACCATGTATGCCTGTCTGTTTGCCGGTTTATACAGAGCCAGCCGGCTTTGCAGCGGCCGGGCGCACAGGATGCTGATTGAAGGCTGCCTGACGGCGATGGCCGCCTTTGCCGTCTCGAGCGTCAGCCCGAGTTCGGTCAGCAACCTTTACTTTCACTGGGTATTTCTCGGCCTGCTCATTTCCGCCGTTTCCGTACTGAAAAATGAGGCGCTTAATGCGGGCGGCATAAATACAGGAAAAATCAATGACCATGAAGGAGCCTATTTATGAATATCGTTCACCGGCTGGCAGAAAGAGCCAAGAAATTTATATGGATCATCATTGCCGTTCCGTTGATTTTCGGTGCGGCCGGGTGGCTTGTTCCGATCGGCAAAACCGTTTCACCCTATACGGCGACGGCCACTATTGCTTTAGGAAGCTATTCGAATCCGGATTTTAATGATCCGAATCACGTCATGACTCTGCTGGGAAATTCCGCTTTTTTTCAGAAACAGCTGCCCGATTTATGGAAAACCCGCCAGAGTGAAATACTCAGCCAGCTCAAGGTGTCGGCAGTGAAAAATGAACTGATCCAGATTTCATTTACCGGAAAGTCAAAGAATGATGCGGTCGACACGGTCAACCGGATCGCAGACAGCTTTTTGTCGGCCGATCGCCAGCAGTACCAGAAAAGGGAAACATTGATTAATCAATCGATCAGTGCGCTGAAAACTGTTAAAATCAATGAAAATACGGCGGTCGACCGTCAGCGTTTTCTGTACGATCTGCAGACGGCAAAACTGAACATCAAACCCGCTCAATTGCTGGAACCCGCAGATGCTGCCGCCGGTCCGGGCGGGAGGGCCTTCTCATCAAAGCAGAGAGCTGTACTCGGAGTGATGCTGGGCCTGACGATTGTTTTCTTATGGATTGTTTTTCCTGAGCTTGTCCGTGAAAGACGGGAATAGGAGGACGCTGCCGTGCAGAATCATCCGCTTGTTTCGATCATCACACCTGCTTATAATGCGGCACAAACCATTGATGCGACCATTGATTCAGTGATGAAACAAACCGTGAAGGATTGGGAAATGATTATTGTCGATGACTGCTCGACGGACGGGACGCGTGCCAGGCTGGCGCGTGCTGCGGCATCAGATGCCCGTATCCGCGTCCTGTTTCTTGAAAGGAACAGCGGAGCCGCTGCCGCACGCAATCATGCTCTCGATCTGGCGCGAGGCCGGTATATCGCTTTCCTGGACAGCGATGACCGCTGGAAGAAGGATAAACTGGAAAAACAGCTGAAGTTTATGAGAAAATACAGCTATACCTTTACGTTTACCGGTTATGAGTATATCAGCCATGAGGGCGAGCCGCTGCATAAATGCGTCCGGGCGCCCCGTCGCGTAACCTACGCCGACATGCTGAAGAATACCATTGTCGGCTGCCTGACCGTGATCATCGACAGAGAGGCAGTCGGTGTTTTTCATATGCCGAATCTGCGCACACGCCAGGATCTGGCTACCTGGCTGGCGTTATTGAAAAAAGGCCGAGTCGCGTACGGCCTGGACGAACCGCTGGCAGAATACCGCATCGGCGGACCGGAGTCCCTTTCGCGCGATAAATGGAAGGCCGCCCGAAAAACATGGTATGTTTACCGCCGAATGGAGAAACTGCCGTTATGGCGCTCCTGCTGGTATTTCTGCAACTATGCAGCCAATGCCGTGATCAAACGGTTTTGATGCCGGATGTTTCCGGGCGGCCGGGGAATCCGTTATCTGGCCGATACGAAGGTGAAAAGAATCAGTGAAAAATATACATATTATCGTTGCGACCGGAGTCTGGGAGCAGGATAAGCTGCGCTACAGGCGGCATCGTCTTGCGGAATTTCTGCAGAATAAACCGGACACAGAGGAAGTGATCTGGCTGTGCCCGTCGCCCCGTCGGGTTGATCCA
Organism: Sporolactobacillus sp. CQH2019; assembly: GCF_028765345.1. Classification (GTDB taxonomy): domain Bacteria; phylum Bacillota; class Bacilli; order Bacillales; family Sporolactobacillaceae; genus Sporolactobacillus. The sequence goes on from NZ_JARAJZ010000006.1 coordinate 267,871, forward strand.
TCGCCTAAAAGGCTTGTCAACGGAATCAGCCAATGGACGGTTCCGGATTTTCTTCCCCAGAGAGCATGCCGCTTCGGCCGCTATATGGATGAATTTTACAGGCGCAGGCTTCGGCCGCTTCTCTCTTATATCCGTGCTCAGGCCGGACAATGCCGTTTTTTTCTGTGGTTCACTTTTCCCGGATTTCCGCTGCTCGGCGATCTTTTCCCGTGGACACGGGTCATTTATGATTGCAGTGATCTGTGGACGTCGCCGATCGGCGGCCGATCCTCAGCCGCCGCCCGTTTCAGGCGGCGGGTGATCGCGAAAGCCGAACAGCGGATTATCGACCGGGCTGAAATTATTTTCTGTACATCCGATTATCTGTACCGCCGGATCGTGAGAAAGGTCGCTGCCGAGAAAATGGCGTGTGTATTTACATTCGAAAACGGTGTCGAGTTCGATCTTTTTTCCGGAAGTGCGCGGGCCGCGAACGTGCTTCCGGAAAATTTCAGAGGCACGGTGTTCGGATATATCGGAGGGATTAAACCGAAGCTGGATTTCAACCTGATCCGGCAGGCGGCCGAGAAAAAAAGCGACTGGCTTTTTCTGTTTGTCGGACCCGACGGAACCGGGAGGGCAAATCGTGAATTTCAGCAGCTGCTGATCCAAAAAAACGTATTGTGGACGGGGAGTGTCTCACCTGCGGATGTTTCCATGTACATGAATCTTGTGGATGTCGGCATCATGCCGTACAAACCGTCGCCTTATAATGAGGCGGTGTTTCCGCTGAAACTGTTTGAGTTCCTGGCCGCCGGCAAACCGGCAATCGGCGTTCATCTTCCGTCCACAAAGGAGTATGCTGAGAAAGGGATCTACGCGCATCTGGAGAGCAGCGATCCTGAATTATTTATTCGTTCCTGCGAACAAATGGCCGCTTTAAAAGACCAAAAGAATGCGGTCGGCAGGCGCCGGGCGCTTGCTAAATCCAGAAACTGGAACGGAATATTCCGCCATATGACCGATCTTGTCATGGGGGCGGAAAAATCCGGATAATGGAAATCTTTTTATCGGCCCGATATAAAATATGGAGGCTGTTGCATCAGTCGATTTTTCGGCTGTGAGGCGGCCTCCTTAATTTTTTATCCGGATTTCAGGAAGACTATAACAGACTGGCCAAAAGTCCGCCTCAGCAAAGGATTCCTAATTTTCTCATGGGTATTAATGGCCCGGAAATACCTTCATATCCGGATTTCTCATGGCCCTGATATAAAAATACGGGAATGGCTTTAAACATGAACGGAAAAACTTTTTGAAGCCTGAATCCGATCGGCGGCCGCTCCTTTGGGAAAGCTTCTTATTATTGTATAAGCAGTTCCACGGCAGAGACGGTCCGCCGAACGGACGAATCGAAAGGCCGGCCGGACTGGCTTTCCGATTACGAATTATTAACTTGACTTACGGTTGGTTCTGTATATAATATAAATTGAATTTTTATAGGAAACTTGTGAAAATCAACAGAAATCGAAGGATCCATTGAATATTTCATTTCTAATTGGAAATTATTCATAAATTTACTGCTTTTCCCCTGAATTTTGTAAACCGTTTCCCTTGTCGGACCTGATAAACAGGAAAGGCTGTGATGATAGGGTTGGAAAACAAACTGAAATTGTACGGCTTCAATAACCTCACCAAGTCGCTCAGCTTCAACATCTATGACGTATGCTACGCGAAAAGTGAACGTGAGCAGCGCGATTACATTTCTTACATTGACGAGCAGTACAATTCAGAAAGGCTGACCCACATACTGTGCCATGTAACCGAAATGATCGGGGCCCATGTATTGAATATCAGCAAGCAGGATTATGATCCTCAGGGCGCGAGCGTCGCCGTACTGATTGCCGAGCAGGAATTTCCGGCGGACCGGATCGATGCGTCCTGCAATCTGGGGCGGATCGGCAGTTTCAGGGGACGCGATACCGTGGTCGGCCATCTGGATAAAAGCCATGTTACGGTGCACACTTATCCGGAATTTCATCCGGGTAATGCCATTGCTACATTCCGGGTCGATATCGACGTGGCGACCTGCGGTGAAATCACTCCGCTGAATACGCTGAATTATCTGATCGGCAGCTTCGATTCCGATATCATCACAGCCGACTACCGTGTGCGCGGGTTCACGCGCGATGTGAATGGGAAAAAGTTGTTCATGGATCATCATATGACATCGATTCAGGACTATATCGACGATGCGACGCTTCAGAAATACGACGCGCTCGATATTAACGTTTATCAGGCCAACTTATTTCATACGAAAATGCTTATAAAAGAACTCGATCTGCAAAATTATTTATTTAACAGAGACGTGCTGGAGATTCCGCCGAGAGAACGGCTTAAAATCAGTAACAGTCTCCGCAGGGAAATGATTGAAATATACAGCGGTGCCAACATCTTTGATTAGTGGGGAAGGTAAATAAATGAAGCAGCTTTCACAGGAAAGAGCGCCCGTCCTTGAGGCGCTGAACCGTTATAAATCGATGCGGGTCGTCCCCTTTGATGTTCCCGGGCACAAACGGGGCAAAGGAAACCGGGAGCTGACTGACTTTTTAGGCGAACGGTGCCTGACGGTGGATGTGAATTCGATGAAGCCGCTGGATAATCTGTGCCATCCGGTCTCAGTTATTAAAGAAGCGGAGGAGCTTGCTGCAGAAGCTTTTGGCGCACGCCACGCTTTTTTTATGGTGAACGGGACGACTTCCGCCGTTCAGAGCATGGTGATGAGTGTCTGTAAAAGAGGGGACAAAATCATCATGCCGCGAAATGTGCATCGCAGCGCGATCAACGCGCTGATTCTGAGCGGAGCGATCCCCGTCTACGTGAATCCGGGTGTCAATACGGATCTGGGCATTTCACTGGGCATGTCGTTTGCGGACGTCAAACAGGCGATCCTTGAAAATCCGGATGCGAAGGCCATCCTGATTAACAATCCGACGTATTACGGGATCTGTTCCAATCTTAAGGCGATTACCGAGCTTGCACACTGGCACGGGATGCGGGTGCTCGTTGACGAGGCTCACGGCACACACTTCTATTTCGGAAAGGACCTTCCTCCTTCGGCGATGTCGGTCGGGGCGGATATGGCGGCCGTCAGCATGCATAAGTCGGGCGGTTCGCTGACACAGAGTTCTCTCCTTCTGATTAACAATGATGTCAGCGAAGGCTATGTCAGACAGATCATTAATCTGACACAGACGACGAGCGGCTCCTATCTGCTGATTTCATCGCTTGATATTTCACGCAGGAATCTGGCACTGAGAGGCAGCGAAATCTTTCAAAGGGTAACCGACATGGCGGCGTATGCCAGAGAGGAAGTCAACGGTATCGGCGGTTATTATGCTTTTTCGCGGGAACTGATCAACGGAGACACGATCTTTGATTTCGATGTGACCAAACTTTCGGTTCACACGCTCGACATCGGGCTTGCCGGGATTGAAGTCTATGATCTGCTCCGCGATGAGTACGATATTCAAATTGAATTCGGCGATATCGGCAATATACTCGCTTACCTGTCGATTGGCGACCGAAAGCTGGATCTGGAACGTCTCGTTTCCGCCCTTTCGGAAATCAAAAGGCGATACACAAAAGACAAAACGGGCATGCTCAGCCAGGAATATATCAAGCCGCAGATCATCCTGGCTCCGGCGGAAGCGTTCTATGCCGAAAGCGAGCCGCTGCCGCTTGAAGAAAGCGTGGGCAGGGTCTGCAGTGAGTTTGTGATGTGCTATCCGCCCGGAATTCCGATTCTGGCCCCCGGAGAGAAAGTCACCCCGGAGATTGTGGAATATATCCAATACGCGAAGGCGAAGGGGTCTTTTCTGACCGGTACTCAGGACAGCCAGGTCAGCCAGATCCGGACGATAAAGGAGCGATGAGGTTGGAACTGTGGTTTACGGAAAAACATACGGAAAACGTCACTTTTTCAATCAAGGTGAATAGGCAGCTGTACTGCGGGCAAAGCGATTTCCAGCGTATCGACGTTTTTGAATCTAAAGAATTCGGCCGTTTTCTGACATTGGACGGATACATGATGCTGACTGAAAAAGACGAATTCATCTATCATGAGATGATTGTCCATGTCCCGATGGCTGTCCATCCCGCGGTAAAAAGAGTGCTCGTGATCGGCGGCGGCGACGGGGGAGCGGTCCGCGAGCTTGTTCGCTATCCTTCGATCGAACGGATCGATCTTGTGGAAATTGACCGGCAGGTTGTGGACGTGTGCAGAAAGTATCTGCCGCAGACCGCCGGCCGGCTGGATGATCCCCGTGTCTCCATTTATTATGAGGATGGTTTGAAATTTGTCCGGACACGGGAAAATGTATATGATTTAATCATTGTCGATTCAACCGATCCGTTCGGGCCCGGAGAAGGGCTGTTCACTAAAGAATTTTACGGGAACTGCTATAAAGCGCTGACCGCGGAAGGGCTGATGGTCAACCAGCAGGAAAGTCCTTTCTATCCGGTGGACGCCGTTGCCATGCAGCGCGCGCATAAACGGATTGTCGAATCCTTCCCGATCAGCCGTGTCTATCAGGCGCATATCCCGACTTATCCCTCCGGGCACTGGCTGTTCGGTTTTGCTTCAAAAAAGTATCATCCGGTCGCAGATTTCGATGCTGCGAAGTGGAGAGATCTTGGCCTGAAAACAAAGTATTACAACACAAAAATTCATGTCGGCGCCTTTGCGCTGCCGAACTATGTGAAAAAACTGCTGGAGGAGGTGGAACCGGGCTGATCCGGTTAACGGCTGAACGGCCGATGAACCGCACAGTCCGGACGAACCATCGATCCTTTAAAGCAAAGGTGAATTTTAAATTATTGGGGGGACGTGAACATGGGCAAGGCGTTGATTATCGGGGCAGGCGGCGTCGCCAGCGTTGTAATCCACAAGTGCTGCCAGAATTCCGGCGTTTTTGAAGAAATCTGCATTGCCAGCCGCACACTTTCGAAATGCGAGGCGCTGAAAAAGAAACTGGACGGAGGAAGGACGAAGATCCGGACGGCTCAGGTGGATGCCAGTCATGTACCGGAGCTGATCGCGCTGATCGAACGTTTTCAGCCGGATATTGTGATTAACGTGGCGCTTCCCTATCAGGATCTGACGATTATGGACGCCTGTCTTGCGACGAAGGTTGACTACGTGGATACGGCAAATTATGAGCCGGAGGATACGGCCAAATTCGAATACAAATGGCAGTGGGCTTACCGTGACCGCTTTAAAGAAGCCGGGATTACGGCACTGCTTGGCAGCGGATTCGATCCGGGCGTTACCGGCGTCTTCTCCGCTTATGCCCAGAAACATTATTTCGATGAGATTCATGCGATTGACATCCTGGATGCGAACGCAGGCGATCACGGCTATCCGTTCGCGACCAACTTCAATCCGGAAATCAATATCCGCGAAGTAACGGCGAAAGGCAGTTATTTTGAAAACGGCCGCTTTATAGAGACCGAACCGATGTCGATCAAACGGGTTTATAATTTTCCGCAGATCGGGCCGAAAGATATTTATTTGCTCCACCATGAAGAAATGGAATCACTGGCGCTTAATATAAAGGGCATTCAAAAAATCCGGTTCTGGATGACTTTTTCCCAGAGCTACCTGAACCATCTTCAGGTTCTGCAGAATGTCGGCATGACATCGATTGAACCGATCGACTATGAAGGGCAGCAGATTGTTCCGCTTCAGTTTTTGAAGGCGGTTCTGCCCGATCCAGCGTCTCTCGGGCCAAGAACGAAGGGCAAAACGAATATCGGCTGTATTTTCCAGGGCGTAAAGAACGGAAAACCGGTCACTTATTACCTGTACAACATCTGTGATCATCAGGAATGCTACCGGGAAGTCGGATCGCAGGCTGTCTCTTATACAACCGGCGTCCCGGCAATGATCGGTGCGGCGATGGTAATGACCGGAAAATGGAAACGGCCGGGCGTCTTCAACATTGAAGAATTCGATCCCGATCCGTTTATGGATGCTTTGAACCGATTCGGTCTGCCGTGGCATGAAAGTTTTGCTCCCGAGCTGGTTGATTGAGGGGGCGGCTGATGGACATCAATTTTAAGGCGGCGCCTTCACCAAGCTATGTGGTCGATGAACGGCTGCTCATTAAAAATCTTGAAATCTTGAAATCGGTTCAGGAGCGCACCGGCTGCCGCGTTCTGCTTGCCCAGAAAGCCTTTTCCATGTTTTCGCTTTATCCGCTGATCGGCCGGTACCTGAGCGGCGTGGCATCAAGCTCCCTGTTTGAGGCGCGTCTCGGTTATGAGGAGATGGGCAAGGAGGTCCATATCTACTCACCGGCCTATAAGGAAAGTGAATTTGATGAAATTCTGAAAGTGTCCGATCACATTGTCTTTAATTCGTTCAGCCAATGGCGCAGGTTCAGAGAAAGAATTGAAACGGCTCCCAAAAAAGTGGCATGCGGCATCCGCATCAATCCGGAATACTCCGAGGTCGAAAAGGGCCTCTATGATCCGTGCGCTCCATACTCCCGCATGGGTGTAACGGAGTCCGGCTTCAGGCCGGAAGAACTGGAAGGGATTGACGGACTGCATTTTCACACTCTGTGTGAGCAGAATTCAGATGTGCTGGAGCGTACGCTCCGGACTGTAGAGCGGAAATTCGGCAAATATTTGAAAAAGATGAAGTGGATTAATCTCGGCGGCGGCCATCATATCACGAAGCCGGGCTACGATATCGAGACCCTGATCCGCTGCATTCTGCTGATGAAAGAAAAATATGGGCTCCAGGTTTATCTGGAACCGGGGGAAGCAGTGGCGCTGAACAGCGGCTATCTGGTTTCGACGGTACTGGATATCGTGGAAAACGGGATGAAGGTCGCCATTCTTGACGCTTCGGCAACTTGTCACATGCCCGATGTACTGGAGATGCCATACCGTCCGGGAATCATCGGAGCCGGAAAGCCGGGAGAGAAGGCCTTTACGTACAGACTCGGCGGGCCGACCTGTCTCGCCGGCGATGTGATCGGCGACTACTCGTTCGAAGAACCGCTGAAAGTCGGCGACCGGCTTGTCTTCCGCGATATGGCCATCTATTCGATGGTTAAAAACGATACATTCAACGGTGTCGGCCTGCCCGCCATTGCTGCTTATAATGATACAGAAGGGCTGCGGATCATCAGACAGTTCGGCTATGAAGATTTCAAAATGAGACTGTCATGAAGAAACGGCGGGTCCGCGCCTTCATTTGAATAGCTGACTAAACAAAAAGCGTTCCACCTGAGTTCAGGCGGAACGCTTTTTCAATTCTGAACTAACATCCGGATAGCACCGGCACAAAGGGGTGGGCCGCTGATCGCAAAAAACGCGCCGCCCGTCGGAATAAGCTGCCGTTTGCTGCTTGATCGGATATATCTGTACCGCCATTTCTTCGTTTACGAAGTTCTTTACAGAAAACGAATGATCTGGTGCAGGAGCATCGAACGGTGCAACATCAATAGGAATGAAGTAAAAAGCTGTGAAAATATGGATTGATGCATTTTTTGTCACGCCGGCTGAGTCAACCCGGTTTCTATTTGGATTTCAGCCGTATTCGGGGCAAGTCCGACGCCATTGGGACTCGTCGACCGATAAACGAGGTATGTTGACCGATAAAATTGCCGCGCCGACCGATAAACGAGATACGTTGACCGATAAAATTACTGCGTCGACCGATAAACCGGGTATGTTGACCGATAAGGTTGCGCGCCGACTGATAAACCTTCCTGAGATCGGGCTGTTTAACGTTTCGGAGCGATTTTTTCGGATTTTGGAGCGGTTCGAATCCGATTCGGAGCAGGTTAGGCCCGATTCGGAGCGACCTTCCGACGATTCGGAGCAGGTTTGACCCGATTCGGTGCGCTTTTTCGGCATTTCGGTGCGTCTGTAGCCGGATTCGGAGCAACCTCTCTTGTTTGGTGCGATTCTTTTCTATTTCGGAGCGACTTCCCGACGATTCGGAGCAGGTTTGACCCGATTCGGTGCGCTTTTTCCGCATTTCGGTGCGTCTGTAGCCGGATTCGGAGCGACCTCTCTTGTTTGGTGCGACTCTTTTCTATTTCGGAGCGACTTCCCGACGATTCGGAGCAAGTTAGGCCCGATTCGGTGCAACTTTTCGGCATTTCGGTGCGTCTGTAGCCGGATTCGGAGCAACTGCTCTTTTTCGGAGCGACTTCCCGACGATT
>NZ_JARAJZ010000060.1 GCF_028765345.1 Sporolactobacillus sp. CQH2019
TCCGCAGCGGGATTTGCCTCGCTGCCGGCCTCCCGGCTTGAACGCACCCTTCCGGCCGTGCGCCCGCCTTGCCTTCCTGCGTCCCCCCCTCGCTCAATCGTGAAGCAGCGGTACAGGACTTTCCACCTGTTGTCCATCGCCTACGCCTTGCGGCCTCGGCTTAGGCCCCGACTAACCCTGAGCGGACGAACCTTCCTCAGGAACCCTTGGGCTTTCGACGGAGGAGATTCTCACTCCTCTTTTCGTTACTCATACCGGCATTCTCACTTCCAGACGCTCCAGCCGGCCTTCCGGCCGACCTTCGCCGCCCCTGGAA
>NZ_JARAJZ010000061.1 GCF_028765345.1 Sporolactobacillus sp. CQH2019
ATAAGCCACGCAAGACGTTTTGGCTTTGGTTACCAGATCCAATCGCGTGTCGCCTTCCCGATTCCGCTGATTCAAACGACAAAGTGCAGGAACAGACAAGAAATAGCGATCCAGCAGGAACAGCGCCTGGCCGAACACCTGAGCTGCCGAAAAACCCTGGTCGATCATCTGCACCACATGGGAGCCTCGTTCTTCGTCGTTGTTTTCCCAATGACGTATGGCTTGTACGCCGTCGTGAAGACGAAGAGCGAGCGGCAGGCAAAACGTTTTTCCGGCGTTTCCGATGAGGATGCCCACCGATCCCCAGAGATGC
>NZ_JARAJZ010000062.1 GCF_028765345.1 Sporolactobacillus sp. CQH2019
ATAAGCCACGCAAGACGTTTTGGCTTTGGTTACCAGATCCAATCGCGTGTCGCCTTCCCGATTCCGCTGATTCAAACGACAAAGTGCAGGAACAGACAAGAAATAGCGATCCAGCAGGAACAGCGCCCGGCCGAACACCTGAGCTGCCGAAAAACCCTGGTCGATCATCTGCACCACATGGGAGCTTCGTTCTTCGTCGTTGTTTTCCCAATGACGTATGGCTTGTACGCCGTCGTGAAGACGAAGAGCGAGCGGCAGGCAAAACGTTTTTCCGGCGTTTCCGATGAGGATGCCCACCGATCCCCAGAGATGC
>NZ_JARAJZ010000007.1 GCF_028765345.1 Sporolactobacillus sp. CQH2019
TTTCCGCCGATTTCATCTGCGAGGACTGGACAAAGTCTCGATTGAATTCGGCCTGTTAGCGTTGGCCCACAACCTCATGAAGAAAGTCCGAAGGGATTTCACCCAGGAAGGAGCCCCTCATTTTCACACAAAGAAGAACCGGAGAGAAATTTTTTTACAAATTTTCTCTCCGGTTCTTGAGTTTTAACAGGGCTTTTGAGACAGCCTCTTTTATCGGGTTGATTTATGGATAACCCGCAGCAGTAAATTATGGCGGGTCGTTTTATATGGAACGGCCGCCTGCTTATGAAATTCGCTATTCCTCCATCACCATAAGAGACAGGGAGTGTTTTCAGGCAACCGCAAAAAGCGGCTGAGCCATTTTCTTCCCGCGTCTTTCATGAATTCTTAGCCTTGCTAGAAGCAACAGTTTGTCAGTTAGAGTCACCGATCAACGCCATTGCTTCCGGCCGCTAATTTTACAAGGAGATCGTTGAGTTCACGGAGTTCGCCGTCACTGAAATTTTGCAGCATACGGTGCGTATAGGCTCTATGAATTTTTTTATACTTTTCATAAAGTGCTGCTCCTTTTTCCGTAACTGTCAGCTGCACGACCCGCCGGTCGTTTTCCGAGCGGCGGCGGCGCACCAATTCTTTTTTAATCAGTCTGTCGACGGCCATTGTTGCAAAACTCGCCGTGACTTCAAATTTTCTGGCAATCATTGAAGCCATCAGAGGCTGATTCTCCGCGAGGTAGGCAAGAAAAACATAATCATTGCCGGTTAATTCATTGCCGTGAAGCTCATTAATATCCCTGCGGAATCTCCGTATGATAATTGTCAGTTCGTTTTTGATTTGCATGATCAGATCGTCCCGGTCCATCGCTGTCACCTCACTCTTGGGCCGATAAACTTCTACGCGTGGGCTTCCGATTCGCCGGTCGAAATTTTAGCCTCGGCTTTGATCTTTTTCTTTCTTCTTGACGGCGTTGCCCTTTTGATAAAGAAGGACAGGATCAGCGCAAGCAAGGTCAGACCGGTGGCGACGATGAATGAGTCATTAATGCCCTGAATCGTTGCCAGCTGTTCAACCTTAGTTTCCAAAAGCTGCATGACGCCGCTCATACCGGCAGCAGATCCTGCATGTCCGGTGCCGGCGAGGACATTTCCCGCTGCGCCAAGCTGCTGCATCAATACGGGGTTGTCCTTTGTCAGGTGATTAGCATACTCTCCGACATGGTAGGTTGCCCGGTTTGTCATGACGGTGACAAGGAATGCTGTCCCCAGTGCGCCGGCTACCTGACGTACTGTGTTGGACATCGCTGTACCGTGGCTGTTCAGTTCGCGCGGAAGATCATTCAAGCCTTCGGTCATGATCGGCATCATCAGAAGCGACATGCCGAACATGCGGGTTGAATAGAGCAGCATGATATGTCCGTATGAAGTGGTGTCCGACAGCATGGAGAATTGCCATGTTGTAATCGTCGTAATGATCAGCCCCGCAATCGCCAGCGGGCGGGAACCGATCCGGTCGAACAGAATACCGGTCAGCGGCGACATCGCTCCCATTAATAGAGCGCCCGGCAGGAGCAGAAGTCCGGACTGAAGCGGGGTGAATCCGCGAATATTCTGGAGATAGATCGGCAGCAGAATCATAGCGGCGAACATGGCCATCGTCACGAGAATATTGACAAGCGTTGTCAGTGTAAATATCCCGTATCTGAACACGCGCAGTTCGAGCACGGGTGTTTCCGTGGTCAGCTCCCGCCAGACAAAAAATGCCAGTGCAATCATCCCGATAATTAATGTAGAGATGACTTCTGTATTATTCCAGCCGTTGTTTCCGGCTTCGCTGAAGGCGTACAGAATGCCTCCGAAACCGATCGTCGACAAAACAACGCCCGGCAAATCAAGCTTTGGAAAGGAGCGCCGGCCGACATTTCGCAGGAAACGGAGAGCGAGCAGAATATCGATCAAACCGATCGGGAAGACGACCCAGAACAGGAGGCGCCATGTATAATGCTCAACAATGTAGCCTGACAGCGTCGGCCCGACGGCAGGTGCGAAAATCATGGCCAGTCCCATCAGTCCCATCGCGCCTCCGCGTTTCTCCGGCGGAAAAACGGTCAGAAAAACGTTGGTCATCAAAGGCATGATGATTCCGGCGCCGGAAGCCTGGACGACGCGTCCAACCATCAGAATAAAGAAGTTCGGCGACAGGGCGCAAATCAGCGTCCCGATCGTGAACAGGCTCATGGCCGAAATGAAAAGTTTGCGTGTCGTAAAGGTCTCCATTAGAAAAGCAGTAATCGGTATCAGGACTCCATTGACGAGCATGTATCCGGTCGTAATCCATTGGGCCGTATTGGTTGAGATATTCAGATCCGTCATCATTTTGGGAAGGGCCACATTCATTAATGTCTGATTCAGCAAGGCGACAAATGCGCCGAGAAGCAGAATAGCGACGACGGGCACATGACTCTGACTTTCTGTCTGATTTCGTATTTTCCCGCCCGCTGTGCGCGCCTGCCCGTTTCCCGTTTCCGGAAGGAGGCTGATATCCGCCGGCTGTTCGGAACCATGTACGTGATCCGGAGATTGAATGTTATCCGGGACAGCCGCTACCTTGTTAAAAGCCTGCCGCCGTCCCGTTCTGCGCCGATACAGAATAATGACGTTGATCAGTATCAAAAAAACGAGCGCGCTTCCTGAATAAACAGAAAGAAACGATGACATAAGATCCCTCCTCTCTTAAATATGGATCTTGACTGTCGCGTTCATACCCGGGAGCAGCTGATCGCCTTTGAAATCGTCAAGAGAAACTTTCACCGGGACCACCTGAGCCACTTTTGTATAATTGCCGTTGCTGTTCGAGCTCGGTATCAGCGAAAAGGTTCCCGCCGTAGCGGTTCCGATCTGCGTCACTTTGCCTGTGAATGCGGTATTCGGAAAAGCGTCGATATAAATATCCACTTTCTGTCCCTTTTTAATCTGATCAATTTTGGTTTCGTCAACATTCGCCGTAATGTACAACCTGTTTAAATCATAGGCCTGAGCGAGCTGCGTTCCGGCGGCAACGAATGTGTTCTGAACGACGTTGTCCAGAGCGATTGTCCCGTTATCCGGCATTGTAATGGCAGTCTGTACGGGTCTGCCGTTCGTATCGACACCGTCGATCTCACCGATGGCCTGATTGCGGCTGAAGCTCTTACCCTGATCGCCGTTCCAGGAAACCAGTTTCCCGGCTGCCGGCGATGCGATTGAAACAGACTGGCCGCTGACCGAAGCATTGTCGGTCGTCACATAATTCGTTGCCTGATCGTAATAGTAGTAGCCGACGGCTCCCCCTCCGATCAATACGACAATAACGACGATGTTAATAATAAGAAGGCGGACAAAATTACTCACTCCCTGACTTCCTTTCTTAATAGAATGGGTTAATCTGCAAAGAAGAAAATAAAAATAGATAACCTTATTAACTATTAACAAGATTAACCTTTTCAGCATAAACCATGCTAACACGATCAACATAAATCTGCAAGAAGTTAACCTGAAATTTTTTTGAGAAAATCAAGATAATTAGAAAAAGAATTCGACATTGTTTACTCATCATAGATCGGGAAACGGGCATTGGACAACACACGAAAGGCCGTTTTGACGGCGGAAAGATCCACTGACAAGCATAAATTCCCGGCTTTCCGGTACAAACTCACCGCGGGAGCGGCATTGAAGGCCGTGTTGCCGGCAGCATAAATAATCTCCATTTTAATTATCCAGGATAGTGCTGCGTTTATTTTTTATCCTGGTATATAAATCATTGACCACAACTAAAAACATAATTATAATTTGGTTATGGTTGCTATTCGGGGTGATTATGTTGGCAAAACCTTTAAATATTGAAAGAAGGACTAAAGTCGCTCAACTCATTATGCTGAGGGGAAGTATATCTGTCAGGGAACTGGCCAGGCAGTTTGATGTTTCAACTGAAACCATCAGAAAAGATCTAATCTTATTGGAGAAAGAGAATATCATTAGCAAGGAGCATGGCGGCGCTACAATCTCCTCTCATTATTCAGAGAGCCACTTTAGTGATAAATTGCTGAAAAATAGCGCCGTTAAGACGAGACTCGCTCAGAAAGCGCTGGAGATGGTGCCGGAAAGAGGCGTCGTTATTTTAGACACGGGAACGACTGTTTTGCAAATTGCCAAGTTATTGAATCTTAAAAACGATTTAGTCATTATTACAAACTCTTTAATTGCGGCAGAGGCACTGGAAAATACTGAAAACCAGCTTCTTTTAACAGGCGGACAGCTGCGCAGAAAGAGTATGTCATTTGTCGGGGACTGGGCAACCAGGGCTGTCGCAAGTATCCGGGCCGATATAACATTTGTCGGCTGCGACGGGTTTCATGAAGATGGTCCCTGTTCCCGATCATACAGAGAATTGGATGTTAAACAGACTATCATAGAGAACTCTGAAAAAGTTGTTTTGGTCGCCGACAGCTCCAAGTTCAGCAGGGACGGACTTTACAGATTCGCAACTTTCGATCAGATTGATTATTTGCTGACAGATTCAGGCATAACCGGGCAACAGCGCGAACTATTTTCTTCTCATGTTGAATTGATTGTGGTGTAAAATTCAATTCTGAAGAGCTGTATTTTTAAACGGGCGATAAGGATAGGCCGGCCTGAGCCGATCAGTCCGCCGGCCGAATCAATTGAATAGGGGATAATCCATCAGCGGTATGAAACGTGACAAAGAAACGGAGGCATTCGTTTGATGATTAAAATGGTGGTAACCGATATCGACGGAACTTTCCTGAACGATCAACACGATTATGAAATTGAGCGTTTTAATCGTCAGTTAGAAAAAATGTCCGCATTCGGCATACATTTTGTCGTTGCCAGCGGCAATGGCTATACACATTTGCTTGATGTTTTCGACCGGAAATCCGATGTAACAACGTTTATTTCTGAAAACGGGGCATTAATTGTTGACAATGGCAGGGCGATTGTTGAAAAAACCATTCCGGACCAGACCATTAAATTACTTTTGAAAAAAGTCTTAAGCGATCCGCATCTGACCAAAAGCTCTGTTCATTTGTCGGGGAGAGACGGTACCTACGTTCAAAAAGAAGATCCTTTTATAGATAATGAAAAAGTGCAATACTTTCTAAAAAATGTTCAGGCAGTTCCAGATCTGGCCGCCGTCCATGACTCCATCTATAAAGTTAATCTCGATTGCCAGGATGAAGACGTTAGTGATAAAGTTGAATATATTAACCGGCTGTTCGATCACCAATTGCACGCGACACAAAGCGGCTGGGGCAGTATCGATATTATTCCGGGCGGTGTCAATAAAGCCTGGGCCTTACAAAGATTAGAAGACTATTGGAAAATAACACCGGATGAGATTGTCGCGTTTGGTGATAATTTCAATGATTTAGAGATGTTGCAGCATGTCGGGCTGGGTTATCTTATGAGAAATGCGGATGCTTCCATACATGATTATCATCTGCCGGTTACCGACAAGGACAATAATCACAGCGGCGTGCTCGATATGATCGATCGGATCCTGGACCGACCGATCATGAGCTGGCAGCATCAGGACTGAACGGCCTACAACAAAACCGGCAGCAGTGACTGATAGATTGCCAGTGACAGATCAGGTGCCCCGGCCGATAAACAGCAGCAACGGTTCTATTGCCGGCGCTGACCGATAGACCGGCTTGCCGGTCGAAAACTCAGGTGCGCGGACCGATAAATCACGTACAACGGTCGAAAACTCAGGTGCGCCGACCGATAAATCACGTATAACGACCGAAAACCCGCTGCTGGTGACCGAAAAACTCTCTGCGCGGACCGATAAACCGGGGCCAGACCGAAAACTTGCTCCGAACGGTCGAAAACTCAGGTGCGCCGACCGATAAATCACGTACACCGACCGAAAACCCGCCGCTTGTGACCGAAAAACTCTCTGCGCGGACCGATAAACCGAGGCCAGACCGAAAACTTGGCTCCGCCGACCGATAAACCGGGTGCGCCGGTCGAAAACCCGCCGCTTGTGACCGAAAAACTCTCTGCGCGGACCGATAAACCGGGGCCAGACCGAAAACTTGGCCTCGCCGACCGATAAACCGGGGCCAGACCGAAAACTTGGCCTCGCCGACCGATAAACCGGGTGCGCCGGTCGAAAACCCGCCGCTTGTGACCGAAAAACTCTCTGCGCGGACCGATAAACCGGGGCCAGACCGAAAACTTGGCCTCGCCGACCGATAAATCACGTATAACGACCGAAAACCCGCTGCTGGTGACCGAAAAACTCTCTGCGCGGACCGATAAACCGAGGCCAGACCGAAAACTTGGCCCCGCCGACCGATAAATCACGTACACCGACCGAGAATCCGCCGCTTGTGACCGAAAAACTCTCTGTGCGGACCGATAAACTGAGGCCAGACCGAAAACCCGGCTGCGCCGACCGATAAAACGGGTGCATCGACCGAAAACCCGCCGCTTGTGACCGAAAAACTCTCTGCGCGGACCGATAAACTGAGGCCAGACCGAAAACTTGCTCCGAACGGTCGAAAACTCAGGTGTGCCGACCGATAAATCACGTACAGCGGTCGAAAACCCGCCGCTTGTGACCGAAAAACTCTTTGCGCGGACCGTCGAAAACCCGGCTGCGCCGATCGATAAATCCATAGTTGGACTTAAATATTATATATGAGGAGTTTATGAAAATGAAATATATTGCCGTATACTGCGGCGCTTCTGCCGGCAACAGTAAAATTTACGCAAATGTGGCTCGGAGGCTTGGCACATGGCTGGTGCAAAATAGATACGGGCTGGTGTATGGCGGCGGCAGAGTCGGACTTATGGGAGAAATCGCAAAAACAGTCGTTGATAACAAGGGCTATGTATGGGGAATTATTCCACGGTTTCTGGCTGAGCGCAAATTAGCATTTACGGAGGTCACCAAATTGGAAGAAGTAGCCGATATGTCGGAGCGGAAAGCAAGAATGTTACATATAGCTGATTGCTGCATTGCTTTGCCGGGAGGTCCCGGAACACTTGAAGAAATAACGGAGGCGTTTTCGTGGGCTCGCTTGGGTAAAAATGCCAGTCCGTGTATATTCCTAAATATTAACGGCTTCTATGATCCGTTAAAAATGATGTATCAGCAGATGGTCGGCAGAGGTTTTCTGACTGAAAAGGATTATAAAAAGCTGCTATTTACTGAAAATCTGGATGACATTAATCCTTTTATAGAAAATTATTCGGCGCCGCAAATACGGCAGTATAAATGATCCTGCTCAAAATAATATTAATTAATCGGAGAATAATGGCATATTTTTTGGCACTTGTTCCCTCCAAGTCTTTCACTCAAAATAGATTTTGATTTTTTATGCGGAATTCCGACCCCGCTGTCTGCAATCGCCGCATGCCAATGATGCATCCTGTTAGCTTAATGTAAAAATCGCGCAGAGCTGCTCCAGGATCTCTTCGGGTGAAAGTCCCCGCACTTCTCTTTGAAATAAATAGGCATCGCTCCTTAATGCCGCAAGTAACATATCCGCCCTGAAAACACTGTTTGGCCGGTCTTTTTTCATTGCGGCCATCTCTTTAAATAAATCGGCAAATAACTGATGCAGCTCATCGTATAAGGGGCTATGATACGTTTTTGACCGGATTCGATTGGTCATTTCCGCTTCTTCGACTCCCTTAAGCAATTGTGCTTTGTTTTCTCTGAAACGAATAAATAAGCCGAGGCTGCCTCTTAGTCGCCGGTCCGGCGAAGCCGTCTGATTGTCCTGCATATATGCCTCAACTTTTTCAAAAAAAATAACTACGTTGTCTTTTATTAAATCAAGGCATAACTCGCCTTTATTTCTGTAGCGGCGATAGAGCGTCCCCGGCCCGATCCCGGCTTTTTTGGCGATTTGATTCATACTGACCGGTTCAACGCCGTTTTGCTCGAACAGCCTGGAAGCAGCGTCTAATATACGCTGACGATTCTCGGCCGCGTCACGTCGTTCTGTATGTACATCAAATATTTTTTTATTATTCACGATGCAATCACATCCAAAATGAGAATAAAAAACGCATTGACAAGTGGAGAGCACTCCGTTTATCATAAGTGATAGACCTCTCCACATATAATAAATCAATAAAAGGGAGATGACAACTCATGACCGATCAAAAGGCTAAAACTGCACTGCTCATCATGGATTTACAAAACGGCACTGTATCACGTTTAGGGGAAGGCAAAGAAAACGTCCTCATTCCATTTCGCAGGGCAGTAAAAGCCGCCCGCGAACATTCCGTTCCGGTGATTTTTGTCAGACTGGGTTTCAGCGAGGGGTATCCTGAGATCAGTACAAAAAATAAAATTTTTTCAGCCGGGCACCTGAATTCTCGAAATGGAGCACTAACTGTTCATGATGGAGCGGCACAAATCCATGAGTCTGTTCACCCGGGAAAAAACGAACCCGTGATTACGAAATATCGGATCAGTGCATTTGCCGGCAGCAATCTCGAAGTCATCCTGCGTTCGCAGCAGATTGATACGCTTATTCTCGGCGGAATTGCGACGAGCGGAGTTGTTCTGTCGACTCTACGGGAAGCGGCGGACAAAGACTTTGAGATTAAAGTGCTGTCCGACGCCTGCTTGGATCAAGATCCCGAGGTTCACCGGGTGCTGATCGAGAAAGTATTTCCGCGGCAGGCCGAAGTGCTGAGTGTCCGGGACTGGATCGATACAATGAAATGAATATTGAGTGCCCGTTTCCGTTAACGGCTGAACAGAATTGGATATTAGGCTGCTGTCTCAATGCTGAAGCAGGCGGAACAGGGATTTAATCCTGCGCTGCTGACTCAATATTGAATAGGTTGAACTGGTTCTGATCCTACGCTGCTGTCCTCAATATTGAATAGGGTGAACTGGTTCTGATCCTGCGCTGCCGACTCAATGTTGAATAGGATGAACCAGAATTTGATACTGCCGGTACCGTTTCATGTTGAAATAGGGTGAAAAAAGAAGGAAGGCAAAAATTTGTCCGAGTCTCGCAATGAAGGTCGGTTTAATCAAAAATTGATTGCACCGATGATCCTGGGATCGATTCTAAATCCGATCAATTCTTCTATTATTTCAGTAGCCTTGATTCCTATCGGGAAAGCGTTCGGTGCACCGCCTTCGCAGACGGCGTGGCTTGTTTCCGCCTTATATCTGGCCACGGCGATCGGGCAGCCTGTCGTCGGAAAATTAATTGATATATACGGCCCGCGGCTTCTCTTTTTAATTGCAACGTCTTTAGTCGGCTTCTCAAGTTTCATTGCCATTTTCGCTCCTGACTTTTGGTGGCTGGTCGTGGCCAGAGTGCTGCTCGGTTTTGGAACCTGTTCCGGCTATCCGGCTTCCATGTATCTGATCCGCAGTGAAGCAGAACGGACCGGAGAAGGCAGTCCGACGAGCGTATTGACTTTGCTGGCGATTGCCAATCAGACGATTGCAGTTATTGGGCCTACATTAGGCGGTTTGCTCATACAGGTCGGGGGGTGGCAGAGCACATTTATCATTAATATCCCCTTGTCGCTGGCCTGTGTTCTTTTGGGCTGGTTCCGTTTTCCGAGAGTCTCATCGATTTCTATCAGGGAAAAGCGAAGGGGAACATCCATTGATTTTACCGGAATGGCCATCTTCGGGATCACGTTAATTTCCGCTTTGCTTTTCCTGATGGACCCGGCTCTGGATAAGCTTTATTTGTTAGCCGTTGCAGTTGTCGCCGGCACCGCTTTTGTCATCGTTGAGCTGAAAAGCAGGGATCCCTTTATTAATGTCCGCGTATTAAGCGGAAATAAGGCTTTGCTGTCGACTTACGCGCGCAGTCTGCTTGCTGCTACAGTCACTTACTGTTTCATTTATGGATTTACTCAATGGCTGGAAAAGGGGAGGGGCCTGTCCCCTGCTCATGCCGGCTTACTGCTGCTGCCGATGTTCCTGACGGCGATTATTATTTCCAGAATCACGGGAAAAAGCCCGGCAATACGTTTGAAACTGATAGTCGGCAGCCTGATCCAATTCATAACGATGGCACTGCTGTTCTTTGCCGGACCTGCGAGCAATCTGGTCTTTCTGGCCGGGATCATTCTGCTGCTCGGCATACCCCAGGGCCTGCTGAATCTGGCCAATCAAAATGCTGTCTATTTTCAGGCGGTTCCAAGCCAGATGGGAGCTTCATCCGGTTTATTAAGAACCTTTATGTATATGGGCGCTATGCTTGCTTCTGCGGCCAATGGACTGTTCCTAAAATCCGAAGATATTACATTCGGGATGCACCAGCTTGCACTATTTTGTGTGGTCATTGGCATAATCTTGATCATCATCACCCTATTCGATCACTCATTAGGTAAAATCGGCATTAAAAAACAAGCGGAAAATAAAATCTGAGAGATAAACGGAGGCCTTCGTGACCCGGCAGTTTCTTGGATGGGCTGAAAGAAATTTTATGACCGTTGGCGCTGCGGCATCTGCCGGAGGGGCTGTTTTTCGCAGCTGCCCGAAAAAATACGGAAAAATCCACGCTGCTTCCTGATACAGAGACGGCGCGATGGATGGCTGTTCAGCGGCAGACACGTCTGCTGAGTGCTTGCTGCTTTGTATGGATTAAAGTTTACATAATGTATGTATGGGTAAACGGAATCATTGATATGCGAGCCGTGGAACGAAAAAGCGGGACAAGAGATGGCTGAAAACGAATAAGCGAATGGAAAATAGAAGGAGAGCGAGAATAATGCCGGGACAATGAGAAGCTTTAAATAATTTTCCACTAAGTGTGAACACGTTAGTCAATATAGAGGGAATGCAGATAGCTCGATTCAATTGGCCTGACTTTTTGTCATGATTGTGACCCTCGGATTCTTGGGAAGATGTTTGATCAGCTAAAGGTTTGTCGTACTTCCATCCTCATAATCTTTCTTTTAGAATTTGGTCTGAGCAACTCTATCTTAACTGAAATGATGGGTTCGGGTTCATTTTCTATAAAAAAATGAAAGAGACAAGAGCAATGGAATCTCATTGTTTTTCTGGAAAAGGGGAGTTGGCTACCACTCCCCTTTTCCAGAAAAACAGAACTTCTAATCCTCTCTTTATATTCAGATAATCATCTTTACACAAGTAACGGACTTAATTGATGTGGGTATAAAAATGGATGGAGAATATGATGTTGGTCCAGCCATCTTGGAGAAGAAAATTGGTAGAGATGTTGACAATCTAAAATTTATCTCAAATGTAATAAACGCTTCTGAGAAAAAATTGATTATTTAAGATTTCCATTATCTATCCATTAATGAAAATTAATGAAAAAAGTTTGCTTATGATCTAAAAACATCTTTATTTTTTTGAGATAATATTCAAATAAAACTTTTTGATAGCATTTAAGCTACCGCCTGCTAAGCAGATGGTAGCTTAATAGTTTCTTGACAATCAGTGGGGTTCAGGATTTTATTATGCTTCCAATTCTTTCTTCAGTTTTTTTCCTGTTCTAAGCCTGGTTTAAGTGCCAATACGCTTGTGTGTTTCATGAAAAGGGACAGCACAAAGCCGATAATGGCGAGAACAAGCGTGAAGGTAAACCCGTATTTTACACCATTCGTCAGCATCTCTGCAGTGCTGTGCCCAATGGTAGCCCGGTAAACATTTTCTCCTGCTGCTAAAAATGTCGTGGTCAGCGCTATCGCAATGGCCCCGCAGATCTGCTGACCTGTATTCATGATCGCACTGCCGTCGGGAGACAATTCTTTAGGCAGTGCATTGAGTCCGTTTGTTTGCGAACAGGTAATAACAAGCGGCATGCCGATCATGAGCAGTATATTGGCACCGATAACATATACGTAGGAAGAGGAGACCCTAATATTCACGAACATAATCGCTGCGATGATATTGAGTGCAGCGCCGATTTTGACGAGCCATTTAGGCCCGTATAAATCATACAGCCTCCCCGAAATAACCGAGACAAGCCCGTTGACAATCCCCCCGGGCAATAATAAAAGGCCCGCAATGGCTGCACTTAATAGCTTCCCACCTTGCCAGTACATTGGCAGCAGTAACATCGCCGACATGATTATGCTAAAAGATGTGACCACTTCAACGATGCCAACTGTAAACATCGGAATTTTAAACCCCCTGATATTCAGCATGGGGTTTTCCATCTTTAATTGTCTTATTGAAAATAATATGATACTGATCACACCGATGGCCAGCAGGAAGAGAACAGCGGTGCTTGTCCATCCCAAGTCTCCTGCAAAACTGCAGCCCGCTACGATACCTCCAGAGCCTAGTGTCGATAAAAAAATGGATAACGGATCAATTTCCGGCCGGGTTACCGTATTGACATCTTTGCAAAATATAATGGAAACAACGAGGGCAAGGATAAGAAACGGGAGCATCAGCCAAAATATCCACTGCCAGCCTAAAGCATTTAAAATCAAGCCGGCAACGGTCGGTCCGATAGCTGGAGAAAACATTAAAATCAGTCCGACCATACCAAAAGCCGTGCCTCGTTTTTGCGGCGGATAAATGGCCATTACGGTATTAAAAAGCAGCGGAATTAAAATGCCGGTCGCGATTCCCTGGATTAATCGGCCTGTTAACAACATAGGAAAGCCTTGAGCCATTGCAGCTATAAAGGTTCCTGCGATAAACGCTGCTAAAGCGGAGAAAAGAAGCTGACGGGTGGTGAACCATCGAATCAGCAATCCTGAAACGGGTACCAAAATACCTACAATCAGTAAATATCCAGTGCTTAACCATTGAACGGTGGGTGCACTGACGTGCAAGGCTTTCATTAAGGGCGTTAAGGCAATATTGATCGCCGTTTCGCCAAACATACCGATAAAAGCGCTAATTAACAGGCCTAGTAAAATCGGCATTCGTTTGCTTTCATTTGTTTTCATTTTGTAAAATTTATCCTCCCCATCAAAGTAGACCAGTCTATATATAAGGAGACAAATAATAAAAACACTCAAATGTTCTTAAAAATAACTTCAACTTTTTCTGTCAGCAAAGTAAAATAGGAAATATCCTGAAAGGTGATCGACAGAGTCACAGCTCCTTCAATCAAAATGTTAATTAAGCTGGCCGTCTGTTTGGCCCGCTCCTCTGTGTAACCTTTTTTCACTAAAAAATCTGCATTTATCGACATCAAGTCTCTGTGGGTTTTTTCGCATGCCGCTCTGATTTTTTCATTGCTTCCGGCACATTCGAATGCAATTAAGCCGATTCGGAATTCTGCTTTTTCTGTGTCCAATACTTTCGCGGCAACATGTTTCAGCTGTGCCCGGATGGCATCAATCGGATTATCATAGAAAGACATGATTTGCAAAATGTCCTGTCGCACTGAGTTTCCAACATTTTCAATAGCGGCGATTGCTATCTCTTCCTTTCCCTTAGGAAAGTAATAATATAAAGATCCCTTCGGAGCGCCGCTTTTCTCGATAATTTGATTAATGCCCGTTGCATGATAACCCTTAATCTGAAAGAGATTTTTAGCCGCATTGATAATTTTGTCCCGCGTATCCTGTTTTTTATCCATTCGTAACTCCTTTATATAGACCAATCTATATAGATATTAATATTTTTTCTGACACAAATCAATGATATTACATTTAATTTAAAAATATTTACTTGCGAAACACATTTGAATTTATTAGGTTTTGTTGAGATTTTATATGCTGTGTGTTTAAGTCAAGATATTATTCACAAAAAGTAAATTTACGATTTCTAACATCATTAGCAGAGACCGAAACAGCGATTCGCTGCATAGATGGCAGACGCTCCGGCAGACTAAGATTACCGTCCTTTTTGAGTAATACATTCGCTGAAACTGAGCGAAAAATCGATGACGGTAAACCTGCGGCCGACCGGAACGAAATAAACCGGCTGAGTCACTGCGTGCTGAACGGGTTATTCAGGGCCGCCTTAGGAGAGGTTTTTTATGCAGCAGGAACTATGTATCCTTATTCACGGATTCGCGGGGAACCCGCAGGAATTAGCGCCGCTCGCTCAGGCCCTGAAGCAGAAGGGCTATGAAGTGATCACGCCTTTGCTGCCCGGGCATCGTATGGACAGGAGACGGATGGAGAAAATCACGGCACCGGACTGGCTGCACGTGATTGAGGATATTGTTGAACACGCTATTGAGGAGAAGAAAGAGATTCATCTGATCGGTTTTTCCATGGGAGCGATGATCGCTTCGATTACGGCCTGCCGTTATCGGACAGCTACCCTGGTACTGCTCTCTCCGTCGCTATATGTGCTTTCTCCCGGCGTTCTGAAGATACGGCTGAAAAATTTTTGGCAATACATGAGAAAAAATCATGGATTGCCGCCCGTCCGGGTAATTCTCAGTAATCGCTCATTTGCCGGCTCAGTTCCCGTTCACAATCTGCTTCAGTTTCAGAAGATCGTCCGCCGTGCAAAGAGAATTTTCCGCCGTATTTCTGTTCCGGTTTGCATCATTCACGGGCGGATGGACGAAATCGTCGATCCGAAAAGTTCCGAATGGATTTTTCATACGGTGTTATCAATGGAAAAAGAGCTTCATTATCTTCCACATTCAAAACACCATATTTGTCATGACAGTGAAAGCGGCGCTGTCATTAAAATGGTCACCGCCTTTTTAGAAAAGCATCATCGGCATCAATGAGTCGGGTAAACTGATTTTTTAACGTTTTTTTATATAAAAGCATGGGGATGTACGATAAACATCACAGGAATAATCGCTTTTATTTATTATAATAATTATTATCAGTACCTGTTGAAAGGGCCCTGATTAGAAAATGAACTTTATGACGGATCTGATGCTTGATCCCGAATACGTGTTTTTTCAAAAAATGTTTTAAAAAAGAGGGTTTGTATAATGAGAAGGATTATATCACTGAATACGATGGACCTGAGAGAAAGTGCCAGACACGGCGGACGCGGCGAGTGTCAGACATCCTGCCAGTCGGCGTGCAAGACATCCTGCGGCGTTGCCAATCAGAAGTGTGCCGATCCGGCGCACCGATAAATAGCAGAGGAAGTGTACCGCCCGACTGTTTCGCAGACGGGCGGCAATTTTTTGAACAAGGGAGTCCGATCGCCAGCTATGATACATCAATATAAGTTAAACGGATATAATATCGTGCTTGATACTTACAGCGGGGCTGTGCACGTTGTCGACGATCTTGCCTATGATATCATCGCACTTTATGAAGAACATTCGTCTGAAGAAATCGCGGATTTGATGGTGAAGAAGTACGCCGATCATACAGACATCGGCGCAGAGGACATATACGAAACGATCGCGGACATCGATAAACTGAAAAAAGACGGACGGCTCTTTTCGGAAGATACGTATCAGGATCTCTCATTCGATTTGAAAAAACGGAGGACGTATATTAAAGCTTTATGCCTGAATGTCGCACATACGTGCAATCTTTCCTGTGAATACTGCTTTGCGAGCCAGGGCAAATACCACGGTGCCCGGGCGGTCATGAGCTATGAAGTCGGCAAGAGGGCGATCGATTTTCTGCTGGAAAACTGCGGATTTCACCGCAACCTCGACGTTGATTTTTTCGGCGGAGAACCTCTGATGGATTGGAAAGTTGTCAAACAGCTCGTCGCCTATGCGAGAAGCAAAGAAAAGGAGTATAAGAAAACTTTTCGCTTCACTCTGACAACCAACGGCATGCTGCTTAAAGATGAAGTCGTCGATTTTCTGAACAAGGAGATGCACAATGTCGTCCTGAGCCTGGACGGGCGAAAAGAGGTTCATGATCGGCTGCGTAAAACGGTAAACGGCAAGGGAAGCTATGATTATATCGTTCCGAAGTTCCAGAATTTCGTCAGGAAGCGGGGGGATAAAGAATACTATGTCCGCGGGACCTTTACCCACAACAATGTCGATTTCAGCAATGACATTTTTCATATGGCCGATCTCGGTTTCGACCGGCTCTCGATGGAACCGGTCATCTGCGATCCAAAGGAACCGTATGCACTGACCGAGGAGGATCTCCCTGAGATCTACAGACAGTATGAGATTCTCGCCAAGGAAATGCTTCGCCGTTCAGAAGAGGGCCATGGCTTTGTTTTTTACCATTACATGCTTGATCTGACGGAAGGGCCCTGTATCCATAAAAGAATCTCCGGATGCGGATCGGGCACCGAATATTTGGCGGTCACGCCATGGGGCGAGCTTTTCCCCTGCCACCAGTTTGTCGGCGATCAGGCATACAGTATGGGCAACATCTGGGACGGCATCACAAAACCGGAGCTGCAGAACCGATTTAAAGAGTGCAACTGCTACTCAAAGCCGGAATGCCGGGACTGCTGGGCGAAACTCTACTGCAGCGGCGGCTGTCCCGCCAATTCGCTGCATGCGACCGGCTCGCTCAACGGGAACTATCAATTCAGCTGCGACGTTTTTCGTAAAAGAATCGAATGCGCTGTGATGATTAAAGCGGCCGAATCGATCAGGGCGATGGACAACGATCAACAGACCGCCGTTGAATGAATGAAGCGTAAGACGAAAAAAGAGGCCGGGCAGCCATCGGAGAAAAATCGATGGATACCCGGATTTTTCATGCAAGGCGGAAAAAGATGAGATTCTCAGACTTCTTCCAAAGCATCATCACGTTCGCGCTTTCATTGATTTATGTTGGATAGGAACTATAAAGATGGGAACAGTACAAGGGTGGGGATCACTGGTTTTACAGAAAATTAAGCGAAGCCGGAGCGTATGATTTACGAAAATATCCGAAGTGATAAAGAGTATGGTAAAAAATGTGGAAAGCGTCTTAAAACATCAGCCAAAAATGACGCAGGAATCTTTTGGCCATCATAAATGATGTCTCCGCTTAATCATATCTGATCAGGCTATTCTTGCAATATAATGTCATAAGAGAAATCTCATTTCCAGACCCCTTCATTTTTTTGTGTCTACTCTTTTATGTTAGAATTACATTTCCATAAAAATTTATCTTAATCGGCGCGGCACACCAAACAAAAAATTCTGTGCGGAATCCCGATAACGTCTGGATATTCTCTTTGCAGCCGTTCTTTTAACCGGCGATCAAATTCGACTAGTTTATCGTGTGGCAGACTGGCGCCTACTCCGGCGCTTGCCCGGATTCTTCCTCTCCATGCTTCCTGACTATAAGTTAAATTAAGATCAAATGTGAATGTTTCGATATCTGTAAATCCACCCATAGCTGCCTGCGTTAGCCAGCCCGGATAAACACCTGTTCCTCCGACGCCTTTCCAATCCGGATTATAGGATAATATAAGTTCCTCTGTTTTCGATACAACATTGCTGCCGAGCGGTATCCAATCCAGATGAACAATGACTAACTTCCCGTGTGCATGCAAAACACGGCGTACTTCTTCCAACACTTTGTCGCCTTGGAACCAATGCCAGCATTGGCCTGCTGTAACCACGTCGAATTCAGGAGATGAAAAGGGCAAATGCTCTGCCCGCGCATTTAGGTATCGAATATACACGTGATCTTTTTTATCCAGCTTCTTGGCCTCTTCTATAAGTTCATCAGATATATCGACTCCTGTCACCCGGGCGCCTTGTTTAGCAAATGTCCTTGCCAGATATCCCGTGCCTGTTCCGATATCCAATATCGACTGGCCTTTGATTCCAATACCATAATTTTTAAGGCGTTCATATAACTCAAGCGGATAGCCTGCCCGATATTTGCTATAGTCTTTGGCAGTAAGACCGAAATTTACATTCATTATAGAACCTCCGTTTCAAAATCAGTCGGCGATGCGGACATTACAGCGATTTTGCCTGCCGGTGAATAGAACTAAAAAAAAGTTTGTTGCAAATCATTCAAAATTATAATGTCATGAATAAAAAGTTCTTCACGGATGGGCTTTAACCTTCTTAGAAAAGACCTTTTTTTAGAATAATCATTCGATCGTCAGTTCTGTACGTCACTGCTGATACTTGAAGCGGGTGACCGGTGAATTTGACAAACATCTATCGTTACACTAAACTGTATCTTGTACATTAAAGTGTAACTTTAAACTGGAGGAATTGTGATGCCAGGCTATACAGCGAAACAGATAACTGAACTGCTTCAACGAGAAGGGGCGGACATTCATTTACGCACGGTAAGGTATTATACGCAAATTGGCATGGTGCCGCCGCTTGAGACAGTTGAAAACAAACGGGTTTATACAGACAATCATCTGGCCCATTTTCGCGCGATTCTGACTCTGAGCAAAACAGGAGAGACACTTGCTTCCATCCGGAAAAAACTGCAGGCACTTTCTATGGATGAAATTAAGAAAATCGGTAAGCAGATGACACTCTACCAATCTGAAAACCTGATTACCCGGGAAACCACGAAAATAAATGATGATGCTTTTATAACACTCAGTTCGAATGTGCCGGAACAGATGAAGCAGGAAATCGTTGACTCTGTTTCAAGAATCATGAAGAAGAATGGGGAGCGATGATGATTCAGGTCAAATTGGAGAAAAATCAGTTGGAGTGCTTCGAGGGCTTGAATCACTTGTGGATTCATATCAGTAGGCCGGCGGTTTCCGAAATAGTCAATTTCAGGCTTCGCCTGATCCTTCCCAAAGGAGTAGGAGCCCAAAAGAATTTAAACCATTTTCCGGAAGATGAAGATCACGCAGTGACTGTACCTGAAATAATAAAAGATATAGATTTGATTTTTGAGCTGTTTACAGAGGAAGAGCTTTTGCCCGGCCGACTATTTCTGACGATCGCTTTTTCCTATTTACTCAATGATCGGCTTTATGATGGCAAAAAACAAATCCCGCTAATGATCGTTCCTGAAGAGATGAGCGATCAAATAGCGCCGGATTCCGAGGTCGTCTCTTTGGTAGAAAAAATTAAGAGAGACCGCGCCCGGGAGTGGGGACAGCACTCCTTTGTTGTTTTTCCTGCCGTACAGACAGTAGAATACGAGCTCTCGCCCTTGGAAAAGAAGTATCGCATTCAGGGTTCCTATGAGGCTTTTCAGTGAATCGATTAATAACCATTTTTAAAAATACGAACTATCGGAGCCTATTCTTCGCTTCTTTTGCGTCCCAATTAGGAACGGTTACTTCAACAACTGCCTTTACCTTTTATCTTCTTGACCGCTATGGAAACAGGCCTTTCTATGCAACCGCTGTAGAATTGATGTACACGCTGCCTACGCTTTTTGTTTTTTTTCTTACCGGCGTGCTGGCCGATAACATCAATAGGCAGAAGATTACGATTTTTTCTGATCTGATCAACTCCGGTTTCTGTATTCTGCTGATCTTCGCAGTTTTTTCGATGAATGTTTTATTTATCTTTCCTTTTCTTTTTCTGATCACGGCAGTATCCAAGTTTTTTACTCCCGCCCAAACCGGTCTGATTCAAGGCATTCTGAGCCATGATGAATATGCCATTGCAGGCGGGCTCAACCAGATGCTGACAAGTATTTTTTTGCTTTTTGGAACGGCTTTAGGCGCCTTTTTTTACTGGAGACTGGGAATTTCAGGCGCGATTCTGATCAATGGCTGCAGTTTTCTGATCTCGGCTTCTCTCATTTTTCACTGCCGTTTTCCAAATGAGGCGGTTTTACCGAAGGGGCGTTCCAATCCTTTTCATTTTAACGTGAGGCTCGTTTTTGCTGAATTTAGGGAAGGTATTTTTTATATTTTGCAACATCATGTGCTCAGGTATTTAATGCTGGGAACGTTTATTTTAGGTTTTGTAAATGGCGGCCTGTCCATTATGCCAATATACATGTTGAAATATAAATTGGCAATCGGATATTATCAGCAAGCCGCGGCTTTATCAGGAATTGTCTTCGGAATCGGTATCTTACTGGGCAGCTTTGCTGCGTCCTTAGCAGCAAACAGGGTCAAACTGTACAAATTAATGATCGGCGGATTTTTGATGGCCAGTGTCTTTATTGCCCCGGAATCGATTGCGTCAAGTCTCTCTTTCTTTCTCATCTTTTATTTTCTCACCGCATTTTCGATACCGATCGTGAATGTTGCTTTCTTCGGATGGCTTCCGCAAATGGTTAATCCCGGATTTTTGGGACGTGTACAAGCGTGGTTCGATCCGCTCGGCAATCTGGCTCAATCATTGCTTTTTATTCTCCTTGCATTTACTTTTCCTCGGTATGTGTCTATCGGAACGCCATTTCTCTGGTTCGGAGGCTGCCTTCTGGCTGTCGGAATGCTTTACATGTTTGTTCTTCCTCAGGCGCAGCGGCAGGTAACAGAAGGCGTATCTCATGAAAATTAAGAAGTAAGAACCGGACAGATGGATTTTGAGGGAAAAGTCATTCTTTCGTGATGTGGACAAACCGAAAAAATGGTCCGCTTTTGTAATATCCGGCGGATTATTTTCGTTTAGATGAATGAGATATTCTTAATGAGATCGGAGAGGGGAGGATAGATGTAATGAAAATTGCCGCACTTTATGATATTCATGGCAACTTTCCGGCTCTGAAAGCGGTTCTTAATGAACTCGAATCAATAAAGCCGGATTGGACTGTCATCGGAGGCGACATGGTTTCAGGACCGATGCCCGTACAGACGCTGGAGTGTCTCTTGGACTTACAAAAAAGAACAAAGATTAAGTTCATCAGAGGGAACGGAGACCGGGAAGTTGTCGAAGCGGCCAGGGGACGGAAGCTGGAGCAATTATCGGAACAGGGTCGTAAAACCCAGCGATGGGCAGCTAATGAACTAACGGATAAGCATCTTGAATTTCTTGCGAATTTAGACAGCAGCGCAGTGATTCAAATGGAAAATGCCGGTGAAGTTTTATTCTGTCATGCGACTCCGGAAAGTGACGAACAGATTTTTACGCCTCTGTCGCCAAGGAAACGGCTTGAAACACTCTTTGCCCGTGTTGACCAGCCAATTGTTGTGTGCGGCCATACACATATGCAGTTCAAAATCGAACTGGAAAAAACGCATGTTATTAATTCGGGGAGTGTCGGGATGCCTTTCGCGAACCAGCCAGGCGCCTATTGGCTGCTTATTCATTCAAATGGGATCGAATTTAAACAAACGCAATATGACTTTGAAAGAGCAGCTGGAGAAATTAGAAAAAGTAATTGTCCAACCGCCGAAAATTTTATAAAAAATAATCTGCTTCACATTCCAGACGAAAAAGAATCGATGGTATTACTAGAAAAAATACCAAAAGATAAGCTGAAATGAGTAGAGTTTCTATTAGAAAATAGTGAATGATCAAAGAATCGATAAAAAACCTAAACCCGCATTTGTCCTGTTAAGAACTCAACTTTCATAGTTCAAAAATCGAGGTGGATTGCCTAAATCACACGAATCACAGCTTTCATAGCTTATTGATTAGGGCTCTTAACTAAAATGGAGGGCCCCCGCTCTTTGGTAAAGTGAATTTTGACGAATAACACGACCAGAAAGAGGATGTCCTCTATGATAACGAAAAGGGCTCAAAACAATTAACTCTTTAGAGAAATAAAAGTAAAATTTGATGAGCTGGGAATTCTGAAGCATCTGCGTCAGGCGGGAATTACTAAGGCCTTCGGCTTTTCCTGCGGAAAGCTCTCTGCGCCGCCACCCCCCCGAAGCGCCGGCAAATTCCGGCTGCAGACTGCCAGGGAAACCCGGCCTCCCGTGTTCAGTTTCCGCTTTATTAATTTTTATCACCTGATCGGTGAAAACAAAAAAACTGTTACGGCGCAATAGGTAAGTGTTTCAGCTAATCAGAAGATTGGTTCATGAATAATTCAGGTATATAGCTTTTCTTGAATCATAGTTTGTAAATCAACATAATTATCAGCTTTATATTGAGTCAAAAAAGAATTCATTTTTTTAATGTATTTTTCGGGATCTGATACACATGTTTTAAAGTTTTCAATAAAATGATCTACTAATGTGTCGTCTACTAATTAAATAGGTTCTGGGAAATACTTTGCTCCCTCACCTTCAAATGCTTTGCGGCTGGTAAAAGCAACTGAATCAATAATACAATTCCAAGCCGTTTCATCTTTTTCAACCTCAGACATTTCTTGAATTGAAACTATTCCTTTCTCCTCGTCATCTAATAAGTCATAAAGAGATTCTCCAATATTTTCTTTGTTTTTTAGCCATTCCCAGCAAGCATCTAAAGCACCTTGAGCAATCTTTTGATCTTCTTCACGAGAAAAAACATCTACAACCTTTTCAGAAAGCCCTAGAAAAAAAATTACCTTGTTATCATCTTTCATTTGTTCAAAATTTTTATTACTCATAACTACCTCCATTTAGTCACTATATTTCCCATTTTTAATTATTAAAAAAAGTCTCCCAGTTACTTTAAGCTCTCCTCCGCAACAAGGACAAGCAACCCTTTCCGTACTCTTAACTAAAAACGCCAGTTGAATGCTTATCAATGAGATCATACTTTGATATAATGATCATATGTGTTGGGGGCATCTCCGTGTAAGTAGGATTACATGACAAAGAGATGTCCTTTTCCTTTCCTAAAATAAGTGCCAGCTATAAAGTTCTACGGACATTATAACTGGCACTTATTGGACAGGAAATCCCGTCAACTTCCGGCCCAAATTAGGCATCAATAACAGCGACAACTTCCAAAACGTTTCGGGTGGATAAACAGTCTTTGTTTCTCATAACTGTATTATTAAATTATGCTTCAAAGCCAATAACCATCCGTTCATCTACAAAATCCCAAAAGTTAATATTATATTCAGGCTGATCTTCTGATGACCACAAAGTTGCGTTGTCCTGTTCGCAATTCTGATAATCAATGGCCACATACGTTCCCATCCCATTGTTAAAAAAGCCAAAAGATGTGTCCAAGTCAATCTCCATTGGTTTTTTTAAATCATCAATAATGATCCAATCGAAATCATCGTCCCCTAAGAAGGAAACATCTTCCAAAGGTACTAGGCCCATAGCCCCACTCGCACAATAATAAAACCCATTATGGATGTTATCATAGAATAATCGTATTTTTGCAGGTATCTTGTCCCAAACTCCCTTTAGCGGTTCATTTTTAAAATCTTCGCAAGGGCTCCTTCCTTTATAGTAAAGTATTTTTCCCTGACGATTTCTGATTGTGTATAAAATGGAATACCTTTTGTTTATTTCCATTAGTTCAATATTTTCTAGATAATTATTTAAATAGGATATAGTGTTTCTTAATTCAGTACCTAAATATCTTTTCCAGATTCCTAATAGAATTTGAATTCTAGGCTTAATTGTTCTTTCTCTGAATATTTCATACCAAGCTTTGGGAAGTGTATCTATTTGTCCGATCTCGTCAGTTGAAATCAAGCGTACATATCCGTCTTTTTTCATCGTGTACTTTTTCAAATAGTCTATTTTCCGTTGATCCATTATCTAATCTTCTTACCTGGCTTCCGGTCTTTTATACCCACTAAATCATCAATTTGCCTTTGCAATACTTTCTCCAACTCGTTCTCCTTTTTAATCATTTTATCTCTAAATGTGGGCTCTATTTCAATCTCACCTGGTTTTCCTTTCTTGTAGTGAGTCACTCCTCATAACTTTTATCCTGCTTAGAACCATTTGCTGTTCTACTTAATCCTATAAAGTTTTTAGGGTTGTTTAAAACTTCAAGTTGTTGTTTCTCCGTTAGTCTATCAAATCCTTCCATTCTCGATATTTTATCCATAGATACAATATGGTCTGGTTCCAACTTCTTTGTAATTATCTTTCCTGGGAGAACAGGATCATCCATTGGTAATTCTACATCTTCATTTACCTTATCTTGTAATTAATTCCTGTGATGGGGTCTTTCCTCTTAATTTTTTATATTGCCCGTCAGAAATTCTCCTATCACCATATCGAGGTGAAGTTCCAATCTTAATCTGTATTCGACACACTACTATCGATCTTCTTGGAAGCCATTTGCCGGAATGTGCTTTTGACATCCTGAATCAGACTCTCCCCGCCGCCTGTACCGCCGCCCCCCGAAGTCCCCGTAAACTCTGGCTGCAGGCCGCCCAGGGAAATCCGGCCTTCCACATTGGCTGCAGCCTGTTTCACGCTTTCTATCCCTGTACGCCCGGCCCCTTCAAAGATTACAAGTCAGCTCCAGCTCTAGATTTTTCTACACATGGCACTTTTCTATAAAAATTTACTGATTAAATTTTTTCTATCAATTGTTTTTCCATAGCTTTCAGGATTATTGGTATGAAAATTCTCAAGAAAATACTCAAAGGTTTTACTTAACCATTGCTTATTAATAGCCTTGCACTTCTGTGCATATCTAAGTAAATCAGTTACAGCCGTACTATCATCAACGCTTTCGATAGATTCTGGAATATTCTCAATGTCTTCTCTTTTCAATGCATGAAATATTGTATACATTATTGTAGTCACTAATACTTTTAAAACCGGGGCTTTAATAGCATCATCTTTGTACTTCCATGAAATATCACTGATAGTCATATCTTCTTCGCTTTCAAACAGTTTCCATAATGCGTATGCCGGAATTGATTGACCTCCACACCAATTCCAACATGCAGTCATCATTTTTTTAATGAGATTATTATCACCATTTTCTTCGAATTCAACGGTCTTTAATACCTTCTCGGAAACTGTTAAAAAGAAAGCTATCCTTCCATAAACCGAAATATCAAATATTTTTTTCATACTTTATCTCCCTATTCAATATATTTCCCAGCTTTTAATACAAAATTTTGTCTTCCAAATGCTTTTACTCCATCTGATCCCTCAGAAGTAACAATGATTATCAAATTAGGGTACTTATCACTAAACTGTTTAAAAACTCCAGGTGCTTTGTTTGGATTCTTAATGCCTTGTAAGCAAGTCGGACATACACCAGCTTTATTAGATTGGTGTATATATAATTCTCCCTTTACGCTTTTAGGAGAAATCCCCCTTGATTTAATTGCTTCATCAAAATGATAGAAAAGTTCTTCTTCTGCATGATTTCTATTCATGGCAACTGTTGTAGGTGCTTTAATATCTCTATTTGGCGCTATATCATCTAAGCTTGGAAGCTTAGCATCTTGTCGTACTCTTGGTGATGTTCCGGTTAAATCGATTATTTCATTGTTTCCTTCAATTCTTGCTTTTCCAACAGCAACCGTATTCCTTTCTGGTACACCCAGCTCTTTTCTCAATTTATCTAGATCGTCTTTTCCAATATTGATTTTACTTTTAGATCCAATGGCTTCAGTAATGCCCTGAACATCCTCTATTTTACTATAAAATTAAAGGAGGGGAGGGTGTTGTTTAAATGATAAAACTCCTTCAAAATCGAAATTTCTCACTGCTGTTTATTGGGCAGCTGATTTCTCAACTGGGAGACTTTGGTTTGACTATTGCCCTTCCTTTTTATGTTTACCAGCTTTCCGGATCTCCGCTGGCGACAGCGCTCACTTATGTTACGCGAGCGCTGCCCATGTTCTTTGTGGGTCCGATAGCAGGGGTATTTGTTGATCGGTGGAATTTGAAAAGAACGATGTGGATAGCGAATCTCAGCAGCGCTCTTGTCCTTCTGCCGGGTTTTTACGTGACATCGGTTCGCTGGATTTGGCTGCTTTGGTTAGGCAGCCTGCTGGAATCTTCCTGCAACCGCTTCTTTAATCCGGCCAAGCAGTCGTTTATTCCGCAATTAGTAAGAAAAGAAGAGTTGGTTGAAGCGAATGGTTTCAGTTCCATGATTGAATCGATTGCCCAGATTCTCGGACCGATACTGGCCGGCGGCCTAGCTGTATGGATCGGATTTCAGTCCATTCTTCTCATTGATATAGGTTCTTATCTCATTTCTGCGCTTTGCATTTTTTTATTACCGGCTCTGTTAATAATCAAAGTAAAGTTGGCAGCCGTCAGCATCACACTGTTTGGATGGAATTTAAGGACGGTCTGGCCGTCATGGTAAAGTTTCAAAAAATACGTGTGCTTTGTATAACAGTCATGATGTTTATGATTTCCCAAGGCATTATTGACGCATTAATTGTCGTTTCTATCTCTGTTGTTCTACATGGGAATCAGTCCGTTCTTGGTTATGCTGAAGCTTCACAAGGGGCAGGCATGGTTATTACCGGCTTGATGATGGGTTGGGTGAAACGTTACATCTCTTATGAAAACATGTTTGCGTGGGGGCTTTTAGGGGTGGGACTTTCATTTATGATCGGTTTCAATGCTGATCGGCTGTTTATTCTGCTTCCCGCTTTGCTGATCACCGGGCTTTTTACGACGATGCAGATGGTAGGTTACAGAACGCTTTTGCAGGTAGAGACGCCGCCCGAAACGCGCGGGAGAATATTTGCTTCGGTCACGTCACTTATGTCCATGTCGGCGATCCTGGCCTCATTTGTATCAGGTGCACTGGCTCAGGTTCTTCCGATTCATTTCTTTTTTAACCTGGCCAGTCTTGCGCTGATCAGCGCTGGAACTTTCGCTTCGGTCATGTTTCTTAAATTAAAAGGCCAAGACAGTCCTGTGAGAAAAGTTTAGCCCGCGATTGCACGTCCGATTTTATGTGCATAAAATCGTTCAGATCAACTTTTTACAGGTAAATGATTCGTTATATCTTTTCTTTCGCACATTAAGCGGTTTAAACAGACAATATCGTTGCAAACTAAAAGATGAACCGCTCGATTTTAAAAGCGAAAGAAGAGGTGAAAGAATATGGATTCCCTCTGGTATTATTTTGATGGTCGGGAGACGCAGGGGCCTTTTTCGGAAGATGAGATGAAATTTCTGGAAAGAAAAGGGCAGATCGGCGGCAAAACGCTGGTCATCGCTCAGGGCATGAGCCGATGGCTGAGAATGTGCGAGACGCCGCTTCAATCATCGGAGCGGAACGTGCGCAGGACTTCCCGCCGGTCAAGGAGTCTGATCAGCCGCGCGACGGAACCGGTGAATGAGCTGATTGGCGAACGCGGTCCGGTTGATCTGAAGCTTCGCGATCTGTTTTCGCAGGTGTTCCGGCGCCATACGAAAGCAGAAAGCGAGCGGATTTTTATCGCCGGCACCGCTTTTACAACGCCAAAGGAAGCGGACATTTCTTCGGCATGGCCGAGGCCGTGGCTTTTTTCAAGGGTTTTCCTGATTTTTTTAGTGACTTATGCGATGCTTTGGGTCTGCCTGATTGATTTCGGCAATCCCTATGCGCTTCCCGGTCTCATGCTGATCGGTTCTTTCGCCGTTCCTTTTTCCCTGGTCTTTTTCTTTTTTGAAACAAACGCACTCCAAAACATCAGTATCTTTGATGTTGTCCGGATGTTCTTCCTTGGGGGTGTGGCCTCAATTATTGTGACGCTGGTTCTTTATACGGTTTTTCCGGTCTACCGGATCAGCATAACAAGCGCATTTGTCGTCGGTATGGTTGAAGAGTTGGGAAAACTGCTGATTGTCGCCGGATTTGTCAGTCAGCTGAATGTCAAATATATATTGAACGGTCTGCTGATCGGCGCGGTCATCGGCGCCGGATTTGCCTCGTTCGAATCCGCGGGCTACGCCTTCAGGGCCTTTCAGACGATGCACAATGAAACCTTTTTAAGTGTTATCGTCACGAGGGCCTGGACGAGTATTGGCACACATGCCGTCTGGACGGGTATTGCCGGCGCGGCGCTCGTTCTTGTGAAGCTGAACAGGCCTTTCACAATCGGCCTGCTGTTCAAAGCACGATTTCTCAAGCTGATGATCGTCCCCATTTTGCTCCATGCCTTTTGGGATATGCCGCTGCCCGGTATCGGCGACTCCATACTTAAGGTGATCGGCTTAATTGTGATCGGCTGGCTTTTCATTCTGGTCCTGATCAACAGCGGCCTGAAACAAGTGACCCGGCGCTCGATGAGGGGAGAGGAGGGTAAGAAAAACAGGGGAGCCGCTGAATAAATTTCTAAGATTGTCGAGAGTTTCATCATGATAGGGAGAAATGGGGAATGGCGTTCCGGCGATAGCCGGCATCGTTTCCTCCCGGCTTTTTCAGTGCCCCCGTTCTAAAAAGGGGCTTTTTTTCATTGTGCAGCCGGGCCGGATTGCGGAAATAGCATATTTTTTTTGCTTGACATGCCTAGAAGTGTTATGTATAGTTTAGATGCATAAGACTTCTAGGTATATCGGAGGGGTTTATGAATGTATCCAAGGATTTAATCGCTGCTTCCGCTGTCCCCTTAATTTTGGCCATATTGCGGCAAGGCGACAGTTACGGCTATTCCATTATCAAAAGGGTTAAAGAGCTGTCAGAAAATGAACTGGTCTGGTCGGAGGGGATGCTGTATCCCGTCCTGCACCGGCTCGAAGATCAAAATTTCATTCAATCGTACTGGAAGAGTTCGGAAACGGGGCGCCGGCGCAAATATTACACAATAAAAGACGGCGGGCTGAAAGAGCTGGAGCTGCAAAAAAAGCAGTGGAATATGGTTCATTCCGCACTCTCGAAAACTTGGCGGAAGCCCAATCAGGAATAAGGGAGGACTCGGTATGTTTGATCTGGAATGGAATATCCGTTCCTGGAGCGATTATCTGCGGGCGCGCGGGAATTTTAAAGAAACGGATATACTCGAATTGGAAAATCATCTGCGCGATGAGATCGATGATCTGATGAAGACCGGTCTCTCACAGGATGAATCTTTTTTGATCGGTGTTAAGCGTCTGGGAAACGTCAATACGATTTCTCAGGAATATTCAAAAGTAAATTCAGAAAACCTATGGAAACATTTATTGGCCGATCCGGATCACGCATACGGCGCGGGCGGGAATCGAAAAGATATTGTGTTAGTCATTATTTTTTCGTTACTGGCCGGTACACTGATCGAAATGCCCGGCTGGTTCGGCCTGAGACTGTTTGATCCGGTCTATCAGCTGTTTTATTTTAAAAATCTTGGATTGTTTCTTCTGCCGTTCATTGCGATTTTTTTCCTTATCAGACATTGGTCAGGCTGGAAAGTGGCTGCGGCCGTTCTCGGGATATTCTGTCTGTCCGCTCTGACAGTCAACCTCTATCCGTCCTATTATCCCCAAAATACGGAACTGCTGACCGGCATTCACCTTCCCATATTTTTATGGCTGATCACGGGTGCCGCTTATATGGGGGCAGCATGGAGACAAAGCGGAAGAAGAATGGATTTCATCCGTTTCACCGGCGAAGCGGTCGTTTACGGAACCTTAATTTTCTGCGGGGTTGTTGTTCTGGCCGTCTTCACCGAGATGATTTTCCAGGCGATTCAAATTGATCTTACTGGTTTCATTCAGCAGTATCTTGCTGTGTACGGGGGATGTGCAACGGCGATGATCACGGTGTATCTCGTCGAATATAAAAAAAGCATTGTCGAAAATTTTGCTCCGATTCTGGCAAAAATTTTCAGCCCTCTGTTTCTGATCATCATGATCGCTTTTCTGATCGTTATGGTCCTCTCAGGACAGAGTCCCTTTGTTGACAGAAATTTTCTCATCGGATTTGATCTCATGCTTGTGTTAGTGCTCGGATTGGTTCTCTATGTCATTTCGGCCCGGAACGTACACGATAATAACAGGCTGTTTGACTATTTGAATCTGGCTCTGATTCTCGTGGCTCTGATGATCGACGGCGTCGCGTTGTCGGCCATCCTTTTCCGATTGTCGGCGTTCGGCATCACACCGAATAAAATCGCGGCGCTCGGTGAAAATCTGACCTTGCTCGTGAATCTCGGAGGCCTTGCCTGGCTGTATCTTCGCTATTTTGCCAAAAAGATTGATTTTAGCCGGCTCGAAAAATGGCAAACCGCCTATCTGTATGTTTACGTTATTTGGATGGCTGTTGTCGCATTTGCCTTTCCGGTCATATTCCATTTCAGCTGATTTATGGAAGCCGCTTTTCGCCGGATCTCTGAATCCGGTTCAGTTTCTGCTGCTGAACTTAAAAGGATCTTCCCCGAACATCGGGGAAGATCCTTTTAAGTATGCCTGTACAGAATTTGCTAAATGCTTACGAAACAGGAATTTCGGGCGAGAGCAGTGTGTCATGCGGCTCCCGTTTAAACATTCTGTACGTGGATGTAAAGACGGTTCCGTTCCGCAAGGGTAACAATTTTTGAAGAAACGTAAAGTCTTGCCTTACTATGGATTCCCCGGAAGATGGCAACAGGATGCCTGAAGATCTGCATCCGTAAAGATTTTTAGTTTGACGGTCTATTTTCATCGGTACCATTAGCTGTTCTTTCATGTTTTGCGCCGGAATCATCGAATGATCAAAATGTAACATGTCCGCCGGGGCCCCATGTAAAAATAACGTATTTTTCGCAATCATTGAAAATAAAGTGTATATTGGTTAATGAAAATTCTTATTTACCAAAATGCAATAAATGTAATAAAATGTCGAAAATACCGATTCATATGGTATGGATGACTAAATTGACATCAAACATTTTTTTAAAATGCGTTGATGATCAAGTCGTTTGAGGTGAAAAATGACAACGAACCGAAAGATTGGCATCATAATCATCAGCAGTCTTATCCTTGTTATTGTTCTACTGTTCGCTGGCATCGGCATTTATCAGGCGACCCATTTCAATGCCCGGATTACCATCAACGGAACGAAAGTGGGCGGACTGACCGCCGATCAGGCGTTAAAGAAATTAAAAACCATGGATTTAAAAAACCAAGTGTACGTCGGCCAGACCTTGATATTCAATGGAAAAAGTACAAAATCGGAATTTTCGAATCAGGATCTTTCTAAGATCAAGAGTTTATTAGGAAAGCAGCGGACGTGGTGGCCTTCGTCTCAGACGGAAAATTATTCGGCGGTGCCCGGACGCACGGATCAATATCGGACCCGGGCGCTGAAGAAAGAAGTCGAAGCGAAACTGAAATCATTGAATCAGCGTTTAAAGGCGCCCAAAGACGCCCAGGCCTATTTGGATCATGGCCGGATCGCCGTTTCGGGGAGCGAAGCGGGCAAACAATATGACATTGCTAAACTATTAAAGAATTATGACAGTCAGGAATACAGAAGCGAGATTCATTTGCAGCCCGTACTTTTGCAGCCTATTAAGGAAAACAGCCGGATCGTGAAGAATGAGAAGCAAAGACTGCAGAAGCTCCTTCAGCAAACGGTAAATTACCAGGTACAGAACAAGACTTATTCTTTAGCAGCGAACAAATTAATCCAGTACGCAACGGTGTCAAAAGATATGAAGATCACAATAAACCCGACCGGCATTCAGAATCAGATCGCAGCGATTAATCGCACCCAATCGACACTGGATAAGAGTTACATATTTAAGACGCATTCGGGTTCAGTCATTTCGGTCAAAGGACAGACTTACGGCTGGGCACTGGATGCCGGCCGGGAAACGGCGCTTATAGAGAATGCCTTTGAAAACGGAGAAAAATCGCTGAAAGCTGACAATGTTTACGGGATCGGTTATAATACTTTCGGCGTCGGCTATCATACGA
Source organism: Sporolactobacillus sp. CQH2019 (assembly GCF_028765345.1). GTDB lineage: Bacteria > Bacillota > Bacilli > Bacillales > Sporolactobacillaceae > Sporolactobacillus. The sequence goes on from NZ_JARAJZ010000007.1 coordinate 31,417, forward strand.
CGACGAATAACGGCATCGGCACGACCTATGCGGAGGTGTCGATCCGGGAACAGCGTATCTGGATTTATAAAAACGGTCAATTGGTGGTCACGACTCCGGTTGTGACCGGCAGGCACGATGTCCACCAGGATACGCCGACCGGCGTCTGGTACGTCATGTATAAGCAATCGCCGTCGACGCTTAAGGGCAGCGAGGCCGGTTCTGCCCATTACTCGGTCAAGGTTTCCTACTGGGCCCAGTTCACGGACGGCGGGGTGGGCTTCCATGACGCTTCATGGCGGAAAAACTGGGCAAACAGCGCCTATCTTACGGATGGGTCGGGCGGCTGCGTCAACACGCCTCCGGGCATAATGAAATCCGTATACGACAATCTAACGCAGAACGAGCCGGTTGTTGTTTATTAACATCGGATTCAGCGAAAAAAAACGTTCATCTGAGTTTATTCAGATGAACGTTTTTTGCGTGTATCCGGAACGGCGGCAGCGGGCATTGAACGTTGCGCGGACCGGTCTGGCAGGGAGACCGGCTGAACCATGAACGATGCGCCTTCTGCTCGATCCGATTCATAGAATGAGGAGCATTGCGGGAAATACTGCCGCCCGGCCTCTGACATAGCTGTTTGCTCCAACACGTGGCTGTCCGCAGGACTATTGCTGCACGCAATTTAACAGTTTAGGCGGTTTTCCGCCTGTGCGAATCGATTTTTCTCTGAAAATGATTAATTTTCGGAAGCAGGTTCGAGTTGCGCAGACTGCTTGATTTGACCCAGCTGCACGAATTGACGATCCCGCTGGTTCAGAGCTTCCTGCACCTCGTTGCCGCTGTAAGTAAATAAGCCTTCTCCTGTCTTGGTGCCGAGTTTGCCTTCGGCGACCAGTCTGTTAATGATTTCCGGAGCACCTTCACTTTTATCCAATTCCGGAGCAATATTGTCAATAACATGTTTCCAAGTGTCCAGGCCGCCGAACTCAGCAGTCCGGATCGGTCCGACAAATGCCCAGCGGAATCCCGGGCCGTCAGTAATGGCTTTGTCTACATCTTCCGCACTCGCTATTCCTTTGTCGACAAGCGAAAATGCCTCTCGAACGAGAGCTGTCTGGAGTCTGTTCGCAATAAAGCCGTTGATCTCTTTCTTTAGCAGAATCGGAGATTTGCCGATCTGCTTTAACAGATTGATCACCTCGTCGGCCACTTCCGGATCCGTTTCGTCTTTTTTAACGATCTCAACGAGCGGAACTAAATGAGCGGGATTAAAAAAGTGGGTAATGATAAATCGCCCGTCGAAAGATGTTTTCTCCGTCAATTTGGAAATCGGGAAGGTAGATGTATTAGACGAAACGACGGCTTCAGGTTTCTTAATCTGTTCCAGGTTCTGATAAAGATTCCATTTCATATTGATATCTTCAGGGATGGCTTCAATGATTAAATCCGCATCGCTGACTGAATCCTTCTGATCAATGGAGTAAGAGATCCGCGATGCGGCTTCCTTTTTCTGATCGTTCGTCAGCTGGCCGGCCTCTACCATCAAGGACAGATTGTCCTCAATATTCTGTCTGGCTTTTTCCAGAAAAGCAGTTTTTATATCATTTATCGTCACAGAATAACCGCCGACGGCGAAAGATTGGGCTATTCCTCGTCCCATCACACCTGAACCAATTATTGCAATGTTTTGCATCATGTTTGTTCCCTCCGATCTGTTTTTTGCAAGCGCTTAACATTACGTCTATTATGTTAACACTATGTGTCTATTCTGTGAAACTTTTTGCTTTGGCCGAGAGAACGGCTGTCCCATCACGGAATCGGTCGTTCACAACAGCGAGAAGACGCATTCTTTAAAGGGAAAAATGCGGACATATTAAAAAAATAATGGTTTGTTTCCTGAAAAGACCATTCCGTCATTTATCCACAGATTCAAAAACCTTTTCAAATATATTCCATATTGTTTTATAATGGAGTAGAGAATGAAGGGTCTGCCGGAGAGGGCTTTGGCAAGTTGTCCGTTCGTCGCGGAAAACGTTACAGCTGCTGTTCAAAAGACGATCGCCTCATAAATGTCACCGTTCGTACTTTTCCAGCATTTTTTTAATGCCAGGCAAAGAACTTTTTTACTATGGGAATAGCGATGCGTTGCTTTTTTAAAAAGTGCCGATTTCTCCAAATTTCATAGTCAGCGAATCGTCTATAATAAATTTAATCAATAGGGGAATGTTTCGACTGCGTCATTTGAGCCTATCATGACAGTAAAAAGGAGACGACGTGCAATGGAAAATTATGAAGCCGTGCTTAAATTTTTCGAGAGCGCCGATACACCGGCGAATGCAGGAAAGGTTGCGGAAGCCACAGGGATTGATAAAAAAGAAGTCAATAAAGTGATGACGAAACTGAAAAAAGAGGAAAAGATCGTTTCACCGAAACGTTGCTACTGGGAAATAAAAAAATAATATTCATCTCATGAACGGAGAAGAGGCGGCGTTTGAAAACGCTGCCTCTTCTCTTAGGTCAGTTCACCTCTATCGGAGATTGACCCAGGTTGTTGATTAACTGAAGGAATCTAAAGCCGGGATCGTCCGTTGTCTCTGCCCGGCGTTTTTCCTATCCTGTGATTAAATCGGTTAAATCTTTATGAATCCGATAGAGAGAATCAAACATTGACGGATAATTATCCTGAAGCATTTTGATATGGCTGTCGGCAGCCTGATCCGTTTGTTGATGAAACATTTCGGTCAGCCCGGCCGCTTTTTCGTAAAACTGCGGCAGGTAATGTGCTTTGCAGTGTTCGCTGTAAATTCCGATGATGTCTGCCAGATGCGGATCGAGCAGTTCCTGCAGTTTATCTCTCATCAGGCTTTTGCCGCCTTTTTCAAAGAACTGTTTTGGGTTTTTATAAAATTTAAAAACAGCGGTGAGCGGAGCAGTGCCCATGTCTTTCAGGTGTTCGGAAAAAACCGGGCTGCTGAAGGCCGGTTCGCTCGCGGCAATGCCTGCATTTCCGATCAGGCCGGCGCTCACCCGCTCACACTGCTCATAAATCCCCGACCATTCCTTTTTCAGCAGCGCTTCGATGCGTAAAAAGGAGGCCCGGCATTCCTGATCGAGATCAAACGACAGAAATTCGATGCAATTTTTCAATCCTTCATTGAGAAAAGTTTTATTCGCACCGGCCGGTTCAAAAAACTGCGAAAATTCATCGATGTATCTCTGAATCAGACGCTTTTTCACGTAAAAAAACCATTCGTCAATATGCTGATTGATTTCCGGCGTTCTGTCCCTGATCGGTATCTCTCTTAATGATTGGCCGACAGTCCGCTTCATCTGCATGAGTTCACGGATCCGTTCATTTTTTGCCGCCCCTTCCAGCCGCATGTCGCCCAGCAGGCGGGCGATTCTCTCAGCCGACTGCTGAATGACCTTCAATCCTGATTGAGCGACTTGCATCATCAGCTTCTGATCGGCAAAAGCCTTCCAGTCATCGAGAAATACCGTCATGCCGGATGCTGCATGGCTCCGTTTTGAGCCTTCGCTCTTTTGTTCCTGCAGGGCCAGCTTGCTTGATACACCGTACAGCCTTGGATAGTGGATGCCGAACATCTGCAGGCGTCCTTTCACATAGGCGGTCACATCTTTCTCTTCCCGGTCGGTCCGGGCAAGGTCGATCGCGTTGATGATAAAAAACATTTTATCCAGTGAAAATGTACCTTTCACTCGGCCAAGCTGAATCAGAAATTCCTGGTCCGAACGTGAAAAAGCATGATTAAAATAGGTCAGGAAAAGAATGGCGTCGGCATTTTTAATGTAATGAAAAGCAACCTCTGTGTGCCGGGCATGAATGGAGCTTGCCCCGGGCGTGTCGACCAGAATATTGCCCCGCCTTGTGAACGGACAATCATAATACATGGTCACACGTTCGATCAGACAGGCGATTGTTTCGTCGGCGACCATCCGCCGGGATTCGGAAAGCGTCGTTTCATAAACTCCGCCCCATTTTTTTCCAAAATGTTCGATAGCATCGGAAAGCGTATGAAGCAGCGCGGCATGCGGATATTCTGCGGTGCTCGGATGACCGCTTTCTATAATGGGGAGAAGGGTTTTCAAATCGGAGGGCACAGTGATCTGCCTGTCGAAAACAGTCAGCGACTGATTGATTTCGTCCAATAAGGTCTGTTCGCTTTTTATCTGCACGACGGCCGAACCGTTCGGATGGCCGGCTGTCGGTTTTCTGATTTCATTGATTACGGCCGTTGTCGGATTCGGCGAAACGGGCAAGATCGCTTCGCCAAGCAGTGCGTTGGCAAAGGACGATTTTCCGGCACTGAAAGCCCCGAACAGAGCGATGGTGAATGTCTGCTGTTTTAATCGCCCGGCAGACCGGACTAAATCGTCCGCGGCTTCACGGAACCCGTCGAGCGGCTGCAGCATAGCAGCCGCCTGTGTCAGCCGCCGATACCATTCGGTTCCCGAAAATCCGGTTTCCTGATTGTCCTGTTCATTGCTGATTCCGTCCTTGACAGCCTGATCGGTATGTTTATTGTTTTCGCGTTCATTGCCGGTTTTGTTTTCAGGTTTTTCCGCCTGCGCGCCTGCTGCCGGAATCCGATATTTTTGCCGGTAGTCGCCAAGGGTCAGCTCCTGATGACGGCTCTCATTCTTTGCAATCTCCTGTGCAAGATACTGAATCGCTTCAGCCGGATCGGAAGACGGACGTTCATCGGAAAAGACAGCAGCCAGCTGCCGGCAGGCGGATTGCAGTTCACGCTTTTTTGACAGGACCGCCTGCATCATTTGCAGCTTTTCCTCTTTTTCCGCAATCAGCCGTTTAAGGGGAGCCGTTTTCTCCCGGCTGCGCTCACGTATCAGAGGTTCCAGATCGCGGATGACAGCCATCGCTTTTTTCCTCATTTTTTGTTTGGTCAGGTCAGCTACTTTATCCGCAAAATGAAGGAGATAGGCGCTGTTTGTTTCCACGCCCGCAGAGAGCGGATCAGTCATGCTTCGCTGCAGATCGTCTTTCGACAGCCCGGAAAAAGGACCGATATCCGTCGCGCTGATCATATCCATGTCTCTGCCGATTCGGACCAGCGTATCCTTGACCGCCCACTCCAATGTCTGTTCCTGTTTCTGAAAGCGTTCAAGGAAAAAATTATGCCGCCGTTCACGTTCTTTTTCAATTTTCTTCCGATTTGTAAAGAGCCCTGTTTTAAATTGGCGACCGAGAGAAGCAAGATAAAACTGGGCGGCCTCGCGTACATCAAAAGGCATTAAAATGGCCGATTGAATGGCTCTTGAAAGCTTTTCTTCTGCAGAAGGCAGCCAGGAGCGTTCCTGTTCGGCCAGACGCGCGGTTTCGGATTGCAGGCCTGTTATATCGGCGCTTAATTGCTGCGGAGCGTCTTCATCAGGAGGCGCATCGATCGATTTTTGTTTTAAAAATTGACTGAATTGCTGATCGAGAAAATGGCGGTGCTGCTCCGTCAATGTCCGTAATCCTTGCAGAATCGTTTCCTGCCCGGCAGCGGTTTTCACTCCGTTCTTCATCGTTTCATTAAGAAACTTTAGAAAACTGTTTAAGTCATTCTCCGGCAGATCTTCTCTGATGAGGGATAGATAAAATATTTTTTCGGGATGAAGCTGCCAGCCGTATAAAGCGTTTTCAATTTGAGCCTTAAAAGAGGCGAATGTTCCTTCCTGATCACGATGCTTGTCGATCTGATTGACAATAAGATAATAGGGTTTCCCAAGCTGCGCCAATGTTCTCATAAAATTAAAGTTAAAATTGGAGAGCACGTGATTATAGTCGGTCACATAAAAGACGGCATCGACAAGATGAAGCGCCTCGTTTGTTGCCCGGCGGTGCCGTTCATCGGTTGAATCGACTCCCGGCGTGTCCAGCCATTCAACCCCCTGCGGAAGGCCGTGATCCACCTGTATGTCAATCCTCTTGATCGAGTCCGAATCTCTCAATAAGTCATGAAGTTTCTCCAGCGGATAGTGCTCCGGCAGAATGACTGTTTCGCCGGCATGCGTTTCGATCCGGACCGAGGGCGCGCCCGAAGTGATCCGGACCAGATTGCCGCTCGTCGGGATCGGACTGGACGGCAAAAGCCGGCTGTTCATGATCCTGTTAAGCAGGCTCGATTTTCCCGCCGAAAAGTGGCCGCAAAAGGCCAGCGATACGTTTGAATCAATTGTTAATTTTTTATACCAGTCCCGCAATTTATCCGCGTTCTGATGATCGCCGTGCTCCTTGAATACTTGGTACAGCAGGGCCATCTTTATCATCCATTGAGCCGGTTTTTCTGTCTTCAGCTCGGCCATGATGATCACCATCCTATTCCAGTGCAAAATACCTTTGTAAATGGATTATAAGTCAATGAACCCTAAATTTGTCAAACATTTTACAAATTGCCGAAGAAAATGTGTTTTTTATGTTTCATTTTATAAAATTGCTCCATTCATTTCAACGATTATCGCTTCCGGCAGATGTGAATGGAAAATTTTTGACGCGGTGCCTATAAGACCATTCGAAAAGCTCAGACAGGGAACTTGTCACGAGAATTCATTCATTCTGATGATTTTTGGCCGCTCAAATGATATGATCGGATTGTAGAATTTTCGAGTGAATCGATGCGGCAGAGCAGAACGAAGATCGTTTCGCTGTTTGCCGGCGTCACCTGTTTGCCCGGAAAAATCAGGCCGTTGACGGGCCGTGAGTGAGGTGCGCGATGAGTAAATATTGGAATGAACGAGTACATAAGCTGGAGCCCTATGTTCCGGGCGAACAGCCCAAGGATAAACGCTATATAAAACTGAATACGAATGAAAATCCATACCCGCCCTCGCCGGGAGTGCTTGCGGCGATAAAAGCGGCGGTTGATGACAGCCTGCGCCTGTATCCGGATCCCGAAGCGGCTGATTTGAGAGCGGCGCTGGCGGAACGTTTCGGCTTATCCAGTGAAAATATATTTATCGGCAATGGATCGGACGAAGTGCTCGCTTTCAGTTTTATGACTTTCTTCTCGCCCGACCGCCCGGTCATGTTTGCCGATATTACTTACAGCTTTTATAAAGTGTATGCCAATCTTTGCCTGCTGCAGGCAGACGTGATTCCGCTGGACGATTCCTTTAAAATGCCCGTTTCGGCTTTTTGCGAACCGAGCGGCGGCGTGATTATTCCGAATCCGAATGCGCCGACTGCGCAGGGGATTTCCATTGAATCGATCCGGAAAATTATCGAAGCGGATCCCGACCGCGTCGTGATCATTGACGAGGCTTATGTCAATTTCGGCGGAGAGTCCGTCGTTCCGCTCGTCAAGGAATATCCCAATTTATTGGTCGTTCAGACTCTTTCCAAGTTCGGGGCGCTTGCGGGCCTGCGCGTCGGTTTTGCTTTCGGCGCTCCCGAACTGATTCAAGGGCTCAATCGGCTGAAAAATTCGATCAATTCTTATACGATTGACCGTCTGGCGTTGGCAGGCGCAAAGGCGGCCGTAGAAGATACCGAGTATTACAAGCGCACGGCGGAACATATCATCCGGACACGGGAGCATACGATAGAGAAGCTGTCCGAAATGGGCTTCAAAGTGATTCCTTCCGAGGCCAATTTTATTTTTATAACGCATCCGCAGTATGACGCCGAGGCTTTATTCCATCAACTGCGGGAAAAAGGCATTCTTGTCCGCTATTTCCACCAGCCGCGGATCTCGAATTATTTGCGTGTCAGCATCGGTTCCGATGAAGAAATGGAGGCATTCATTCAGGCGGTGGCGGATCTTGTAAAAGCCTGAATCCCGTTCCGGTAAATGCCTTAGATAATAGGAGTGTCTGAATTCCGCCGATCGAAATCGGGAAGCTGGGAAACAAAATGGAAAATGATTCGGCTGCCCAATTATGGGCGGACTATCGGAAAATAAATCCGGATATACCTGAGAGCTGTGAAGCCTGGGCTTTCGGCGATTCAAGGCAGACGGCCGATCATCTTGCCGGCTTGGTCTTAAACGGTACAAAGACAGCGACGGCATCCAATTACAAATTATATCGTCTGGAAAATGCTCCATTGCCGCTTGTCGGCCTGTACAACATCATTTTGGACGGAGAAGAAAAGGCTGTGGCTATTGTCAGGACAACAGATGTGAGCGTCGTTCCATTCGATGAAGTGACTGAAGAACACGCTTATCTCGAAGGCGAAGGAAACCGCACGTTAACGTATTGGCGCCAGGTTCACCGAGCCTTCTTCAAAAAGGAATTGGAAGGGGTCGGGCAGACATTCAACGACAAAATTCCGGTCGTCTGCGAGACCTTTCAGGTTGTTTATACGCGCGGGCAGGCGGACAGTCGCCAGTAAAGCGCAAAAAACCGCCAGCAGCTGTCAGCAGTAAATGGCAGAAAATCATCAGTAAGGTCCGGAAATCAATAAGCGTGAATAATCTGAACTCAGATAGCAGAATCAACGGCAAGCGGCGGGAATAACGCGAATGGTTGTCCTATTTAGGAAAAAAATGTACCGCCGGGCAGAGGGAGTCGGGATGAAAATACAAACGGATGGCCGATTTTTATACGCCGGTGTGATCTGGACCGTTATTTTTGCCGGGATAAGCTTTTATTGGGCATCGGGGGGAATGATCGGCGCCAGGTCGCTTGGCGGCTCCATTTATAGACTGGCATTGCATCCGCCCCCGGGTTTTACAGCAATGATTTGGACAACGGGAGTCATAAAATTGTTCGGGGCTCTCCTGCTTATGCTGCTGCTGATTAAATGGCGGAATCCTGCCATTCGGAAAGTTCTTTATTTAATAACCAGGTTTTCCGGGCTGCTGCTGTTTTTATACGGTCTGCTCAATTTTACAACAATATCTTTAAGTGCTGCCGGCTTCTTAAACTTTGCACTAGGAGAATATGCTACTTTCTGGAGGTTGGCTTTTTGGGAACCGCTTTGGATGATCGGCGGGATTTTCTACTTTTTTGCTGTTAAGAAAAAAAGTAATCGATCCTTAGAAGCAGCTGATTAAATCATCACTATAAAATGGAACTTCGAATTTTAAAAAATCACATGACAGATGTATCGGACCAATCGATTCTATTTTTATACAAGAAGCTTGAGATTATTTTCCGTTAAAAAAAGTTGCGGTCACTTTTTCCATGCCAGGGAGAGGCGCCTGATTCCTTCTCCGATTTCATCACCGTTTAAACCGGCAAAGCCAAGCAGGATCTGCGGATGTTCCGGTTTGAGTCCGGCAGCATAGTAAATGGATGTGGGATATACTTTTACGCCTTCCTGCAGGGCAGCAGCGATCAATTCTTTCTCGTTCATCCGGCTGTTTATTTGCAGGATAAGATGGAGGCCCGCCTTCTCCCCAATGACGGCAACGGCCTTATCCATATATTGATGAATCGCCTGGATAATTGCCTGGTGTTTCTGTTTATAGAGCGTCCGCATACGATTGAGATGATGCTCCCAGTCTCCGTTTCTCATAAATTCCCGAATCAGCTGCTGATTGAGCGAGGACGCACTCTGTTTATACAAAGAAAATCGTTTTTTGTAGCAGTCGGCGAGCGGCACAGGCAGAACCATGAAACTGACGCGGAGTGATGGAATTAATGATTTGGAGAAGGTCCCCAGATAGATTACTGAACGGCCGCGGTCCAATCCTTGCAAAGAAGGAATGGGCCTGCCTATGTAGCGGAATTCCCCGTCGTAGTCGTCTTCAATAATCCACCGATTGTTGTTCTGATTAGCCCACTCAATCAGCGCCATCCGTTTAGAAACCGGGAGGATCATGCCGAGCGGAAACTGATGGGACGGGGTAACGTAAACGGTTCCTGCATCCATTCGCCGAATCTGATCGACAGCCAGCCCGTCTGCTTCAATAGGAATGTCTGCCATAGGAATGCCGAGATCCCGCACGAGGCTGCGGACTCGATGAAACCCCGGATTTTCCATTGCGAACGGCATTTGTCCGGGGAGAATAGATAACAGCCGGCTTAACAAAAACTGGGTTCCGGCGCCGACAGCGATCTGAGACGGTGTGCTGATCACTCCTCTGGACTGGTAAAGATAGCCGGCAATTTCCCGGCGAAGAGCGGACAGCCCCTGAAAATGTCCATTCTGAAAAAAACAGGATCCTTCTTCGGTAAACAACCAGCGGCTGTACTTCCTGAAGAATTGAAAGGGGAAGTGGCTGATATCCACTTTGCCGTGACTGAAATCAATGAGATCCGATTGTGGCTCACTCTCGGTATCCGGGTATTTGTTTCTGAATTTCTCTCCGTCCGGGAAAAGATGTTCCGTTCGATAGATGACAAACAAACCGCTGCGCGGGCGGCTTTCGACATAGCCTTCAGCGAGCAGCTGCTGGTAGGCGTTGTCAACCGTATTCAGGCTGACCTTCAGATAAGCAGAAAGTCTTCGTTTCGATGGCAGCTTACATCCATATGGCAGACGTTTCGTTTTAATTTCCTGAGTAAAATAATCAAACAGCTGGATATACAAGGGGCGTTTGTTTGCGCGGCTCAATTCAGGCATGACGGTGTTCACTTGCGTACTGTGCCGATTTTCCAAACTGATCCCCCCTGCTGGTTGAAAACTGGCTCTTTGCCTCATACCAGTTATCGCATATAATCACAGAAAAAGGAAGAGGGAGATTGGCATATGGTTGTCGTTCATGAGCTGAAAAGCGAAGAAGAATGGCGGAAGGCTTATTCCGTCATGCACCAGCTTCGCACGCATTTGGATTTGAAAACTTATCTGGAACTTGTCGCTTACGCCTGCCGCCATGGGGGCTATCGCCTTTTTGCTTTATACGAAGGAGAAAAATTGGTTTCTGTGGCCGGCTTAATGCCGATGACCACCTTATATTACGGAAAATTTATCTGGATAGGCGATCTGGTGACGGACGAAAGAATGCGTTCAAAAGGGTATGGCAGCCGCCTGCTTGATTTTATCCACACCTGGGCAGCAGGGCAGGGCTATTCGATAGTTGCCTTATCCAGCGGACTGCAGAGAAAAGAAGCCCATCGATTTTATCGGGAAAAAATGGGGTACGATCCGGTCAGCTACGTATTTAAGAACGAGTTAGGCTGAACGGGCAACTGAAATTTTTTTAGAGAGCGGCCGCCGCGGAATAAACGTTTTGGGGTTATTTGTTCCAACACGCCGCCATCCTTTTAGCCGCGTTCCCGGCGTACCGGCCTACACTTTTTATTCGGCATAGGCGGCTTGGATCAGGCAGCGTTTTTTTTCATCATTCTGCCGTACTGGCGGCAGGGATATCATACCAAGGCTATTAACCCATTTTCCTGCAGGGCCGTCAGATGATGATCGACTTTTCCTGGGACTGTCAGTCTCTCGAAAGACGGAGAGCGTGTCTGCGATCGCTAAACTTTCGCGACGACCGATAAACTGGGTGCGACGGCCAATAAAACCAGTGACGACCGAAAAACAGCATCTAACGACCGATAAACCTGGCGCGACGACCGATAAATTCCCGGCAACGACCGATAAACCGGATCTAACGACCGATAAACGGCCTGCTGCGGTCGATAAAAGCCACGGCCGAGCTCTCTATGCTGGCTGATATTTGTGAGATACATAAAAACCGGCAATATCAGTAAAAAAACTGCCTGCTTTCCTGCAGAACATGTTGTTGTCCGCAAAAAATCTGCCTGGCACAACCTATCACCGTTCGCAAAAAATATTGCCGCCCTCCAAAATAGGTTGTCCGTCCGTGCACAAATATCTTTTACAGCAATAAAATTGCATTGAGGCACTTTTGGCTCCTGTTATTTTCAGTCAGTCGGACGTCGCTGTCTTGCAGAGGGCCGTTTCCGCGATTTAGTCAAAGCAGGATTCTGCATCTGCGGGCTGTAGCGCTGCCAATTTACGGCCCGGCATCTTTTGCCGGTTTTTCAATGGATCGATCGCTGTCATTGCTGCCGGATCTTTTGACTCCGCGGATTCAAAGCATTGCCTTCTATAATCCGTGTATCTATTTTATAATGAAGGAAAAGAAACCTTAATGACCGCGGCGCGGCAAGAGATATCTTTTTTCGAGATTTTCCAGAAGTGACCCGGCCGGGGAAACGGGCGTGCAGGAATCCGGATCGGACGAACGTTCGATAATTTCCTGCTTTTCGGTTGAATCTGTAGTATAATAACTTTAATTTTATAAAGAGGGTGGGAAGTATGGATGACAAACTGAAGGTTGGAATTCTTGGGGGAACGGGCTTTGTCGGACAGAGATTCATCACCCTGCTCGAAAACCATCCTTTTTTTGAAGTGGCGGCCATAGCGGCAAGTCCCCGGTCCGCCGGCAGGACATATGAAGAAGCGGTTAAAAATCGATGGAAGCTGAATATCCCCATACCGGATTCCGTGAAGACTATTCGGGTGAAAGATGTTCATGAAGTCGATGAAATCAGCAAAGAAGTGGATTTTGTCTTTTGTGCGGTTGATATGCCTAAGGCTGAAATAAGGGAACTGGAGGAACAGTATGCGAAAGCGGAAGTTCCTGTAATCTCGAATAATTCTGCCCATCGGCTGACTCCGGATGTCCCGATGGTGATTCCGGAAATCAACAGCGATCATTTGAGAATCATTGAAAGTCAGAAAGAACGTCTGGGCACAAAATACGGTTTTATCGCCGTGAAACCGAACTGCTCGATTCAGAGCTATGTCCCGCCGCTGCACGCATTGAAAGAGTTTGAACCGACCGATGTGATTGTCAGCACTTATCAGGCCATTTCCGGTGCCGGAAAAACGTTCAAAGACTGGCCGGAAATGAATGACAATGTCATTCCTTTTATAAGCGGGGAAGAAGAGAAGAGTGAAAAGGAACCGATGAAGATATGGGGAAGAATTGAGGGCGACGGCATTGTGAATGCCTCTTCTCCAAGAATCAGCACTCAATGTATCCGCGTTCCGGTCTCAGACGGCCATCTGGCGACGGTTTTTGTCACTTTTAAACATAAACCGACAAAAGAACAGATTCTTGAGCGGTGGGCGTCATACAGCGGAAAACCGCAGGAATTGAAGCTGCCGACTGCCCCCCGGCAGTTCCTGAAATACATGACCGAAGACGATCGGCCCCAGACAAATCTGGACAGAGATTTTGAAAACGGCATGGGAATCACGATCGGCAGACTGCGCGAAGACACAATCTTTGACTATAAATTCGTCTGTCTGTCTCACAATACGCTGAGAGGAGCGGCTGGCGGCGGGCTGCTCACGGCGGAACTGCTGAAGAGCGAAGGCTATCTTATTTCCAGAGAAATAAAGAAAGCCGGACTGTCGACCAGTCTCTGAGGCCTAATTAATAAGAGCTGTTCAAAAAGGAAGGCAATTCGGGCCTTCCTTTTTGATATGACTGAATCGATCCGGAGTAAGGGTCGGAGAACGGCAGCAGAGAGAAATAGAAATGGAATTTAGTATCATTGCCGGGCGGGTATTGGAAGTCTTTGATAAATCAAAGTCAGTTTAAGCCGGAATGTGATTTCAAAAGGTCTTGTTCGAATGACGGTCACGCGGTTATGACGGAGAAAACGGGGGTTGCTGTGCGCCGGTCTTCCTTTTTTGCTGCCGAAAAAAAGGAAGGACAGTGAACGACAGAGGCTTTTTGTACTTCTGCTGTTTAAGGACACAGCGGAACACCTTTCAAAGAGATCCCGGAGGTCGGGAAGGAAGCATTTTAATAAAATGGATCCATCAAAAATTAGTTTGGCTTTTTACTCAGATGAATACAGCGAGGCTGTCCGACGGTATGTCATAAAAGAGCTGCATTTTACCGGTTCTCCTCAAGAGGCCGTTGAAACATGTAAAAGGGAATCCGATCGGTATGCGATTCTGGTTTTAGACGAGGAAACGGTTGTCGGTTTTTTTGTTCTGCATGGCCGGGCAGGTGCGAAAAAATACACAAATAATCGCAAAGCGCTTCTTCTCCGCACCTTTTCGATTGACAGCCGTTTTCAGGGAAAAGGATATGGAAGACGGACGATCGCTCTGCTTGATATATTTGTGAAGGAGCATTTCCCTAATACAGATGAGGTTGTACTGGGCGTGAATCATGCGAATGTTGCGGCTCAGAAGCTTTATCTGCATCACGGGTTTGCTGACACCTGCCGAAGGGTCACGGGCATTCACGGAGAACAACTGGTATTATCCAAAAGGCTTGGTCGGAAGTAGAAACTACGCTGAAGAAGATAATGCACACGAATACGTACAGGGACTATGCGGTCTAAAGGAAAAGAAGCAATATCGGGAGCCGGCAGAGGGATTGGTAAGGTTATTGCCCTATATGATGAGAACGGAGCAGTTATTGTTTGTACAGCCTGAACCGAACAGAGTGAATTCTCAGGCAGTAAACGGCACCCAAATAGTTTGTAATCCCAGCCATATGTAAGTGCTCGTTAAGATAAATTTTTCACAAAATAAAAAAAGTGCAAAGATTTGGCTGAATTTAATGGATAATTGGCGAAAGGTGAAGTTAGTGTCTGATCCAGGCACCACTCAAAAAATCGTCGCGAGGAGAGATATCGATGACCGCGGAACAGTTGAAAAAACAACGTCAGACCTACAATAAAAAATTAATCGAAGCAGATTCTTTTTTTAAAGAATTTAGTACTTTGGATGAAAAAGCTTACGCTGAAGGAGCAATAAGTAAAAAGAACAAAGAGTTAATGGGCCTAGCGATTTCGGTGGCTACCCGCTGTAATGAGTGTATTTTTTATCATCTGGAAACTTCGATGAACGCCGAAGCCACTTTTGATGAGATCATGGAAGCAATAAAAATTGGTGTTATTGGCGGAGGTTCGATTACTTACCCAAATGCGAGATTTGCGTTGAAAATAATTGAAAAATTGATGAAAGAGAAATAACTTTGAGAAAATCAGGAACGTCCAATTTCGATGCAAGATCCGGAAACTCGAAGAAGTATTGTTAGATACAGGGCCTGCCGGAACAATTTTTAATGCGCATAGAGTTGAAAGGTTAGGAGTACCCCTGAAGCGGATGCTGTCGTGGACACAGTAAGAGGGGTTGAGTATGTTTATACTAAGATTTTTGCTGCGGTTTGTTTTGAAGGGGTCTGCCTGAAAAAATTTCAGGCAGAAGTTGGGAGTATAGATTATGGAATGAACATTGACGGGATTTTGAGATTTGACTTTATCCAGCACATACAATTTATTATAGATAACAAGGCTATGCGTGCGTATTCTTTAAAAAAATGATAGGTTCCAAAACAGAAAACTGCCACATAATTATGAGGTGATTTCTTTTATGAAAAAAATGAATGAGTCTCTTAATTTTTGCGGGAGATCTTGCGATAAAATCTGAAAAATATAAGAACCGAAGGACAATTTCGGCATATTCGCGTATGACGCTTATTGGTATAATAAATACAAAGGAATTTAACAGAGTCATCGGAAAGAGCCTGCTTTTCTGCTGTCGCCTGTGACATTCATTGGTATTGCAAATCAATGTGTCGTTTTAATTTTCAGATGGCGATTCGAAACAGTTCATTGAGAGTACAGGACATCATAAGAAGGTCATTTTCATGATTAAACTGATTATTTTTGACTACGACGGTGTGATCGTCGATTCTTTGTTTGCCGTCTATGATATTTATCTGACAATCGGAAAGAAACTCAATGTAGTGATGCCGGCTACAATCGATGCGTTTAAAAAAATATATACGGATGATTTTCGGGAATGCTACAGGCATCTTGGTATCGTTGATGAAAATCAAAAAAAGGCTGTCAAAATTTTTAAAGAAGAATTGGAGAAAAAAACGCCGCAACTTTTTCAGGGGATCAGAGAGGTTTTGACCTGGGCGAGTCATGACTACCGTCTAGTTCTTGTTTCTTCGAATTACACCCATGAAGTGATAAAGAATCTGGAAAATGAAGGTATAAGGAAATATTTTGCGCTGGTTGAGGGAAACAGTGCCATTGATAAGTCTGAAAAATTCGGCCATGTGTTAAAGACATTTGATGTGGCTCCGGATGAAGCGATCGTCA
This sequence comes from Sporolactobacillus sp. CQH2019, assembly GCF_028765345.1. Classification (GTDB taxonomy): domain Bacteria; phylum Bacillota; class Bacilli; order Bacillales; family Sporolactobacillaceae; genus Sporolactobacillus. Next base: position 47,419 of record NZ_JARAJZ010000007.1, read on the forward strand.
TTGGCGATCGAACGGCCGATTTGCTTTCTGCACAGGAGACAAATATAAAGAATGTTATCTTAGTGGATTATGGATACGGCTACGACCGAACAAAATTTCACAATCAAATGACGGTGAATCAGCCTCTCGATTTGATTAGCTTAATTAAAGCGATTGATGATAAGTGAATATCGGGTAGTGGCCTAATGTCCGTTTGTTCGTATTGATTTGGCCTTTGCATTTGATCTGTTTTTTTACTCCCGGGTATGATCAAAAACAAACCGGGAAAAGATGGCAGCGACAGAGGGAGGCGCCTCTTGTGAAGCTAATTCCGGAATCCCGCTTTTTGAAGGACTATTTACAGGAAACGGACATTATTGACTGTTCCCATCCTTCAATTATTAATGCAGGAAGAAAATTATTCGGACAGGGACAATCTGATCTGGAGAAATCAAAGACAGCTTTTGAATTTGTCCGCGACTGCATCCACCATTCCTGGGATATACAGCATACGCGTGTCACCTGCATGGCATCGGATGTTCTTAAATGGAAAGAGGGAATCTGTTATGCAAAGTCTCATTTGTTGGCTGCATTACTAAGATCTCAAGGCATACCGGCGGGTTTTTGCTATCAGAGACTGATGCTTTTTGATACTCCTGAAAAGGGATATTGTCTTCACGCTCTAAATGCCATTTTCATCAGGCAATTGCACAAATGGATTCGTCTGGACGCTCGGGGAAATAAAAAAGGAATTGACGCACAATTTTCGACGGACCGTGAGATTCTTGCTTTTTCAGTTCACGACCGTTTAGGAGAGAAAGACTATCCGGTCATTTACAGCCATCCTCATCCCAACACGGTCAATGCGTTATTGAAAAATGATGATGCTCTGAATATGTATCTTCATCATTTGCCTAGTGACATTTGATGAACATGAAAAAGAAGAGATTAACGATACGTGATCTTTTTTATAGAAGAGATAGTTATAGGGTATAGGATTCTGCGGCGCGGGAGCCTGTGGCCGCGCACATCTCTTTTGCACTTTTTCTTAGCAAGCCGGATGAGGGAGAGAGGGATGGAAAGCGAAATACGCCGCCGTTTCGAAGGGAGGGCGGCGACGTATCTTCCGGCAGACGTACCCGTCAGTAGGGAAATACCTAATCAGAGCTATCAGGTTCGTATAACCATCTTCATACTGCTTTACGTTTATAGACCCGCATGGCGAAAACGTAGGCAACAACAAGAATGCCCAAACACCAGGCGAGCGCAGTCCAGATGTCGTTGCCGACAGGCTGCCGGGCAAGCAGGGAACGTATTGCATTGACGATTGCGGTGACCGGCTGGTTTTCGGCGAAGGCGCGGATCGGTCCGGGCATGGACGAGGTGGGCACAAACGCCGAACTGATGAACGGCAGGAAGATAAGCGGATAGGAAAAGGCGCTCGCACCATCCACCGATTTTGCGGTCAGTCCGGGAATCACGGCGATCCAGGTCAGGGCCAGCGTAACCAGTGCGAGGATACCTGCCACGGCCAGCCATGGTAATATCCCCGCCGACGAACGAAAGCCCATAATCAAAGCTACAAGAATGATGATGATAACCGAAAGGGCGTTTGAGACCAGCGAAGTCAGCACATGCCCCCACAGCACGGAGGAACGCGCGATCGGCATCGAGTAGAAGCGTTCGAAAATGCCCCGCTGTTTATCCATGACCAGGCGGACAGCCGTGTAGGATATGCCGGTGGCAATCGCAATCAGCAGGATGCCGGGCAGCAGGTAATTCACGTAATTATCCGTGCCGGTTTTTATCGCTCCGCCGAACACATAGACAAACAGCAGCATCATTGCGATCGGCATAATGGCAACCGTGATGATGGTGTCCATACTGCGGAAAATATGGCGCATGGAACGGCCAAGCATCACGCTCGTATCGCTGAAAAAATGTCTGTTCATCGTTATTTTTCCTCCTTCTTGCCGACGATTGCGAGGAAGATTTCTTCGAGCGTCGGCTGTTTTTCCACATATTCCACCTTTGCGGGCGGAAACAGCTTTTTCAGCTCTTCAAGCGTGCCGCTCACGATAATTCGTCCCTCATGCAGAATTGCAATTCGATCCGCAAGCTGCTCGGCTTCCTCCAGATACTGCGTGGTCAGGAACACGGTCGTGCCGCTGTCGGCAAGCTCTTTTACCGTCTTCCAGACCTCGATGCGCGCCTCAGGGTCAAGCCCGGTGGTCGGTTCGTCAAGAAAAATAAGCCTCGGTTTTCCGATCAGGCTCATGGCGATATCGAGCTTGCGGCGCATACCGCCCGAATAGGTGGAAACCCTGCGGTCGGCGGCCTCGGCCAGGCCGAAGCGTTTCAGTAAATCATCGGCGATCTGCCGCGGATTTTGGAGGTGGCGCAGCCTGGCGATCATGATCAGATTTTCCCGCCCGGTCAATATTTCGTCTACGGCGGCGAATTGCCCGGTCAGGCTGATCGATTGGCGCACATCGTCGGGCTTTGCTGCAACGTCGAAGCCGTTTACGGCGGCGGTTCCGCCGTCCTGTTTAAGCAGCGTGGTAAGGATCTTAACAATCGTCGTCTTGCCGGCGCCGTTGGAGCCGAGCAGGGCGAAAACCTCACCTCGCTTCACGTCAAATTCGACGCCCTTCAGGACTTCCGTGTCCTTGAAAGATTTCTGCAGGCCTTTCACTTCAATGGCTTTTTCCATCGCGAGATCCTCCTTCCTTATCCGTAACCTTTTTCATGGCCTTGTTCACTTCATGGTTAACAGATTCCTGATAGATGTCAGCGTAAGTTTTTGAATCTTTGATTAGATCGTCGCAGAAAGCTGCTACGTCCCTGCCTGTCACCTCGAGCACGCCTTTCCCCAGGGCCGCGCCTTCTTCAAAAAGATCGACAATCCCCGACAGCAAACCTATCCCGTCGGTTAGTTCAACAGGGCCGACCTTAAAAAGATATTTTTGAATCTCTTTATAAACAATCTGATAATCTTGCGGGAGCGCTTTGACGCGCGCCATGTGCGCCCGCCATTCTTTTTTGCCTTCGATGATATCCTGTATGCTCATTTTGTCCTCCTATTTGCCTAATTTTTTAGCGATATTATTATTGAGTTGCTCGCGCCACTTATCGCGAAAAGACTTGGCTCCTTCTTCGCCGGCCAGCGCTGAACAGAAGCCTTTGATATCGTCGCCCAATACTTCCCGGGCACTTTGACCGTCCGCTGCCGCCTCTTCGAGCAGGCCAAGCACACCGTCAAGAATCGGCATGAGGTTGCGGCCGGTGAAATCTGAGTGCGGCCAAAGATTGGCCTTGATTTTTTCCCATGCCGCTTGATAATCTGCCGGCAGTTTTTTGGCTCGCGATTCAAAAGTTTTCAATTCTTTAGTCATGTCGCTGCCTGTGACTTTTTCCCAAAAATTCATTGCTTTTCCTCCTTTAACTCATTAATTTTTGATGATACGAACTCCCATTTTTTCCAGAACTTCCGCAGTTCCTCGTGCCCCGCGTCGTTAAGCACGAAAAACTTTCGCGGCGGCCCTTTGTCGGAGGGCTTTTTGGTGACCTCTACCAGCTTGCTTCTTTCCAGCCGAACCAGGATGGTGTACACCGTTCCCTCCACAACATCCGTGAAGCCGAGGGCGTTCAGCCGCCGCGTGATTTCGTAGCCGTAGGTTTCTTTGCGGCTTATAATTTCCAGGACGCAGCCTTCAAGCACGCCTTTAAGCATTTCCGTTAGGTTTTTCAGCACAATCGCCCCACTATTCCGTATGACTTATATTCTGTATCACTTACTACAACTATATAGTAATACGCAATAGATGGCTTGTCAATGGCGGTTGTTCTAATAATGAATTTCCTCTAAAACGCAAAAGGCATACCGGCAAGCAGGGCTACAGCTGCCTATCTTTATTCGAGTGCAAAATAATCCGATTGTTTCCGCCAATAAAAATGGCGCACGTTCTGGATGGCTCAGTTTCGCATAATCTTCGCTTATCGTAAGATAAAGATTTGACCTCAATAGGAAATCTCTGCCCGGCCGGGTGCTGGTTATTCTCTGAAATGACAGGTGGTCGATCCGAGACGCCGAAAACGGCCGATAGGACCGCAAATCCAGCCGGAAGGGAACCCAAATTTTCCGGGCCTAAATGACAGTAACTTTTGATAGATCGGCTTTTGCACCTTTGAGCGCAGCATAGGTCAGCTTATCCATCATCGCACCGTCAAAGCAGATAGTTTTAATGGCGCGGTAATACTTTTTGGAAAAAGTAATCGGTGCAAGGAAGGATACATTTTTGAACGTCGCCCCTCCAAACATCGCTTCGTTCAGCGCCGCTTTGTCGAACTTGACGCCGATAAATGTCTGCCCGTCGAGGCACAGGCCCCGCAGGTCGGAATATTTGAAGTCTACGCCGTCAAAGGTACAGTTTTCAAATAGGGTTTTTCTGAGATCGGTCATTGTCAGTTTGACGTCGGTCAGTTTTACGTCTGCAAATTTGGCCCCGTTCAGATCCGACGTGCTGATATTGGTGCGGACAAGAATCGATTGCCGGAAACTGGTATCTCTGAGATCGCTGGCGTATAGCGTGCAGTCAGTCAGGTTCGCACCATCGAAATTGGCTTCGCGCAAAGCGCTGGCGGCGAACGAGCTGCCGGTTAAATCTGCACCCGAAAAGTCGGAGCCGCGCAAAGCGCTCCCTTTAAATTTTCCTTTATGTGCGGTAACGCCGGCAAAATCGCTTTTCTGCAGATCGCTCGCGTTGAAGTTTATCAGCGCCTGCCGCTCCAGCGAGCGAGAAGAGTTGGCAACTTCCTGTACCGTTTGCTCAATATCGCCGATGCTGTCGACCGTCATCTGGAAAGCCGTTTCATCGTCCTTGCCCTCGTCCCTGAGCTCGCGGAACCGCTCCTGCAGATCGGTGAGCAGGTCAGCCTTCAATTCGGCAACACTTTTTACTCCATCATAAGGCGCGAAAACGTCATTCAAATAATCCGTTAACTTTTCATTCATAACATCCGATCTCCTCACAATAAGTTGTCAAGTACGCGCTTGGCGTATTCCCAGTTCCTTTTGTTCTCCGAATAAACGGCTTTCCCTTTTTCGGTGATCTTATAGTACTTTCTTCTGCCTCCTTGTGTCTGGTCGCCCCAGTAAGAAACGATACATCCGTCGCTTTCCAGCCGTTTCAGGCTGGAATACATGGTCGCCTCCTTCAGCTCGTATTCGCCATTAGAATTTTGCCGGATCAATTTTGTGATTTGATAGCCATATTGGTCTTCGTCTATCAACAGTTTCAAAATCATTGTATCTGTATGCCCTCTGAGTAAATCGGAGGAGAGTTTTTTATTCATCGTATGCCCCCTCGTCAAATATAATATAGGTCATATTACTATGACCGTCAATATAATATGATCGTCGCTATACCATGATTATCATTAATTTAGAGGAAAATGGATTCTAAGGTAAAAATCTCAGGCAGAAATCGGAGAATGAATGATGAAATAGAGACAGACGAAACTTCAGAATTGGATTTTATCCGGCATTTATTACCAGATAACAAAGCCGCCTTATGTGAGTGGGGTCACCCTATTAATCTCTATGATTTCAAAACCAGTGGAAGGGGGCTGCCTTGTTTCAATGATGAGGGGAACGAAATACTGAGACGGGATCGAACCGGCGGGCCGATTCGGAGCAGCTGGAAAAATAGACTTGATTCTTTTCAAAATGGCTGTGATTAATGCGCATACAATTAAAAAAAGCCATTTACTTTTGAATCGACAGCAAATGGTTAAAAAAAAAATTAAATAGGTATCCCTTATCGATCGGTGCATTCGGTTTATCGGCCATGGCACTCCGCTTATTGACCAGTCCCCTCGGCTTATCGGTCATCGCAGCTGATTTATCGGTCGACATGGGCAGTTTATCGGTCATTGTACGTGATTTATCGGTCGACAAAGGCAGTTTATCGGTCATCGCAGGCGATTTATCGATCGCCGCCGGGAGTTCATCAGTCGGTGCCCCCGGTTTATCGATTGCCGCGGGAATTCATCAGTCGGTGCCCCCGGTTCATCAGCCGTCGCAGTAAGCTGATCAGTCGTTAGGCGCCGTTTATCGGTCGTCACGTCCGTTCTATCGATCGTTGCGGCAGTTTATTGATTGCGGAAGGAAACGCTTTTCATCTTTCGAGATTGACGATCGCAGAAAAAGTAAATCATCGTCTGATGACATAGCAGGAAAATGGGCTAAAGAGATACTGATAAAAACTTATTTTATATGAGTCCTCTTTCTTGAAAAATTTTCTTGGCTGCGGCTGCCGCATTTAACGCTCTGGGGAAACCGGCATAAGGGACACAGTGAATAAAAATTTCAGCAATTTCCTTGGGCGTCACGCCGACATTTAGTGCACCGTTGATGTGGACGCGCAGCTGATTTTCTGCACCGCCGATTGATGCGAGGCTGCTTAATGTGATTCGCTCGCGCTGTTTCAAGTCCAAAACAGGGCGAGTATAGATGTCTCCAAAGGCAAATTCAATGATGAACCTTCCCAAATCAGGAGCGACGTCTTTCAAAGATTGAACGACCTCGGTTCCTGCACCGCCGTCCACTTCGGACAATTTTTCCAATCCGGCTTCATAACGATTTTTCTCCATGTTTTTTATCCTCCTTTTTTTTGCTACAATCTAAGCGTAAGGGCTGGAGTATACTCTATGTCAAATCAAAATTTACGGGGAGGCATTCGGATGGATTTTTCAATCGGCGACTTTGCAAAATTAACCGGACTAAGCATTTATACGCTTCGCTATTATGAAAAGGAAAAATTAATTTTCCCCGGCAGGGATGAGCATAATCAAAGACGCTATACGGAGAAGGACAAAGCCTGGATTGAATTTATACTCAGGCTGAAAGAAACGGCCATGCCTTTAAAAGACATACAAAAGTATGCGAAGCTGAGATATGAAGGCGACCAAACGATGGAAGAAAGACTGGAAATGCTCCGCCTGCACCGGCTGTCGATACTCGAAAAGAAAAAAGCGTTAGAAAATAATCTCAGCCACTTGGATAAGAAAATTGAAATCTACAGGAGAGCCATTCTTTCCGCAATGAAATAATCTTTATTCTGCATTCACATTTTTAATGAGTTCCAGGGGACCCGTTTTATCATGTTTTTAAAACGGCTTTACTTGCCGCTTGCTGCTCCGGTTTGAGCCGGATGGAGAGTCTGCCGCCCGGGACCGAGAAGAAAGATAAAGAACAGCGTCAGGAGGGACAGGATTCCGCAACTGAACCAAGCAAGCGGAAACAGATGGCGGCTCTGAACAAAATCGAAGAACGGGCCGCCGATGAGATTGCCCGCTGCTGCTCCGATCGCCCAGCCGAGATCGACAAATCCGTAGCAGGTGCTGAGCCGGTTTTCGGGGGCCCGTTCGGAAACCAGACTGTCGATTGTCGGAAGGGTCAATACCTCGCTCGTACTGAAGAGCAAAACAAAAAGAAATATGGACACTAAATGAGGAATCAGGCCAAGGATGAAGTAAGCGGCGCTCATCGAAAGAAACCCGAAGCATAGAATGAACCGGCCGGAAAATTTCTGGAAAAATAATTTTGCAATGGCGTATTGAAGAGAAATCACAAATAATCCGTTTATCGTGAATAAAAATCCGGTCAGAGAAGGCCTTTGAAAAAAATCGTTCATGTATAGGGGAATGGCCAGATTGAACTGGCTGTACACGAACCAGAAAATCGCGTTCACGAGTGCCAGAATCATCATGACGTAATGATGAAAAACATAATGGAACAGGTCTGCGGCAGGAATTTTCTGTTCGGCATGGATGTCATCGGGACCGGCAAACAAAATGAAAAGCAGAAAAATCAAATGAGCCAGAGCCGTCAGCATAAATATCCAAAAAACAGAGTAGCGGTAAAGCAGTCCGCCCAGTATCGGGCCGATTGCCAAGCCGATATTGATCACTGTATTGCGCAGAGCAAAGACTGCCTGTTTTGAGTCCCCGGCCAACTTGACAATAGTCGCCATTAAACCTGGAGCGAATAAGGCACCGCCTAGGCCGACGCATGCCGAAGCCAGAAAAATTGATGAAATATGACCGGCGGAGCTATAAAGAATGTAACCGATCAGCCGCACTGACAGACCGATGATCAGTAATCTTCTTTCCCCGAACCGATCGCTCAGTATGCCCCCAAAAAAAGTCAGTCCGCGCTGGCAAAGTACATTGACCGTCAGGACAAGTCCGATCGTGCCCGCTGATAGCTTCAGGCTGCTCAGATACTGGCTCAAAAAAGGCAGGATCATGAATGAACCAGTGTTGGTAAGCAGCAAGCCGAATAAGATAAGGGCAAGTCGCGGATGTATGCTCTTAAACAGTTTCATATCATCAAGTTCCTTTCTTAATCATGGATTTTGCCCCTTTTCAGAAAGCAACTTCATCTTAATCGATTGACTTCTATTTGATAAACGAATAGTTTTAATAGTATTAATGAAAAAAATAAATAGAAAGAAGGCCGGCCATGGATCAGGAACAACTGGAAACGTTCCTGACGCTCGCGGAAACGTCCAGCTTCACCAAGACCTCGGAAATACTGAATGTTGTCCAGTCAACCATCACCGCACGAATCAAGACCTTGGAAAATCAATTGAACAGGAAATTATTTGATCGAGGTACGCGCTATGTCCGATTGACGCCCGACGGCCGTCTATTTCTCTCTCATGCCGGGAAAATAGTCAGTCGAATGAGGCAGGCTGAGGCGGATCTGCGGATCAGGGGGAAGGTTGACTATCGGATCGTGATCGGCGGACTGAATACGATCTGGGACAGTTCAATCTATTATTTAATAGAAAAGCTGTGCGCAAAGGGTACAATATCGGTCCGGACGGTCACCGACCACTCGTCGCATCTAATCAACCGTCTTCAGGAAGGGTCCATTGATGCCGCGTTTGTCTTCATTCCGCCGCGTTCTTCCTTATTTGAAAAAAACCTTTTCCGACGGGAGCGGATTCTCCTGATCGGCAGCAGTAAAAGTTATCAGGCAGTTCAGTCTCTCTCACGGGAAGAAGTGTTTCGGAACGGCAGGCTGCTGTACCAGAATTGGGGCATTGCCTATGACGAGTGGTTTAAAAGCGAATTCGGAGCAGATACCGCAGCGGGTGTCCGGGTTGACTATTCCGGCCTGGCTTTAAGATTAATCTCGAATCTTGATTATCTTGGATTTTTGCCGGAAAGTGTCGCCCGGGAAGGGGTGAAAAAAGGTATACTGAAATCTATAGAATATTCTTCCAAAACAGCGCCTCCGGATATGACGGTTTACTTGACCTATCTGAAAAGCAGGGAAAGGGAATACCGCCTTGCATCGTTTTTGGCATTTGTACGAGAAAATGCCCGACGATGAAACTTAGGATTCGCCCATTTCAGTTCAGGCTCACCTCAATAATCGCATTTTTGCTATTAGATTTATCGTGAAGGAGGGGCACGCGCATGTATCCAACTTCTGAAAGACTGCTCTTTCGCCCGTATGATAATCACGACTTGATGTTCTTGCATTCATTGCTCTCCGATCCTGAAGAAGTCCGCTTTATCGGTAATGGAAGAACTCGTGACGAAGAGGGGGCCCAACGATTTCTGGACTGGATTTACGCTGCGTACAAAGTAGATCCGCGTTTGGAGCTCATGGTGCTGACCAGAAAAAAGGATCACGTAAAAATCGGGCACGCCGGTCTCGTGCCTCAGACAGTTGATGGAACAAGAGAAATCGAAATCGGCTATTGGGTCGCCAGAAGTTATTGGAATAATGGCTACGACCGAAGCGGCCCGTGCGCTGTTTCATTATGGACAAACGAATTGCGGCATCAAAAGATTCATTGCACTAATTCAGAGCGGAAATACGATTTCTCAAAAAGTTGCTGAAAAAATCGGCATGAAATGTGAAAAAAAAATCACACTTACGGGGAAAAAAGTCAAGGTTTATTCAATCGAAACTGGGCCGGGATAATCTGTATGCGTTCACAAGTTGGCGGCACACACGCTGCTGACAGCTATTTCAGGATGCCGGGGGCGGGGGGAAGAATAATGCTGGAAAATAAGGCTGATATTCTATCTTTTATAGAAAATGATCGGGAAATAATAAAAATATTGACTTTAGTACGTGATTTAGATCTTCCGGATAGTTGGGTATGTGCAGGTTTTCTACGTTCAAGAATCTGGGATTACCAGGCTCAATTACTTCATCGTACGCCTGTTCATGACATTGACGTCATCTATTTTAACGACCGGTTTATTGATGACTCATATGAACAAAAAGCGCAGTCTCAATTGAAAGCTAAGGAGCCTGGATATCACTGGGAGGTGAAAAACGAAGCACGTATGCATGTACATAACCCTGATACTGCTCCTTATGCATCTTCAACCGATGCCATTTCTAAATTTCCCGAAACGGCTACAGCAATTGGCGCACGACTGGATGCGCATAATCAAGTCATTTTGACAGTTCCTCACGGAGTCAGTGATTTATTGAGTATGACTGTTCGACCGACACCTTTTACTCGGGAAAAGAAAAAAAGGATGATGATTTATAACGAAAGGATGAAACAAAAAAATTGGCAAAATAGTTGGCCTTTACTAAAAATAATAGCTCGATTGCCCGGTCTGCATGAATTGGCAGAGAAAGATCGTAAGCTAAAATAAAGAGGGCCTTTTTAAATACCGGATTTGGAGAAAATGGGCCACCAATAAATTCCACACCTAGCGCAAAAAAATTTCTAATGATGTGAAAAGAGGCACAGGTAGTTTTGGCCCCAAATAATAGCTTATTGCGTCGAAATGCGAATTATCGAAAACTATGGCTGGCGGGCAGCGGCAGTATACTGGGAGATTGGTTTAACCAGGTTGCGCTCAGTCAGGTGACGTTATCTCTGACACATTCTCCGTCGGCCATGGGCATGGTTCTTTTATGCCGGTCGCTGCCTTCCGTTGCGCTGGGTCCCTTTGTGAGTCCGTTTATTGATCGTTATCCGAAAAAGCCGCTCATGCTGATCAGTGATCTGATCCGGGCCGCAGTCGTGCTGCTTTTCCCCCTGGCTGTTTTTGACCACGAGACTTCTTTTTTGTATGCCGGAGCTATTCTTTTGGGATTGTCCGGAATTATGTTCGTACCGGCGCAGCAGGCAGCCTTTCCTCTTATTGTTTCAAATAAAGATTTAGCATCCGCCAATGCTTTGAGCTCGGGGACGTATGGCTTCATGAGTATTCTTGGAGCAGCGGGCGGCGGCATCGTTTCTTCTTTGGTGAGCCCTGTTGTCGGTTTTCTGATTAATTCTCTGTCCTATATTTGGTCTGCTTTCTATATTTTTCAGATTCATATGCCGAAAAATACAGGCGGAAATAAGAGAGCGGAACCTTATTTTAACGCTTTAAAAGAGGGCTTCAGGGAGGCCTCCGGGAATAAAGCAGTCAAAGCGATCCTATTGATCGGCATCAGCTGGGGTTTTGCCGGCGGAGGATATGCCATCCTGATACCGATCCTCGGAGAAATGGTTTATAAAATGGGCGGATTCGGTATTGGTATGCTGTATGCCATAGACGGCCTTGGGGTTCTGCTGGGAGCTTTGTTTGTCCAAAGGTTTGTCGGAAGCAACGATAAACGGGCAAACTGGTTGTACGGGGCTGCCTATTTGACACAGGCTCTGTTCTTTGCGCTGCTCGCGCAGTCGGCCGTTTTTATTGCCGGAGCCTTTATGCTGCTTCTGATGCGCATCAGCTCGGGGATTATCATCCCACTGGACAGTTATCTGATGCAGGTTCATACAAAAGCAGAAGTCCGAGGGCGGATCTTTTCATTGCACACTTCCACTTATTCAGGTGTCATGCAGCTCTCTTATGCCGGCTTGGGTTATCTTTACGAAACGGCCGGCATTCCCATCATGGGTCTGATAATCGGCCTGGTTTCTTTTCTCTGCGGACTGTCCTGGCTGCTTCAGCTGAAAACGTTTACGAAGCCCGATTCAATCAGTCATCATTTGTAATAAAAAATTGTACCTGATAATGGGCGGTATCTGGCCGTTACCTCATTGCCATTTCTCAATTTTCTGTTTGGAACATAACGGAATTTTTATAAAAAACGGTAATTCTCAACCGATAAAGTACACGGATCCGGATCAGAAAAGAATAATAGATGATGAACGAGTCGCAGAATCGGTACAAAACCGGGCTTAACCATCGCCGTCTGCATGAAATAGGGCATCAACCGAAAAAAAGCTGTTTATGAGAAAGTGTTGCTGCTTAACCGAACAGATTGCTTGCACGTATATCTTAATTAATAAGACTGATCGGATCATGCCTTCTGTCAGATCTCAATAGGGCTAACAAACCAGTGGAAACAGGCGGATTTGGCTGACAATCAAACTTCGTTTAACTATTATTTCATCAGACAGAAGCTGTGATTTACTGAATGGTGAGAAGCGCCGGTCGACAGCCGGCCCAGTAGCGACGAAAAAATCGCGCACGACCGATAAATCGTGAGCGCTGACCGAAAAACTGCCCGCGATGACCGAAAAACTGCCTGCGCCAACCAAAAAACTGCAAGTTACGGCCGATAAACCCCTGGCAACGACCGATAGACTGCAGTGAGCGAGAAAAACCGAGAAGCGGCCTGAACAAGCCGGTTTCTATGTGTTCACCGGAACATGCAGCTGAACAATCGCCAATAAAGTGCAAAGAATCAACAGTAGTTGCTGTAGAATTAATAAGCGCGAATAATCGGAACAAAGGATAGCTATTTAAGTAATTAATCAAAGCACAAATCGGGTCTTTAATCGGTACAGACCGTTTCAGCGCAGCGGCATGATCCTGATTATTCGTTAAAAAGTTCAGAACATGTTTCCCGATGGATACGCAATGTCTTATAATCGATTTTTGCCTCTCACTCGGAAAATCTTTTATACGAGTATCCCCTTAACTCATTGTCCTACTGTGGCCTGCCGTCAATCGATGATCGACTCTTCCTAAAACCATCTCTTGAAAGACGGAGAACGTTTCCACGATCCATAAACTTCTGCAATCGTCGAAAATCGGGCGCCGGCTGATAGGTTCCGTGTGACGACCGAAAAACGGCTAATGGATAATAACTGGACTGAAATCCGATCCATACAGCCAGGCCGCCGGCTAGTATCGGTCCGAGAATCCTTGTCCCGAAAAATTCGCTAATCGGCCTGAAACAGCGAGTTATCGCCCCGTCAGGAGTTTATCACTCCGAAAAAAGAATGAATCGTCCTAAAACAGTGAACGATCGCCCCAAAATGATCTCGATCCGCCCTATTCAGGCAAAGTATCACCCCATCAGGAGTTTATCACTCCGAAAAAAGAATGAATCGCCCTAAAACAGTAAACTATCGGCCCAAAATGGTCTCGATTCGCCCTATTCTGGCAGAGTATCGCCCCATCAGGAGTTTATCACCCCGAAAAAAGAATGAATCGCCCTAAAACAGTGAACGATCACCCCAAAATGGTCTCGATTCGCCCTATTCTGGCAGAGTATCGCCCCGTCAAGGGTAAACAGCAATTAGTTAAATGAATCGGGGACAACTGTTTGTTCCGATTATTCGCGCTTATTTATTCCACGTCTACTGTCGATTTTTCGGCCGCTACTGTTGATTTTAAGCACTTTACTGTCGATATTCTGCGCTTTACAGATATGATAGGCGGCGCTTTACTGCTGATATCCGTCGTCTTCGGCTATTTTCGTTTCCAATTCATAAAAATACGCGGCGGGCCGAAGAAAGAGATCGTGTGTTTCCGACAGGTAACGCCTATTCGCACCGGGTAGCCCTCTTTTTTAGCGGAATAAATCGCTGTTCGCATGAACATTCGGAAGCCATAGACGACCGCTCTTGCCAACTCGTTTTTCGGAAGCATCAATGACACTTTCACGCAGCGGCCTGGCTGGATACATGAGTTAAGAGGATACCAATTATCTTTCAATAACATGCCGTTCTCCCTTATAAAATATAAAAACAGGAACGCTCCCCATTGAATCGGCAAAGCGTTCCTGCTGTCTGTTTTTTTTCAGTTTATATTTTCAGATGAATCGGCGGATTTTCCAGCGCTGACCGGGTTCCGTTCAGACAGCCTTTGACAGAGTCTGAAAGTCTGCGTCACTGAGTTTAATTCCGGCGGCGGCAATGTTTTCTTTTACGTGGGCAACTGAAGACGTTCCCGGAATCGGCAGAATGACCGGCGAACGTTTCAGCAGCCAGGCCAGGGCGATCTGTGCCGGTTTCGCGTCGTATTTTCTGGCGATCTGATCGAGCGCTCCGCCTTCCTTGGCGAGCGCTCCCGTTGCCAGAGGGAACCAGGGGATGAATCCGATCTGGTGCTTTTCGCAGTAGTTCAGTACGAATTCCGAATCGCGTTTGGCCAGATTGTACAAATTTTGGACGGAAACGATCGGCGTAATCTCGTTGGCGGCCTGCAGTTCTCCGACGCTGACCTGGCTCAGTCCGATATGGCGGATTTTTCCTTCCAGTTTCATCAGCGCCAGTTCACCGATCTGGTCGGCAAGCGGCACCTTCGGATCGATCCGGTGCAGCTGAAGCAGATCAATGTGATCCAGTCCGAGCGTGCGCAGATTCAATTCAACCTGCTGACGAAGATACTCCGGCCGGCCGACGGGGATCCATCTGCCCGGTCCCTGACGTGTATGTCCGACTTTTGTGGCGATCACAAGGCCGTTCGGATAGGGATAGAGAGCCTTTTTGATCAATTCATTGGAGACAAACGGACCGTAAGCATCCGCCGTATCAATAAAATTGACGCCGAGTTCCGCGGCGGTCCGCAGGACACGGACGGCTTCCTCCGGATTACTCGATTCCCCCCAAACGCCGGGGCCCGGCAGCTGCATCGTCCCGTACCCTAGACGATTGACCGGCAAATCGCCGCCGATTGTAAAAGTACCTGATAAGGCTGCTGTAACGGTTGATTCAGACATTCGCTTTCCTCCCTGAACATGTTTTTTTAGAAAGTCGTCTTTATTCTTGCCCGCAACCTTCTGCTTTTGGTTTAACACAGTCGTCTTTTCGGATTCAAAAGAAATGCTCGGATTAACATAATTGTCACAAAAAAGGCCGCCGATAAAGACATATATCGGTTGCCAATGGCCGGGTTCTGCCGCATCCTGTACAGTCCCCCATTATGAGCTGTGGCGATATACCTATTCTAAAATGCAGCATCTTGACAATAATGGACGGGGCACGCAAATGCCATTGTCCGTTGTCCCGGGCATTGTGTGCCGTTCACAGAACCTTCGCGATCTTAGACAACTGACGGCAGCAGGTTGATTCTGTTTCGGGACGTATTAAAGGGCCGGACAGTCAAAGTAATGAGACGTTCGGACCCGCAGGATGTGATCGGGCCCTTCTCATTATCTGATCCATTTGCGGATGCTGAAATTGTCCTCAAGCATAACCCAGTTTTGCCGGAAAGAGTAACCCAAAGCCCAATAACTGATCCCGCGGAGGTGATAGCGTTTGGCCAGGTCGAACTTGGCCTGCGTGCTCCGCGGATCTTCAAACCAGACTTCGTGAAGGCGGTTCTGTCCGTCGACATAGCGGAAAAACGGGGCCTGAGCGGCGGAATCGTACTGAATCGCAGCGCCGTATCTTACCGCCAGTTCCACGGCTTCCTTCGGACTGAAGGTTCTTGCCACCTGGCCCTGTACATGCGGAAGAACCCAGTCCCGGGCGTAAATCTGGAATCCTAAAAAAATTTTATTTGCCGGCATTACCGATAAGGCGTATTCCACAACTCTTCTCATCTGATAAAGGGGTGAGATTGCCTGCGGCGGCCCAAGCCGGTAGCCCCATTCATAGGTCATCAGTACGACAAAATCGGCGATCCTGCCGTGTGCCTCGTAATCGTGCGCTTCGTACAACAATCCGGCCTGCGCAGCGCTTGTTTTTGGCGCTAAAGCGGTGGATACAAAATAGCCTAATGGATGGAGGCGATTTACAGCCTGCTGAAGAAACTGATTGTACTGCTCACGGTCGGCAGGGAGGACATTTTCAAAATCAATATTTAATCCGCGATATCCTTTTTCACGCATGATCCGAATTACGTCCGACAACAGATTTTCGCGATAGGCCGGCGTACTCAGGACAACATGCGCCAGATTGGTGCCCGTTGCTGTTGCGGTAAAATTGGTAATCGACATCATAGGAACGGCTTTTTCAGCGAATGCAGCGGAAATGATCGCCTGATCGTCTATCGGATCGAGTGTTCCGTTTTCGGTGATACGGTAGGCGAATGGGGCCAAATAAGTGAGCAGACGGCCGACCTCTTGAATCGATCGAACGGCCTCACCGCTCGTCTGATACGTATAGGCATTGACTTCAACGTCGGGTTTGCGCCCCTCATGACCTGTTTCCGGAACGGGAATAATTAGTGCCTGGCCGACCACCAAACGATTCGGATCAGACAAATCATTGATATCCGCCAGCGTATTTACCGATACATGATAGCGCTGTGCAAGCTGCCATAGAAACTCTCCGCTTTGGACCACATGAATCATCAATGAAAATCTCCCCTAAAGTGTTCTCACTCGTACTGTATGAAAATGCGGGAAGAATTGTGCGTTTCCCCAGTAAAGCCCGGATCATTCCGGATCGGCAGGAGACACGGATAAAAAATGTCAGAAAAGGAAGAAACTGCTATCTTTCAAACACCTGTATTCACCCTGCGGCAAAGAGTAAACGGAGAATCCTGACGATCGGCCTGTTCCCCTTAATTCCCATCGGCGGTCTGCAATTTGTATTTAAACAATGAAAAAGGATCAGATTCGGCCCGGAAGGGGAAATTATTTTTAACATGTCTTGCCAAAGAGGCGGCAGTATGGTTTAATAGAAAACGTAAATCGTAATTATTACGATTTATAGAGGAGTGAAAATACAGTGGCTAAGAAGTCAAAAATAGTTAAGGAATTGAAACGTGAAACTTTGGTCGCCGAATATGCCGATCGGCGCCGTGAACTGAAAGCGGAGGGAAATTATGCCGCGCTGGCAGGACTCCCCCGCGATTCATCGCCGACGCGGCTTCATCATCGCTGCCGGCTGACCGGAAGGCCGCACGGCTATATGAGAAAATTCGGGATGTCCCGGATTGCTTTCAGAGAATACGCGCATAAAGGACAGATACCCGGGATCAAGAAAGCAAGCTGGTAAATGAAGAGAGACGGCCTGTAAAAAGCGCGGAGAGATTGTCGAGCGGACGGGCCGGGTGTTCCCGACAGAGAGAAGGGGGGAAGAAACCCGTCAGGATTTCCATGACTCTGCCGGAACATCATATTTACATATTAATTGACTATCATAGGCATTTATTTAAGAGATTTAAAGTGATCGGGAGATCTTTTTAAGCGCCTTAAACGCCGGGTTGTGAATGTGAAGGGTATTAAAAAAACAGAAGCGCTCAATCTTTGCTTTATAAAACGTTATCATGACGATTAAAAACGGATCAAGCGATCAGGAGGAGCAACGGAAACATGAAGCGTCATCATTTTATCCATCAATTTTTTATTTTGTTCGGAGTCCTTATCATATCGGCAGGAGTGCTGTCAGGATGCGGAAAAGCGTCATCCAATAACAGCGCTTCGTCAAAAATCAATGTTGTCGCTGCGGAAGATTTCTACGGGGAGGTTGCCCGGGCTGTCGGCGGCAGCCGTGTCAATGTCACTTCGATCATTAACAAACCGAGCGTTGATCCGCACGAATTTGAACCGACGACGGGAACGGCTCAGTCCGTCGACCAGGCTAAGCTGATCATCTATAACGGCATCGGCTATGACAGCTGGATGGATAAACTCGTTTCGGCCGGTCAGACGAATAAAAAGGTGCTTCGTGTCGGAGAAGATCTGATGAACAGGAAAACCGGAGACAATGAACATTTGTGGTATAATCCGGAGACGATGCCGGCACTTGCCCGGCAAATTGCCGCCGAACTGGCGAAGCTTGATCCGTCTCATGCCAAAGACTACCAAAAGAATGCCGCTGCCTATATTGCGAAAATCAAGCCGGTGAAAAAGCTGGTTGACAAGCTTTCTAAACAGGCGGCCAACCAGACGGCAGATGTCTCTGAACCGGTATTCGACTATATGCTGCAGGCGCTAAAGTATAAAGTCGGCAATAGAGGCTTTGAACTGGCGGTTGAGAATGGAAATGATCCTGCGCCGAGGGATATTGCCGCTTTGCAGAACGATATCACCCATCATCGGATCAAATTCTTTGTTGACAACATTCAGGCAAGCGACCCGACTGTCAACAGGATCGTAGCGCTTGCAAATAAAAACAACGTGCCGGTCGTTAAAGTGACGGAGACGCTGCCTACAGGGCAAAGCTACACGTCCTGGATGCTCGGCGAATTAAAGCAGATTGAAAGGATACAGAGCAATCAATGATATTTTCCTCAGGAGCCGGCCGGGCATACAGGCTAAACATGATTGAACGGATTGAAATCTGTATTAGAAGGTTTTCCCATGGCGGGCGGAAATTTCGGAAGGATCATCGGCACGGCCTGAACGGAGAAAATATCGGATCATCCGCCTTTTGAGGCGGATCCTGGTGAGAGGTCTGCGATTATCGGACCGGGCCGCGCTGCCGATGAATAGTGAACCTCAGTCTATCCGATCCCGAGAAACTCTTATTTGCGAAATTCATCGATTGGAGCCCTCAGTCAGAACAGGGCTCTTTTTTTTAAAAATCCAATTTTGGCGAAATGAAGGCCAGCACGGCAGATATTGCCGAAACAGGGTGTCGGCCCCCTTTCGGCGCTTGCTCCGAAAAAAGAATCCTGCCGCGGAAACGGACGAAAATAAGCGATCCAATATTGAAACTGTTCATCCGGTCCCGGCCTGAAAACTTGCTTTATCCTGATTGCCG
Organism: Sporolactobacillus sp. CQH2019; assembly: GCF_028765345.1. Lineage (GTDB taxonomy): Bacteria > Bacillota > Bacilli > Bacillales > Sporolactobacillaceae > Sporolactobacillus. The sequence continues at coordinate 66,330 of NZ_JARAJZ010000007.1, forward strand.
ATAGATATAACGGGAATATCTGCCAATCATTATTTTACGGGACAGTGACCCGCATTAATTGAATGATAGCCGGGGCTTTCGCCCTGTCTTTCGTTTGAGAAGAGGAATATGCTTTTAATACCGGGAAGGGGGGAAGGCATGGAAGCGAAAAATGAAACGCTGAAACTTACCGCGCTGTTTTCAGTCGTTCTTGGAAAGGTTATGGTGGCATCGGGCCTGACTCCTTCGCTTGGTTTAACGCCTAAGGCTCAGCAGTCGCTGTTTTTTTATGGGAGCCTTGTGCAAATTAACGGAGATGCGCTGGATGCGGAGTTCCTGCGCGGAGGAACCCCCGACAAAATGGGGACGCAGCTTCAGGCATTTGGCTATGTGTTAGTCATTTACGCTTTCATCGTTTTGCAGGATCCATATAAAAGATTAAAACTATTTCAGGTCAATAATATAAATCAGATACTGGCAGGGATCATTATTCTGTCGGATAAAAATGTGTGGAAAAAGAACTCCCTTGTTATTGGAAATATGATCATTATTCTGGGTAATTTTATCATGGCTTTAGGCAGAAACAGCCGGCTAAAAAGTGTTGCGCCGCTGTCTTACATCGATCCGCTCGAAACTAAGGGCGGATGGGCACAGGCTGCAGGGGCAGCTGTCATCTTTCTTGGCGAAGCTGAGAAGAGCATCGGGAATAAAAAGGGCTATGCAGCTGAGAAAGACAAGAACATCAAAAATGAAAAAGAAAAGAAAAAAACCAGACGGTTCCGCAGAGTCTCAGCGGTTCCGGGCAGATGAAATGTTCCCTGAGAAATGGGAGCACAAATGTAAACGGCAGTCCTTCCGATCAGAGTGCCGCCGACCCGAACAAGGACATGACGAGAACAGAGAATGGACAATCCGGGCAGCGAATCTGTGCAGGGGGAGTACCTTGAAGCGCCTGTCCCTGCCGAGGTTAATATATGGAGCGGGCTTGGAGAAAAATGTCGGTCAATAAAGTTGACGAAAGATGTTCTTTTGATTAATATACCCTTGTGGGTATAAAAGAGGCCGGCAGATGGACGATCTGCTGCCGATGAAGAATCGTCTGAAACGGATCGGCGGACAAATTCAGGAAATTTTACGAATGACGGATCAGGAGGCGGATTGCAGGCATAGTGTGATGTCAATGACAGCTGTAGATCGTGTACCTGGACGGACTGCCGGAAAGAATCTCGACTAAATCGTCGGCGTCAGACTTTTTCATAGACTTTTATATACCCTATAGGGTATAATAGCGCTAATGGCCTGTATGCGCTGAAAATAGAACAAAGCGAGGAAGATAGGATGTATGGAACAATCACTCCCGAAGAAGTTGAACGGTTAATCAACGGGAAAAAGGATGTCAGTATTATCGATGTCCGGGAACCGATCGAGTACGCCGGCGGGCACATTCCCGGAGCAAAGAATATTTCAGTCAATATCATTCAATTCCGCATGGACGAAATTGACAAAACGAGAGAGCACATTATTGTTTGCCAGTCCGGAAGCAGAAGCGGAGTGGCATCGGCTATTCTGGCCGCTAACGGATTCAAGGTGAAAAATATGAGCGGCGGCATGATGAACTGGACAGGAAGTATGGAATGAGGAGGGGATGCAGATGAAATTTGTGATTGTGGGCGGAGTCGCCGGCGGCATGTCCGCGGCCACGCGTTTGCGCCGGTTGAACGAAGATGCCGAAATCATCGTCCTGGAAAAAGGGCCTTATGTCTCTTTTGCAAACTGCGGACTCCCCTATTATATCGGGGGAGTGATTCAGAATCGCTCAGCGCTGCTTGTTCAGACAGCGGAAAAACTTTATGATCGGTTCCGTTTAGACGTCCGTATCGAAAGCGAAGTGTTGAAGATTGATCGTCAGCATCAAAAAGTCACAGTTAATCATCAGGATTACCTTTATGACGAGAGTTATGACAAGCTGATTCTTTCGACGGGCGCGAAACCGGTGGTACCCCCTATGAAGGGGGCCGGAGAAGCGGACAACCTGTACACATTGAGAGATGTTCCGGATGCCGAGCGGATTGTCCAAATGATCGAGACAAATAAAACCGGGCGTGCGGTCATTGTCGGTGCCGGTTTTATCGGCCTGGAGATGGCGGAAAATCTTTATCGCCGCGGTTTAAAAGTGACTGTAATCGAGCGGGCCGGCCAAATCCTTCCGCCGCTGGACATTGAGATGGCTGCTGCTATTGAGCGGGAGCTCGTTTCCCGCCATATCCGATTGTTCAAAGGCAGGACCGTTACCGGATTCGAGGACCGCGGAGCGACAGTTGTCATGGATGACGGCCGCAAGCTGGAGACGGATCTGACGATTTTATCCGTAGGCGTCCGCCCCGAATCCGCCCTTGCCGCCGATGCCGGCCTTGAGCTTGGCACGCGGCAGGCAATCGTGGTCAATGATCGGCTGCAGACCAGCGATCCGAATATCTACGCGATTGGCGACGCTATTTCGGTCAGGCATTTCGTCAGCGGAACTGCGGCGGTCATTCCGCTCGCCTCGCCGGCCAATCGGCAGGGACGGATGGTTGCCGATATACTCAGCGGAATCGAAAGGCATTACGCCGGAACGCTCGGCACGTCGATTGTCCGCGTGTTTGATCAGGCTGCCGCCGTGACCGGTCTGAATGAAAAACAGCTGCAAGGCTCCGGAATCGCTTATGAAACGGTTCATACCAGTCCTTATGATCACGCAACCTATTATCCCGGAAGCCAGTCGATGCAATTAAAATTATTATTTGAATCCCCGGCCGGCCGCTTGCTCGGCGCCCAGGCCGTTGGCGAACAGGGGGTCGATAAGACGATCGATGTGCTCTCAACCGCAATTAAGGCGAAGATGACGGTCTATGACCTCACCGAACTGGAGCTCGCCTACGCGCCGCCGTTCAATTCGGCCAAATCGCCTGTCAATATGCTCGGCTACGTCTCACAGAATATACTGGAACATAAAGTCTATGCCATTCAGTGGAACGAAGTCGATCAGAGAATCCGTGAAGGCAGTCTGCTTATCGATGTACGGACGAAAAGCGAATATGAACAGGGAACGATTCCCGGAGCGGCGAACATTCCGCTGGACAGTTTACGTGAGCGAATAGATGAACTGCCCAGGCACAAAGAGATCATTGTTGCTTGCCGGGTGGGGCTGCGCGGCTATCTTGCGGCCCGTATCCTTTCCCAGAAGGGTTATAAAGTCAAAAATCTGGATGGCGGATATAAACTTTATTCGACAGTTTTTTCTGCTAAAAACAAAAAAGAAAAGAATTAAAAAGATGTCTGCACCTGCCGGATCGGAAAGGGGTGCGGATGTTTTTTTACAGCGGTCCGCGCCCAGAATTGTCACAGGTATTGGGCATGGGCATATGGTGTAAGTGAAACAACGGGGCAAATCCCCAAGGAGGCTGGAAATACATGAATGAAATACCTTCTTATTATGAGCCGGGCCGGGACTATGGAGAGATCGATCCAACCTATTATTCCGACGACTTGGACTTCCCTCAGGAACGGCAAATGACTGCACCGCCCGCATCCTATCCCGGGCAGCCCTATCCGCCCATGCCTTACCCTGTGCAGCCCTACCCGGCACATTCCTACCCGCCGGCACATCCTTATCAAACTGCTTATCCGGCACATCCCTACCCGCCGCGGCCTTATCCGCCGCGCCCGCCGTATCCACCGGGACGTCCGCCTTACTGGTACGGTTCCGGCACCGCTGCACCGTCCCCTATGCCGCGTTTCTTCTGAAGGCTGAAAAAGATCTTTAACTTTTTGTCTGCACGTAAAAAGGGGCTTGAATAAATCGGAGCGAATGTCAATCTCGATTTTCGTTTCGATTTTTTTATTGCCTTTTGCGAGTTTTCAATCCAAAGGATGACGGGGTTTTATAAAATGCAAACACGTCATGTAGGAAAGCTAAATCATTCTTTATAAATTGAATCGCGGGGAGTATAGTTTAAGTAATCTTAAAGGTACGGCGGAGTGAAAGCATGAACCGGCTGAAAATCATTTCTTTAATTTTTCTGATCCTTTTAAGTGTGGGAACCGCAGCGGCGGACGTTCACGTCGCTTATGCACGGGCCGGTGGCGGCGGAGCGGGAAGCGCCGGCGGCGGAACAGGCGGGGGAGGGGTATCGGATCAAGGTGAAAATACGGGTGGAGGAACGCCGCCTTCCGGACCCGGACGTTTTATGAACGCCGGAAGTGTTCCCGCATCCCAGGGTTCCCCGATCGATTTTCTGATTTTTCTCCTTTTCTTTGGGGTCTCTCTGTTTGGCGGGAAAGGGGCGTTTAAAGGCTTGTTCTTCTACCGCATTAAAAATCCGACACGGAGAGACATCACATTCTGGAAGGATAAGAGCCTGCGCAATCGGATCACGGCATGTTATGCCGCGATTCAAAAGGCCTGGTCCAGACAGGATCCGGATGCAGCCAAAAGCTACATGTCGGAAGCGATGCTTGAAGAGCACAGGCGGCTGATTGATGAGATGATTGAAAGAAATGAACGCAACGTGGTCGCTCTTGTGGATGTTGTCGCTATCCGCGCCGTCTATGTTTCAGCGGGCAAAGATGATCTTCGGGTAGTGATTACAGGGAAAATGATTGATTACCGGATCAATACGGCTACCAAAAAGCTGCTTGCCGGCAGCCGGTTTCGCCGCGATACGGCGACAGAAGGCTGGCGGTTTATAAGGCGTGACGGCGTATGGGTCGCCGACCGGATCAACGGAGAAATTATTTAATATGAGTATCCCTTTCGCTCATTTTCCCGCTGTGCCGTCAGATGATGATCGACTTTTTCTGAAACCGTCAATCTCTCTAAAGACGGAAAGCGTTTCCACGATCCATAAACTCCCGCGCCGACCGATCAACGGCTTCAAACGACCGATAAAACGGATGTAACGACCGATCAACGGCGCTTACCGACCGATGGGCGCTCTGCTTAGCTCATAAACTCCCGGCCATGATCGATAGATCCCGCGCCGACCGATCAACGGCTTCTAATGACCGATAAAACTCTACACCGACCGATAAACTCCCGGCCATGATCGATAGATCCGGCGCGCCGACCGATCAACGGCTTCAAACGACCGATAAAACGGACACACCGACCGATAAACTCCCGGCCATGATCGATAGATCCGGCACCATGACCGATCAACGGCGCTTACCGACCGATAGGCCCCCTCCATGGCCGATAAACTCCCGGGCATGATCGATAAAACGGACACACCAGCGGGTCCAACTCCGGCCGCGGCTGATCCATTAATCAGGGACGGTCTTTCTGGGTCTGATTATTCTTCAGACAGGCCATTCAGAAGACAGATCCGCCGTTGGTATCGAAAGGATAAAAAACACCTGCCGGATTTGCGGGTGTTTTTTGGCGAGTCTGGCCTTCGGATGTCGGAAAACATCATGGATACTGCAGCGAAAGATCGGGAGGACGTTTATTCTTCTTCTTTTTCAACAATAACGGCTGTTCCAAAAGCCAGAACTTCGCTCATGCTTTGTCCGATTTCGCTCGAATCGAACCGCATCATCACAACGGCGTTTGCTCCCGTGGCTTCGGCATTGGCAATAAGGCGGTCGATCGCCTGCTGACGGGCGTCTTCGAGCATGGCCGTATATTCATGAATTTCACCGCCGATCAGGCTCCGTAAACCGGCCATGATGTTGCCGACCAGGCTGCGGCTCCTGACAATCAGCCCAAATACCTCTCCTTTTACCTCTTTGACTCTATAGCCGTGAATGTTTTCCGTTGTCACAACGATCATGTAGTCGTCCTCCCACTTTGATTAGATTTCATACTCCCCTAACCAGATTATCATTTATGCATCAATTTCAATAGCCCTGTCCTCTGTTTTTATGGATCATTTTTTGAATCTTGATGGATGTCGATGAAGAACAGTAATCGTTAAGAAAGATTTGAGTGAGAAACTGGTGAAAGTCTGCATCACCTTTATGATGGAAACGGCTAGTCGAATGATGCAAGAATAATGGAGACGCGGATAGGTTCCGCAGCATTGCCGTTATCGAGCTAAATAGAGATGAAGTCCCTATATTCAGCCTGCTGATAAAACAATTTGCCGGAGCGTCATGACTGCCGGTACGTTTATCGAATAGGGGCCTTTTTCTCCTTTTGGATCTCTTTATTTGCATTTCATTAGTGCGGCTGTATAATATGTATGCAATATATTGCATACAAGGAGGTAAGAGAAATGCCTATTCCTCAGAATTTTTCTTCACCGATCCGGATGCTGGCAAAAGACAGAGCATTCAATCAATTGCAAAGATGGATCATTGATGGAACGCTTGAACCGGGTGAAAAAATATACGATTCGGAAATTTCGAAGGCGCTGGGTATCAGCCGAACACCGATCCGAGAGGCTCTGCAGCTTTTAGAAGTACAGGGTTTTATTGAGATGCAGCCGGGAAAAGAAACGCGGGTGACGGAGATCAAAAAAGAAGATGTCCTGAAAATCTATCCGCCTCTGGCTTCTCTGCACGCTTTGGCAGCCGAAGAAGCGGCCAAAATCGTGACTGCGGAACAAATTGAAACATTGAAAGAAATGGCTGACGAATATGGACAGCTTATCGATCGTCAGGAACAGTTTAAAGCGATGGAAAGCGATGAACAGTTTCATAATTACATCGTCGAGCTTGCTGACAATCCCTACATTACCGACTTCTCCTCGATACTGCAGTTGCACATCCGGCGGTTTAAATATGTTTTTCTAAAGAGAGATTTCGTGATTGTGAAAGAGTCTCTGAAAGAGCATCGAGCTTTAATTCAGGCATTCGAAGAGCATCAGGCTGAAAAAGCGGCGTCGCTAATGAGACAGAACTGGCTGAGGCCGATGAAAGAAGTTTACAGCTTTCTTGTCGGAGAAAAGAGATGATGAACAGAGAGAATCACCGACTCGCAGATCTTTCTTTACTTTTTGTAGCCGTTGTATGGGGCTCCAGTTATCTTGCAACAAAAATTGTACTGGCGGATGTTGCGGTATTCACTTTTCTGTTTCTCCGATTTCTGCTTACGTCACTCGTGATGGTCGCCCTGACCTGGAGAAAATTAGTGAAAGTGACGAAGCAAACATGGCTGTCCGGCATTATTTTCGGCTTGTTTCTTTCAGGCATCTTCATATCCGAAACATGGGGTATTCATTTTACTTCAGCAGCCAACGCCGGTTTTTTAATTAGTCTATTCGTCGTATTTACCCCGCTGATCGAATCGGCCGTGTTCAGAACAAGGCTCCGCGCCGGTATCTTCGGTACAGTGCTGCTCTCGGTTTTCGGGACGTTCCTGCTAACGATGAAGGGCGGATATCAATTCAATACCGGCGATGCCCTGATTCTGATTGCCGCGTTATTGCGCGCTATTCAAATGTCGGTGACACAAAAATTGACGGAGGGCAGGGTTATGGATTCCGGCGCGCTGACAACCATACAATTGGGAGTCGTAGCCGTGATAATGGGCATTTTCTCTCTGCCTTCGGGGCGCTTGCCCGATTCGGCCGTCTTATCGTTGCCGTTCTGGCTGTTAACCGCTTATCTCGCCTTTTTTTGTACGCTGCTTGCCTTTTATATTCAGCTCATCATGATCCGGCGGACTTCTTCCACGCGAGTCGGTCTTTTGACGGGGACGGAGCCGCTGTTCTCAGCTCTTTTTGCTGTGTGGCTGGGCGGTGAGCGCCTTTCCCCGCAGGAGTGGTTGGGCGGGCTTCTGATTGTTGCCGCCACCTATTTCGGCCGGCACATGGAGGCAAAGAACCGCATGGGAAAGACGACAGCCGCTGCTGTAAAAGACGTATAAAACAGCGGATTTGCCGGCAGCCGGCAGAGAAATGGAGCGTTCATGCGGATGTTAAGCCGAAAAAGCGCTGGCCTTTCGAACAAAAAGAGACCACGTCAAAAAAAGCGGCTGATAAAGTGAGGATCCGCAAAGAGGGGACGGCCTTTTTTCTTCAACGTAAAAAAAGCGTCCCACTATCAATCGATAATGGGACCATCTTATCAGATCGGGTATGGCTTAGTTGTTCTGCGCAGCAAACACTTTGCCCAGTTCGGACAAAAGCTCGGGCATGTCCATTTTGCCCATGACGATTTCGACGAATCTTAGGGATTCAGGATGGACAATTATATCTTTAAGCGCGTCTTCGAGTTCGCCTTCAGTGGCTGCCTTATAGCTTTTCACAAATTCGCTGCTTCCGATAACGGCAGGAATCTCTGCGTATTTCCACATCTGGATGTCGTTATAGGCCGCGTCCGGACCGTGAATGGATCTTTCGACCGTATATCCGTCATTATTAATGACAAAAATGATCGGATGAATCTGCTGACGAATCATGGTTGAAATCTCCTGGAATGTCAGCTGAAAGGCGCCGTCGCCGATCAGCAGAATGTTGCGTCTTGTCCGGTCGGCAAGCTGCGTGCCCAGTAAGGCAGGCAGCGTATAGCCGATCGATCCCCACAGCGGCTGGCCGATAAAGGTGACGTTTTCTTTCAGCGGAACCGTTTCCGAACCGAAAAAAGACGTTCCCTGGTCGGCGATGACAACGTCGTTTTTCTGAATAAAAAGCTGCACCATTTCCCAGAACCGTTTCTGAACAAGCGGCTGATCGGCTGCGACATAAAATGGTGAGCGGCCCGTTTTCTCCTGTTCGGCTGCAGGCGTTATCGCCAATGTGTTTTTATTCCGTGCGGCGAGAGAATCCGCCAAACGGTTCAGCGTTTCTTTGATCTCAATATTCTGGAAGCGCTGATCCTGGTAAGCCACGTCATCCGGATTCACGTGAATCACGGTGTCATCGCTGAAACCTTGCGAGAATCCGCCCGTAATCGAATCGGTCAGCCGAACGCCGATGCTAAGGAGGCAATCCGATTCATCGACGCACTTTCTTACATAAGGCGTGCTCGTTTTTCCGCTGTAAACGCCGATGAACTGCGGATGTTCTTCATTAAAGACGCCCTTTCCCATGCTCAGAGTGGCCACCGGCAGTCCTGTCTTTTCAGCGAAATGCCTGAGCTCTTCCTCGACATGATAGCGGTATACTTGAAAGTCTGCCAGGATTACAGGCGATTTGGCCTGTTCGATGACCGGGACGAGCGACTCCAGCATTTGCTGAAGGTGCTGCGGATCGGTCCTGCTCTCATCCTGCAGCAGCGGTTCGGCGGGGGGCGCGGCCGGCTGTGAATGAATATCGACGGGAACGTTAATATAGACCGGACGTTTTTCGGCCCAGCATGCTTTTAAAACACGGTCGATTTCCTGCGGTGCGTCTTCCGCCGTTAACGTCGTCTGTGCGACGGTGACTTCCTGGTACATCCGTGAAAAATGATTGAATTGGCCGTCGCCGAGCGTATGGTGAACGATTCGTCCTTCGCGGGCGACCTTGCTTGAAGGGGAGCCTGTAATCTTAACGACGGGCACCTGTTCCGCATAAGAACCGGCAATCCCGTTTACGGCGCTCAGTTCGCCGACGCCGAATGTCGTCACGAGTGCCGCGATTCCGTGTATCCGTGCATAGCCGTCTGCGGCGTAAGCCGCATTCAGCTCATTGCAATTGCCGATCCATTTGACGGCGGGATGTTCGATGATTTCATCGAGAAAAGATAAATTATAATCGCCCGGCACGCCGAAAATGTCGCGAATGCCGAGTTCCGCCAGCCGGTCAATGAGATATCGTCCGATTGTATAATTGCCGCTCATCTTTTGTCTTCGCCTCGCTTTATAAAATTTTCGTTTGGAACAAAACAGGTCTCAGGCAGAAAAAAATCTGGTTTTATAGGTCAACATCATTGACCTATAAAACCAGTGTAAGGCAAAAATACATTTAGGTCAACATACTTGACCTAATAGGACGCCTGATTTTTTCAATTCATGCAAAATGATAAGGAAGAAGGCGCAACTTTATGGTATACTACTATTCCGAAGTGAAAGGAGTCTAAACATTTTGAATGATGAACAGCAGAAACTAAATGAAGTATTAATGCTATTTTATTTTGCTTACCGGACATTTACTGAAAAACCGGATCAAATGATCGCGAAGTACGGAATTCAAAGGGTGCATCACCGTATTCTGTTTTTTATCGCCCGTATCCCGGGTATTACGGTGAACGAGCTGTTTACCGTTTTGGAAGTGTCAAAACAGGCGGTCAATGTACCTTTGAGGCAGCTGTACGAGAAAGGATTTATTGAGTCGGAGCAGGCAAAATTCGATAAGCGATATAAGCAGCTGTTTCTGACCGAGAAAGGGTACCGGCTGGAACAGGGACTGAGCCGGGTGCAAAAGGAACAAATGAAAGAAATTTTTTCATCATTAGGGGGAGACCACCAGAAGGCCTGGATGGACGTGATGAAGGAGCTGGCTGAAGTGCGGCCGGGACGCAGGCAGCTGGAGGCCCTGTTCAGAGAAAAGCAGACAATTGACAGAATCAGGCAATAATCCGATTTAATGGCTGTTCACGGTATGATGTTAAAGAGCGGAAAGGTCGTGAAGCGATGAAAAAGGGAAGAATCTTTCCTGTTCTCTTCCTGTTAATTCTGCTGCTTGTAAGCGGATGCAGCGGTTCCGGGGAAAATAAAACATTCCGGATCAATCAGGTGGCTATTCATGCCGCTGTGCGGCCGGATGGTTCAATGCAGGTGAAGGAACTTTACGATTACACGTTTCACGGCTCTTTCAATGGAACGACCCGTTCGATAAATTCCGATATCACGGGCTTTAAAGCGTATCTGATTTCAAAGAACGGGGATTTTTTTCAACCCGACGAATCAAATCTTTTAAAAACGTCCTTAGAAGACCATACATATAAAATTTACACAAGGTCGGTGAATGAAACAAAGAAGATCCTGTATGTTTATACTGTAAAAAATGTGGTCAGCAAGTCCCGTGATGCCGCCTTTATCAATTACAGTTTCTTTGATCATGACAACCGGACGGATTTACAGCACTTATCCATTCATTATCAGTTTCCCGGAACGCTGAACAATCAGGTAAATGCATATTTATACGATTATTCCGGTCAGGCCGTTCTGACAAAGCAGCAAAACTATTATGCCTACACGATAAACCGTCTCCCGGCTGGAGAATCGACGGAGACGCATTTTCTTCTTCCGTCTGCCTATTTTCCCCAGAAGTCGACCGATCATGACATCGATCGGTACATGGCATTAAAGAAAAATGAAGACGCCTTTCAGCAGAGGCTGGTCCACCGAAAGGGCTATGTGGCCGCCGCTAAGAGGCTTTTAAACGATTTAACATGGATCCTCTTTCTTGTTTCGGCCGTATGGCTGCTGATCCGACGTCTGCGACGGCCGGCCGGCCCTTCTGACATTGATCTGCATTTTTTAGAAAAAATGGATCCGCTCTACGCTCATTATCTGGATCATCGATTACGCTTCTCAAATGACGCAATCATTGCGGGGCTGCTGTCTCTTGTGCGGAAAAATATTGCCGATATGGCTGTCGTTCCGATTCATGAAAAGTACAAAAAAGACAAAGATTTTCCTGAGAAAACTATAAGGTTCACGCGAAAACAGCAAACGGTAAAACTGACAAAAGCTGAAAACTATTTAATAAATTGGCTGTTCACCTCGAAGTATGATGGCAAGGCCGGATTTACCCTTGATCAGATTTACGGGCCGACCGGGAAGGAAAAGAAGTCCGGGAAGGTGCTCGCAATCTATCAAAAAAAAGCTGAACGGTTTAAAAGCAAGCTCACGGTCTGGAAGGACCTTCTGAAGAAGGAAGCACCTTTCTCCAGAGATCTGTTTCAGCCGAAGGTGAAATTTTTTCCGCTTATTGCCCTTATTTTTACAGGAGGTATTTTCGTCTTTGCCAATTGTTTATGGCGGATCGATGCGACACAGTCAAAGACGGTGACCGGCCTGAACATGGTCCTTGCCGGCCTGTTGATTGCTGCGTTTGTTATTTATTTCATTTCTCCAAGGTGGAAGGCAGGATTTTATGTTTTCTTTGCCGCTGCTTTTTTTGAACTGATGAGCCTTCATGATCCGGATCTCAAAGTTGCTGCTTCTTTATTCATCCTTGCCGCTTCAATTTTATTTGGCTTCTTCCCAAGTAAAAAATGGCGCCCGGACAAAGCCGCGGAACGGCGGATGCTTAAGAAATGGAAAGAAGACATATCACGGCCGCATACGGAGCCATCCGTCACTCAAGCTCAATTGGACCATCTGTTCGCGCTTTCTGTTTCGTTAAATGTCGGCCAATCATTTATTTGTGGATATAAAAATCTGATGAAACCAAGTATGACGGCTCCCTGGATGGAGCAGGCAGATGTAACAGCCGCAAGCTTTTACCCGAGCTGTTTTCTTTACTATTTTGCAGCGACGGACTCGGCGGCGTCAGGAGATACGGGGAGCGGTACATCTTTTGGCGGCGGACCGTCTTCCGGAGGAGGCGGTGCCGGAGCCTTCTGAATAGATCGCATCTAAAAATGGAATGACTATTTCAATTGAGCAAAATTACGGGAGGGAGAACAAGTATGAAGATTCTGCTGATGACGTTAAAAAAAAGAATAGAAAGATTTTCCGATCTGGCGGCGATACCGGAATCATGGGAACTCGTCTTTGCGGATTTTGAAACCGATACGCGGAAGCTGTTGACAATCGGCGGCGATGCCGATGTGATTTTTGCCGATGCGATGCAGCCAGTCCGAAAGAAATTAATTGATGCGATGTCTCATTTAAAAATGATCCAGTCAGAGGGCGTCGGTTATGATTGGATCGACATCCGCGCTGCAAAGGAAAAGGGCGTCTTTGTCTGCAATAATGCCGCAGCAAACAGCAAGGCCGTCGCGGAACAGGCCGTTCTGCTCATGCTGGCGGTGCTGCGCCGAACGGTGGAGGGCGACAGAATGGTGCGGGAGGCGCGCCAGATCGAGGCCAAAAGCAACTGGAGCCTGGAAGGAATCCGAGAGCTTTGGAACTGCCATGTCGGCATTATCGGCATGGGCGCCATTGGACAGGAAACGGCCGGGCGGCTCAAAGGCTTTGAGGCAAAAGTCAGCTACTACAGCAGGCACCGGCTTCCGGAAGAGCGGGAGCGCGAGCTGCGGGCCGACTATTTGCCGCTCAATGAACTTCTAAGCACATGCGATATTATCAGCCTTCACTTGCCTTCGAATGCCGAGACGAAAAATTTTATTAATTTGGACCGCCTTTGCCTGATGAAAAAATCCTCTGTCCTGATCAATACGGCGCGGGGAGAAGTGGTCGATCAGGACGACCTGATTGTCGCTCTGAAAGAAGGGCTGATTGCCGGAGCAGGGCTGGATACGATTTCACCGGAACCTGTCCGGCCGGATAACGCACTTCTGCATCTGCCGGAAGAGATTTCCGAGAGAATCACATTTTCGCCTCATATCGGCGGAGTGACGGAACAGGCCTTTAAACAGATGCACACGTTTGCCTGGACGAATATCAGGCGTGTGGATGAAGGCAAAAGGCCGGAAAATATCGTTAACGGATTGTAATTTCAAGCGGGAAAAATGTCCGGCGGCACGGTTTCGAACCTGCCTCCGGCACGAAACAGGCGGCGCGCAGCGACGTGCTGCCGGACTTGCCTGCCCGGGCTGCCGGGCGGCATGAATATGGGCCGGACGGATGTAAACCGCTGAATACGGTATCACGCTTCAGGAAATCTGCCCGCTTCGGCAGGCGCCGCTTGCAACGGCTTATGCCGCCGCATTCTGCCGGACGCATCTGGCATTTCCCGGCTCGCAAGGCTTATATCCGGACTGGGGAGAGCCGGTTCGGGAGGCCCAATCATCCGAAATGGGCGGCCGCTTCGGCTCCTTTAAAAAAATAATCTAATAATAAACAGGGCACCTTGTGCCGGGGTGCCCTTGATACAGGAGGAATGCTGAGTGCCGAGGGACAGATCAGATGTCATTAATACACGAAAGCAGTGCCGACAATGATCAACAGAATGAACAGCACAACGATCAGAGCGAATCCGCTGCCTGTGCTGTATCCACCATCATATCCCAAGAGAAGCACCTCCTTGTCAGGGAATAATTTAATATATGAATGGACAGGCGGTCGGCGAAAGGTACAAATTGATGAGTGAAAAAACCTATTTGTGAGAAGCGCAGTTTCAGCAAACATTCTCAATCAAATGTCGGCCGCCATTTTGAAAAAATGAAGCAGATTGAGCAGCGCGGACAGTAGAAATTCAGGATGCACCAGATCGGCGGTGCATCCTGAATTGAATAAAAAAACGGGATGACTTCATTCAGGATGATACGGCCGCGAAAATTTCAATGTCGTTCGCTGTGATGAAAAGAAGTAAAAACAGCAGCGCTTCGATGCCGCGATAAAAGGGGGAGGATCAGAAATTTGCAGAACCTTCATATCTTATCATTAAGCCGCGGAATCAGGGGTTTAAGTAACGGGCAATGAATCGAACCAACCGGATTAGGATAGAGCGTTGCACCGCTTTATGATGGCGCCTCTGGATACATGTCCGTGCAGCGCCTTACTCATGTATAAAAATCCCTTCATTTGAGTAACGATAAATTATCCCTGCAATTGGAGATGAGATGATTGAAAATAAAAATATTTTCAGACCATGAACCCAGTAAAGTAGAAAAAGCAGTGAACAACTTCTTAAGTAAACATGCGCCGATTAAAAAGATCGCTTTCAGCACTTCATTAAAAGATATGGATGAAATGGTAAATGGAAATGATGAGAAATTGTTTTATTCCGTGATGATTGTTTATGATGACTGATCGTGCAGCACCTTTACAGGTGCTTTTATTTTTTTCAAAGAAGCAGAACCGATCTTGATTGCAGGATCTGTAGGTATGGAATCAGAATGATAGGATCGTTACAAATAAAGATATGTACTCGGAAAGGCACGGATCATCAGCCTTTCGCTAAGATAAGCAGTTCAAAAAATGATTGTTTACTCAGCAGCTATAGCTATTTTATGGCTGACGTACAGATTTGCTGAAAAAAAAACCTTTTCTGGTTTATAATTAAATTAGAAAAATGCACAGGCATGCCAGTCGCGCCGAATCGAGCAGTCGCACCGAATCTGAGCGGTTGCACCAAATCAGGAGAAAGTTGCACCGAAATGCTGAAAAACCGCACCGAACCGGGAAAAAGCCGCACCGAAATGCTGAAAAGCCGCACCGAACCGGGAAAAAGCCGCACCGAAATGCTGAAAAGCCGCACCGAATTTGAGCGGTCGCACCAAATCAGGCTAAAGTCGCGCCAAAATGCCGAAAAACCGCACCGAACTGGGAGAAAGTTGCACCGAATCTGAGCGGTCGCACCAAATCAGGAGAGAGTCGCACCGAAATGCTGAAAAACCGCACCGAACCGGGAAAAAGCCGCACCGAATCCGGCAGAACTTGCACCGAATCCGGCAGAACTTGCACCGAATCTGAGCGGTCGCACCAAATCAGGAGAAAGTCGCACCGAAATGCTGAAAAGCCGCACCGAACTGGGAGAAAGTTGCACCGAATCCGGCAGAACTCGCACCGAATCTGAGCGGTCGCACCAAATCAGGCTAGAGTTGCACCGAAATGCTGAAAAACCGCACCGAACCGGGAAAAAGCCGCACCGAATCCGGCTCCAGATGCACCGAATCGAGCAGTCGCACCAAATCAGGCTAAAGTCGCACCGAAATGCTGAAAAACCGCACCGAACCGGGAGAAAGCCGCACCGAATCCGGCAGAACTCGCGCCGAATCGAGCAGTCGCACCAAATCAGGCTAGAGTTGCACCGAAATGCTGAAAAACCGCACCGAACCGGGAAAAAGCCGCACCGAAATGCTGAAAAGCCGCACCGAGCTGAGAGAAAGTTGCACCGAATCCGGCAGAACTCGCACCGAATCTGAGCAGTCGCACCAAATCAGGCTAGAGTTGCACCGAAATGCTGAAAAACCGCACCGAATCCGGCAGAACTCGCACCAAATCTGAGCGGTCGCACCAAATCAGGCTAAAGTCGCGCCAAAATGCTGAAAAACCGCACCGAACCGGGAAAAAGCCGCACTGAATCCGGCTCCAGATGCACCGAAACGTCAAAATATCGCTCCGAATCACCGAATTAAACAGCTGAGTCCAAATTCATGTTGGCCTGCGTTGAGTCGGCATGACAAAAAAAGTTCATCCGGTTTATTTAAAGCCAGATACTGCTGCGCACTATCATCCGTTCTCGGTAAGGGATTTTTTAAATAAAGATGTTATCCACTTTAGGAGAAACTTCATTATAAAAGGGGAAGCCCCGTTTATAAAAAAGGGAGGAATCAATCATGATCGGACTGGATCCGTCCGCCTTATCCGAACGGGACAACTATAAGTTTTTAACGGGCAGCATTATTCCGAGACCGGTCGCTTTTGTGACCACGAAGTCGCCGGAAGGGGTGCTGAACGCCGCCCCTTTCAGCTTTTTTAATATTGTGACCGACGAACCGCCGATGGTTGCGGTTTCCGTTCAGCGTGTAAATGGGAACATGAAAGATACAGCGAGAAATGCGATCGCAATGAAAGCATTTGTTGTGCATATATCCGATGAACGCTATATCGCTCAAATCAATCAGACGGCCCGATCCTTGCCGCCGGATGAAAGTGAAGTCAGCATTACCGGGTTAACTCCCGTCGAGAGTACCAAGATAGGCGTTCAAGGGGTAAAAGAAGCAAGTATTCGTCTGGAATGTGTCCTTGAAAGGGCCGTCGCGCTCGGTGGAACGGCCCCTCATCCTTCGTGTGACTTATTAATCGGCCGTGTCGTTTTTTACCATATCAGAGATGATTTATATAAAAACGGAAGGATTGATCCTCAAGGTTTAAAGCCTGTCGGCCGGCTGGCGGGAAGTTCCTATACAAAACTGGGGGAAATCTTTGAATTAACCCGGCCTGTGTAAAAAAAGCCTCTGATCCGGATGCGATGGATCATTGAACCGTCAATGCCCGGACTGCTTGAGCCCGTAAAGTGTATTCCAGCCGTTTTGACTTATCATTTATCAAAATCCGAATGCTGAATGGTCCATGTATTTTTGTACCTTTTTTGTGGAAAAGGTTGACACAATTAGATTTGTGGCATAGTATAAATCATGGATATAAGATATATTAAACTTAATCTTAATTAATAATTATTTTCAAAAGACAACTGCATATCCTTGTTAGGTGAGGCTACTGTAAAGATACACGCTACTGCCCAAAAATGTCGAGAGACGCCAATGGGTCAGCAGGTATTACCGGACTAAGGTTTTACTTAATGTAGCTGACTACACGCGCAGAAATGCGGGTGCTTATGCTCAAAGCTTTACAGTGCTAAAACTCAACGAGTGGGGAGGATTCGGTTTTTCCGATGCTTTTAGATGATTTGAAAATCTCTTCACTTTGTTGTGGAGAGATTTTTTGATATTAAGGAGGTGATTGGCATGGATGATGTTCCCGGTAGTAGTCATTATAAGCTGTCTTTGAAACAATCTTATACTGGTGGTGCCATGGCCAATTACCATCCCTTGTTCTGCTGACAAAAAGTTCGGATCGGTAATGGCGATAGATGAGTAACGAGGTGAACAATTATGGAAGCGGAGATGAAAAATGGTACTCATGTAGCGGAAGACAAACTGACTAAAGCACGGGTCGTCAAAAGTCCGGCAGCAGGACGGCTGCTTACCTTTCTAATGGTATTCGGACCGGGACTTATCGTGATGGAAGCGGATAATGATGCCGGAGCGGTGTCTACCTATACCCAGGCAGGTGCACAGTACGGCACAAGATTGCTTTGGGTACTGCTCATTCTTCTTCCGGTGACGTATTTTTGCCAGGAAATGGTGGTCAGACTGGGGATCGCGACGGGCGAAGGACATGCGGCGATGATATATAAACGTTTCGGAAAATGGTGGGGAAGGTTTTCATTGTTTGATCTGGAACTGGTTAACTTTCTGACACTGATTACCGAATTTGCGGCGATATCGCTGGCGTTAAGCAAAATGGGCATTTCCCCCTATCTGTCTGTTCCTGTCTCAGCGATCGGCCTGATTTTTCTGGTTGTTTCAGGCGGATATCTGAGATGGGAGCGGGTAACGATCGTTCTTTGCCTGCTGGATGCCGTCTGGCTTCTGCTGGCTTTTATGTCGCATCCCGCTTTCGGCCGTGTGGCCCATGATCTGGTGGTTCCCGGCGTGCCGGGCGGAGGGATGACAGGCAATCTGGTCTTTATGATTATTGCGATTATCGGGACGACGGTGGCGCCCTGGCAATTATTTTTTCAGCAGAGCTGCATCGCGGATAAGAAACTGCGGTTTAAGGATCTGCCGTTCGAACGGCTCGATACGCTGATCGGAGCCGTGTTCACGGTGATCATTGCCGGCAGCATGATGCTAATAGGAAATGTACTTTTTCAAAAGGGCATCGGTTATCGGGATCCGGCGCAGATGGCCGGCGTTCTCGGACCTGTGCTCGGAAGCTTCGGAAAGAACGCCGTCCTTTTGCTGATGTGCAATGCGGCCGTTCTCGGAACAATGGCTATCTCTCTGTCAAGTTCATGGGCTTACGGCGAAGTCGTCGGATGGGAACACACGCTGCGCAAAAAGTTTAGAGAAGCACCGCAGTTTTATTGCTTCTTTGTCGGGGCCATTGCTTCTGCAGCCGGCATCGTCTTAATTCCCAATGCACCCTTGCAGCTGATTATTGTCGGCGTTCAGGTGCTGGCCGGTTTGATGCTTCCGTCGGCGATCGTATTCTTGCAGCTGCTTTTAAATGATAAGGAGCTGCTCGGGGAAAGATTTTCGAACAAGCCGTGGAACAATGCGATCAACTGGGTGATTATTACGATTTTATTCATTCTTTCGGCAATCCTGGCGGTACAGGTTATGCTGCCCGGCCTGTTTTCTTAAATGAATAGGTAATAGAGTAAGGAGGTTATTAAAATGAAAATGATGAATCAGGCAATGCATAATACAGAAATGGGAAACGGCTATAAGAAGGAATTTTATGTCGTACACCCTTTATTTGATAAACCGGAAAAAAAGTTGAATCCTGACAATCTTGGAAAAATGAAAATGACGAGAAGTGTTAAGTTTTCACTGGTGACACTGCGCTTTTATCTGATCGCCATGGTCATTCTGGCATTTTATCGCATTCTTGAAATGTCCGGAGCATTCCATTGATCTTTTTCCGGGTTTGGAAACGCTGTGGAGTCCGGAGTGAAAGATAACTTATACGCTAAAAATCAGACGAAGAAAGGACCGTCCCGCAGTCGGAAATATCGACCGGCGGGGCGGTTTGTTTTTTCCGAGGATCATGTCCCCGCTCAGTTCGGCTGATTCTTATACAGAAAGTCATAGAAAATGCAGGCGGGCGGCGGGAGAATAAAAAAAGAGAGCAGGCGGATTCCGTGGACCATCATTGGCGATGACGCGAGCGGAACCGTCTGATTTTGTCTGCATTGCCGCAGGTTCTCATATTGCACCAGCGGCGGCTATGATTTTTTGTTTCGTCGATAAACAGCCAGGTGCAGGAAGGGTTGGCGCACTCTCTGACGCGAAATGGAACGGCGGAAGCCAGCAGGTCGGCGGCGGAACGGGCCGGGGGAGCGATTATCGAGTCGAGACGGACAGGCTCTTCCCATCCCCACATGAAGCCGGACGGTGTTGAAATAATGCGCGACTGGCAGAGACCGCGAGCAAGTTCGTTATTGATCACTGCAAGATCAGGGGCGGCCGGCTTTTTCTGGACGGCAACGGCTGAAAAGATCCGATATATCGATTCCCTCAGATTTCTGGCCCGATCCAATACCCTGTTTGACGCAATTTTATGTTCTTTCGATTTTTTTTCCAGATAAACAGCCTGCTCTGCGCTTAATAATCCCGCCTGCTGTCCCCAATTCAGCAGATCCCGATAGCTGTTAAGATGCTCCGAAACGTTTGTCTGACCGCGTGCGCCGCTGATGGTGTTGGCGAAGTCCAGGCAGATGGCACCGGCAATATATTCAAAGATTTTTTCAGCCATGATTATTGATTACCTCCTATTGCGTGAAACCGTTAGAATCTAAATTGACAGGTTGCAGATCTTCTTCGTATAATGAAACCATTAAAACATATTTTAGAGGGTTACAAGGAACGAGTCAAGGAGGAGTAATCATGCCGGTAGAGCCTTTTCAAATCCATATCGCTCAGTCCGTGCTTAATGATTTGCGGACACGACTGGAACAGACGAGATGGCCTGACGCTGCGGAAGAGGCAGGTTGGAATTACGGGACCAACAGGGAATACCTGCAGGAAATCCTCTCATACTGGAGCCGGGAATTTGACTGGCGCAAACAGGAAAAATATCTGAATGGATTTTCGCAATTTCGTGCTGATGTCGGCGGGCTGGCGATTCATTTTATCCGCGAGCGCGGCCGCGGGCCCCGGCCCATGCCTCTGATTCTCACCCATGGGTGGCCGAGTTCTTTTTTCGAAATGACAAAAATCATTCCTCTTCTGACTGATCCGGTCTCATTCGGAGGCGATGCAGCAGATGCTTTTGATGTCGTGGTTCCGTCGCTTCCCGGATGCGGATTTTCACAGCGTCCCATTCGTCGGAAAATGACACTGAAAGCGATATCGGACATCTGGGCAGAACTGATGATCAATGCATTGGGGTATCAGCGGTTCGGAGCCCATGGGGGAGACATCGGCGCCGGCGTCGCTACCAGCCTCGGGCGCAGCCATTCCGAGTATCTAACAGGAATTCACATTCTGGCTGTCGGCAGTCCGTTTCTTGGCCGGGGCGCTGCGCCGCTGACACTGGCGGAGCTTGCCTATCAATCCAAAGTCCGTTCCTGGGAACAGGAAGAGGGAGCCTACGAGCACCAGCAGTCGACTCGGCCGCAGACGCTTGCTTACGGTCTCAATGATTCACCCGCCGGCCTCGCAGCCTGGATTCTTGAAAAATTCAGATCCTGGAGTGATTGCGGCGGCGATATAGAACGAAGGTTCAGCAAGGATGAATTGTTAACCAATTTAACGATCTATTGGGTGACCGAAACCATTAATTCTTCCATTCGCTTATATTACGACCACCGGTATTATGAAAAATCCGCATCACTATTTCAGCGTGTTGGGGTGCCGACCGGAGTCACTTTGACAGTGGAATCCGTAAATCAGGCACCGCGCGAATGGGCGGAACGCACGTATAACGTGCAGCGCTGGACCGCATTGCCGAGAGGCGGCCATTTTGCTGCTTTTGAAGAACCTGAATTGCTTGCCGAAGAGATTCGTGCCTTTTTTCGTCCGCTGCGGGACCGGATATAGATTTAAATTTGTGACTATAAGACCCAGAGCAAGTTGCCGGAACAGCTGCGGAAGCATCTGAAGCAGTTCCATCCTCCGACTATGAGTCCCAAGAGGCAGCCTCGATGCTAAGCACACAATTGCCGATATACCTTGGTGGAGATTGATAAACCGCCGGTGACAGCTGATAACCTATCTGGCACTACCGATGATCCACCTACAACGGCCGATAACCTGCCTGTGAGACCGATAACACGCAGTCAGCGACCGATAACCCGCCTGCGCCGACCGATAACGTGCAGTCAGCGACCGATAAATCGCCTGCGCTGACCGATAAAATAGCCGTAATGACCGATAAATTTGCTGCCGATCGATAACCTGCCTTTGTCGACCGATAACGTGCAGCCAACGACCGAAAAATCGCCTACGCCGACCGATAAAATAGCCGTAATGACCGATAAATTTGCTGCCGATCGATAACCTGCCTTTGTCGACCGATAACGTGCAGCCAACGATCGATAAATTGCCTGCGCTGACCGATAAAATAGCCGTAATGACCGATAAATTTGCTGCTGACCGATAACGGACTGTCAACGACCGATAACCCGCCTGTGCCGACCGATAAAATAGCCGTAATGACCGATAAATTTGCTGCTGGTCGATAACCCGCCTTTGTCGACCGATAACGGACTGTCAACGACCGATAAACCGTCTGCGCCGACCGATAAAATAGCCGTAATGACCGATAAATTTGCTGCTGCAATAAGCTGTCTGTGCCGACCGATAACGTACAGCCAACGACCGATAACCCGCCTGCGCCGACCGATAAAATAGCCGTAATGACCGATAAATTTGCTGCTGACCGATAACCCGCCTTTGTCGACCGATAACGGACTGTCAACGACCGATAAACCGTCTGCGCCGACCGATAAAATAGCCGTAATGACCGATAAATTTGCTGCTGCGATAAGCTGTCTGTGCCGACCGATAACGTGCAGCCAACGACCGATAACCCGCCTGCGCCGACCGATATAAGAACCGGATTTCGGTTCTTTTTTAGTTGGCACACTACGTATTTAATAATAAATTCAAAATTGATCCGGCCTCTATCAATCTGCGCTTGCGATCACTGGGCCGAGCGATTGCCGATTCTCCTGCCGGTGCTCCAACATCCGATTCTGCCCGTCTAATCATCAAGGATTTTACATAGAGTAGTAGCAGATGCCTTTCGGGAGGGAGAATCATGAATAACTTGCCTGTCCTTGCTGACCGCCTTGCAAAACTATTTCTCATTTACAGTCTTTTCATCGCTGCTATCGTCATTGGCATCCCTTCAGCTATTGTCCTCTTTCATTCTGATTCGGCCGACCCGGGGAAAAATATCGTCGACACGTCTTTAGAAAAAAATGTTGCCAATCCGGCGAAATCGGAAAGCACGGCCAAGCGTACGACAAAAAGCAGTCCAACACCGGCTCCTTTACATACCCTGTCTTTTGGTTGGGTGACGGGTAATTATAGTAACTTAGCGAATTATAACAATCTTCAAATCGTGTCTCCGCTGTTTGCGTCGATTGGGGCTTCAAGTCCTCTGAAGGTAGAAACAGCATCGCCTCTTATTTCAAAGATGCATGGCGAAGGGAAAAAAGTGTGGGGACGTGTAACGATGGAAGCACAGACCAGCGCGGCAACCCGTCAGTTTTTAGAAAATCCGGGCAGGATCAATCAGACCGCTCAGGAGATCGGAAGCAATGCGGTAAAAAGCCGTCTGGACGGGATAAACGTGGATATTGAAAATATCGGTGCAAATGATAGAAAAGCTTTCATGAGTTTTATCGTCGCTCTTTCAAATGCGTTAAAACCGAATCATATTCTATTATCGGTTGATCTGCAGCCGGAAACAGGGGGAGTGCAAAATATATCGTCTTTTAATCAAGTGCTGAATCAATATAGTGATTATGTTGTTTTCATGGGCTATGACGAACACTGGGCAACTGATCCGACACCCGGCCCTGTGACATCTCTGCAATGGCTGAAAAATAACGTGCAGCAATTCATAAAAACAGGTATATCCGCTCAAAAATTATTATTGGGTTTGCCTTCCTATACAAGAGTTTGGCAGGTCGATGCAAACGGAGCAACGATTCAGAGCCAGGCCGTCTCCAGTGAAGATTTCAATAACCTGATGTTAAAAGAACATCACAGCGGGCAATGGAATTCAACTACAGGAACTTCCTATGTTTCTTATTCGATGGGGGGAAAACAGTATAAGGCCTGGCTTATGAATGACCAATCGCTTCAATCCTATTTACAGCTGATCCAGGATTATCATTTAGCAGGATATGGATTCTGGAATTTAAATTTAATGTCTGCAAATAATTGGAATAAACTTCCTAATCCGGGCTGATTTTTGCATCTTAACATTATGATCGGCCTGCCGAGAAAATCTGAGATACAGATTCCGAGCGTACCAGACCGTAACTCAATAAGGACGATCACAAAAAGGGCGGGCTGTTTTTTTTACCCGGCCTCAGAAACTCTGTTTCACAGGCCTTTTTTCGGCAGCGACCTTTTTAACCATTGTCAGGGTATTCCATGTAGCCTGTCCGGCAGCGCGCTGCCGCCTTTTTCTATCACTGAGAAAAATCGGTGAAATTTTTTCCGGTGATTCAATGATTTTCGCCTCTCCGGGATGTCGGAGGTATTTTCATCGTGGCTCTCTGATGCTCAGCCTGATATTTGAGCATCGATAATTTATTGCTCCAGAATTGCTTGAAATAAGAGAGCCATTCTTGCACTTCCGCAAACGATTCCGGCCTGAGCCGGTAATATTTTTTTCTTCCGATCTTTTCACCGCGCACCAGATGCGCTTCAGAGAGAATGCGGAGATGCTTGGCGATAGCCGTGCGGCTCATCGCGAAACGGCCGGTGATTGCGGATATCGGCAATTCTTCTTCGGCCAGCAGGCGCAGGATTTTTCTGCGTGTCGGATCGGCAATCGCTTGAAAGACATCGTGTTCCTGCTTCGCCGTGGCCATCACGTTTCCGCGATCTTTCTGAGCTGTTTGCAGATTCCGTTCCAGCCGCCGGCCATCGTTTGACGAACCGCGTCGTTTCTGCGGCCGGCTTTCGGAACGATGTCCTCGGGATTTTTCCAGCCGTCGTGAATCAGTGTAAAGGCTGTTCTGTCCCCCTCGCTTTTCAGAATAAACGAAACAATCCAGCCGTCTTCATCCCAGGTGAAAGAAAGACGATGCGGCGGATCGAGTTCAATGACTTTGCACGGCGAGGACCCGTAGGGCGTTCGCAAATGAAAAAGATGCCCCGCTTTCGTTTCAAAATCATTGGGCATGAACCAGAATTCAATCCCCTTCGATGTGGATATAAAATCCCATACTTTTTGAATGGGGGCATTGATCAAAACAGTTTGTTCGATTGCCGGTAGGGCAGTCTGATTCTTGTCGGTCATTATTTTCTCCCTTTCATTTTCAAATAAAACCTTTTGGTTTCACTTAATAATATAACACCAAAAGGTTTCACGTCAATGTTCGGGCGGAAGGTTCCGCGGCTGTTTTTTATTCTGAATGCATGATCATGAGTGTTTTGTTTGGTAAAGGCATCAAATAGCTTAGACTCGTTTGAAAATTTGTATTTATAAAGTGATCCTTATTTTTTTAAAAAGAACAATCGGTGCAAATCGTTTTGCAGTCGATTTTTTATAAAATTTTTTGCCGGTCTTAATGCGATGATTTTGCCCGGTCATCGTTTGATCGATCGCTATCCATTTATTAAAAAATTCTAATGTTCAGGTGATCCTGTTTCTCAAAAGACACGGACAGAGGACGTTCGTACATTGCGATTATAATGACTGCTGCAAACGATCGAGGAAGCGATAGAATTCGGCGTCCTGTGGCCCTGTATCGGTTGCAGAATACGGTCGGCATCGCCGCGGCAAAGAAATGCCGAATCACGCTGCTGCAGAAATCCGAATCCGGCTGGTTCCTGAAGGTCCGAGAAGAGCAGTGCCGGGGATCGGAATTTAAACCGAATCCGCCGAATTCAATCTATGGAAGAAAAAAATATTTTTCTAAACGGATAGCAAAAAAAAGAAAAGAGTGAGTCAATGAATAAACCATTGCTGGCCGATGCGCTTCATCAGCAGAGCGTTTTTTCTAAAGTTCCTGAGATTACGGCCTATTTTTGGATCACCAAGCTGCTGACAACCGGAATGGGGGAGGTGTTCTCCGATTATCTGGTTAAACAGATCAATCCGGTGATTGCCGTTATTCTCGGCGGATTGGGCCTTGCAGCCGCAATCATTCTTCAATTCCGGGTGAGACGCTATATTGCCTGGATTTACTGGCTGGTTGTCGTCATGGTCAGCATATTCGGAACGATGGCCGCAGACGTTGTCCACGTCGTGCTCGGCGTCCCCTATCTGATATCGACCCTGTTTTTTGCAGCGGCACTGGCCGCCGTCTTCCTGATCTGGTACGCAGCCGAGAAGACGCTGTCGATACACAGCATTTATACTTTTCGCCGCGAACTGTTTTACTGGGCTGCCGTATTGGGAACATTTGCGCTCGGTACGGCTTCCGGAGACATGACGGCGATGACCCTGCATCTCGGTTACTTCTCTTCCGGAATATTGTTTGCCGTCCTTCTTATTTTGCCGGCTATCGGCTATCGGCTGTTCGGTCTCCATCCAATTTTCGCTTTCTGGTTTGCTTACGTTATGACACGTCCGGTAGGCGCTTCTTTTTCCGATTGGCTTTCCAAGTCGCACAACCTCGGCGGAATCGGTTTTGGAGAGGGCGGAGTCAGCCTTGTTTTAACGATGATTATTGTCGTCCTCGTCGGATATTTGCAGATCGCGCGGCCGGATGTAAAAAGCAAAACACCGGCATCGGCCGTACGCTGATCCTGTCGGATTGAAAACCTGCAACATTATAAATAAAAGATAAAAGCAAACTGCCTGTTCCCTTATCTTAGATAGGGAGCGGGCAATTTTTTCCCGTTTTCGGCCACTATTCATATCTGCGGGTCGCATGCATGGCGTTTTACGAGAAAATATCACTAAGCAATTATTAGTTCGCAGAAAAAATATTTGCCTTTCAGCCATGATACTGTCCGCTGTAAGGCTGTCTTCAGCGGGTTTTCGGTTGTCGGCAGCCCGTTATCGGTCGCTGCGGGCAGTTTATCGGTCATAGGCAGCCTGTTATCGGTCGCTGCGGGCAGTTTATCGGTTGTCGGCAGCTCCGTTATCGGTCGCTGCGGGCAGTTTATCGGTCATAGGCAGCCCGTTATCGGTCGCTGCGGGCAGTTTATCGGTCATAGGCAGCCCGTTATCGGTCGCTGCGGGCAGTTTATCGGTTGTCGGCAGCCCGTTATCGGTCGCTGCGGGCAGTTTATCGGTCATAGGCAGCCTGTTATCGGTCGCTGCGGGCAGTTTATCGGTCATAGGCAGCCCGTTATCGGTCGCCGCGGGCAATTTATCGGTCTTCGGCCACTATATCGATCATTAGCAGAATGGTCGGTCGTCGCAGAGACAGCTATCGGTCTTATCATTTGGAAGGCGGGGCTGGATGTTCAAGTGCCGGCCGGTTCGTAGATGCTCTTTATCTAAAAAGTTCTGATCCTCTCAGGCGTCTTCGTGATATAATAAATAACCGGAGTTTTTCATTTGATTCGTGAATAAAACTTGTCGTTTCTCAACTGTTTCGCAAGTATATTTTTAAAATTGTTTTTCAAAAACGAAAAAATAATGAAGGGTTTTCCATGAGCGTTCAAAAGAAATCCAGCCATCCGCTATTTAAAAGTCTGAAGAGGGTTGTCCGATTATTTTTTCGCCGACGAACGCTTATCGGAGCTGAGAATGTGCGCCGGGATCTGCCGGCCGTTTTTGTATGTAATCATCTTGGCTCTTATGCGCCGATCATGATGGAACTTTTCTTTCCTTATCCGTTCAGGCCCTGGGTCACTTATCACATTGTTACAAAAGGAAAATGTGCGGATTATCTTGAAGCCCATTTTGCGCAGACAGAGCTGAAGCTGCGCCGCCCGTTCAGCAGATGGGCGGCGGCGATCATCGCTCCTCTTTGTATACATATAGTCCGAGCTACTGGGGCGATTCCGGTCTACGGAGGGTCGCTTCGCATAACGCGGACGCTTGAAGAGAGCTTAGACGCAATTAAAAAAGGAGAAAATCTGGTTATTTTCCCGGAAAATGAGGAAAAGCCGTTTTCGCCGGTTATCGATGATTTCGATGTCGGATTTATTCATCTGGGCAAACTCAGCTATCAGAAAACGGGAAATCGGCTTCCGTTTTATCCCGTTTTTATAAATAAACAGAAAAGATCGATTTCGATCGGATGCCCGATTATTTATTCTCCCGCCCGATCTTTTCACGTGGAAAGACAGCGCATCAAAGCGTATCTGCAGGAATCGATCAGCAAAATGGCGAGCGGCCGCTGAATCTGAAAGGAAAGGGATCCGTGCCGTCTGCTCCGGGTGCTGCGGATAGGAACGCCATCTGCAGAGGTTCTGCGTCTTCGTTCTCTGCCGTTTGTTCCGGGTGCTGCAGATAAAGAGGCCGCGGTCTTTTAAAAGCCATTTTCGAGGGCCGGTTTCTGAATAAAAAAATTCCTATTCGAGGTTATGTGCAAATGAAAGCCGATTATATGGAAAGATTCGGCATTTTGCTCGATTATCACGGACCGCAGCACTGGTGGCCCGCCGGATCGATTTTTGAAATGCTGATCGGGGCGATTCTGACGCAAAATACAAATTGGAAAAATGTTGCGATCAGTTTGAAAAAGCTGGCGCCTTTTCTGACTCCCGAAAAGATGGAGCGGCTGGAAATCGATGAATTGGCCGGACTGATTCGATCATCCGGCTTCTACAGGTTGAAAGCGCAGAGAATCCGTTCTTTCCTGAACTGGTACAGACGCTATGATTATGATCCCGGAAAGGCGGGAGCGGAGGACGGCTGCGAGCTTCGTAAGGAATTGCTCGATGTGAAGGGAATCGGCGAAGAGACGGCCGATGCCATGCTTGTCTATGCGTTCGGCAAGCCGTTTTTTATTGCGGATGCCTATGCTCGCCGCCTGTTCACAAGGCTCGGAGACCGGGTACCGAAAACATACGGCGCGCTCCGGGCACAGGTGGAAAAAGATCTTCCTCACGACCTGACCGTGTATCAGGAATTCCATGCCCTGATTGTCGCCCACGCCAAAACGCATTGCAGGGCTGTACCCAGCTGTGAGCATTGCCCGCTCGCCGCTCAATGTGAAAGCCGGGGCGCGCTTAAGTAGGGATTCACGAATATTCGAGTATGTCCTGCATGCATCAACGCCGATTTTGATGCTTGCTCCGCACAGCCGTTAAAAAGGCAATGCCTAATCATCGGCTTTTTTTATACAGACATGCGGGCTCTTCATGGCTCTTTTTGACGATTCAGGCAGCCCGATCATCCCGTGCCCGGGACTGAAGCGGCCGCAGTAGATCATGCCGGGTGATTCCGATGAAACCAGGCAATGAAAGCGGCATTGTAAAAAGGGTGCCGAACATGCCGAAAAGATTGACTGAGCGGCTCCATCATTTGCCGCAGACAATCCGCAGCGGATTTAAGCCGATTTGCAGCCATGCTTACAGGCCGGCGATGGATGCCGGAATTGAAAAGGGGGCGGATCAATGCCTCAAAAAAAAAAGAAACCGGAGAAATACCGGTTTCCTTTCCCGGATAGACCGAAGCGATATCCGGATCATTGACGAAGGGTCCTCCCTGCTGCCTTTTTCATCGCCTGCTGCTTCTGTTTCATCTGCTGCTGCATTTTTTTGGCCTGGGCGGTGCTGAGCACCAGACGGTTTTTCGGAAGATAGAAAACGTTCTGCGTAGATACGAGCACATCGTTGTTTCCGCTTAAAGCGAACAGATTCCGATAAAACGCATTCGCATAGACGCGCTTCGTCTTCCTGACGGAGAGATAGGGCGACTGATCCGTTGTCCGGATCTGACTCTGATCGGTGATGGCGGTGTGCTTCATTTTTGTTTTGTTTGTTTCGCTGATATTATAAATATACAGTTTATCTTTTCCGACATCCTGGTGGAGAAGGAGAAACGGGACGGCGGACGGCTGTCCGGCTGTCTGCGGAACGGTTGAATAAATTTTTACTTTCTGTGATTGGACAACGTCTTTCATGCCAAAGTGCTGATAATCATTCAGTACGATCAGGCATTCACTTCCGATCAGAACAATCAGCGACAGGGCCACCAAAAAACCGTTGATCCATTTATGTTTTGAAAACCATTTGTCGCCGCTCATAAGAACAAAAATCACAAAAAGAACGGCGCCGATGATGAGGGTGAACAGAATCAATATTTTCACTTCCTGAGTGTTGAGATTAAGAATCGATGAACGGCAGCGGGCGGTCAGCCGGCCTGCTGCAGATCATGTTTTTCCCGTTCCTTCTCTTTTCCTTTTATGAAGAAGGTCAGAAACAGGGTGGCCAGGCAGAAGCAGACGGCGACCCAAAATGCTGCCGTCATTCCGTGCAGGCCGGCATCAATCGTTTTTTGTCCGTAAGCGGCCGGATCGGTTGAGAGCATGCTTTTTGCCGGCATCGTGTTTTTAGTCACATTAGTCAGAACGCTGACCAGAATCGCTGTACCAATGGAACCGGCCACGGTGCGGATCGTATTATTGACGGCTGTGCCATGACTCATGAGATTATTGGGGAGGGCATTCATTCCCGCAGTCGTTACCGGCATCATGATCATGGATATGCCGAGGAAGCGGATGGCATAGAAGACAATGATCGATACAAAAGATGTGTTTTCGGTAAAGAAAGCAAACGGTATCGTACCGAGCGTCAGCAAAGATACTCCGGCGATCGCCAGTTTGCGGGCCCCGATTCGGTCGAAAATCATGCCGGTCACAGGACTCATCAGTCCCATGACAATGGCTCCGGGAAGCAGCATGAGGCCGGAATGAAGAGCGCTCTGACCGCGCAGATTCTGAATATAAAGCGGGAGAACGAGCTCGGCTCCGATCATCGCCATCATGACAATACTGCTGATTGCCACCGATAAACTGAAGATCGGCGAGCGGAACACTCTTAATTCCAGCATGGGTTCTTTCATCCTCAGCTGGCGCCAGGCAAACAGAATGACAAAGATAACGCCTATAATCAGCCACCAGATCACTTCGGGACTCGACCAGCCGTCATTGCCGACGCTGCTGAATCCGTACAGAAGGCCGCCGAATCCGATCGTCGAAAGGACAACCGAGAGAAAATCGATGCTCGGATTGGTTAAAGGGACCACCTTTCTCATCGCCATAAAGGCGAGAAGGATGACGAGGATCGTAATCGGAATAATCATGTAAAAAAGGACGCGCCAGCTGAAGCTGTCGACAATCCAGCCGGACAGTGTCGGCCCGATCGCCGGAGCAAAAGCGATGACCAGCCCGGCCATTCCCATAGCAACGCCGCGTTTTTCCCTTGGGAAAATCAACAGAAAAATAGTCTGCATCAGCGGCATCATGATCCCGGCGCCGGCTGCCTGAACGATCCGTCCTGTCAGCAGGATAGAGAAATTAGGAGCAAACGCCGCCATGATGGTCCCGATCAGAAAAACGGTCATTGAGATAATATAAAGCGTCTTTGAACTGATTTTATTAATCATCAGAGCCGTTACGGGAATCATGATCCCGTTCATCAGCAGGAAAGCCGTCGTCAGCCACTGGCCTGTCGAAGCGGTGATGTGAAAATCCGACATGATTTTTGGAAGCGCCGTGGACAGCAGCGTCTGATTGAGAATCGTGCAGAAGGCGCCTACCAGTAAGACGATAATAAGAAAAGTGCGATTATAGGCCTTGCCGTCAAGATCAACAGGCCGTGTTTTTTCGGTCAATGATTCATTCTCCTTTATTAAATAATTTTTCATGGGATAAAAGCATCATAATAAGATGAGGCGCTCATTGTTTCAGCATTTCGGCTCCTCACTTTTAAGATGTCTGTTTTCTTCGGTTTCATGATCTTTTAAATAACTTTCAATAAGAACCAGGTCCTCTCTTAAGTTCAGCAGCTGTTCTTCGGAGAGCGCCCTGAGCGGCTCGTTTCTGATCTCATCCGCTATCAGGCCGAGTTCCTGAACAAGTTTCCGGCCCTTTTCGGTAAATATAATATTCTGCGATCGGCGATCCTGAGGATTTTGTTTTCGCTCGATGAGCCGGTTTTTTTCGAGCCGATCGATAATGCCCGTCATGGTTGAGCGGGAAATACCTGTCAGGGCTGAAAGATCCGCCGGGGAAATCGTCCTTTTTTCTTTGTGTGCTCTTTCGTAAAGCACCTTCATCACAAAATACTGCGGCAGTGTCAGACCTCGTTGAGCCAGCCGTCTGTTTAATTTTAACTTACCTCTTTTGGCAACTTTGAAGATTAATTCTACGACCTCCTGCCTGAGATCCATACAGACCACATCCTTAGAAAATATGATATCTATGGAAATAATATCAATTAATATAGTTATTGTAATAACTATATCAGCAAAAATCAAGTAACAGGATTCCACTCGTTTCGAATTATTTTCCGATCGAAGCCTGTATACTAAGGGTTTTGGCTAATCAGTACCTTTTGTTTTCTGCTTTTTCAAGAAAATATTTTTCTGAAAGGACTTAAGCTTCCGGATGAAGAACTCTTCATTTAACGGTATTATGCCGTTCTCGGCAGCCCGGGACGTTTCATAATAAAGTCCTGTTTCACTAATCGTTCGTCGCTGCCACCTAAATATCAAACAGAGGGATGAGACGATGTGGCAGCAAAATGAAATCAGCAAACGATTGAAAATTAATTATCCTATTATTCAGGCCGGGATGGCCGGCGGTCCGACAACCCCTCAGCTCGTTTCCGCCGTTTCTAATGCAGGCGGACTGGGTACGCTGGGTGCCGGCTATATGACGCCGGAGCAGACACGGTCCGCTATCGAAGAAATCAGGCGGCTGACCGGGCATTCTTTTGGGGTTAACCTTTTTGTACCCGAGGCCTTCGAATGGGACGAAGGGAAAGTCGAAGCATCAAACCGGCTCTTAAGGCCTGTGCGTGAAAAATTGAATCTGGACAATCCTTCCGTTTCCTCTAAGCCGTCGTCAGAAACATTTTTGAAGCAGATCGAAATTATTGTGCAGACAGGCGTCCCGGCCTGTACATTCACATTCGGCATTCCGGACAAGCGCGTGATCGATCGATTAAAGGATCGCCATATTGCGGTGATCGGTACGGCCACGACGGTGGAAGAGGCAATCCTGAATGAAACGGCCGGAATGGATATGGTGGTTGTTCAGGGAAGCGAAGCAGGCGGGCATCGCGGGAGTTTTGCCGTTCCTTATGAACAGGGAATGATCGGAACGATGGCGCTGGTTCCTCAGGCTGCCGATCAGGTTCATATTCCTGTGATCGCGGCGGGCGGAATCATGGACGGACGCGGAGTTCTGGCCGCGCTGGTTCTGGGAGCTGAGGCGGTTCAGATGGGGACGGCGTTTGTCACATGCGAGGAAAGCGGAGCTGATGAACGCCACAAAGAGATGATCTTAAAAAGCGCTGAGAATGAAACCGCGATCACATCGGCCTTCAGCGGCAAACCGGCCAGAGGCATCCGCAACGCTTTTATCGATTTAATGGAAGGAAAAGAAAAACTGCTGCCTGATTATCCGGTTCAGAATGCATTGACAAAAGATATCCGGGCGGCGGCAGGCAAGGTTAATCGGCCGGAATGGATGTCGATGTGGTCCGGCCAGGGCCCGCGGCTAAGCAGGAGAATGCCGGCGGGCGCTAAAGTCAGAGAAATTGTATCGGAAGTCGAACACCATCTTGAAATGATGATGAAATAATTGAAGGGCATTAGAGAAGCAACATTTTTCCATAAAACGACGGTTGATTAGATTCCCGACCGGATGCTGATGCTGCATATAAAAGTTTCCTCCACTTTGATCCAGATACCGGAACCTTCATTCATTCATTCCGGCTCCGGATCTGCTCTGTCGAGGGAACTTTGGGTTCTCATGGGACCGTTCACATCACGATTCATCGTCCTTTCAAGGTCTTATTTGCCGCTTTCATCAGTGAGGAAAATCAGAGATCCTTCTTTGCATAAATTTTCAGCGAGATAAGCATGGAGACAGCCGCAAAGACCATTCCGATGAAAATGGGAAGCCATGCCTGAATGCCCGTCGGCAGGGGCAGCGGGACTGTAAAATGGAGATTCAGCGATTGGAACCATTTAATGACCGGAGAGATAGTAAAAGGTACAAAGAAAATAATAACAAGAAAAATCAATTTGGCTTTATCAAAGCCGATTTTGATTTGAACAGGTATCAGCACCGCGAACAGCAGGCTGAGTGCCATGAAAGTGATGGCGACTGCCTGAACGGTTAACCGGCCCAGGACCGTCGGCGCGATAAGCGAGATGATCATCTGGATGACGACCATCGCTATAAAAACGATAAAGAGAAAAAGATATTTTGCTTCGATAAAGGTATTCCGCGTGTACGGTGTTGCACAGAGCAGGGCGGCTCCTTTATATTGATCCTCAAGCTTTGCGATCTGAAGATAAAGGACCAGTTCCGTCACAATGGCGACCAGAAAAAAAATAAGCGAATGAAAGCTGCTGGATGATGATTGCCAGGACATATAGACCGGCGCAACGGCAACAAAAAGTATAAAAAAGAGCAGGTATTTCTTAATCAGGAGAAAGTCTTTTTTGACAAGATTAATCAGCATTTTTTCCGCCTCCGATGTAGGCCAGCATGATATCCTCTATTGCCGGCTTTTCGATCCATGCGTCAGGAATCAACCGGCACACGTTTGTCTTATCGCGGGCGATGCCTTCAAAGCCGTACGGGGACTGGTGCAGGGTCAAAAATAATCGGCGCGTTTCGTCAGTGATCAGCCGGTTGTCGCCCTTCACCCGTGCGTGGGTCTCGAGCAGGGTATCTTTCTCTTCGTTGAATAAGATTTTGCCGTCATCGATCAAAATGAGCATATCGGCGATTTTATCAAGGTCCGAGGTAATATGCGTGGAAAAAAAGACGCTTTTCCCATCCTCCTTCATGAAATCGAGCAGTATGTCCATTAATTCACTCCGGATTAACGGGTCGAGGCCGCTCGTCGGTTCGTCCATGATCAGCAGGTCCGCGTGGTGCGAAAGCGCCAGAGCGACTGCATACTTCATCCGCATCCCCTTGGACAGCGTCGCGATTTTCTGGTTTAATTTTAAGCCGAAGCTTTTGATGTAGTTTAAAAAAACGGTTTCGTCCCAGCCGCTGTAAGCGGGGGCAATCACACTTTTCATTTCTTTAAGCGTCATCTCTTCATAAAAGTAGCCTTCATCGAAGACAAAACCGATCCGGTCTTTCGCCTTCCTTTCGTTTTTTGCCATGTCCTTGCCCAAAAACTTGATGCTTCCGGAATCTTTGAGAATGAGGCCGAGAATCGCCTTGATCGTTGTCGTTTTTCCGGAACCGTTCGTACCGATAAATCCGGTGATGCAGCCTTGATTAAGTGAAAAGGTAACATTTTTCAATCGGAAGTTCGCGAATGTTTTATTGAGATTCATGACTTCTAAAACCGGGGTCATTTTCCATCGTCCTCCTCAAATAGCAGATCCAGCATCGTGTGAAGGTCTTCTTTGCTTATACCTAAGCTGCGCGCCGTCCGGCAGACCTCGGCAAGCCCTGCCTCTACCCGGCGCCGTTTCGATTCCATGAACAGTTCCAAGTTCTCCGGAGCCACATAAGACCCCTTGCCTGCCCGGGTAATCACGAATCCTTCGGCCTCCAGCTCCGTATAGGCTCTCTTCGTCGTCAGAACGCTGACATGCAGATCATTGGCCAATGAGCGGATCGAGGGCAGCTGTTCGCCTTCTTTTAAATCCTTATTGAAAACGGCCGTCTTGATCTGTTCTTTAATTTGTTGATATAAAGGTTGATCGGAGATGTTTGTTAAGACAATTTTCATGAAATAACCTCTTGATAACTGTTATACAGGATAATATACGGAATACACACTATGCACAGTTATCAGTATAGAACAAGGTATCGGAAATGACAAGAGCCGGCTCAAAACGAATCCGTTCCGGACGCCGTCATTACGAATCCTGCCTGCGTTTATCACCATTCATACGTTTTTCCTTAAAAAAGCGCCATGAAAGGCGCTTTCAAAGTGGTAAAATAAAAAAGACCGTTTCATGCAGAAATCACTATTCACTGTTGAATAATAGTCTTAAGGTGTCGTTTGCGTCCGGTCAGTCTGATGCAAAAAAGACGGCTGCGCTTGCAAACGAGCCAATGAGGAGCCACAAACATGGTACATACGCTCGCCAGAAAAATAGATCTGCCCATCCTGCTGATTGTCAGTGCGCTGGCCATCCTGAGCATCGTTTTTATTCACAGCAGCCAGCAATCGGGGTTTTACGGAAATCAAAATTTTGCCCTGAAACAGGGGATCAACTATGCGATCGGCATCATACTGCTGGTTCTTTTTGTCTGCCTTGATTCGGATCAGATTGAAAAGTTGGCGTGGCCCTTTTATCTGATCAGTTTTGCGGCCATCGTCCTGCTTCCGCTTTTGCCTTCTTCGATTGCGCCTTACATTCTCGGCGCTAAAAGATGGTACAGTATCCCTTTTCTGGGTTCCCTGCAGCCGTCTGAATTTTTTAAGGTTGCGCTTCTGATCCTGGCGGCAAGCATCGCCGGCAAACATCATTCCGCTTATCCGATCAGGACGGTCCGCTCGGATTTTCTGTTAATCGCTAAAATTTTATTGATCACGCTTCCGCCGTCCTTCTTTGTTTATGTGCAGCCGGACACGGGCATGGTGTTTTTGTATCTGGCCGGCAGTATCACGGTCATTCTGATGTCCGGGGTGCAGAAAAAGATAATCCTGTTTCTGACGATGATTCCGGCTGCTTTGGCCGCTCTGCTGATGTACATCTATTTTCAGCGGCCTGACATTCTCTATCACAAGCTGATTCCTCTGCTGAGCCCGCATCAGCAGGCGCGTATTGTCGGCTGGCTTTCTCCGGCCGGGCACTCCGATCAGTCGTATCAGGCGCAGCAGGCGCTAATTGCGGTAGGAAGCGGTGAATTAGGCGGGAAGGGGATCGGAAAGGGGAATGTTTATATCCCTGAAAAACCGACAGATTTTATTTTTGCCTCGATTGCTGAGGAGGGCGGTTTTCTCGTTGTCGGCCTTGTTATCTTTCTGTTTATCCTGCTGATGTACCGCATGCTCGTGATTGCCTGCCTGGCGGAATCACTGTTCGGCACTTGTTTCTGCTCCGCGGCGATGGTCATATTGGCTCTCCAGATTTTTCAAAACATCGGTATGAATGTCGGCCTGATGCCGGTGAAAGGCATATCGCTGCCTTTTTTGTCCTATGGGGGAAGCTCTGTTTTTTCCAATATGATCCTGATCGGCATCCTTTTATCGATCAGAAAATCCTCGGGAAATTATTTATTCAGAGTCAGACGGCTCGACGTCTAGAAACATTTCGGTATAAAAAACCCCCTCCTTTTACCGGATATACAGCATATAAAGGAGGGTTCCGCTATTTCGCGTATTTTTGTTAATGATGATCCTTCTTGCTCACTCGAATCGGTAAAATACAATCCAACGTTTCTGTCACGCATCGGCCCGCTCAGGATGATGGTCCCGCTGCTGTTAAAATCAAGCAATTAACGTCTACAAAGGGTCCCTTTATAGTTCTGATTATTCGAACTTGTCGATTCTTTGGCTCTTTCTGTTGATCGTTTGTGTCTTACGGCAGCTTTGGCGGCTGACTGGCGATACTCTGCTGGTTGCTGTCGATTTTCGGCACAATTTCATCTGAAATGTGCGGCCGATCGGAAAAAATATCGGATGCTTCCGGAATTTAATGCCTTTTCGTGCATGATATCGCCTTTCAAGGGAGATACTGCCGCCCGTGCCGATTATTGTTCTGCAAAAGAGTCAATGAGCTGCAAAGATACTCCTTTTCTTTTTTTGACCGGCAGTGGATCAGGACGGTAAAAGAAACGCCGGTTATCTTTCCGCGGCCTGCCCGCTGATCAGTGTCTGTTCGCTCAGGCGAACAGAAGCCGGCTGAGTAAAATGAGCGCCCCGGCAATCCAGCAATAATAGGCAAACGGGCGCATGGCTTGGATTTCCTTTCTCTTAAACCATTTCATCAGAATCCAGACACTGAGGAAAGCGAAAATACCTGCCGCAAAACCGCCTAATAAAGACATTTGAAGCAGTCCGTGCGTTCCCGACTTGACTAATTTCGGAATTTCCAGTATGCTCGCGCCGGCAATGATCGGCGTTGCCATCAGCATCGAGAAGCGGGCGGCTGATTCATGTTTTAACCCCATCCAGAATCCGGCGGTCATACTGGATCCGGAACGGGAGAAACCGGGGACAAGCGCCAGTGATTGGAACAGGCCGACAATAAGAGCCTGTTTCATTGTCAGATCCTGAATTTCTTTGGTTCCTTTCGACCGGAGTTTTTCTCCATAGAAAAGGAAGAAGCCGTTAAGAATCAGAAAAATGGATGCGCTGGTCACGTTGCTGAAAATTCGCGTCAGCGGTTTTTCAAGCACCAAACCGATCACCGCCGCCGGAATCGTTGCCACAATCAGGAGCAGCAGGACTTTTCTGTTGCCTATGAAGATCGAACGGATCATGTCAACCCATTCCCTCCAGAAAAATATAAACAGGGCAATCGCTGTACCCAGATGAAGCATCACGACGTAGGACAGAAAGTGCTGCTGAAGAAATTCAGGACCTAAATTCCAATGAAACACGTACGGGACAAAAACTCCGTGGGCAACGCTGCTGACTGGAAATAATTCGGAGATTCCCTGAATGATCGCAAAAATCAATGTTTGCAAAATGGTCATAAATGAATGGATCCCTTCTGAATTGAATTCATAATGCTTGTCCGGACGAAAAACATTTAAATTCCGTCTCTATCTGTGATTGCCTGTTCCCGATACCCTATTATAAAGTAATTTTAAGAAACATTTGATTAGAAACTGATGAGAATTAAACGAGACTCGGGTTTTTGTCTTTCTGCTATTGTGCCGCCGTCCTCAGCCGGGTACTTTGTTCATTTTCTGCTCATCTTCTGCGGCCGTCCGCTTTATTTGTGCCGCCGTCCCGAAGCCGCTGTCACGTTAAACGGGAAATTGCCCGGGGAGTTCGTTATGGTGCGGTACGGGCCGCTTTTATGATTTTGTTTCTCCCATCCTTGCTTTCAACAAAGCTGATATATATCAGCCCCTCGTCAGCAGCGGTTATCTATTAAACAGCATTAACAGATCGCTGAGAATTCGGCTCCTCAAAAAGACTTTTCCCGGCTGCTGACTGTTATTATCCGGATTTGCCGGAAAATCCGCCCGGACTAATAATCCGCCCCGAACAGGGAAATCTACAACATAATTCGGATGATCGATCAGACAGCCGCAGCCGTTGCGGCCGTTTCTATGGAATCATCCATCTATTTTTACGTTTTTTTTATACCGCGGCTCAAATCCTTCACACTATTTTTACGCAAAAGCATTTTAAAATAAATGGGCAATAGGCAAAGTGGCTTCTGCATCTTACGAAACGGGGGAGTGAAT
This sequence comes from Sporolactobacillus sp. CQH2019, assembly GCF_028765345.1. Taxonomy (GTDB): domain Bacteria; phylum Bacillota; class Bacilli; order Bacillales; family Sporolactobacillaceae; genus Sporolactobacillus. The sequence goes on from NZ_JARAJZ010000007.1 coordinate 105,260, forward strand.
CACTGATGGGCGATCTTGTATCACTGGGACTCTTTGTTGTTACTTTTTTGCTGTTTGCTCTGTTCATCCGGATATTCGACAAAGCTTGACGTGAGGTGAGAAAAATGTGGATACTGCTGATTCTTTCCATTCTGCTGATGATGTATTTGACTTATGTAATTTTCTATCCGGAAAAGTTTTGAAAGAACACGGCGTTCTTCGCGAAAAGGAGAGGATGTAGTTGACTTGGCTGGGAATCATACAAATTCTGCTGGTGCTTGGGCTTATACTCCTAATCGCCGTTCCATTAGGCGGTTACATTTACAAGATGTTCACGGACCGGCGCAGCAGGCTGGAAGTTGTCTATGCGCCCTGTGAAAAACTGATCTACAGGTTGTCGGGGATTAAGCCTGCCGTAGAAATGAATTGGAAGAGCTACTTAAAAGCTTTGCTCCTCGTTAACTTTGTAATGGTCATTTTTGTTTACCTGATTCTGAGGCTGCAGCAATGGCTGCCGCTTAACCCCGATCATCAGGCTGCCGTACCTTGGGACCTGGCTTTTAATACGGCCGCTTCGTTTATTACCAATACGAACTGGCAGAACTACGGCGGCGAATCGACGCTCTCCTATCTGAGCCAGACGATGGCGATCACGTATTTGCAATTTACGGCGGCGGCCACCGGGCTTGTTGCCGTGATTGCGTTTTTGCGCGGACTCGTCGGCAACAGAGGAAAGTCGTTCGGCAATTTCTGGGTCGACTTTGTCAAAGTGCATACACGGCTGCTCCTGCCGCTTGCCTTTATCCTGGCGATCGTCTTTGTCGGCCTTGGCCTGCCGCAGACGTTCAGCGGCGCCCAGACGGCGCACACACTGCAGGGCGCGGTCCAGACGATTTCCCGCGGACCGGTTGCCTCACTCGAAGCAATCAAGCAACTGGGAACAAACGGCGGCGGTTTTTTTAACGCCAATTCGGCTCACCCGTTCGAAAATCCAAATACAATCACCAATATTCTTGAGATTTTAGCCATGGCTGTAATTCCGACCGCATTGCTTTTTACATTCGGCCGTTTTTTGAAAAAGCGGCGTCAGGCCTTTATTCTTTACGCCTGCCTCGTCGGGATGCTCTTCCTTGGGGTCCTGCTCGTTTATTGGAGCGAGACGGCCGGCAACCCGATTCTGCACAAGCTGCTCGGGATTTCGAATGTCTCGATGGAAGGAAAGGAAGTGCGTTTCGGGCTGCCGCTTGACAGCCTATTCGCCGGTGCGACGACCGCATTCACAACCGGTGCTGTCAATATGATGCATGACAGCCTGACGCCGCTCGGCGGATTCGTCCCGATGCTGTTCATGATGCTGAACATGGTCTTCGGCGGGAAAGGGGTCGGCCTGCTGAATATTATCATGTACCTGATCATTACCGTATTCATCTGCGGCCTGATGGTCGGTCGGACACCGGAAATTTTCGGCAAGAAGATCGAAGCGCGGGAAATCAAGCTGGCGACACTGGCCCTGCTGGTCCACCCCTTCCTCATTCTGTTTGCGAGCGCTATTGCGCTGGTGACAAAAACCGGTGCGGCGAGTATTGCCAATCCGGGTCTGCATGGTTTTTCGGAGGTTCTTTATGCCTTCAGCTCGGCGGCGGCGAATAACGGCTCGGCTTTCGGCGGGCTGAGCGGAAACACACCCTTTTATAACATCATGCTTGGCCTTGTGATGCTCTTAGGACGCTATATAAGCATCGCTGCCATGTTTGCGATTGCCGGTTCATTGATACGAAAACCGGTCGTCCCGGAATCGGCGGGCACACTGAGAACGGACACCTTTGCATTCGGCGGTGTCTTCGTGGCCGTTGCCCTGATCGTCGGTGCCTTGACGTTCTTTCCGGCCCTTGCTCTCGGACCCATTGCCGAGCACTTACAGATGTGGTCCGGAATGCTGAGTAAGTAGCTGTGATGAATAGGAACGAATAGGGAGGAGTCCTAACGAATGTCAAACAAAAATCAATCGATTAATAAAGGCATTTTTAAGATGGCAGTTGTCGATTCATTTAAAAAACTTGATCCGCGCGTGATGGTTAAAAATCCTGTCATGTCCGTTGTTGAAATCGGTTTTGTCGTAACCTTGCTGCTCAGTTTCGTCCCCAATCTTTTCGGCGGCCATTACGGTGCAGCGCAGATTCCGTTTAATGCCGTTATCAGTTTCATTTTGCTAATCACCGTCTTATTCGGGAATTTTGCCGAAGCAATTGCGGAGGGGCGCGGGAAGGCGCAGGCAGAATCGCTGCGCCGGACCAAGACGGATCTGACGGCCCAGCGGCGGCGCCCGGACGGTACTTATGAAAGCGTCCCGGCCTCGACGCTGCGCAAGGGCGACGTCATCCGCGTCCTGGCCGGAGAAATGATACCGGCTGACGGCGAGGTTAAAGAGGGGATCGGAAGTGTGGACGAATCGGCAATCACAGGCGAATCGGCTCCGGTCATCCGCGGCGCGGGCGGCGATTTCAGTTCGGTGACCGGAGGAACGAAATTGCTGTCCGACCAATTGGTAATTGAAGTGGCGGTCAATCCCGGGGAATCCTTCCTTGATAAAATGATCGGGCTGGTCGAGGGTGCAACCCGGCAGAAGACGCCGAATGAAATCGCATTGACCGTTCTGCTTGCCGGTCTGACTTTAATCTTCCTGATTGTCGTCATAACGCTGAGTCCGTTTGCTAATTTTGTTAAGGGCTCCATTGACACTGTGTCATTGATTGCTCTGCTTGTCTGCCTGATTCCGACGACGATCGGCGCGCTGCTTTCGGCAATCGGCATTGCCGGAATGGACCGGATCATCCGCTTCAATGTCGTGGCCAAATCAGGCAAAGCCGTTGAAGCGGCCGGTGATGTGAATACGCTGATTCTTGATAAAACCGGTACGATTACGATCGGCAACCGGCTGGCGAGCGATTTTATTCCTGTCGGTTCCCACAATTTAAAAGAACTAGTCAATGTGGCCGTCCTTTCGTCATTGTTTGACGAAACGCCGGAAGGACGGTCGGTTGTCGATCTGGCCAAGAAAAACGATGTCGGCCTGCTGCGCGAAGATTATAACGATGCCGAGAATGTCGCATTCAGTGCGGATACACGCATGAGCGGTCTGAATCTGCCCGATGGAACCGTGGTCCGCAAAGGGGCGGTTGACGCGATCAAACAATATGTCAAAAATAAAGGCGGCCGCATCCCGGAAGATCTTGATGCGAAAACGGAACAGATTGCTAAAGAAGGCGGGACGCCGCTCGCCGTTATTAAAAACCAGGAAGTTTTCGGCCTGATTTATCTGAAAGACATTATTAAGCCGGGCATGCGCCAGCGCTTTGAAGAATTGCGGAAGATGGGGATCAAAACGGTGATGTGTACGGGCGATAATCCATTGACCGCCGCAACGATTGCTCTCGAAGCAGGTGTCGATGATTTTATCGCAGAAGCGAAGCCGGAAGACAAGATGCGCCTGATTAAGCAGGAACAGAGCCAGGGAAAATTGGTGGCGATGTCCGGAGACGGGACAAACGATGCGCCCGCTCTTGCGCAGGCGGACGTCGGCCTGGCGATGAATACCGGCACGACGGCTGCCAAAGAAGCCGGCAATATGGTCGATCTCGATTCCGATCCGACGAAGCTGATTGAAGTCGTTTCGATCGGGAAACAGCTGCTCATCACCCGGGGCAACATTACGACATTTTCGATCGCCAACGACGTTGCCAAGTATTTTGCCATTCTTCCGGCCATGTTCGCGACCATCCTCCCGCAGCTGCAGGTTTTGAATATCATGGGATTGACAAGCCCGAAAAGCGCGATCCTGTCGGCTATCATTTTTAACGCTTTAATTATTCCGGCGCTGATTCCGCTGGCCATGAAGGGCAGCAAATACAAGCCGATCGGCGCCACCGCCTTGTTGATGAGAAACCTGATGATCTACGGCGTCGGCGGCATCATTGCTCCGTTTCTAGGCATTAAGCTGATCGACATCATAATCACTGCTTTGGGAATAGCAAACATTTAGGAGGGTACACGGATGACAAATGTCTGGCGTTCCATCAGAGTCACCGTCGTTTTCGCAGTTTTATTAGGCTTGATCTATCCGCTTGTTATCGGTCTGATCGGTAATTTACTGTTTCCCTATCAGGCACAGGGGAGTATGGAGAAGCACAACGGAACCATTGTCGGCTCCCGATTAATTGCTCAGTCGTTTACCAGTGCGCGTTATTTTCATTCGAGGCCGTCGGCGGTTGACTATGCCGCCAATGGTTCGGCGGGATCGAATCTCGGTCCGACCAATCCGGCTCTGATTAAAGAGATCGGCGGGAATATCGCGCTTGTGAAGAAGCAGGACGGCGCACCGGCGAGTCAGTCGATACCGGCGGATATGGTTGAAACCTCCGGGTCCGGCCTTGATCCGGATATCTCGATCGAAAATGCCCGGCTGCAAATCCCGCGTATAGCAAAAGCGACCGGGTTGAGTGAAAAATATTTGCAGGATCTCGTTTCAAAAGGGACCAATAATCGGTTTCTGGGGATTTTCGGAGAGCCGGCCGTGAATGTGCTCGATCTGAATCTGGCGCTTCAGACGAAGCTGGGCCGGTAAGCGAACGTGATCCCTATTCTCCTGGGAAATCGTTCGGGAACCCTGCCCTTTTCCGATGTCCTTCCAATCCGATCCTCCGGAAATGATGAGGAGTGAGCGTACGTGGAGAAGAATCCGGAACAGCTGGATGAAAAGAGCCTTGAAGAAAATCATTCGGTTAAGCGAAAAGGAAATTTAAAAATCATTATCGGGGCGGCTGCCGGTTCGGGGAAAACCTATAAACTGCTGAAAGAGGCCAATGACCTTTTGCGGAAAGGGACGGATGTTGTCGTCGGTTTCGTCGAGCTCCATCACCGGAAAGAAACGGCGGAACAGATAGGCGATCTGGAAATTATCGCGCGTAAAAAAGTGACATTCCAGAAGCGGCTGTTCGAAGAGATGGATGTCGACGCCATTATTGAACGGCGGCCGGCCGCCGTTGTTGTCGATGAATTGGCCCACACGAATCTGACGGGTTCACGGTTTTCCAAGCGGTACATGGATGTCGAATATATTCTGGAACACGGCATCGATGTCCTGACGACGGTTAATGTTCAGCATCTTGAAGGCACCTATCGCGAAGCGGAAAAAATAACGGGAGTCGAAGTCCGGGAAATTGTTCCCCAGTCTTTGATCGAAAGCGCCGACGAAATCGAAGTGATCGATGTACCGCCGGAAACACTGCGGCAGAGAATGAGAGACGGAAATATTTTTCGCAAAGGGATGGTTAATCAGGCGCTGAATCACTTTTTCAAGAAAGAGAATCTGTCTGCGCTGCGCGAGCTGACGTTACGTGTCGTTGCCGATACCGTCGACAATCAATTTCAGAGATCGTTTGAGCGCCGGAACATACCGGGACCGGTCGGCGCCAAAGAAGTGATTCTCGTCTGTACAAGTTTTCTGGCGCGTTCGGCGGTCCTGATCAGAAAGGGCTACCGGATGGCCCGAAGAATGAAGGCCGATCTGTTTATTCTGACCATCCTGGAAATGCCCGAGGAGGATTTATCTAAAAAAAATAAAGATAGAATTAACAAACTCAGAAGCCTGGCGGACTTCTGCCGGGCCAGGTACCTTGTCGAACAGCGCGGCGGCCGGGCACTCGGCAAGGTCGTGATGGACGTTGCCGGCCGCCTCGGCGTGACACAGATTGTCGTCGGCCAGACCCATTCTACGCGAAGCTGGAGATTCTGGGACTCCAATCCGGTTAAGTATTTATTGCTGAATATGAAATACGCCGATCTTCATATCATCGGCTGGAAAGAAGGGGGCAGGCCCTATCTATTCAGGGATGCGACCCGCCCGATTCAGCAGACCGGCCTTTCACACGATCGGAAAAACCGCCGGGGACGGCTGACGATTTATATCGGTTCGGCACCGGGTGTCGGAAAGACCTATAAAATGCTGCAGGATGCCAATGAGCGGCTGTTAAAAGGTGCAGATATCGTGATCGGGCTGATTGAAACCCACGGAAGAAAAGAAACGGCCGATCAGACCGGCCGTCTGGAACAGCTTCCGCAGCGGGTGGTTGATTATAACGGGCGCCGCTATAAGGAGCTGGATACCGAAGCAATCATCCGCCGCCATCCGAAAATTGTCCTGATTGATGAGCTGGCCCATACGAATGTTCCCGGCAGCGAGAGAGAGAAAAGGTATCAGGATATCCTGTATATTCTGGAACACGGTATCGATGTGGTGACGGCCGTCAATATTCAGCATCTCGAAAGCCTGCGCGACACAGTGGAACATATTACCGGCATAAAAGTCAAAGAACGCGTCCCCGACTGGTTTATCGATCAGGCGGAAGAAATCAGGCTGATGGATGTTACTCCCGAACTGCTTCAGCTTCGGCTGGCACAAGGCAAAGTTTATGCAAAAGATAAGATCGACTATGCGACGGATCACTTTTTCCGCCTGGGAAACTTATCGGTCCTTCGCGAACTGGCTCTGTTTGAAGTTGCCGACAATGTCGATCAGAGTCTGGACCGGCAGCGCGGCCTTGGGAAAATCCCCCGGATTCTTACCTGCGTCAACTACCGGCCCCATTCGGAGAAATTGATCCGAAGAGGCTGGCGCATTGCCGACCGTTACCACGCAGAACTGTATGTCCTTGCGGTCGTATCGGATGAACCTTTGCTGGAAAAAGAAAAACGGGATCTGGAGACCATGAAGCAGCTCAGCGAACAGCTTCAGGCAACGTTTCTCAGCAAAGAAGCACCTGAAAACCGGGTGGGAGAAACGATTGTAAAAACGGCCGCAGAACTGCAAGCGGAACAAATCGTTCTCGGCCAGCCGCTTCCCGTCCGCCGTTTTCTTGATAAGTTTAAACGCAATCCGGTGGTTTATGTCCTGCTGCACGCGGAGTTTGTCAATCTGCACGTCGTCGCCAATTCAAGAGGTAATGATCATGAATAGAAATTTTAAACGTCTTTATTTCGGAACAGGCCAAGACTATCTGGATATTTTTTCTTTGCATTATCGCTGGTTCGGGGCCGCCTGGACAGTCGATGCGGAAGAGATTATCGTTACGAGTTATGCTTTTGCGGATAATGAAAAGGCAGTAAGAACAAAGATCCGGAACGGAGCGCCTGCCCGGCGGGACGACGCCCACCTGCAGGAGATCTATGCATTCATTAGAAAGACGCAAAAAGATGAGGACTGGGGCAAACGGTCGCGGCTCCGCCTTTTCGGCGTCCGGGAATCGCCCTGGAAAAAAATGAAGCCCGGCTGGTATGTTGTCCGTTCAAGAAAACACTACCCGCTCTATATATCGGCCGTCCACGTTAAAAGATTCTCAACCTGGCTCGTTCACACGGCTGTGTGTGAAAATCGAGAGGATGTTGCCGATTTTATTCAAAAGGTAAACCAGTCACATCGTATTAAATTACTGGAGGCCTTTCCAAAGAACGATCAAAATGATAGCATAAATTAAACAAGCGGCAAGGGAAAGAAATTGAAAACATCAGGGGACTGATGTTTCTTCTTTTTTGAGGGATTTCGAGACAGACAGTCGGCTTCCGATCAATACGAGGGAGGAAAACGGTGAAAATGGCTCAAAAAAGGCGGCAGTCGGGGAATGCACGAATCGATAAAGAAACGAAGGCAGGTGAAGAACAAATGGAAGGCCGAAATACGGCCGGGGGGAAAATGATGGTTTGCGTCAGCGGCAGTCCTTTTTCCAGAGAATTGATCCGGTCGGCGCGGCAGATGGCCGTTGATTTAAAAATAAAGTGGATCGCCCTGTATATAGATACCCCGCAAAGGGTGCCGAAAACAATGAAGGATCGTATGGAAATATCCAGGAATCTACGGACCGCCGAGAACCTGGGCGCCGAAACGTTTACAGTTTCCGGAACCCGAATATCCGACGAAATTATCTCTTTTGCGAGGAAACACGATGTCCGGCATATTGTGATCGGCAAACCGAAATATTCGAGAATCATGGAATGGGTGCGTCCTTCTGTCGTTGATCAAGTCATTCGAAAAGGAGAGGACATAACGTTCCATGTGATCCCGGGACGGCGGGAAAGCCGGACAGACTCGATCAATTATATCTTTCCGGAGCATTCCGCTGAATGGACACCCTATTTGATTTTAACGGGCATGATCATCGTGCTGACTTTGCTGCTGCGGCTGATCGGATCGGCCAATGATCTCGTCAACGTCGCTCTTTTATTTTTATTGCCCGTTCTGGTAGGATCCACGCGATGGGGCATGGGGCCGGGAGTTTATGCTTCATTGGTCAGCATGCTTTCTTTTGATTTTTTCTTCGTCCCGCCTGTTCAGAGCTTTACGGTCGCGGACCTGCGTTATCTGCTTTCATTTGCCGTCTTCCTGATTGTTGCGATGCTGACGGCAAGCTTATCGTCGAAATTGAGAAATCAGCTGAAAGAAGCCAGGGAAAATGAAAAAATGACTCTGACTCTGTATACACTGAGCCGTGAGATGACGGTTGTCGATGAATTGAAATCGACGCTTCATCGCATCGTTTTGCAGATAGCGGATAAGATCGGTTTTCAGGCGGCCATCTATTTACCCGATAAAAGCGATGAACTGGACATGGCGGCCTGTTCGGACACGGCCGACTGGGCAAAGCTGAAAGGGAGCGATTTCATCGCCAAGTGGGTGTACCGCCATGGGGAAATGGCCGGCCGCGGCACACAAACGCTGGGCGAATCTTCCGGCTTATTTTTACCGCTGCGGACGGAAGACCAGGTCCACGGTGTTTTTGTGATTCATTACGGAGATTTTCCCTTCCCCGGTTCTTCGCTGGAACACAAAAAAATGGTCGAAGCAATCGCCGATCTGGTTGCGACGGCCGTTGCGCGCATTAAACTGCAGGAGGAGGCGAAGAAAGCGCAGCTGGCCGCAGAGTCGGAGAAGCTGCGCACCATTCTTCTCGATTCGATTTCTCATGAGCTGCGGACGCCGCTTTCAACTATCACCGGCTCGGTCACGGCTCTGTCCGATCCGGATGAAGTTTTCACTCCGGAGGACAGACGGGAGCTGCTGGCGACGATACGCCAGGGCGCCGCGAGAATGAACCGGCTGATTACAAATTTACTCGGCATGGTCCGTCTGGAAAGCGGTATGCTTCATTTAAACCGCCATTGGTGCGACCTGGAAGATATCATAGGCGTTTCAATCCGGCAGATCGAAGATTCTCTTGAAAATCGTGAATTGAAGGTGGAAATCAACGAATCGCTGCCGCCTGTGCAGGTTGATGAACTGTTAATTGAACAGATGCTGGTCAATATACTGAGCAATGCAGTTAAATATTCTGCCGCCGACAGCCGGATCAGTCTTTCAGCCTATCAAAAAGGTGATACTATTGAAATTAGTGTTAAAGATCAGGGCATCGGCGTTCCGCTCAACGAGCTGGATCATATTTTTGATAAATTTTACCGGCTGAAAACGGATGCGCACGTCCCGGGGACCGGGCTCGGGTTAGCCATTGCCAGGGGAATCATAAAGGCTCACGGCGGGAACATCCGGGCGAAGCAGAATCCTGATCGGGGCATCACCGTCTTCATCAGCCTTCCTGCGGAAGACGTCAATGAAAAATGAGGCGGGGACGATTGCAAACGGAGGTGTCGACTGTTGACGGACAGTTCAGGAGCAAGATTATTAATTATTGACGATGAAGCACAGATACGCAAATTATTGAGTGTCGCGCTGCGCGCCTACCATTTTGAAATTTTTGAAGCAGCAAACGGCGAGGAGGGCATCCGCCAGGCTTCGACAGTCCGTCCGGATCTCATCGTGCTCGATTTGGGATTGCCGGACGGCTCGGGTATCGGCGTATTAAAGACGATTCGTGAATGGTCGCAGATCCCCGTGATCATTCTGACGGTCAAAGAACGCGAAGAGGATAAGATTCTGGCTCTGGAAAGCGGAGCCGACGATTATGTAACCAAACCGTTCGGCATGGGCGAGCTTATTGCCAGGATCAAGGTCGCCTTAAGACATACGGCTAAAACGGAAGAAAAACCGGTGCTCGATTTCGGACGCCTGGTGATCGATCTGTCCCGCCGGATGGTCTGGGTCGACAAGAAATCAGTCAAATTCACGCCCACAGAATATGAGCTGCTCAGGCTGCTGGCCACACATGCCGGACGTGTCATGACACATCGCCAGCTGCTTAAGCAGGTCTGGGGCGGACAGCTGATCAATACCGACAGCAACTATCTTCGTGTCTACATCGGGCATATACGCAAGAAAATAGAAGAAAATCCGACAAAACCCAAAGTGATCATCACGGAACCGGGAGTCGGCTATCGATTTGTGGAAAACACATGAGGCAGATGAAAAATTAAAATCACGGGTATCGCCTCAACTCATATATCCAGTCGAAACAAGGCGTGAATGCATTAGGTTTGCAGGGGCGGCAGTCTATTCCCCCGAATGTTCCTGCGGAGGCGATGTATTCCGCTGAAAAGGGAGCTATCCTGCGCGGACAGCGTCCGGGAGTTGATCGGTCATTATGCTGAATTTATCGGCCGTTGCCGGGAGTTGATCGGTCATTATGCTGGATTTATCGGTCGTTGCCGGGAGTTTATCGGTCATTATGCCGGATTTATCGGTCGTTGTGCGTGATTGATCGGCCGTTTGGAGCAGTTTATCGGTCGCGGAAACACTCTCCGTCTTTCGAGCGATCGATGGTTTCAGGAGAAGGCGGCCATCAATTGACGGTACAGCGGAAAATGAGCCGAAGGGAAACTTGTAATTAAAAATGCCGGCCCAGGTAAATCCGTCTGACAACAGTGTTTAGATAGAACATGCGAGAAAGGATGACCGCTAAAATGTGAATTTTTCTTGACAAATTGATGGTTTGCTTTTAGACTGTGGAAGCAAGTTGTTTTGTTGTTCGAGTGAAAGCCTTTCCCTTTCATCGTGTGTTCAAAGAAAACTCGGATTTATTTTTTTAGCGGATCCGCCCGCCGGATCGCCGACTCATCATGAATTCCAATCCAATAATCTCCAGCAATCAGACTGACAACCCTTCAGATCAGAATATCTTCCAGCATTCGCAGACCGGATAACAGTTAAAAAAATAGATGGTTGTCTTCATTATCCGGAAAATTCACTCCATCAATGTTAATTGTTTATGAGCCGCAAACTAAACGTCAGGTTAAAAAAAGTCGGGAAAATGTAAGCGTTTACCAAACTGCTGTTTCTTTTATTGTCAGAAACAGAATCAGCCGGTCACGGCAGCGGAAATATTGAAAACGATTTTTTTGAGGCGGGGGAAGGCAGAAAACTCAATGACCCTTAATAATCCGAATGCGAACGTTCTGTTGAACGAAGAATGACTGGAGGGACTTTCATGAAACACCGTATGTTTATTCCGGATTTTTTGAAGCGGGCGGTCACGTATTATCCGGATAAAACGGCCGTGGTAGACGGAGAGATCCGATTAACGTATCGCCAGCTGGGCGAACGGGTGAACCGGCTGTCCAATATGCTTATTGATCTCGGCATTAAGAAAGGGGATCGTGTCGCCTATCTTGCGCCCAACACCCTGCAGAAGCTTGAGGGGATGTTTGGCGTGACACAGGTCGGTGCGGCGACCGTTCCGCTGAATATCCGCCTGATTCCTTCTGCATATGCCTACATCATTAATCACAGCGGTGCCAAAATTCTAATGGCGGATGCGGAGCTGGCGCCTCTTGTTGAACCGGTGAGAAAGGAACTGGGCTGCGTTGACCATTTTATTCTGCTCCCCTCTCCTGACTGTGAAGAGAGAGAAGGCTGGATCAGTTACGAAAAATTGCTTGAAAAGTATTCGGCCGAGACGCCGCCGATTCCGGAAATGGATGAAATGGATCTGGCCAGCATCCTTTACACAAGCGGAACGACGGGCCTTCCGAAAGGAGCAATGCATTCTCACAGAAGCCTGTACTTTAACGCAATAAACGGCCTGATTCATGTCCGGGTCACGGACCGCGATGTTTTGCTGCATATCCTTCCTTTATTTCACGTGAACGGCTGGGGCACGCCTTTTATGATTACAAGTATGGGCGGGACGCATGTGATGCTCCGAAAGATCGACCCCGCTCACATTTTTGAACTGATCGAGCGGGAGAAAGTCAGTCTGGCGTGCATGGCGCCGACGGTCGTTAATATGCTGCTCCATGAACCGAAAGCGAAAACAGCGCGGATCAGCCATCATTTAAGAGCCATTGTCGCCGGTGCGGCACCGCCTCCGTCTTATATTGAAAAGGTGGAAGACTTATTGAACTGGGAGTTTATCCAGGGATACGGGGCGACGGAGACAGCGCCCCTTGTGCTGCTCACTCAATTCAAATCCCATATGGATCCGAGTATTGAAAACGTGCGCCGTATCAAGGCCAAAGCCGGTATGTGCCTGATGAACGTGGATGTCAGAGTAGTTGATGACGCAGGGCGCGATGTCTCCCATGACGGGAAACAGATCGGCGAGCTGATCGTCAGAGGCAACAACGTAATGGAAGGTTACTGGCGGCAGCAGGGAGAAACGGATCGGGTGATCAAAGACGGATGGTACTATAGCGGCGATATGGCGACGATTGATGAGGAAGGGTATGTCGATATTGTCGACCGCAAAAAAGACATCATTATCAGCGGAGGCGAAAATATTTCTTCGATCGAAATAGAAGGCGTCATGGCCCGGCATCCTGCCGTTCTTGAGGCAGCGGTCATCGCCGTTCCCGATGATAAATGGGGAGAAGTGCCGCATGCTGTCTGTATCCTGAAAGAGGGCCGAAACGTGTCGGAAGAGGAACTAATTGCCTTTTGCCGGAATCATCTGCCCTCTTTTAAATCGCCGAAATCCTGCTCCTTTGTAAAAAGTTTTCCGAGGACGGCAACAGGAAAGGTCCGCAAAATGGAGCTGCGTGAGCCGTTCTGGGCAGATAAGAAAAAAAAGGTGAATTAACAGTTACAAGCCGGCGTACGTTAAGCTGACGGTGAAAAATAAAAATAGTAAGGAACAGGAGGAGAGTTCATGAGCCGAATGATACGCAGAGCGGCGGTGATCGGATCGGGGGTCATGGGTTCGGGAATCGCCGCCCATTTAGCGAATTCGGGAATCGCCTGTCTGCTGCTGGACATTGTTCCGGAGACGCTGACAGCCGAAGAAGCGGCAAGAGGCTTGAATCTGACGGATGCGAAAGTACGGAATCGCCTGGCCGTTTCGGCTGTTGCCGGATTAAGAAAAACCCATCCGGCGCCTTTATATGACAGCGCTTTCTCTGAACTGATTACCGCGGGGAACATTGAAGACAATCTGGAACAGCTGAAAGAAGTCGACTGGATTATCGAAGTGGTTGTGGAGGATCTGGCGGTCAAAAGAAGCCTGCTTGAGAAGATCGAAAGCAACTGGCAGGAGGGGACGATCGTCAGTTCCAATACATCGGGGATTTCCATTAATGAAATGGTTCGGGGAAGGAGCAAGGCTTTTAAAAGGCATTTTCTGGGCACCCATTTCTTTAATCCTCCGCGCTATCTGAAATTGCTGGAAATCATTCCGGGAGAAGAAACGGATCCCGCCATTGTCGACTTCATGTCTTCTTTTTGCAATAAGGCGCTGGGGAAGGGTGTTGTCAAGACTAAGGATACGCCGAACTTTATCGGCAATCGCATCGGAACGTACGGCCTGCTTGTGACATTGCAGGAGATGCGGGAAGCGGGCTGCAGCGTCGATGAAGTGGATGCCGTAACAGGTCCGGCATTGGGCCGCCCCAAAAGCGCCACCCTCCGGACGCTCGATGTAGTCGGCCTCGATACTTTTGTGCATGTTGCCCAGAATGTACACGATCATGTTGCCGACGAAGGGGAGAAAGCCGTTTTTAACGTTCCAGAGTACGTGCGGGAAATGGTCGCCCGCGGTTGGAACGGCGCTAAAAGAGGGCAGGGTTTCTATAAAAGCATCCCGACAAAGAGGGGAAAAGAGATCCTGGCTCTGGACATCGATTCCATGGAATATCAACCGCGGCGGAAGATTGACTCCGAGACTCTGGCGAGGGCCGGAAAAATCAGAGAAGCCGGGGAAAGAATCCGGACTTTAATTAATGGGGAGGACCGGTACGCGAGGCTTGCCTGGAATGCAACTAAAAAAGTGCTGCTTTACTCGGCGGAAAAGCTGGATGAGATCTCGGATTCTATTGTCGAAATCGACCGGGCGATGAAATGGGGATTCAACTGGGACCTGGGCCCTTTCGAAATCTGGGATGCTATTGGACTTGAAGCGTCCGTATCACGTATGGAAGCGGAAGGACTCGCGATACCCGAATGGGTGAAACAATGGATCACCGCGGGCAATCACTCATTTTACAAATGGCAGAACGGGCGAATCTATCATTTCCAGGCCGTTCCCGATGCGCCTGCCGTTCAGCACGGCGATCGATCGGAAGCATACAGCTCAGATGTTGGAACACACTCGCGGAGACAGCGCTACGCGGTGCTTGAGCAAGATCCGGAATCAATCTCGCTCCGGTCTTTGAAGGAACGGAATCCGGCCGTCCTGTCCAACCGGGATGCGAGCCTGATCGACCTTGGAGCCGGCGTCGCCTGCCTGGAATTTCATTCGCCGAACAACGCGATCGGCGACGGGATCATCGAAATGATCGAGAAAAGCATGGAGGAGGTCAGACGTGGTTTCAAAGGACTCGTGATCGCTAATGAAGGAAAAAATTTCTGTGTCGGGGCCGACCTCAAACTGCTGCTCGGCAGTGCGGAGAAAAAAGATTGGCCGGCCATCGACAAAATGATTCAAGCTCTTCAGAGTACACTGCTGCGATTAAAATATTTTGAAAAACCAGTAGTCGCCGCGCCGCATCAGATGACACTCGGCGGGGGTGTTGAAATCTGTCTCGCTGCGGATCAGGTCAATCTGGCAGCCGAGACGTACGCCGGTCTGGTCGAAACGGGGGTCGGCCTCATCCCAGCCGGAGGAGGCTGCAAGGAGATGGCTGCCCGCGCCGCAGCAGTCATTAAAGGCTATCCGGAGGCCGATCTGCAGCCGTTTATAAACAGGCCGTTTGAAATGATCGGAGCGGCAAAAGTATCGGCCAGCGCCTATGAAGCGAAAAATCTCGGATGGCTGAGAAAAAGCGATCGCGTGATTGCAAACAGAGATCACTTGGTTTATGAGGCCAAGAAAACGGTTTTATCTCTGGATGCCCTCGGTTATGCAGCGCCCAGGGAAGAAAAGATCAAAGTCGTCGGCGAAAACGGGAAAGCCTTGCTGCTTCTGGGCGCCGACCACTTGCGCAGGAGCGGCTATATCAGCGATTATGACCGGACCATTGCCGGCAAGCTGGCTCACATTCTTTCAGGCGGAAATGTTCCGCCCGGCGCCTCGGTGACGGAACAATATTTGCTCGATCTGGAGAGGGAGGCATTTCTCAGCTTGTGCGGCGAAACAAAAACGCAGGATCGGATTCGCCATATGCTCGTCCGCGGCAAGCCGCTGCGAAACTGACGATTCACGATGAAATGAAAGAGGTGGAGAGAATGAATGAAGCCGTCATTGTCGCGGCGGCCCGCACGCCTGTGGGCAAAGCGAAAAAAGGAAGTCTGGCGCAGACAAGGCCGGAAGACCTTGGCCGGACGGTTCTGGACGCCGTGATCGAACGTGCACCCGGACTGCAGAAGAAGGACGTCGAGGATATTGTCCTCGGCTGCGCCATGCCGGAAGGACCGCAGGGACTGAATGTTGCCCGCATCATCTCGCTCTACGCCGGCTATCCGGAATCTGTTCCGGCGCTGACCGTCAACCGTTTCTGCTCCTCGGGGCTGCAGGCCATTGCGTTTGCCGCCGAACGGATTATGCTCGGCCATTCGGATATCGTCGTGGCCGGCGGCGTGGAGAGCATGAGCCACGTTCCGATGGCCGGCTTCCGGCCGTCGCCCCACTTGAGAATTGAGGAAGAGATGCCTCAAATATACATCAGTATGGGCCATACGGCGGAAAATGTAGCGGAGCGCTTCGGGGTCAGCCGCGAGGATCAGGATCGGTTTGCCGCTTCCAGCCACAGAAAGGCCGCCGCCGCCCTCAGGGACGGGAAATTCAAGGAAGAAATTGCACCTGTCCATACTCAGTTAAAAGGAATTGATGAAAATGGGAGCCCATGGCATAAGGCCTTCACATTCAGCGAAGATGAAGGAGTGCGGCCGGACACTTCTGCAGAAAAACTGGCGAATCTGCGGCCTTCCTTTTCAATTTCGGGTTCGGTGACTGCCGGTAATTCATCACAAATGAGCGACGGCGCCGCCGCCGCAGTCGTCATGAGCAAAGAAAAAGCCGAGGCCCTGGGCCTGAGCCCGCTCGCTACGTTCCGTTCGTTTGCGGTTGCCGGCGTGGAGCCGGAAATTATGGGCATCGGTCCGATCAAAGCTATTCCTAAAGCACTGAAAATAGCCGGCCTGGCTTTGAAAGACATCGACCTGTTCGAAATCAATGAGGCGTTTGCTTCTCAATGCCTGCAGGTCATTCGCGAATTGCAGCTCGACGAGGAAAAGGTCAATGTAAACGGCGGCGCGATTGCCCTGGGCCATCCGCTCGGCTGTACGGGCGCCAAACTGACCTCCAGCTTGATCTATGAGCTGAGACGGCGCGGCGGCGGAATCGGCGTGGTCTCAATGTGTATCGGCGGCGGAATGGGTGCGGCCGGTGTTTTTGAAGTGCACGCTTCCTGATACGTCAAACCGTTTACCGCTGCGTCAGACTTGCCGTTCAAAAAATGAAGGGAGAGTTGGAAGATGGTTTTGAAAAGCGAAGGAACAGGCGCCCGTTTTTTAATAGAAGAAACGGGCACGGCCGATGTGCTGACGCCTGAAGATTTTTCGGAAGAACAGCGCATGTTTGCGGAAACAACGCGGAATTTCGTGGAGAAATCGGTCATTCCGAACGACAAACAGATTGAAAGTCTCGATTATGATCTGACCGTAAAATTGCTGCGTCAGGCAGGGGCGCTCGGCCTGCTCGGTGCGGATGTACCAGAATCTTTCGGCGGTTTGGGAGTGGATAAAGTCAGCTCGACTTTAATCACCGAATCACTGGTCCGGGGCTCCTCTTTTTCCTTATCCGCTTCGGCGCATTCAGGGATCGGAACGCTGCCCACTGTTTTCTTCGGAAACAGACAGCAAAAGGAAAAATACCTGCCCGGATTAGCAAACGGTACGAAACTGGCGGCCTACTGTCTGACGGAACCGTCTTCGGGTTCGGACTCTCTCAGCGCAAAAACGACAGCAAAACTTTCCGAAGACGGCAAGTATTATCTCCTGAACGGACAAAAGCAGTTTATCACAAACGCGGGATTCGCCGATCTTTTTACCGTCTACGCCAAAATCGACGGAAAGGATTTTTCGGCTTTTCTCGTTGAACGGACGATGGAAGGAGTCAGCCTCGGCCCGGAAGAAAAGAAGATGGGAATCAAAGGTTCTTCAACCCGGCCGGTCATTTTGGAAGACGTCAGGGTGCCTGTCGAAAACCTGCTCGGCGAACCGGGCAGGGGGCACATTATTGCCTTCAATATCCTGAATATCGGCCGCTTCAAACTGGCCGCCGGGGCGCTTGGCGCCTCGAAGGAAGCCATCAGACTTGCGGCCAAATTCGCCAATGAGCGCAAACAGTTTCGGCAGCCGATTGCCGCTTTCCCGATCATCCGCCAGAAGCTTGCCGACATGAACACAAAGGCTTATGCGCTGGAGAGCATGGTTTACCGTACGGCCGGACTGATTGATCAATCGTTGAAGGATCTGGATTACAGCAGTCCGGACGCGGGTCTGAAGTCGGCCAGGGGGATGTCCGAATATGCGATCGAATGCTCTATCAACAAAGTATTCGGTTCCGAAGCTCTGGATTTTATTGCCGATGAAGGTCTGCAGATTCATGGCGGATACGGTTATACCCAGGATTATAAGATCGAACGCATTTACAGGGATTCGCGCATCAACCGCATTTTTGAAGGAACAAATGAGATTAATCGATTGCTGATTATCGGCACTCTCCTGAAGAAAGCGGAAAAGGGCGAACTGCCGCTGCTCAGAAAGCTGGGCACGCTGGAATCTGAAATTCACGAGCTGCTGCAGAAAAAAACGGGGAACGGCAGCGAAAAACCGGAAGCAGATCTTATATCTTCCGCGAAAAAAATCTTCTTATATGTTCTCGGGCTGGCCATAAGGAAGTACGACCGCCAATTGCAGCAGGAGCAGCAGGTGCTGGCCTGCCTTAGTGATATGATTATCCGGATTTATGCCATAGACAGCGTTTCTCTGCGTTCTCTGAAACGTCTTGAGAAGCTGGGAGAGGAAAAAGCGGAAAATGCGCTCGATATGATGCGTGTGTTCGTGAATGAAGGATTTGACAAGATAGGGGACCTTGCTAAAGAAACGCTGGTCCATATCGAAGAAGGGGATTCCTTGCTTCAGCGGCTGGCTGTTTTAGAAAAATTAACACACCGGCCACCGTTTGATTCTTTGACTGTAAAAAACCGTATCGGCAGACGGGTCGCCGAAAAAGAGGATTATCTCAATTAAAAAAGATACAGCCTGTCCGGAAGATTGTCAAGGCATAGAAACCCGGCGCGAAAGCGAGTATTCGCTTTCGCGCCGGGTTTCTAGCCATTTTAATCTGCGTCATCTATCATGAATCGGATTTTTCGATACATGAGAAGAAGGGTGTTACTTTGGATCATCTCTCCGAATCAGGCGTTCTCTTTACGTGCAAATCCAATAGAACATTGTAAAATGAAGATATCGATGCCTGACTGTACGAACGGGAGAAGATCGGATCGATTCACATTTCGGACGCCGATCAGATGGGATTTTTCATGGGGAGATGATTTTTTGTGATCAGAAAGTATTTATCTAATCGTTTGTTTTTGTTCTTCTCGTGGATGATCGCTGTCGCCGCCACTTTCGGAAGCTTATATTTCAGCGAAATCAGGCACTTTATTCCCTGCACGCTCTGCTGGTATCAAAGGATCCTGATGTATCCGCTCGTGATCATTCTCGGGATCGCTTTCTTTAGAAAAGATTTTTCAATCAGAAAGTATGTCCTGCCCATTTCGATCCTCGGCTTCATCATTGCCTCCTATCATTTTACGATTCAGCATTTTCCCAACCTGTATTATGTCCGGACCTGCTCACTTGCCGATCCGTGTACCAGCCAGGATTTCTCTGTCTTCGGGTTCGTTACGATTCCTTTTATGTCGGGAACCGCCTTCCTGTTGATTACGCTGTCTCTGCTCCTGCTAAAGACAGGATCCGCAAATGAAAAAGTGCTGGATGAAGAACGATCAAATGCAAAAGCCTGATTTTTTGTTTTCATGCTGAGAGCTGAGCTGAATGTAAGAAATCCGCCATGCTCAGTGGGTTTCCGTACGATCTGTTTCCGCTTTTTTGAAGGTGACCGGAGAATTGGAAACGAGAAGTGCCGTCTGTATAAAATCCATTGCACCCGCTTCCTTTTATGAGCAGAGCCGTATAGGATCCATCATCTGATCAGGTAAGGACGCTGTCACTGAACTATGGGTAAATTGACGTGCTGCACTCTGTATTCTCTCGGTGTACACAAAACTTGCCTCTTAAAACGCTCAATATAGTAACTTGTGCTTCCAAATCCTACAAAACCGGCAATCTCGCTGACCGTCAGATCGGTTGTCCGCAGCAGCTCGATGCTTTTGTTGATCCGGCAGTTTGCGATATAATCGAACACCGTGCATTTGACCGTCCGCTTAAAAAAGCGGCAGCATTCTCCTTTGCTGATGTGGACGATTGCCGCGATCTCCTGAAGTGTCATTTTTTCCATATAGTGTGTCTGTATATAGGACATGATTGTTTTTATTCTCTGCTGGTTGATCGGCTCATTCGCATTCGTATCCGCTTTCAGCTCATCCTGTTTAGAAATAAGCTGCCTCCAGACAGCCGCTAATAGGATACATATATCGAGTTCGTATCCATAATTCTTTTGCGTGTAAAGTCGATAAACTTCCTTTATTTTTGTCAGTATGATTTTCTGCCATTCCACTTGATCATCTAATGTGACCGCTGAAAAGCCTTCAAGTTTCAGATAAGGTTTGACATACTTCTGTTCTATGGCACTGCCTTGAAAGAAGGAAAGCATTTTAACGGCAACGTCCAGGCAGATAAACGTGCTGTCGGGCGTTGATATCGGCTTTGACCTGTGCAGGCATCCGCTGTTGATAAAAATGCCCTGTCCTGCTTTTAAGACATATGTCTTTTGATTAACGCAAAACTCCACGTCTCCCTTCGTTACCAGTGAAAACTGAATTTCATCGTGCCAGTGCCAGTTGACGAACCCTAGGGCATTTTTATCGAGCTGATCCACATAAACAGCCATCGGGAATTCATAACTCCCGTGCAGGGTTGTTTCCCGGTGATTTTCGTCAATCAATATCTCTTTTTTCTGCATGCTATCGCCTCAGTCAATATAACACTATTATAGGTTAATATATTTGTAGAAAAAAACGTTATATATCAATATAATTGTATTATGTTTTCAACATTGAAGCAGAGTTTTTAATACGATAGTCAGAAAATATCACTTAGTTCGGTAAAGACGGGATGATCATGGCAAGACCGGAAACAAAAATTTTATACCGAGACGGCGGCTATTCCAGAGCCAGGGGCGTTGCCCTTGTCTTAACAGGGGCGATTCTCTGGGGCGTCTCCGGCACCGCCGCTCAATTTTTATTTCAGAATGCAAAAATAAATGTGGAGTGGCTGACCGTCTTTCGGCTACTGGCCTCAGGACTCCTGCTTCTGGGGCTTTACTATAGGAAGGAAAAGGAAAGAATCTGGGGCATTTGGCGGGATAAAAGCGGAAGAGCCAGCATCATTCTGTTTGGGTTATTGGGAATGCCGGGTGTACAGTATACTTATTTTGCTGCGATTAAAAACAGCAATGCGGCGACGGCAACGGTTCTTCAAAGCCTGGGACCTGTGATCATTACTTGTTATCTGGCGTTTAATCTGAGAAGACTGCCCGGATTCAGAGAAATCATCGCTGTCGCTCTGGCGGTTCTCGGAACGTTCTTTTTAGTGACTCACGGCAGTATTCACCGGCTGTCGGTCTCCGGCTTAACTCTTTTTTGGGGCCTGTGTTCGGCTTTTGCTGCTGCTTTCTACACGCTCCAGCCTAGGAAGCTTCTTAGAAAATGGGGATCCGTCGTTGTTGTCGGCTGGGGCATGCTGATCGGAGGAGCGGGTTTAAGTTTTATTCATCCTCCCTGGCTGGCTGCCGGTGAATTTACCTTTCATTCAATCGTTTCTATTGCCTTTATCATTATTTTCGGGACACTGATCGCCTTCGTTTGCTATTTGGAAAGCCTGAGATATTTGAGTGCTTCCGAAACGAGTGTGCTCGCAACGGCTGAACCCTTGTCCGCTGCCCTGCTGTCGCTGATCTGGCTCCACGTTTCTTTCGGCTTTTATGATTATGTCGGAGCGCTTTTTGTAATGAGTACGATTTTCATTTTATCTATGAAAGGGAAGCATGCTTCCGCGAAGTCTTAAAAGCTATTCAGTCGAAGTTAGATAGCCGTTTCTGCCGCGTGTGCGTGTCAATAAAATTGCTGAGGGCGAATGATCGTGCACGGCAGCCCGGACTGTAAATAAAATCAATAGGGATAAAAGAAAGGACTAAATGGAAAGGAGGAACTTTTTAATCATGTTGATTCACCGGGTTCAATCTGGATTTTGGAGCGACCGCTCGGGTTCGGAGCGGCCTTGACCTGATTCGGAGCGAACGTTCGGCTTCGGCGCAGCTTGCTAAATTCGATCGGACGGTTGTGCAGATCCCGTTTACTGCGTAGTGGTTCCTTCCTTTTGTTATGGAGCAGTAAAGAACTTTTTCCCAGCAAATCTATGCGTCAGTTATGAATGGCTGCTTATTTTTACGAAAGGCCGCTGATTCGTGCCGTTTCGGCACATCTTGGTTGTATTTATCGGTTCACACTTATAGTGTTTTGTTTGGAGCACTAGTTTAAAAATTCTGGTAAAAAATAGTCCCCCGACTCTTGATTTGGGGGAGACACGGATCCGTTTTGAATCGTTATTGCAGGGCTTTGATAATAGCGATGACTTCTTCCGGGTCTGTCCGCTTCTTATAGTCCGAATCGACATGGGAAAATACGATTGTTCCCTGTCGATTGACAACAAAAGTCGCCGGTTTCGGCAGTTCCCAGCTCTCGTTCCCGTTGTGGGCGGGCAGATCGATCCCGGATTTTTTGTAGAGTTCGATCAGTTCACCCGGCAGCTTGAAGAGCAGATCATACGCTCTGGTTATTTCTCCGCCCTCGTCGCTTAAAACAAAAAAATCCAGCCCGTCTTTTTCTTTGGTTGAAAGGGAAGCATCGGGTGTCTGAGGGCTGATGGCGATCAGTTCAGCACCCGCGTTCTTAATTTCAGGCAGCACCCGCTGGTAGGCTCTGAGTTCAAGATTGCAGTAAGGGCACCAGCCGCCGCGGTAGAATGACAGGATGACCGGGCCTTCGGCAAGCTGATCCGACAAAGAGACATCGCGGCCGGTTGCATCCGGCAGTGTAAAATCGGGGGCGTGATCACCCTTTTTCAGGCCTTTGGCAATGCCGGACTCCTCCAGTTCTTTGGTCGCCTGCGCATGAATCCGTTTCTTCTCCGGTGATGCTTTTTTGTCGGAAGAAGCCTTATATTCATTGATTTCATCGATTAACGAAGCCATTTCGGCACCCCCTGTTTATCAATATTCCTATTCTAATAAAAATCAGACCCGATTTCTATAAATGTGACTTGAGCGAAAATTTTCCCGAAAAATTTTTACCTAAACCTGACTTTGTCTATTGCCCTTTTAAGTGCTTCATCCTGATTTGTACCTATGACTATTTTTTCCCCTGTTGTCAGCCCAATCTCAATTCCTTTATTTCCCCCTAAATTATATACTTTCTCGCCCTGTAAGTTAACGCGGATGCCGATTCCTCCGAAGCGTGCAATCGTACTATAATGAACCGGATAGTAGTAGGCAATGGTTTCATAGGAAATTTTTTTGTAGTGCATGTTGAGAGGAAACAATCGAATATACAGGCCATCCATTCGTACTTCTATAGCGAATGTCAGCGTACATAGCAGGAGCGGCAATAAAATGCCGAGGAGCAGCCAATAAATAAACAGCCCGTGTGCAGAGGTACTGCGGATTAAGCTGATATTAAAAAGATATTGCAGAAAATATGTAATCCAGGCAGAGGCAGCGATCAAAATAACCGGCCAAAAAAGGATCGGTGAATTCCAGAATCCCTGAAGCTCATGAAAAATAACAGCCTCTTTTTTCACATAATCAGCCCTTTACGATTTTCTGCCCTTTCCCAAAATAGTGTTCTGAAAAATTTTCTCCGGATCTATGCTTTCTGAGACTTCTATTGCAGGCCGTACTTCATGTAACATTCGCCATGTACCCATTTTTCTCCTTCAGACAGCACCTGCGGTATAAAACCTGACCTGTCGGAAATCAATCGGCGGCACCCGGCACAGGATGCTTTCCCATTCCCGTTTGGATGAATGTCCTTCCTCTTTTTAAAATATGCTTATAGAAGCATCTTTGCGGAAGGGGAGGATGACGAGGATGGCAGCCGATGTGTCCGCCGAAATCAGTCGGATTGTCCGTATTTTAATAAGAGATCAATTGCCGAATGGATCATGGAACTATCCTTTTGAAACGGGAATTGTCACAGATTGTTATTTTATCATTTTACTTCGGTCGCTGGAAATAAGAGAGGAGTCTTTGATTCAGGCACTGGCTGAACGCATTGTGCAGAAACAGGAGAGAAACGGTTCGTGGAAATTGTTTTATGACGAGACGGACGGAAATCTGTCGGCGACGGTGGAAGCCTATACGGCACTGCTTTATTCCGGTTATCGGTCAAAGGACGATGACCGCATTCAGGCGGCAAAGCATTTTATCCGTGCCAACGGCGGTCTGAAAAAAACAAATACGTTCACAAAAATCATGCTGGCCCTCATCGGGCAGTACGACTGGTCCGATCTTTTTCAGATTCCGGTTGAAGCCATCCTTCTCCCGCCTTCTTTTCCTGTCAGTTTTTTTGATTTATCTGTATTTACCCGGGCCAATTTTGCACCGATACTGATCCTTTCGGACAGACGCTACCATGTTAAGACGAGCATGACACCCGATTTGTCGGATCAGGATGCGGACGGGGTAGCCGGCGCCGATCTTCCGGATTCCGATCCCTGGCAGCCGATACTCGCTCTGATCAGGCAGGGCATACAGGTGCTTTCCGGCCAGATCGAGCCGGTACACACAGACGCTTTAGAACAGGCGGAGCATTATATGCTGAAAAGGATTGAAGCGGACGGAACACTTGAATGCTACTTCAGCGCCACGTTCCTTATGGTCTTTGCCTTGCTGGCCCGCGGGTATTCAAAAGGAGATCCGGTTATTTCAAGAGCGGTCCGCGGTCTGAAGTCAATGATCTGCCGGATTAAAGGCTATCCGCATGTTCAATATACGACGGCGACCGTCTGGAACACGGCTCTGATCGGCAGTACCCTGCAGGAGGCGGGCATTGCCGATTCGTCGGAAATGATCCGCCGGGCGAATCACTATTTATGGCAGCGCCGGCATCGGCATGCGAAATTCGGCGACTGGGCGATCCATAATCCGGAGGGGCGGCCGGGAGGCTGGGGATTCTCCGACGCAAACACGATCAATCCGGATGTCGATGATACGGCTGCCGTCCTGCGGTCGATTCGATTTTCCGCCCGCGAAAACGAAACATTTCGCCGGGCGTGGGACCGGGGGATCCAGTGGGTTGTATCCATGCAGAACAGCGACGGGGGATGGCCGGCCTTTGAAAAAGGAATTGACAAACCGTATCTGGTTTGGCTGCCGATTGAGCAGCCGCAGGACATTCTGCTTGATCCGTCGTCGCCCGATTTGACGGGAAGAACATTGAATTTTTTCGGAGAATGTACCGATCTTGACACCCGGAATCCTCTGATCGGACGGGGAATCGACTGGCTGCTCCGCAACCAGGAAAAAGACGGTTCCTGGATCGGCCGCTGGGGCATCTGTTTTATTTACGGTACCTGGGGGGCCGTGACCGGCCTGACTGCCGCGGGCGTGAAACCGGAACATTCCGCGGTGAGAAGAGCGGCCGGCTGGCTGCGGAGGATCCAGAATCCCGACGGAGGCTGGGGCGAATCGTGCAAGAGCGACGTGAACAAGCATTATACAGCGCTTGGGGCCAGCACGCGGACACATACAGCCTGGGCGCTGGATGCGTTGATTTCAAGTTCCGCCGCTCTGACGCCCGAAATAGAACGCGGCATCCAATTTCTCATCGCTGCAGGTGCAGCGCCGGACTGGACGGCGGACTATCCGAAAGGAAGGGGGATGGCCGGTGCGTTCTACATTCATTATCACAGTTACGATCTTATCTGGCCGCTGCTGGCGCTCGCTCATTTTAGAAGAAAATTCGGATAGACCGGCTGCCTGACCCGGTATTCTCTGCCCAGAGACCAACTAAGTCCGCCAGACCGGCGATTCAAGGTGCAGATGCCGGACTTGCATAAAATCAAGAAAACAGAATAGGGATGATCAATTCTTTTGTTATGCCACTCAGCCGGGTTTAATGTGAATCCGGCTCGGCTTTCTTGCATTTCAGTTCAATTTTTTCGGATTTCGGATCGGCCCTTTAATCATTTGGCCACGGCTTTCTGATACTTCGCTGCTCATTTTCGAGTTCAATTTTCCCTGATTGGGTTCAGCTTTCTGAATCCAAACGGACGGTTGTGCCGTCCCGTATGTAAAAGAAAAAGGCTTGAAAAAGCCCTTTTTCCCTTTTAAAAAAAAACGGGACGTTCTTTCGTGCCCCAGTCTTCCTCAATAATATTTTTGAATCATTCATTCGGCAGAAATAATAAAATAAGATCTTTTTGCTCCTTCAATGGACAACGGCACCGATAATGATCGCAACGACTCCTGCAGCGATGGCCACCCAGTTTAATGTTTTTTGCGGTGTAAATAGGCCGATGATTCCAAGAATGACTGCGAGGCCGCCGAGCCAGTAACGCGCGACAAAGAATCCGATCACTCCAGCAATAATGCCTAACCATCCAAACCATTTGCCAGCTACATCGTTCATTTTTTCCACCTCCATTCAAGTATTGGAATTTCAACGAATTGTCTTTTAATAGACAAGTTGTTGATTAATCATCTTCATGTTTATTATAATATAAATCGAATAAAATAACATCAGGCAGAGAAAAAAATCCCATTATTTACAATCTTTTCTCCACTTCGGATGCGAAATCTGATGAGATGCGAATCCGCCAAACGCAGGCGGCCGCGGGGAATGGCCTCATCCAACAGCATGAATAAGATCGAAAAAATCGGAGGTTAATGAAAATGACAGGACAGCAGACAGACAGAAGAATTGCCCGCACGAGGCGGATGATCAGGGACGCTCTGACAAAACTGATCGAAGAGAAAGGCTTTGATGCCATTACCGTCAGTGATTTGACGGAAAGGGCGGATATCAACCGGGGGACATTCTATCTTCATTATCGAGATAAATATGATCTATTGAGGCAGAGTGAAGAGGAAATTCTTGCCGACATAGAAGCAATCAGCGAAATGTCTATGGAACAATTGAATGACGATAGCCCGGTACAGTATGAAAAAATGGAGAAACAGATTCCTTTTCTTGTACACTTGCTTGTCTATTTAGGCTCGAATTCGGACTTTATGAAAGTCATACTCGGTCCGAGGGGAGATCTTTCTTTTCATATTAAGCTAAAAGACATCATGAGCAGACATTTGATCCTGAAATTAAAAGAATGGCAGAGCGGCGAAAGCAGTGTCCCGATCGAGTACATTGCCGCCTACTTGATTTCTGCGGATTTCGGGATCGTTCAGCTCTGGCTGGAAAACGGAATGAAAGAATCGGCGAAAGAGCTTGCCGTCATCATGAATAATATAACGTTTCAGGGACCGGCCCGTGCCGCCGGATACAGGCCTCCGAATCATCCCCGTGACATGTAGAAGTTTTCCTGTTCACTTTTATCAGTCTCCTTCGGGTTTTACGAAGCGGGGCTGACATTTTTCTGCCTCTGTTGGCGGCCGGATTCATCACTGTTTTTTTATCGGCTATTTAAGAGCCGAGCTGAAAAAAACCGCCCGTTTTGAAAAGAGGGCGGCGCGGTTCCGGACGTTTGCTCAGTCTTTCAGAACTTCTTTCATTTTTTTGTACTCTTCCTCGGTTATCTCCCCTTTAGCAAAGCGCTCTTTTAAGATGTCTTCACTGCGATTTTCCCGCCTGTCGGCATTTGACGGCACATTCAGCCTTTTTATCAAAATGAAGGCAAGGTAAATGACAACAACAAAAACCAGCAACTGCAGCAGCCAGCCGAGGCCGAATCCCCAGCCGCCCATCATTCCGCCGTTCCATCCATACAAAGTCATCACGGACCTTTCTTAAATAATCTGTTCAGCATGATCCCCGGTTCCGGCCGGTTCAGCCTATCCTTCACCGGTTCTATACATATTATACGGGTTAATTATAAAGAATCTGTGAAGAAAAAGCAGTAAAACCGCTCCGGGCATGTTCCAGTCGCTCTTTATGATGGAGCGGATTTTTTCAAAATGTAAAAACAGGTTTACATAAGTTTTCTAATGAGGTAATCTTGTAATGCAGGGCACGAAGCCTTGTTCCGGATCTTTGCGAAAGGCCTTTGCCGGGAGTTCGCAGCGGCAAGGCGCCGGTGTGTGGTACATAAATGATAGAAGACAATAGGTTCTCACCACGAAGGTTAATGGCTCTGAAAATGGGGCGATCAATTTTCGTGGTTTGTTTTTGTAAAGAAAAGAGTGGCGAAATTCAGTCAAATTTTATTGCCGTATTGGGAAAACCGGAACCCGGCTTCAGATTTGATTGCGAGGAGAATGCTTATGAACAACAGAAATTTTTTTCCCGTTATGAGTGGCTGCCCTATATGACAGGAACATTATTCCTGCACCTGGCCGGGATCGTGTTTTTGACCCTTTCAGCCCACCAGTACCCGATGCTGGTCGGCTTTGCAGCGGTTGCTTATACACTGGGTCTGCGCCATGCTTTCGATGCCGATCATATTGCCGCGATCGATAATACGGTACGAAAGCTGATTCAGCAGAAAAGCAATCCGATAGGTGTCGGTTTCTTTTTCTCTCTCGGCCATTCGACCGTCGTGTTCCTGATGGCAGTGGCACTCGGCTTCTCAGTCCGCTGGGCGGAGA
The DNA here is from genome assembly GCF_028765345.1 of Sporolactobacillus sp. CQH2019. GTDB lineage: Bacteria > Bacillota > Bacilli > Bacillales > Sporolactobacillaceae > Sporolactobacillus. The sequence goes on from NZ_JARAJZ010000007.1 coordinate 133,609, forward strand.
AACATATGCCGCTGTTCGAACAGGTCGGCGGTACGGTCGGTTCGATCGTTTCCGGTGTTTTCCTGATTCTTATTGCTCTGTTTAATCTGATTATTCTGGTTGATCTGCAGAAAATGTTTTTCGCATTGAGACGGCGGGGATTTGACCGTGAAAAGTTTGAAGATCTTTTACTTTCACGGGGATTTCTCTCAAAACTGTTCCGTCCGCTTTTAAAATTCATTAATAAGAGCTGGCACGTGTATCCGCTCGGATTTTTATTCGGGCTCGGCTTCGACACCGCGACCGAAGTCGCACTGCTTGCTCTTTCTGCTGGGGCATCGAGAAGCACGATCTCTTTTTCCGGCATTCTTGCTCTGCCGCTGCTGTTTGCAGCGGGAATGAATCTCATGGATACGCTGGATTCAATCATGATGTCCAAGGCCTATAAATGGGCATTCGATACACCTGTCCGGAAAATTTATTACAACATAACGATTACGGCGATATCCGTATTGGCCGCCCTTTTCATCGGCGGTATTGAATTAATCCAAATGATTGCGGGAGCGCTGAATCTGAAAGGCGGTTTCTGGAGCTGGATTGAGGGCCTGAATTTCAACTGGATGGGCTATGGACTGATTGTCATTTTTTTAGGACTCTGGCTGATTTCTTACGCAATCTGGAAACTATTCGGGATTGAAAAAAAATGGAATCAATACGGAGCATAACTTCGCCGTTTGAAAGGAAGCAGGGTTCTAACAATCGGACGCTCGCATAGATTTTAACACCCTTTTTTTTCATCTGTCTCTTCTCCGTATTCATCTATCATCCGAATGATAACTTTTTTACTTGAACAGCGAGGTGATCGAACAGATGGCCTGGTTTTCTTTGAAGGGGCCGAACGCCGGGATTCTGCGAAAAAGGGGGGCTGATTCCCTGCAGAAGAAAAATGCCCGGCTTTCGAGAAAAGCTGCCGGCGAGGGCATGGTTTTGCTGCAGAATCATAAAAAAACCCTGCCGATTAAGAAAGGAACGGCAGTGGCTCTTTTCGGCGCCGGTCAGATAAAATTTCATCTCCACGGGGGCGGGTCGGGGTCCGTTCCCAATGCCTTTGAAAACGTCAATTTACTTCAGGGAATGGAAGACAAGGCATCCAAAAATCAAATTTCTCTCTATCGGCCGATCATTGAAGCTTACCGCACCTACTTTCAAAAGGGCGGCCGTGGCGAAATGCCGCTTTCGGACGAGTTGTTGAAGAAGGCTGTGAAAAAGGCCGATACGGCAATTTTCACGATTTCGCGCTACGCTTCGGAAGGATCCGACCGCCGCGCGGTCAAGGGTGATTATTATTTGTCTGATTGGGAAAATCGCACGCTCGAAAGAATCATTGCTGCCGGTTTTAAACAGGTCGCCGTCGTACTGAACATTCCCGGTGTTATCGATACCTCCTGGATGTCCCGCTTTCCCGATGTTTCCCTTCTTATTTCCTGGATGCCGGGGATGGAAGGCGGGCATGCCGTTGCGGACGTTTTGTGCGGCGCGGTCAATCCGTCGGGAAAGCTGGCCGATACATTTGCTGCTTCTTATGACGAATATCCGAGTTCCGGGAATTTCGGCCGGCATAGCGATTATGTCAACTATGAGGAAGACATTTTTACGGGATACCGCTATTTTGAAACTTTTGATCCGAATCATAAAAGAGTGAACTACAGTTTCGGATACGGACTTTCTTATACAACTTTTAATTTGTCAAAAATAAAACTATACGTTTCGGGAAAACGCGTCAAAATCACGGTGAGAGTCACGAATACGGGCGGGTGCTCTGGAAAAGAGGTTGTTCAGGTCTATTACAGCGCACCCCGCGGAAAGCTTGGGAAAGCCGCGAGACAATTAGCTGCTTTTCAGAAAACCGGATTATTGAAACGGGGACGTTCGGAGGTCCTCTCGATGAGCTTTCCGATTGCCGATATGGCCAGCTATGACGACACCGGCCGCATCAGAAAATCGGCCTGGCTGCTAGAAAGGGGCAGCTATCGCCTTTTTGTCGGGAATTCTCTGTCTGATGCCGATCGAAGAGGCGTGCAGGGAACGGTCAAAATAAACGAAACAAAAATAGTCCGGCAGCTGACAGCATGCGCAGCTCCGGTCCGGTTGCCGAAACGCCTGCTGGCGGACGGATCGTATGACCTGCTGCACGCGGGCGATATTCGAAAAGAAGAGAAGAAAAAGAAACCGGACGATTCAACCGGTAAGAAGGAAGAAAAAAAGCCGGAATTTTATAGGAAAAAGGCCAAAATCATGCTGCAGGACGTTGCCCGGAGGTCGGCCGGCCTCGATGCTTTTATTGAGCAATTGGAAGATGATCAGTTGATCGGCCTTTCAAGAGGAACCCAAGCGACGGTGGCCGGCGGAGCCGGGGGCATTGGGAATCTTAACGAATACGGCATTCCGAATGTTCAGACAGCCGACGGACCGGCCGGCTTAAGAATCGCCAGCCGGACAACGGCCTGGCCGATCGAGACTCTGCTTGCTGCAACGTGGAATCCGGAGCTGATTCGGTCGGTCGGGGAAGCGGCGGGCCGGGAAGCGGTCTTAAATGCTGTCGATATCTGGCTGGCGCCGGGGATGAATATTCACAGGGACCCGCTGAACGGCCGAAATTTTGAATACTGGTCGGAAGATCCGCTGATGGCCGGCAAAATGGGGGCGGCTTTGATTGAGGGGGTGCAGTCCCGCGGCGTTGCGGCAGAAATCAAACATTTCGCAGTCAACGGCAGAGAAACGAACCGGCGCGAATCGGACAGTAGAGTGTCTGAAAGAGCCTTGCGCGAAATTTATTTGAAAGGGTTTGAAATCGCAATCAAAGAGTCGCACCCGCGATTAGTCATGAGTGCTTACAATCTGATTAACGGCGTCCGCGCCTCGGAGAACAAGGATCTTCTAACTGATATTCTTAAACATGAGTGGGACTATCATGGTGTCGTGACCAGCGATTGGAACAATACGGCCGCGTTTGAAAAAGAAATCCTGGCCGGTAATCACGTCCGGATGCCTTTCGGCAGTACAACGGCCGAACATTTGCTGATGGCTTTGCAGGAGGGAACGATCACCAGAAAAGATTTGCAAAATAATGTCCGCCCGATTTTAAAAATGATCATGGCAACACCGGCCTTTAAGAAATTTCGGCCGAGACAGATTCCGGTCGCAGTCGGCGGAGCGGGAGCGGCACGGATAGAAGCCGCGGCTTTTCTTGATGCGAGCGCAGGAACCGGCATTAAAAACCGCACGGACGAAGAATCCGGATTAAAAATCGTGCGGGCGGCTAACGGAGAATGGCTGCGTTATTTCATTTTTGTTGAGAAAACCGGAACTTATACTTTTACACCCGGGATCCCGGCAGGAAATGGCCGTCGGAGGATCGAGATCTTCCTGGACGGACGCCGGATCGGGCAATCGATGCAGAGAAGGGCAGGGACGGAAAGCGGCCGGAGCCGGGAGAACGGGGAAACGATTGATGTCAGGCTGCCGGAGGGCCGCCATACGTTAAAATTAACGTTTCATGCTGCGGAAAGCGAGATCGCCTGGTTCGAAATCGCCTATAAAGGGATCTCCTGATTAACATCGATCATTGACTTAGGCAGAAGCTGTCCTATGGCTCTGATAAAAATCGCATTTTTTCTGACGGGAACGGCATCGGCCGCTTCCATCCGATGATCGGTGCCCATTCTTAATGATTTTTTCAAACTGAAATGAGAACAATCGGAGATGACTCTCCATTCGGCTTCACCGTATCCCGGCGAAGCCATTTTCCGTCCGCGAAACGGTTTATGCTTCCGCATCAGGAGCGCTGGATGCAATCAGAAAGCTACCTGTACGGAATTTCTCCGAATGAACAAATACACGGATTGTGTCGGCAAATGCAATCCTGGCTTATAGAATTTCATTCGTGCAGTGACTTTCATCACATAATTCCTTTCTGTCGAGTCGGACGTACGTTACAGCCTGCCCATCTGAAGCAGACGATTGCTGTTCCGAAAATAGCCGTTTTCTCGTGTGATCGACTTTCGCTGTTAAATCTTCAGCCCATCGATAAAATATTCCGGCATGTCACTCGTCAATGTCAGATCCATCGAATCGATCCACTGCAAATCCCGTAGGAAAAAATTAAGATTCCGGAGAACGAGAACGGCCATCAGGCAGTCGCCGGTAAATCGTCCCGGCCGCCGTTTATCTTTCAAAAGGAAAAGTCCGCGATCAGAAAATTCTAGGCGGTTAATCGCTGAAGCGCCATGAAAACCGAATAGATTAAGCTGATCGGGAGGTGTAAACCGCGAAAAAATGAAAACACTTACTAGGCAGACCTTGAACGGGTCGGAAAAAATTCGATGATTTCATTGATTCGGCCGATCAGTCTATTCACAAATAAAATGCATATGATGAGGAGAATGCAATAAGCCTGATCCGAAAAACATTGTGACGGAGACATGGGCGTTTTTTCAGGGACTGTCCCCGGGTTCAAAGCGAGCGCCCGGTCCCTGTTCGTTAAAAAGATGTTTGAAAGCGGATTCAGAATGGATTCGGAGGCGAAGGCGGCCCCCTTCAGTCAATCGGAAAACAGGCGCAAGCTCTGCCGAATAACGGCAGTCCGGTTTTAACAAAAAGATGGATAAGGAGTGAGACTCGCGATGAACATTCTTGTTTGTATCAGGCAGACTTTCGATACCGAGGAGAAAATAACCCTTAAAAACGGAACGATTGATCAATCCGACGTGAAATTTATCATCAACCCCTATGATGAATACGCAATTGAAGAAGCGCTTCGGATTCGCGATGAGCACGGCGGGCAGGTGACCGTCGTCACGGCCGGACCGGAGCGCTCGGAAAGTGCATTGCGTACGGCGCTTGCGATGGGGGCGGACAAGGCCGCTCTGATCAGCGATGTGTCTCTTCCGGACGATGAATACGTTTTGGCCCGACTGCTTGCTGAATTCGCCCGGAAGGAAGCAGCCGATCTCATTCTCGGCGGAAACTTCGATGTTGACAGCGGTTCGGGCCAGGTCGCCATCCGGGCAGCGGAAGAGCTGGATATACCGCACATCGGCGCAGTCACAAAATTGACAGCAGCAGGCGGCCGGGTTACCGCGGAAAGGGATGCTGAAGGCGGAACGGAGGTCGTCGAGAGTGCGCTCCCCGTTCTTGTGACGGCGCAGCAGGGGCTGAATGAACCGCGCTATCCTTCTCTTCCCGGGATCATGAAGGCAAAGAGAAAAACAATTGCCCGTCTCTCAGCGGAAGATCTGGGAGTGAAGGACGCTTTCCAAGTGAAAACATCCGTCGTTGAAACCTATTTGCCGCCGAAGAAAGAACCCGGCAGAATACTGAGCGGAGAGCCGGATGATCAGGTTAAAGAGCTGGTTGAAGTCTTGCGGCCCATCATCTGATCGATCAACTGGCTGTTCCTGTTATCTTCAGGGGGCCGGCGCAGAACGGGAGCCTGTTAATTTCGTAAAAGGGGAGATGTACAAATGGGCAGAACGACGTTGGTTTTTACTGAACAGAAAAACGGCCGGCTCAGAAATGTGTCTTTTGAAAGTCTGACGGCTGCCGCCCGGATTGCCGAGGGGGGCGAAGTGGCTGCCGTCCTGTTTGGCGGCATTCGGGACGGACAGGTGGAAGAACTGGGAAAATACGGGGCGGATCGGGTGTATGCCGTTGTCCACGATGATCTGAAGCAGTACACGCCGGATGCATATAAGCAGGCGATGCTGCAGGTGATTGAAAAAGCGGATCCGGCGGCGATTGTGCTCGGGCATACGGGAATCGGCAAAGACATCGCTCCACGGCTGGCGGCCCGTCTCGGTCTCGGCCTGATCACGGATTGTACGGATGTGCAGGCTGCAGGCGGCGATCCGATTTTTGTCCGTCCGATTTTCGCAGGGAAAGCTTTTCAAAAGAAAAAATTCACGGAGCAAAAGCTGTTCGTCACCATCCGTCCGAATAATATTCAGCCGAAAGAAAATGAAAGATCGCCTGAAGTCATTCCTGTCAACGTCGAAATCAGGAACCTGCGCTCCACGGTTAAGGAAGTGGTTCGGCGAACCGCGGAGGGTGTCGATCTCAGCGAAGCGAAAGTCGTTGTATCCGGCGGGCGCGGGATAAAAAACTCCGACGGATTTAAGCCGCTTCAGGAACTGGCCGATGTTCTGGGAGGCGCAATCGGGGCATCGCGTGCAGCCTGCGACGCCGGCTATTGTGATTATGCTCTGCAGATCGGCCAGACGGGCAAGGTCGTGACCCCCGAATTATATATAGCCTGCGGCATATCAGGTGCGATTCAGCATCTGGCGGGCATGTCGCAATCGAAAGTGATTGTGGCGATTAATAAAGATCCGGAAGCTCCGATTTTTCAAGTTGCCGATTACGGCATTGTCGGAGATTTGTTCGAGGTAGTGCCCAAATTAACGGAGGCATTCAAAAAGGTGTTGTCGGAAAAACAATAACATGATCCATTCCATTTATTCTGTATGGGAGTTGAGAGCTATGTGGCAGCTGATCCAATTTTTCCTCTTCCTGCTCGTAGCCGGGTGCGGAATCTATCTGACAGTTAAAGTCATCTATCGCCGCTACACGTATATTAAACTCGGAAAGCCGGCCGTTTTGCACGGGAGATTAACAGAAAGAATCATGGCGCTGCTCGCACAAGTATTCGGCCAGAAAAAATTACTCAAAGACCGAAAAAGCGGCGTCATGCATGTGGTCATGTTCTATGGCTTCATTATTTTGCAATTCGGGGCACTGGACATTATCTTCAGGGGACTGAGCGGACACCACTTGCCGATTCCGGGTTTCCGCTATTTTCAATTTTCGCAGGAGCTGACGGTTTTCCTCGTACTGATTGCCGCGGCCTATGCCGTTTATCGGCGCTACGGAGAGAAACTGAAACGCCTGAAGAGAGGATGGAAGCCCAGTCTTGTGATTTTCTTCATCTTTTTTCTGATGCTTGCCGTCCTGTTTACATTAGCATTTGATCGTATGCGCTTGAATGAAGGGGCGTCTTTGTATGCTCCGATATCGTCGCTCATTGCCCTGGCATTTTCCGGACTGCCGGCAAACTCGGCGGCAGTCCTCTACTATGTTTCCTGGTGGGCGCATCTGCTGATTCTGCTTTCCTTTGCCCTCTATATTCCCCAGTCCAAGCATTTTCATCTGATCACAGCGCCGATCAATATCTTTCTTCACCGTACGGATCCCGCGGGCAGGCTGCGTTCCATCGATTTCGATGACGAGGAAGCGGAATCATTCGGGACGGGCAGAATTGAGGACTTTGAACGGACACAGCTGCTGGATCTTTACGCCTGCGTCGAATGCGGGCGCTGTACGAATATGTGTCCCGCTGCGGCGACCGGTAAGGTCCTGTCGCCGATGCACCTGATCACGAAAATGAGGGATCATCTGACGGAAAAAGGGGCGGCGGTGACTTCGAAATCACCTTGGATACCCAATCTCGGCAGCGCTGCGGGCGCACACATGGTAAAGAGTAGGCCGGATGGAAACGGCACTTGGAAGATGGCAAAAATGACTGAAGAGGCGGCCGCACGTTCCGCAGCGGAAACGGCAGCGATTCCGGCCGCTGCTCCGCTTGCGCCGGTTACGGATATCGAACCGACAATCAAATGGCATAAATTTTCCTGGGGCCAATCGCCCGGCAGCGATGTCAGGGATGTGAATCTGATCGGAGACGTGATTACGGAAGAGGAAATATGGTCCTGTACAACATGCCGTAACTGCGAGGATCAGTGCCCGGTCGGCAATGAACATGTCGATAAAATCATCGACCTGCGCCGTTATCTCGTCCTGACGGAAGGAAAAGTACCTCAGGAAGGACAGCGGGCGATGCAGAATATCGAACGGCAGGGCAATCCATGGGGAATGAGCCGCAGCGACCGCTCAAAATGGATGGACGGCCTGTCTGTTCCAACGGTCCGGGAGAATCCGGATTTTGATTATCTCTTTTTTATCGGCAGCATGGGTTCTTACGACAGCCGCAGTATTAAAGTGACCCGTTCGTTGGTCCGTCTGCTTAACGAAGCCGGTGTCAATTTTGCCGTACTCGGCAACGAGGAGAAAGGCTCCGGCGATACGCCGCGCCGTTTAGGCAACGAGTTCTTGTTTCAGCAGCTTTGCAAGGAAAATATAGCGGTTTTCGAAAAGTATCGTGTCCGCAGGATTGTGACTGCCTGCCCGCACACATTCAATACATTTAAAAATGAATATCCGGAATTCGGACTGAAAGCGGAAGTGCTTCATCATACGCAATTGCTCGAACAATTAGTCAAGACAGGCAGGCTTAAGCCCCGGTACCGGATGAACGAACGGATCACCTACCATGACTCCTGCTATCTCGGGCGCTACAACGGCGTTTTTGATGCACCGCGAAATATACTGAAAGCCATTCCGGGTGTGGAACTGATTGAAATGAAACGTTCGCGGGAGAACGCAATGTGCTGCGGAGCCGGCGGGGGCAGAATGTGGATGGAAGAAAACGCCGGCAAACGCGTGAATCTGGCACGCACGGAACAGGCGCTCGAGGTCCGCCCGACCATTATCGGCAGCGCCTGTCCTTATTGCCTGACGATGCTGTCCGATGGAATGAAAATGAAGGGCATCGAAGACTCGGTTAAAACGAAAGACATCGCCGAAATCCTGGCGGAATCGGTCTTCGGTCCGCTGTAATGATCGCGGCGATTCAGGGGCGGAACTTGTCTGAGCCTGCATAAAAATTTCATGATTTGCTTTTAGGGGCATCCGGCCGAAAAACAGACGGCAGGATGCCCCATGGATTGCTGAAGCTAAGGGGTGCAGCGTACAGGCGCTGCTGAACAGGAAAACTGTTCAGACAAAGTTCCGGTGACGGACTTTGTCTGAATCCGGTTCGCAAACTGTTAACTGTGAACAGAGAGTGCGGATATTTAAGCAGAAATCTTATAAAGGATGAGGCCGGATAAAATTCATCTGAACATGATCGGGATCTTCCTTGTGTTTTTTGAATGCCTGTTGGCGGGAAAACTCTTCGGACTTTCTTCAGAAGATAGTGAATCGCCGCCGACAATCCGAATGGAAATCGGGATTTTCTCATGCAAGCAGTCGAAATAGCCATCCGTCGAATAAAAATAAAAATCGAGAGGTTTATTTTCTCTCGATCTTTATTTATCTAGAAAGCGGCGGCCCTGGAAAATATCGCCCGGCGCCGCTCCGTTTTATTAATTTTTTTGATTTAAAAGCGCAGGAATAGGATTGTTTACTGCAGAAAGTCCGGTTTCCGGAACAGGTCTCTTTTCACTCGATCACGGGTTCTGCTGTTTAATTGCTAGCATCGAGAGAAAAGTATTTCTGAATAACGGACTGAAGCTGACCCGGATCGAGGACAACCTCGTCGTTGTAGGACTGAAGCACATCGTCGTACATCGTGCCATTGGCCCCCTTAACCTGACGGTAATGGATCTGCTGATTCGGGTGGAAATCGCTTTTGACGCCGAGCCCGATGCTGATCATATCTTCCTGGCTCATATTGGTCGCAATAAGAAACTTGGAAAGTGAATTTGACAGAGCCGGGTATTTTGTCACATTAGACGGCTGGACGATTTTCTTGGCAATGCCGATCAGCGCTTCTTCCTGCAGCTGCTGCCGTCCGTAATCGGTTCCGGGCAGTGAATAGCGCTCATGCACGATTTCGGTAACCATTTTTCCATTGAGCGAATGGGTGCCGGCTTTAAAAGTCAATCCCTTGTCTTCCGGATACCACGGGTGTGTCAGTGTAACGTCAAAAGGAAGTTTCATGCTGATGCCGCCGATCGCATCGACCATATACTGAAGCCCCCAATAGTTTGTTTCTGCATAAAAATTGATCGGCACGCCTGTCAGATTGGAAATGGTTTTCACCGTGTCGACAATTCCCGTCCGGCTTCCGTGTTTAAGCTGAGAAACGTACTGAACACTTGTCATTTTTGTATAACCGTAACCTTCCAGATAAACCCTTGCGTCGCGGGGAATACTAAGCACATTATATGTGTGCTTAGTAAGGTCGGCATTGATAAGGACCATTGAATCCGTATGTCCCGCGGGATCGCCCTTTCTGGCATCGGTTCCGATCAGGAGCACATTGAATACACCGGCCCTTGCCTGATAGTCGCTTGTCGTGTTGCCGCCGATCGCTTTCAGATTTTGAAAATGATTCTGCGGATTCAGTCTTTGATAGGCGTAAGCTCCGAACCCCGTCAGGCTGAGAAGCAATATCGCCAGAATCAGTAACGTATAGCGAAGACGTCTATGGCTCTTTTTAGGTTTTTTGTTTGGCTTGCGGTATTTCATATCCAATTGTTTTTGTATCATTTTTGCTCCCTTTCCGTTCCGCTTATCAATAGATAGATAGAGTTTGAAACTGATTGATCTATAAAATCTGATTTAGCAAATAAAAACACTTTTAGATTTTAAAGGCCGACGACTATTTCCTGATTAAACGATTTCAAAGTTTCAGTCAACCGAACGAGAGACAGCCCCAATTATGTATCCTGAAAAGTACTCATCTTTAAGTATTCGCATGAGATTCAGAAATAAGAGAGGTATCCCTTATTTTATTTTGACAGAATACGACAGAAAAATCCATATCCTGGGTATCGGTAATATCTTAATTTTAAAAGAAGACGGGTTCTGAAAAAAATTATTCTTTTTCTGCATGCAGCGCACGATAAAGTTCTGCGGATGCAGTTCTCAAAAGCCCGGTATATTATCGATGAGTCGTCTAAGGGGTTACCCGATTTAAAGGGGGACGGCCTGCCCGGTATATCCTGAATTGAACGGAAGCCGGTTTTTTTTATGCTGGATGCAGTCTGTCGCCATTTTGACTTTTATTGTCGGGTTAGCCTGATTATCAGATTGATCCACTTATTTTTGAATCGAAAATGCATGAAAAATTTTGTGAAATTCATAAAAATAGAGCATTAGACGTTAGCGAAGACCAATGCAACAATGAAACAAAGGGAGATTCTTAATTCTAATAAATTCGCGAACTCATTCGCCAATTCTGGTAAAACGAATCGAATGAATCTGGCGGCATGCAGTGCTCGGGAAAATAATTGTAAAGAGGGGATATTTATGAATTTCAAATTTTCGGAAGAACAGGAACTTATAAGAAAAAGTATGGAAGAAACTGTTGCTGGCGCAGAGAAGAAAGATCCTAATGATCTTTTAAAAGATTTAGCCGGAATGGGCTTTATTGGACTATTTTATCCTGAAGGCTTTGGTGGGTCTGAGGGTGATTTTTTAAGCTTTATTATAAATCTTGAAACATTGGCGAAAGTCTCGGCTTCAAGCGCGCTTGCTTTGGCGATTCAAAGTACACAAGTAGCTTATTCCTTGTTCAACTGGGGTTCATCAAAATTAAGGGAACGTTATCTGATTGCCTTGAATGGCGGTGGAAAGACAGGGACGTACGCATACAGTGAACAAGGCATCGGCTCCGATCAAATAGCAATTGATACCGTTGCTAAGAAACAGGACGATTTTTATCTACTCAATGGTACGAAGACTTTTGTCATTAATGCGGATAAAAACGATTTTCTAATTGCTTTTGCAACAGTAGACGGTCGCTTAAGCGTGTTCGTCGTCGATAGGGTGCAACAGGGCGTGACGATTAGCGATCCATACAGAAAAATGGGACTGGACGGGTTATCAGCAGTGACCGTTACATTTAAAAATGTACGAGTACCGAAAGATAATTTACTCGGTGAAGAAGGCGATGGTGAATCGATTGCCCAGGGTGTAAATGAGCTGTTTAGTGTGGGCATTGCAGCTATTGCTGCAGGCCTATCGGAAACAGCACGTGAGAAGGCAATTGCTTACGGGAAACAGCGCATTCAATTTGGCCGTCCGGTCATTTCATTTGATGCTCTTCAGGAAAAAATAGGCATTATGTCCGTCAATATTGAAGCGACTCGATTATTAACCTATAAGGCGGCAGTGAACAAAGATGAAGGAGAACCACTCGCACAAGTAGCAAAAATTGCCCGGTACCATGCTCTGACAACCGGCATTAATAATTGCCGCGAAGCCATTCAGATTCATGGGGGATACGGGTATACAAGAGATCTGGGCATAGAGGCACTCTACAGAGATATGGAAGGATTGAAAGTTATTGAATCACAAACGAAACCGTTAATCCTGAATATCGCAGCAGAGGCTATCGAAGTATAAAAACGATTTTAAACAAAGAAAGAACAGATTCTTCATTAGGAGATGGACAAACGTGAAGATATTAATAAACTATAAATGGGTGCTAGATGAGACGGACATTACAGTTGATCAGGAAAAAAGAATAATGGATACGAGTCGTGCAAAATATAAAATCAGTGAAATTGATCGTAATGCGATTGAATTAGGATCAACGTTAAAAGAAAAGCTAGGTTGTGACATCATTTCTCTGACAGTGGGAAAGGGCGTCAAAAGTTCTTTGAAAGATGTTCTTTCCCGCGGCATCGATAAGGCCTATTACATTGAATCAGAGACCCTGGAAAGTTCAGATACGGCAAGGATTTTAGCTGCAGCCATTAAGAAAATAGGAGATGTGGATCTTGTAATCTGCGGAGAGGGATCCAGCGATAATTATTCCCAGCAAGTCGGTCCTCGGCTGGCCGGTTTGCTTGGCTATCAACTTGTTACCTATGCCTCTGAAGTCAGTCCGGAAGATTCAGATTTTAAAATTGTGAGAAAATTAGAAGATGAAATTGAAACAGTTAAAGCGAAAACGCCGCTTGTGCTGACGGTTGTTTCCGAGATCAATGAACCCAAGATCCCGGGAATGAAGCAAATTCTGTCGGCAAGGAAAAAACCTTCAGAAGAATTAAAAATTGAAGATCTGGGCCTTTCACCCTCTGAAAGAGTTTCTCCCGTTGCCGTTGTCAAAGAAGGGGCGTCAATCATGGATCGTAAACAGGTAAAGTTGAATAATGGTGATACATCAATTAAAGAAGCTGCTGTCAAACTGGTACAGTTTTTGAGAAATGACAAAGTTATTTAAATGATCGGAGGCAAAAAAATAGTCAACAAGAAAGGTTCTCCTGAGCAAAAAAGTTTGAAAGAAAGGTGACGAAAAATGAAATTAATTTGGGTCATTACAGAAACAGCGAACGAGGCTTTCGGATTCATCAGCAAAGCATCGGAAATGGGAGAAAAAATTGCAGTTTTCACAGGCGGTACGTCTGAACAAGCAGCTGAATGTTATAAGTACGGCGCTTCGGAAGTCACTCTTCTAAAATTACCGGAAGAAACGTTGTGGGAACAATATGCGGTTGCATTGGCACCGCTTGCACTTCGTGAGAAGCCGGAACTGATTCTCATATCAGCGACGAAACGCGGAAAAACATTAGCCGCCTATCTGGGGGGGCTGATTGACGGACCCGTTCTGACAGAAATCAAATCGCTGAAACAGGAAGAAGGTAAATTGCTTGTTTCGCGAACAATTTATGGCGGACTTGCCGAAAAACAGCTAGTGATTTCCATGAACAAAAGCGTTATTGTCACGGCAGACACAGGGAGTTTCAATAAAAAAGTTGTCAATGATACCAGCGGCAATGTTGCTTCTCTTTCGCCCCGCATAGAAAATTCACCTGTATTGCTGGAACGAGCACAAAAAGAAAAGGCTTCAGTTAATCTGGCTGATGCGGATATTGTGATCGGTGTCGGCCGCGGCTTCGGTTCTGAAGGCAATATCCGGTATGCAAAAGAATTGGCCGATCTTTTGGGCGGTGAAGTGGCCTGTTCGAGGCCGGTGACAGAGGATCTTCACTGGATGCCGGAAGAGCGCTATCTCGGCATCTCCGGTCAGGTGATTAAGCCGGACTTATATCTTTGTGCCGGTATTTCTGGGCAGATCCAGCATGTATATGGCATACGGGATGCGAAAAGAATTGTCGCAATTAATAAAGATGAGAATGCGCCGATTTTTAAAGTTTCGGATTATTACATTGTTGGTGATCTCGTAGAAATACTGCCGGAAATCAGCGCGGCACTGAAATAATAGATTGTGCCTTGCTGAACTGGATTGAAATGAGGTGTTTATTTTGTCGGATAAATTCGATGCAATCATCGTCGGTGCGGGTGTAGCCGGAAGCACGGCTGGTTATCTACTGGCCAAAGAAGGACTGGATGTCCTGATTATTGAAAGAGGAAACTATCCAGGCAGCAAGAATATGACCGGCGGACGTCTGTACAGTCACAGTTTAGAAAAAATTATCCCCGATTTTGCTGAAAAAGCACCATTGGAGAGAAAAATAACAACAGAAAAAATCAGTATGATAACAGAAGACAGTTTAGTGACCGTTGATTATCAGTCGGAAGACTTAGGTGCACGTGGAACCGCTTCTTATTCCGTCCTTAGAAGCAAATTCGATCCATGGCTTGCTGAACAGGCAGAAGAAGCAGGGGCTCAAATTGTTCCGGGAATTCGTGTAGATGATTTGTTGGTTAAAGATGGGCATGTCTGCGGTATAAGTGCCGGAGGGGAAGAGATGGAATCGGAGGTCGTTATTTTGGCGGACGGCGTCAATTCGCTGCTTGCCCAAAAGTTGGGCATGCGCAGCGAGCTGAGACCAGATCAAGTTGCGGTCGGCGTAAAAGAAATTATTGAACTTCCTAAGAAAACTATTGAAGATCGATTCAATCTGAGCGAAAGCGAAGGGGTTGCCTGGCTTTTTGATGGGAGCGCATCGGCGGGACGAATCGGTGGCGGATTTCTTTATACGAATAAGTCGAGTCTGTCACTCGGGATCGTCTGCACTCTTTCAGATCTGAGCGATTCACCGGTGCCATTGCCGCAAATGATGGAAAATTTCAAGATACACAAAGCAATTGCTCCTTTGATTGCAGACGGGAAAACTGCAGAATATTCGGCCCATCTTGTGCCAGAGGCCGGCTTGAACATGGTACCCAGGATTGTCGGCAATGGTGTGCTTGTCATCGGTGACGCAGCAGGGTTCTGCATTAATATTGGCTATGCGGTCCGCGGAATGGATTTGGCAATTGGATCAGCTGAGGCAGCTGCTAAGGCGATTCTTTACGCTAAAGAAAGAAAGGATTACAGTGAAACCTCTCTTTCTAAATATAAGGAACTGCTTGATCAAAGTTTTGTGATGAAAGATCTGAAACTATACCGGAAATTCCCGAAATTTATGGAGAATAGGCGTATTTTTAATGATTATCCACAATTGGCGGCCGATATTATGAAAGATCTATTTACTATTGACGGTGGGGAGACTCTACCTCTTCGTAAAAAGATCATGCACGAAGTGAAGAAGGCGGGCCTCATGAATCTCATGAAGGATGTTTTTAAGGGAGTTCGAGCATTATGAGCATAAATGTTGAGCAAAAACTTGGAAACAATAAATATAATGTAGACGAAAGCAATCCGCATATAGTTTTGAAAACAGGCAATATTGACAGAAAAGAAATAAAGAAACTGATTAATGCGTGTCCGGCGGCCTTATACAAATTAAATGATGACGGGACTCTTCGCTTTGATTACGCCGGATGTCTGGAATGTGGAACGTGCCGCGTTTTATGCGGGAAGACAGTGCTTAATAAATGGGAATTTCCCGCCGGCACTTTTGGTGTAGAGTTCCGTTTTGGCTGATTGGCAGCGCCCAACCCGCTTCTTGTCCGGAAAAATAAAGTGAGAGATAAAGCACGTGACCATTGCCTATCAGGGTATTGTCCGTGCTTTTTTATTTATACGGGTAAATTAACCTTCTGCTCAGCAGATTTAATGCAGGCTATCTTTTCTACATACTTTCGAAATAAATCAACAGAAGGAGAAAGGGCTTTATTTGACAAATAGTTCAGATAGATGTAACGATGATATAAATTCTTCGGAATTTTGTGAAGAACAATGTTGTAATGATTGATGCCATAAATCTTAGGAACGATGGCAATGCCCAGTTTCGCTGCTACAAAACCGCAGATCGTGTCATCGTTTTCAAGCTCGAAAGCGATCTTTGGTTCAATATGGATTTTTTGCAGAATATCCTCTACAATTGGACGAATTCCGCTCGATTTCTTATAAATAATAAACGGATCTTCTTCAATTTCTTTGAAATTAATAATCTTTTTATCAGCAAGCGGGTGGCTGGCCGGCGTAATCAAAAACAATTCCTGTTCAAAAATCGGTATGCTTGTAACACTATTGTTCGAAATTGATGAAGAAAGCGCAACATCAATTTTACCGGCGAGTAATTTTTTGGCGATCTCTTTTGTTGTCCCTTCAGAGAAATTAAAGTTGATATTAGAAGGAACCACATCGTTCTTGAACTTCTCCAATAATGCTGGCACTGTCTCTTCTGCTAACGAGGGCAGAAAGCCTAAATTTACAACTCCATGTTCTGGATTTAATAGTTTCTGCATCTCGCCTTCCCCCTTTTTAAGGGTTTCGAGAGCACCATTCACATATTGCAAGAACACTTTGCCGTAACGGTTCAATTTTATATTACGGCCATCTTTATCAAAGAAAGAAACATTCATTTCTTTTTCCAATTCTTTAATCGCATGTGTCAGAGTCGGCTGGGTAATAAATAACTTTTCAGATGCACGGGTAAAATGTTCCGTTTGGGCTAAAACACTAAAGTATTTTAACTGATTCAGATTCATTATTATTTACCCTCCCCCAAATAATGAAAAAGAAAGCGATTACAACGCTCTTCTAAGTTTATTGATTATTAATCTTAAAGATACATTTATTATTTACTGTCATTAAAAAAATATTTATTATTTACTACCATTAAACATAAATTTATTATTTATATAAATATGTGACTTTATTCACAAACATACAAAAGTACTTTTAAAGTTCAAATAATAGTTATAATCTTGTGAACGTGAAAAACAGATCCTGCCTTTTTTAATTGATAACCAGTAACATAAAAACGGAATGACGAAAAATAGATTCAGCCGGCACCTGAAGTGCAGGCCGTTCTTCTTGCTATTTTATTTATAGGGCAACGTGCTGATAAGTTTCTTGCTTTGAAGTTCACGATATTGATATATGTAGATAATTTATTGGTTCAGTAAAAAAACGCATTAGACAATCTTAGTGAAAAAGATAAAAATTGAAATGTAAGATGATTCACAAGTTTATGAGTGCAGGTGTGCTCACGTTAAACAGGAATAGATACTGGAACGTGAAATCGTTTGCAAAAATGTGAATCAGCAAAAAAGGGAGGGGTATGATGTATTATAAACTTTCAAAAACGCATCAACTGTTAAGGCAGATGCTCAGACAGTTTGCGCAAAACGAAATCAGGCCGATCGCAGCCGAACTGGATCGTGAAGAACATTATCCCTATGAGACTTTGAAAAAATTCTTTGAAAATGGATTTATGGGATTTCATTTGGCACCGGAACTTGGCGGATCAGGAGGCGATCATTTAGGATATGTCCTGACGATGGAGGAATTTGCTAAAGTCGATACACCGACCGCCGGTATTTTGTCCGGCCACAATGAGGCGACCATTGCCGCCATTGCAAAGTGGGGAACGAAGAAACAGAAAGAAACTTATTTGCCGCAACTTCTGCGGGAGGGCAGAAAGCTGGGAGGATTTTCGATGACCGAGCCGACTGCCGGATCCGACAGTAATGGTGTCCGGACAACGGCAATCCGCCAGGGAAATTATTATTTGGTAAATGGAACGAAGTGTTTTGCGACAAACGGCGGAACGGCAGAGATTTTTATTCTCGTTGCAGTTACCGATCCGGCCATCCATGGAAGCAAGGGAAAATCTGCTTTTATTCTTGATGTTCATACGCCTGGAGTAACGATTGGAAAAAAAGAAAAAATGATGGGATTTAGAGAAGCATCTATCTGTGAAATTATCCTTAATAATGTGAAGATTCCGATAGATAATATTCTCGGGCAGGAAGGCGACGGACTGAAAGTTGCACTTGGCGGACTCGAGGGAGGCCGTGTCGATGTTGCCGGAGAGGCCATTGGAAACGCTCAGGGCATGCTGGATGAAGTCAAGAAATTTATTAATTCCACTACATGGAACGGTAAACTTTTAGCAAGATATCAAAATGTACAGTTTAAATTTGCTGAAATGCAGACACAGGTGGATTGTGCGCGATTATTAACCTATAATGCTGCCTCTATGATGGATGAGGGTCTTCCTTGCAATCTTGAAGCTTCTCAAGCAAAGTATTTTGCCACTAAAACAGCAAACGACATCGCGAGTGCCTGTATAGATTTGCTGGGACAGTTTGGCTATACCGATCGCTATATAGGTGAGAAGTTTATGCGTGATGCCAAGTTGCTGGAAATCTATGAAGGGACAAATGAGGTACAAAAGATTGTTATTTCCAGAGGTATGGGATTAAAAACAAGAAAGCCGAGAAAATCGGAGGAGAAAAAAGAATCGGTTCATGCGTGATTTAAGTTGACTTTTGTGACTCGGATTACTCAGTCGGGGCCTGCCTGTACTATAACAGATTGGAAAGGAGTTAAACAGATGAATATCGTTGTCTATTTAAAGCCATTCGATGAAAAAGAGCAGCTCGAGAATGACGGTATTGCTTGTACGAATATCAGTGAAAACGATAGAGCAGCGATTGAAGCGGCTCTTCGGCAGAAACAAAAAACGGGTGCAACGGTTATCGCGTTTGCTGTCGGTGACGAGACGGCTGATACCCAGTTGCGTGAAGCTTTTGCCATGGGGGCCGATGATGCCGTGCTTTTTCAGACAAGTGGCGAGGAGGCGGCTAATGCCTTGGTGATTGCATCCGCATTGAAAAAATTGCGGGCGGATTGCTACATTACTGGAAAGGTTACTGATCTTTCTCTTATCGAAAGGGTCGCCAAATTAGCCGGATTTCAGATCACGGATGCGAATACGGACGAAGTTCCGGTTTCTGCCGACAACACCTATTTTGCCTTGGCTTCGGCAGAGGCAATAAAACCTCGTTATATGCAAATTGCCGGTATTTATACGGCTTACCGCCGCAAAGTCAGACAGCTTGTATTCTAAATAGATTTTAAGATTGCAGGCTTTGCAGGGGAATTGAGAATAAATGAAAAATACGATGAAGGGTCTGAAGCGCTGTGGAAAAATTTAATGAAGATAGAATTGACGGAAGAACTAAACTAATTGGCCTGATTGCGACACCGATTGGCCATTCCCTGTCACCGCGGATGCACAATATGTCGATGAAGAAACTGGGATTGAATTACACATACATGGCTTTTGAAGTCGGCAATGAGCAGCTGGAAGATGTGATTAAAGGCTTCCGTGCATTGAACCTTCGCGGATGGAATGTTTCAATGCCGAACAAAATGAAGATTATTCCTTATCTGGACGAATTGTCACCGGCGGCTAAATTTGACGGAGCGGTGAATACGGTTGTTAATGAAAATGGGAAATTGATTGGTCATAATACGGATGGTGTTGGTTATGTCCGCGGTTTAAAAGAAGCAGGTGTCGATATTACAGATAAGAAAATGGTACTGCTCGGCGCGGGAGGAGCTGCCACGGCCATTGCCATTCAGACGGCCCTTGATGGCCTGGCCGAGATCTCAATTTTCAACTGCGAGGACCAATTTACAGAAAATGCGAAGAGAAACGTCCGGGTTATTAACGAAGAGATGGAGAATATCAACTGCAAAGCACATTTTTATCCGCTGGAAGATACAGAGAAATTGAAAGAGGAGATCAGCACGTGTGATATTTTGACTAACGCGACGGGTGTGGGAATGAATCCGCTTGAAGGTAAAAGCTTGATTACAGATGCAAGCTGGCTCCGTAAAGATCTGGTTGTTTCTGATACAATTTATAGCCCTCGCAAGACGAAACTGTTGGAATTGGCGGAGGAAGCAGGCTGTAAAGCAGCGATCAATGGCTTAAATATGATGCTGTTTCAGGGTGCTAAGGCTTTTGAGATTTGGTTTGGGAAAGAAATGCCGATTGATTTGGTCAAGCAGCAAATGGGTTTTTAATTGACACAGTGAAAACATCTTATGGAGGGGCAAGAGAATGAGTGAAAAAGTACTGCAGATTAAAAAAACAACGATTGGGAAGGGCAAACCTAAAGTTATTATTCCTTTAGTCGGAAAAACGAAAAACAAAATTTTTGAGGAGGCTGAACACGCAAAATCATTGCAGCCCGAAGCCATTGAGTGGCGCGTCGATGCGTTTGAGGAATTCGGCGATCCAGATGCAGTAAAAGAAGTCATTGCTTATCTGCATTCTCTCTCTACAGATAAACTGTTGCTGTTTACGTTCAGGAGCAAACAAGAAGGCGGCTACAAAGAAATCAGTAAGGAAGATTACGTTGCTATTAACAAGACCGCTATTGAAACGCATCAGATTGACTTGGTCGATGTTGAACTCTTTGCCGGAGAAACAGAGGTAAGAGAGATTGTTGCAGCGGCAAAAGCAAACGGTGTGTATGTTGTGATGTCGAATCATGATTTCCAGAAGACCCCGAATAAAGATGAAATCGTTGCTCGCTTGCGGAAAATGCAGGAATATGGCGCCGACATTCCGAAGATTGCCGTTATGCCTCAGCAGGAGACGGATGTACTGACTTTGCTTGAAGCGACTGCCGAGATGAAGAAGAATTATGCGGATCGCCCTATCTTTACAATGTCGATGGGGGGGCTTGGAGTGATCAGCCGTATATCGGGAGAAATATTCGGATCGTCTATGACTTTCGGCTCAGGTGATCAAGCATCTGCTCCGGGGCAAATTCCTGTCGATTCCTTGAAAAAAGCACTTGATATCGTTCATAGCGGGTTGGCTAAATAAACCCCGCCTCTGTTTTTCTTGAGTGTATGGAAATGGATAATCCTTATTTTCCAGCCAAACCCCGTGATGGAGTTGAAGAACTTTTCATTGGGTGTCTGCGTTTCACGATAGAAGCGTAAAAAAAAAGCAGCAACAAAAAGATGCTGTTTTAAAAGTATGATTTGTCAGTACAATTTTATTTTAGCACGATGAGAGAAAAAATTTAACATTTCTGTTTACAGAGTTCTTAATAAATTCAATTGTGTCAACACCCTTGAGGAGATGGAAAGTAATGAAGAATAAGTATATGCCGACAGCTATCGGCCTCTATATCAACTATCTTGTTCACGGAATGGGTGTCATCATTCTGGCGCAAAATATGGATGCTTTGTCAAGGCATTGGAACACGAATTTAGCAGGTGTTGCGACGGTCATTTCGGCTTTAGGCATCGGACGTTTAGTTGTCTATTTCTTTGCCGGAATTTTGTCTGATAAATTCGGCAGAAAACCGTTTGTTTATCTAGGTTCTTCGATCTACGTACTTTTCTTTGTCGGCGTCTTGATCAGTCCGAACATTTGGATTGCCTTTGTATTCGGAATTCTTGCCGGCGCTGCGAATTCATTCCTTGACTGCGGAACGTATCCGGCTCTGATGGAATCCTTTCCTAATGCGGCAAGCAGTGCCAATGTTTTCATTAAAGCGTTTGTTTCCGCCGGTCAATTTTTACTGCCGTTGATTATCAGCTTCCTTGTTGCTGCTAATCTATGGTTCGGCTGGTCATTCATCCTTTGCATTGTGCTTCTTGCCTTCAATGCGATTTATCTGTTTAGGCGTAAATTTCCGCCAATGCAAGTGTCAGACGAGGCAGGTAAAGCGGCCGAAAAATCGCCTATTCAGTTTATCGGAAAACCCAAGTTTTATATAGAAGGAATCGCCTTCTGCCTCTATGGCTATATTTCTCAGGCAACCTTTTACCTAGTCAGCCAGTGGCTGACTCAATATGGCTCCAGTGTTGCCCATATGGGTGATACCGCGGCGCATGCCCTGATGAGTTATTACGCGATTGGTTCTATCGTGTGTGTATTTGTGACCGCAGTAATTGCGACAAGGATACACTCCACTTACTTAATGATTGTGTACACCTTTATTTCGATGTTGGCTCTGACTGTCCTTGTCCTGCATCCAACGGCGGTAGTAACCACCCTCTTTTCCTTCGTTATCGGCTTCTCGGCAGCCGGAGGTGTGATGCAGCTAGCACTGACTCTGATGGCGGAAGTGTTCCCGAAAGGAAAAGGGACGATGACAGGCGTCTTCTATACTTTAGGAAGTATTGCTTCCTTCACGATCCCCTTAATTACCGGACAAATGTCAAACAAAAATATCTCGAGCATCATGGTTTTTGATATGTGGATTTCTGTCGCGGGCTTTGTTCTTGCGCTGATTATTGCTTATCGCTGCCATAAAGTGATCGGATTTTCATCTTCATCTAAAGTAAAAACAGCGACTAGTGGAAATTAACAAGAAACAAAATCCGCAGCATGCAAAAATGAATGGTTAAGTTGGATAAACGGATAGCTTTATTCAACTTAACGTTTTTATTATCGGATCTTTTATAAGGCATGACAACGTCAACAGACGCTATTCGTTAATGAATCTGCAAATTAAATTCTGTAGAGGTGAAGATAGATGAATATTTTGAAACATAGGTATGCCCGTTCTGCTTCACTTTGTTATCTTGACTATTTTCTTTACGGCATGGCGTACATCATACTTGCGCAGAATATGTCCTTTTTGGGTAAGCAGTTTCAAGTAGACAGCACAGATATCAGCTTTCTTATTGCTTTATTTGGATTAGGACGGTTGTGCACAGTTTTTGTTGATGGAATTCTCGTGGACCGTTTAGGAAGAAAACGTATTATGATTGCAGGTTGTTTATTAATGATTGTTTTTCTGGTAGGTGTTCCATTATCCCCAAGTTACCAAATGGCGATGTTTTTTTCACTGTTCGGCGGATTTTCGATAGGATGCCTGGACACGAGCACGTATCCGTCCCTCATTGAATTTTTCCCGAATAATGCCGGAATCGCTACGGTTGTACTTAAGCTTATTGTATCTTTTGGTTCTTCTGTCCTGCCGCTTGTAACGGTGTTCTGTTATAATCGGCATTTATTCTTGGGCATTCCATTTTTTGCAATAGCCTTGGTTTTTCTGATTTCTGCCGTTTTTTTATTCCGCTCCTCTTTTCCGGATAAGAATTCAGCGGCGGTATCTGCAGAATCTCCTCCTAATATCCATTTTGTAAAGAAACCTAATTTTTGGCTGGATGGGACTTCGCTTATATTAATTGGTTTTACAGCGCCCGGTCTTTTGTATCTTATGCAGACCTGGCTTCCGACTTACGGGCAAAAAATAATAGGAATGGGTCTTAGTGAATCCTTGAAATTGGTTTCTTTTTATAATGTCGGAGCTATTCTTTCAGTTATTGGCATGACTTTTTTACTTGCAAAAGGGATTAAACCAGTGACTTTTTTACTCGCTTATCCGGTATTATCCATTCTGGCGACTATCGGTTTAATGGGTTCGACAAACAGCCTTTTAGCGCAGATAGCAGCTTTCTTTATCGGTGTTTTTACAGCGGGTATTTTTCAGTTATGCTTGACCGTAATTTGTCAGTTTTTCTGGAATATTAAAGGAAAAGTTACTGGAGCAGTCGATACAGCGACAGGTATTGCTCAAGCGGGGATACCTTTCATTACCGGGATAATTCTCCGTTATGGCACGATTCATTCGGTTTTTGTTTTTTCTTTAATCATAAATATTATTGCCGTTTTTTGCGGCTTGTTTATTAATTACCGGTACAGAAAATTGCTCAGACGTTCTGTGGGACAGAATAGCTAAAAACCAAAATTGAATTAAATCTGGACGAAAAATTGAAAATAGAGAGAAGCATAAAAGATGAAGAAACGGGCGGTTTATCCGGGCAGTTTTGACCCCGTAACCAATGGTCATCTGGATATGATGCGAAGAGGGATGAAAATATTTGATCAACTTGTTGTTGCTGTTCTTAATAACAGCAACAAGAAACCGCTTTTTACATTGGAAGAACGGATAACTCTTCTGAAGCAGGCAACCGCCGAAATGACTAATGTTGTGATCATGAGTTTCAACGGATTACTTGTCGATTTTATGAGAGAACAAAATATCCACATTATTTTACGCGGGTTACGCGCTATCTCTGATTTTGAATATGAATTACAAATTGCAGAAACGAACAATCATTTGTTGGATTCTGTGGAGACCTGTTTTATGATGGCTGACAAAACTTATTCCTTTTTAAGCTCAACTATTGTAAAAGGAATTTCAAAATATGGCGGAGATGTTACAGAATTAGTACCAGAGGCATCGGATCTCGCCTTGAAAGCAAAATACGGTTTTGCATCAACTTCTATCAGGTAAGAGTCGAGGAGATTTTTAGCAAGTTGTAGGAGGCAGATTATTATGCCTAAATCGTTGAAAGTGAAAATCAATAATCTGAGAAGAGATGAATACAGAAAAAATGGATATTGGGGCGACGCGACACTGAATGATTACTGGCAAATGGCAGTTTCTGGATATCCAAACAAGGTATTCGTGAGGGATAATCTAGGCAGCTGTCAGAGGTTTAAGGAAGTTGATCATCTGGCGGGAAAACTCGCCTCTTATATGAAGAAAAGAGGTATCATACCCGGGGATGTTATTTCCGTGCAGCTGCCGGCATGGTCGGAGTTCTTTATTATAGGCATTGCCTGCTTTAAAATAGGCGCCGTTATTAATCCTATATTGCCTAATTACCGTGGACATGAACTGGTGCATATTCTCAATAAATGTAGGACTAAGATGATGTTTATTCCCTATTTCTTTCGAAAATTCTATTATAGTAAGATGTTGAATGAGATTATTCCAGAAATACCGGAACTGAAAGACATTGTGATTGTCAATAAGGGAAATAATCTGCTAAAAGAATATGGGACAACCCTTGAAGAAATACTTTCCTGTTCCAATACGCTGAATGAATGTGCATCAGTCAGTGCCGATGATGTGGCCGCTGTGTTGTTTACCTCCGGATCGGAAGGGGAGCCAAAAGGTGTGATGCTGACACATAATAATATTATTTCCAGCGAGCGCGCTTATTCGGCTTCATTCAATATCACTTCATTCGATCGTCTACTGATGCCTGCACCGATCGCGCATGCAACAGGTTTTCATCATGCTTTTGTTAACGGCTTGCTTACAGGTGCAACGTGTATTCTTCAGGATCATTTCGAAGCTGATACATGTCTCAAACTGATCGAAAGATATCAATGTACCTGCATCATTGGCGCTACTCCATTTGTTTACGATATTCTCCGTTCATTGGAGAAAAAGAGATATGATATTTCATCATTGAGATTCTTTTTATGCGGCGGTTCGCCACTCCATTCTTATGTGATAAAAAAAGCGCTTGGTGCAGGGCTGAAAGTCATAAGCGTATACGGCTCGACTGAAAGTGTACCGCATACAGCGGTCGGTATCGATGCACCAATGGATAAATTTATCCATACAGACGGAAAGGCGATGCGGGGAGTTGAAATTAAAGCCGTTGATCCATTTCGCCACACCGTTCCAGTGGGTATCCAAGGCGAAGAGGCTTCACGGGGACCCAATGTTTTTGTTGGTTATTTAGATGAACCGGAGCTAACGAATCATGCACTAGATGATGAGGGATGGTATTATAGCGGCGATCTCTGCGTGATGGATAAGGACGGTTATATAAAGATAACAGGGAGAAAAAAGGATATTATTATACGAGGCGGTGAAAATATCAGCAGCAGTGAAATCGAGGGTTTACTTCTCTGCCATCCGAATATCCATGAAGCCTGTGTCGTTCCTATGCCCGATCGGCGGTTGGGAGAGCGTGCCTGCGCCTATGTCGTTCTGAATGATCCGACCCAAAAGCTAAATCTGAAAGATATTCAGAATTTCTTTGAAAAACTAAAAGTTGCGAAGTATAAATATCCGGAACGCATTGAAATAATCGATCGGTTGCCCCGGTCAGCTACATGTAAAATAAAAAAAAATCAATTGTATCGAGATATTCTTTCGAAATTGGAAAAAGAGGGTTTACTGGAAAGAAGGGACAGAGGTACTGACAATCGGTAAGAAGTGGGGATCGGCTGACTGAAACGTTAATGAATGGTGGAAAAGAGTCGGATCGCTATAAGATTATCTGAAATTTACATTCCTTCTTCTTTCAATTTCAGATATTTTTTAATGTAAATTCATGCGTACTTTTTCCAGGATATTTCTTCCTGGTTTTATTTATAAATTACTGAACATAGAGTTTGAATTGATTTCACAGTATGTTTTAAGTATAAGTGGGAAGATAGGAGTCTGTTTTGCGTCCTCTTGTAAGCCACAAGCATTGTAAAAACCAAGCATCGAAAACTGCGGACAAAGAAACGCCGCGACAATTACTTTCGCCTGCGTAATTGTTGCGGTGCTCTTTTATTCTTCTTTATTAATAAGCACTTATGGTGGCATTATATGGCCTTGTAGGGTTGTTTAAATCTTGCTTCAAAAGCCTCGGCCAGTTCGCTGCGGAATTTCGGATGGGCAATCTTTATTAAACTTTCAGCCCTTTGCCGGATTGATTTGCCCTTAAGCTCCGCAATGCCGTATTCGGTCACGACATAATTGACATCGTGACGGGAAGTCGTCACGGCCGCACCTGGATCGAGGGACGGAACAATACGGGATACTGTACCTTTTTTGGCAGTAGAAGGACAAACAATGATCGCTTTTCCGCCCGGCGACATTGTAGCACCCCGGACAAAATCAAGCTGGCCCCCAATGCCGCTGATCTGGGTAGGCCCGATGGTCTCGGCATTGACCTGGCCCATAAAGTCAACCTGGACGCAGGCATTAACAGAAATCAATTTAGGCACTTTCGCCAGATTAACCGGATTGTTGACGAACTCAACCGGATACATGAATACATCGTTATTTTTATCGACGAAATCGTAGAGCTTTTTTGAGCCTAAAATAACAGAAGAGATAACCTTTCCTGGATGGACGGGATTGTATTTATTGGTCACGGCACCGGATTCAATCAATTCAAGCGTATGATCGGAAAACATTTCGGTATAGATCCCCAAGTCTTTCCGATCTTTTAAAAATTCGATTGCTGCTTCAGGAACGGCGCCGTATCCGAACTGAAGATTGCAGCCGTTGTCAATTAATGATGCAACATTACGTCCAATTGCTTTCCCGACTTCATCGGCGATAGCAGCCGGTTCTTCTGGAAGCGGTCGGCTTGTTTCAACAAAATAATCGATATCCTTTATATGCATTGTCGAATCGCCCAGGGTAAACGGCATTTGATCATTGACTTCGGCGACAACGATCCGTGCCTTTCTGGCAGCAGCCAATTGATAGTCGACGTTAATTCCAAAACTGACGAGGCCGTGTTGATCGGGACAGGAAACCTGGACAAAAGCAACATCCAGGGGATACTGATGATCAAATAGTTCCGGGAGCTCATAATAAAAAATGGGCGTGAAATCTGCTTTTCCTTCAACGACAGCTTTTCGTGTCGTTCCGCCTACAAAAATCAGATTATACTTTATGTGTCCCTCCGATTCGGGTGTAATAAAAAAAGAATTTTTAATAGGCCTGTTTTGAAAAATCTCAACATCTTTCAAACGCTTATAATCGGCCGCTAAAGCATCTGTCAGTGAAAAGGGTTCAGCAACGGACTGTGCGACAAAAATATGATCCCCGGATTTGACCGCTTGACTGACGGCTTCTTTCGCAGTCATTGTCCGCTTGTGATAAATCTCTTCCCAATCCATTTTTCCACTCTCCTTCGCGATCTATCAATCTTCATTTAGATTTGTTTAATTGAAATGATCGACCATTTCTCTAACACTCTTTATCGTAAACCCGCCAATCAGCGCAGTCTAATTGGATTTTTTTTGTGTACAATAGAATTTATCTATTGCTTAGCTCTGAGAGAAACGGATGTCATGGAAAACAGACGCTAATAAGAATTGACTAATTAAAGCGGGGTGATTGACCAGGTCGGATAAAATATATCGGGAAGGTAAACAACAAGCCGATCCCTCTCGAACGAGGAGAGGGGACCGGCCTGTCATAATGATTTTGATTTTCTTTTATGAAAAACGTAATACTTCATCAGGTAGAAACTTGTTAAGGAAGACAACACCATTGACATCAGCTTTGAGATGTTCTGTGCGAGCCACGCACTTTCGAAGAGCCTCTCGGCAACGAATACACTGCCGATGAAGACGGCGTTGCTCACGAGAAAACAGATCACCACCTGGACAATGTAATGAAATCTTTGTATTGCCGTCCGGTCGGAATGTTTTTTAAAGGTGATTCGTGAATTCAGAATGTAACTGTTAATCATCGTCAGAGTATAGGCGGCTGAATTATATAAAAGCAGCAGAAGATGCAGCTTAGTCGGGAAACAAATAAGCAACAGATTCATCGAGCCAAGATCGACGACGGCATTGGTCATTCCGATGATCACAAACTGCGTAAACTGAAACAAGGGAAGGGCCTCCTCTCCTGGCACGCTGGTTCGGACCCGAGACAATTCAAATTGGAAAAGTACCGTTCATGCGACAAACATTTTAAATCATATGATTTTTCTTTTATTCGTGTGCAGAGGCACACGATCCACTACTTGTTTATAAAATTCGAGCAGCTGTTCGGACGCTTTATTCCAGCCCAGGTGAATGCTTTCCTGCCTGGCCGTTATTTTCATCGTCTCGAGATATTCGGCGTCGTTAACAATCGACAACACTTTTTGAAGGAAATCGCCGGGGCGTTTCGGATCATAAAGCACGCCGCTTTTTCCGTTTTCAATCTGCTCGCGCGAAGGGCCGCTGTCCGCGGCAACCACCGGAAGGCCGGAAGCCATGGCTTCCAGGATAACCAGACCGAGCGTTTCCGTTGTCGACGGAAACACAAACAGATCGGATGAAGCATAGGCTTCGGCCAGCGTCTGATCGTGCAAAAAGCCGGTGAAGGTGACATTGGAATGGCTGAAATAAGCTTCCAGCTCTTTCCGATACGGTCCGTCCCCTACGAGTGCCAGCCATAAGCCGGGAGAAGCCTCCAAAATTTCTCTGACTTTTTCGATTTCCTTTTCGGCCGCCAGCCTTCCCACATAAAGAAGCAGCGTTTTATCCGGATGTCCGTCCGTCAGTCGGCTGCGCATGGCCGCACTTTTCATTTCCGGGCGGAACCTCTGTAGATCCACTCCCCGTTTCCAAAGGCGGACATTCCGGAATTTCCGTTCTTCCAGCTCTTCTCTCACAGTCTGAGATGTACACAGATTGATTTCCGCCTGATTGTGCATGGCACGGAAATATCGCCAGATTAAAGGCTTAAAAAGAGACAGGTGATAATAATCCATGTACCGGGCCACATTCGTGTGATAGGAGGCAATTAAGGAAAGCCCGAGCCGCTTCGCAAAAAAAATGCCGGCCAGGCCGAGAAGAGCCGGATTCACGACATGAACGATATCGGGCTGAAAAGATTCCAGGTATTTTTTGACGAGCGGATGCGGCAGGGCAAATTTTTTTGTTCGGTAAAAGAACAGCCGGTGAGCGGGAATTCCCTTGACCGGTATCCCATTATACTCGGACACGCCCAGATCGGGAGCGATAATCAGAATCTGATGTCCCTGAGCCTTAAGCCATCTGACGCTTTCGCACAGCCGGGTCACAATTCCGTCCGTGGAGGGGAGAAAAGTTTCCGTAACGATCGCTATTTTCATCCTGGAATCCTCCCGCCGGTTCATCGCCATGTGATGGTCGGCAGGACGTTCTCAGCGATTACACGTTCTTTGTACTGGATGACCGCATGCAGGATGTTGCGAATGACCTCATCGGTCAGCAAGTGAGGCTTCAATCCCAGTTTCTGTAGTTTTGTATTCTTCGCGTGAAAGAAGTGCTCTTCCAACTCGACGCGCGGGTCTTTGAGATGATCGATTTTTACAGGCATTCCTTCTTCTTCGGCGACATGCTGGACTCTCCGGGCCAGATCCAGAACGGAGAATTCTTCGGTAAACTGGTTAAAGACACGGAATTCGCCGAAATCTGCGGGATTTTCCGCCGCGATTTCAATGCAGCGGACCGTATCCATGATGTTGAGAAACCCGCGGGTCTGTCCGCCTTTTCCGTAGACGGTCAGCGGATGTCCGATCGCGGTTTGAATGATGAAACGGTTAAGAGCCGTCCCGAATACGCCGTCATAATCAAGGCGGTTGATCAGAGCAGGATCGATCAGTGTTTCATCGGTGTGCAGGCCGTACACAATTCCCTGGTTCAAATCGGTTGCCCGGATTCCGAACGTTTTACAGGCAAACATGATATTATGGCTGTCGTGGACTTTGGACAGGTGATACATCGAACCCGGCTGTTTTGGGAAAGGCAGGACATCTTCGCGCCCTTCGTGCTGAATGCGGATATAACCTTCTTCAATCGGGATATTCGGATTTCCGTATTCGCCCATCGTTCCCAGCTTGATCAAATGGCACTCGGGAACGATTTCCTTAATACCGTAAATCACATTCAGCGTACCGGCCACATTATTCACCTGTGTAAAAACAGCGTGTTCACGATCGATCATAGAGTAAGGCGCCGAGCGCTGCTCCGCAAAATGGACGAAGGCATCGGGACGAGCCTGCCTGAGAACCTGGCTCAGAAAATCATAGTGATTCAGATCCCCTTCATATAATCTGATGGTTTTTCCGGTGAGTTCTTTCCATTTTGCGACTCTCTCTTTTAATGTCAGAATCGGAGTCAGTGAATTGGAATGCAGCTCTTTGTCCCATTTTCTCCTGAAATAATTATCAATAATCGATACTTCATGGCCCTTTTTCGAAAGATAAAGAGCGGTCGGCCATCCGCAGAATCCGTCTCCACCTGCAACGATAATCTTCATGTCACGGCACTCCTATTGGGTTAGTTTTAACGCCGGCGGCAGCCGTCAGGCGTTTTAACCAGAATGTAACGAAAAGAGCTTCCGGGTTGTCCATTCCCGCCGATTTTTTTAAAAGACGGGCGTTGTCAATCGGACAGAGAAAATAAAAAACCCATCATTCAGCAACGCCGCTCTGCAAAAATCAGCAAAAACCCTCACTTTCCACAAACATCTTCATTATATCAGTCAAATATGAAAAATTACTGAAAAAAGATGAAAATTGGCTTAAGTTTTTCCTGTGTTAAGGCTGTAATCAAATAAATAGGGATAATCATGGATCGACGGGGCAGCAAAAAGGACTGCCCGGACAGAATGGCAAGCCGGTTTTCGTGGGCTCAAAAGGCGCGTAAGCCCAAGGCATCCGCAGCCGGGTTATCGGCACGCGGGAAAGGTCATTCGATTTGCAGGAAGCACGGCCCATGACAGTGTGTGCGGCCGGTTCATGATAAAGCGCCGGCCCGATCCTTTAATTATAACCCGATCTATAGCTGTTCATTAATTACAAAGAAGTGGATTACCGGATAAGCAAGTCCGCAGGCGAATGTTGGGCGGCATCGGCTGGTGCATTGAAGTAAAAAATTAAAAAGACAGGTGAAATGAATCGATTTTTTAGTCATATTAACTCAGCCGGTTCAATTTAAAATTCGGTGCGGCTGCAGTCTGATCCGGTGCGGCATTTTGGCAATTAGGAGCAACTTTTCGACGTTTCGGAGCGCCTTTAACCCGATTCGGAGCGACGTGCGGCTGCAATCTGATCCGGTGCAGTTTGCCCTTGGAATGCGGCTTTCTAAATTCGATCGGGAGGCTGCGCAGGTTCCGTTAACTGCGTAGCCGTTCATTTCTTTGGTATAGAGAAGCAGTAAAGGATTTTTTTGATCAAATCTGTGCGTCAATCATGGAACAGCTGTCTGAATCAACGGCTCTTTTTTGAATGAGCACTGATCTTAACGAAGGACTGTTGATTCATTCTTGAATATAACCTGATTCACTACCGACGCCAGTTCACAGGATTGACAAAAAATAGCTATTGAGATACCATTATCTCGAAATAGAGATATATGAATTAGGAATAACAATATCATCGGGAGGTGAACCATGTGACTTATCGATACATTTATAATGAAGGAAAAACGGCGCTGTCGCCTGTTCTTGTCTTATTGCACGGGACAGGCGGAGATGAATATTCGCTGCTGCCCCTGGCTGAGACGGTTGCTCCGGAAGCCGCAGTGCTCAGTCTCCGCGGCAATCGGACCGAAAACGGGATGAACCGGTTTTTTAACCGCTATCCGGACGGGCAGATTGATGTGGCGGATTTAACAGAAGAAACGGATCGGCTTTATCGGTTTCTGACCGATTTTGCCGCGGAGCATCAATTTGACAAGAGGCCGGTTGTCGCGGTCGGTTACTCAAACGGGGCGAACATGATCGTCAGCCATTTTCATCATATAAATCCGATCTTTGATGGGGCGATCCTGTTTCGCGGGACAGATTATCGCCCTCTGGACAGTTTTCACGATTTAAAGGGGCGATCGATTTTTGCGGCGGCCGGAAGCAGTGATCCGCTCGTTCCGCCTGAGTCTGCCAGGCGGATGATTGCCGGTTTTGAAAAGGCTGAAGCTGCGGTACAGGCATATTGGTCCCATTCAGGCCATCAGCTGACAGACAGTGAAGTGCAGGCATCGGCGAAGTGGTTTCAATCTTTTATCGGAGGAAGTCCGGCGATGAAAAAGCTCCTTAAAGAGATCAACGATTTGGCCGGAGCCGCCAAAGAAAGGACACTGACAGCCCGGGAATTGGAAAAAAGGGATGAGCTGAGGCAGCAATACCTGAGCATCTTCCGAGGGGCTTTCCGACAAAATCTGCTCAATGTCACCGTCATTGATGAAAAGGGAAACAATGTCACTCCGCATAAAGCGAAGATCGTTCAGGACAGTTTAAAAAAAGAGCGGGACAGGAAAGCGAAGCATGCACTATTGAATAGACTGAAGGAGGGAAACCCTATGAATCAGCTGCTTGGATTGCATCACATCTCTTTGGTGACGAGCAGCGCCAAAAGAAACGTTGCCTTTTACACGAAGGTGCTCGGTATGAGATTAGTTAAAAAAACGGTCAATCAGGACGACATTTCTGTCTACCACCTGTTTTATGCGGATCAGAAGGGAAGTCCCGGAACAGACCTGACCTTCTTCGAGTTTCCGGGCACGCAGCCGACGAGGAAGGGGACAAATTCAATATCCCGGGTTTCTCTGCGTGTTCCCGCCGACCGCTCGCTCGCTTTTTGGGCCCGGCGATTTGATGCGCTGCATGTTGCCCACCGGGAGATCACGATGCTGTTCGGTCACAAAGCCCTGGAGTTTGAAGACTTTGACGGTACCCCGCTGCGATTGATTTCGGACGAAAAGAATGCGGGTATCCCCGGCGGCATTCCCTGGACAAACGGACCGGTACCGGTTGAACATGCGATTTATGGATTGGGTACGGTAACCCTTACCGTGTCGCGGCTTGAGTTAATCCGCACCTTTCTGCAGGATGTGCTCCATTTCCGGGAAGCAGCCCGTGAAGGTGAAGATACTTTGTTTGAAGTGGGAGAAGGCGGGCACGGAGCCCAGCTGATAGTCCGGGAAGACACGGCTCATGCACCGGAAATGCCGGGATACGGCAGTGTCCATCATCTTGCCTGGCGTGTCGCCGACCGGGACGCTCTGGATGAGTGGATCGGTACGATCGGAAAAACGGGCCTGCCGAATTCGGGCTTTGTCGACAGGTTTTACTTCCAGTCTCTGTATGTCCGAGAATTCAACGGTATCCTGTTTGAATTTGCGACGGACGGGCCGGGTTTTGCGACAGATGAAAAGGAATCGGAACTCGGACAGACCCTTTCTCTTCCGCCGTTTCTGGAAGATCGCCGCGCATTCATTGAAGAACGGCTGGAACCTCTGGATATTTGACATACGGACGAACACAGCCACTCAACCCCGCGATGACCGATCACTTGATTCTGTACCGGTTTCATTATATAATTATCTCGAATTAGAGATAAAAGTGAGGACGACGGACAATGGATGAAGAGCCGAATAAAGGGATTCCAGATAAAAAGGATACCGCATTAAAATTATGGGTCGTTTTGACTCGGGCAACACAGTCGGTCAGGAAACGGATCGAAGAGGATATTAAACGGCACGGACTGAATCTGACGGAGTTCAGCGTACTCGAACTGCTCTTTCACAAAGGGGATCAGCCGATCCAGAAGATCGGCGGAAAAATTCTGATCGCCAGCAGCAGCACGACGTATGTCATCGATCAGCTGGAAAAGAAAAAATTGTTAAAAAGAGTACCCTGTCCGCAGGACCGCCGGATCACTTATGCGGCGCTTACAGGGAAAGGCCGGAAACTAATGGAACAAATTTTTCCCGAACATGAACAGGCAGTCGTTCAAATTACGGGAGGCCTGAACGACGAAGAGAAAGTCGCCATGATCGGCCAGCTGAAAAAGCTGGGATTATCTGCAGCCTCGCCGTCCGGCCGCGATGAAGCACTGTTCAAATAATTACTCGGAATATTGGGGCTGTTAATAAGGGCAGCCAATGATGCAACGAACGCCTTTCCGTTTTCTGTTTTAAAATAGAAACAGCGGAAGGGCGTTTTTCTTTTGCGGATAAAATGTCGAATCGGAGATCGGCGGAAAAATAGGCTGTTTGTGTACCTATGGAATTATTAGGAAAAAATAAATATTGATCAATGTTTAAAATGAAATCTATCTTTCTTCACTTGCAAAAATGGATTTAACATAAAGAATTCTTTTCACACCACGTTTTCCTTATTATTCCTGCCTTGTTTTCTGAAATATCAAAACCAATAAATTTATAATAAATTAACTGTTAAAGAGTTGTAATCGGTATTAACAGATAAATGTGTTACTATTAATCCGTCGATGAAATTCGAACTGAATGACTACATAGCGGTTCAGGTGTTGCAGTATAACGCGAAATTTGGAACATAAAATTCGGAGGGGTTTTTGTATGAAAAAATCAGCTTTGCCTATTGCGATTGTCGGCGGTCTCGTTTTATCAGGAACAGTTGGCGGTCATTATGCCCTGGCTGCCACCCCTGTATCGGTTGCTCAGCAGGACATCGGACAGAAGTATGTCTGGGGAGGAAATGACTGCTCAGGGTTTACAATGAAGGTATTCAGCCAGTTCGGAATCAGCCTGCCGCACAGCGCCGCGGCACAGGCTAATTACGGAACCTACGTCAGCCAAAGTAACCTTCAGCCGGGCGATCTTGTATTCTTCAGTACGTATGCACCCGGTATTACGCATGTTGGTATCTATGTAGGCGGCGGCTACATGATCAGTTCTGAAAATGAAAAGGTCGGCGTCCGCGAAACGCAGATTTTCGGGGGCGGTGCTTCAAGTTACTGGGCGCCGAGATATATAACCGCACGTCGTCTGATCAGCAGCGGTTCATCAAATACTACTGCGGCAGCAGCGGCTCAGCCGGCTGTTAAATCGGTCAGCACAGCGGCTCCGGCGGCATCGACTCAGTCGAAAGCGGCTTCCCAGCCGTCTTCTGCTGCTCAGACGTCCGCTTCTTCTCAGCAGCCGGCGTCCGCGCAGACGCAGACATCGTCAGTATCTGCCGCAAGCGCGTCGACCTATAAAGTACAGACGGGAGACACTTTATCGGCCATCAGCCTGAAAGTGAACGTGTCCGTCTCCAATCTAAAAGCAATTAACGGGCTTTCTTCAGACAGCATCAAAGCCGGACAAACTCTGAATCTGAAGGGACAGGCTCTTTCGCAGAAAAGCACGGCGGCAACCGCAGCTCCCGCTGCGGCATCGTCGTCCGCTTCTTCTCAGCCGGCAAGCAGCACAAAAGCGAGCACGACGGCATCCGCTCCGACCGGAACAACCGTTTCCACGACGAAAACAGCGGCTAAAAATACTTATATCGTCAGCACCGGAGACACGCTCTGGGCCATTTCGCGGGATAATGGCATCAGCATTCAGAAGATCCAGTGGATTAATCATTTGAAATCGACAACGATCTATCCGGGTCAGAAACTGTCTTTTCAGAATCCCGCGCAAAAATATACAATTAAGAAGAACGACACACTCTGGGGTATTGCTACGTCTCACGGGATTACCGTCAGCCGGCTGATTCAGGCGAACAACCTGACTTCAACGACGATTTATCCGAATCAGCAGCTTGTCATTCCACAATAAAACAGTTGATTTTCAGTCAGGAGAGAGCGCCCGCTTTATAACGGACGCTCTCTTTTTGTATCAAAAAAAGAAAATTTTTAAGGATTTTTAAGGATACAGTATAAGCGGACGAAATCAGATAGAAAGTGACAAAAATCTTTCAGATGCCGATTGACTCCGTAAATGACATGGACGATAATGAAATATGTGTAAGGCTTTTTGCGGCAACGATCTGTTCATTCGTACAGGCCGGCCTGCTTGTGCTATTTAAGATTCATATGTCGGAACGGACTTCAGGGGAAAAACCAGGCATAAAAATGAATCGATTTCTCAAACTAAGAAAAATACAGATTATAAACGGCGGAAAATGTTTTGGTATTTTTGTTTCGGCTAGAAGCATATACACTTAAAAGCCGCCTGAAACGTGTCATTGAAGGCACTGCCGTTCATTAGAACCATTCTGGAACAATTGATACCGTTTTATACATGTGTCTGTTAAAAAAATGGGACAAATTGTTGAGATTTGTCCGGGCCGATCTTATTTTCGGAGATCAGATGAGAGGAGGTCGACATCCTTTGCCGGCTATTAATACGTATATGGCAATATTGACAAACAGAGGGGTAAAAAAGTTTATCCAGCTGATGCATCAGGGACATGGGAATACTCTGTCCGGAGAATTGGCAAGAATGATTGATCCCCGCATTTTGAAAAAGCTATCCAGTACAATGAATGTGATTGCAGTGACCGGAACGAACGGAAAAACCACGACCTGCAATTTGATTTCGAATATTTTTAAGTCCGGGCACATCCCGTCGGTTCACAACTCTTTAGGCAATAATCTCATGTCGGGCATTACGACGGCATTTATTGACGACGCCGGGCTTAACGGAAAAATGAAGGATAAGTGGGCGATCGTTGAAGTCGATGAGGCGACAATGGTTCCTTTGCTGAAAGAAATTACGCCCAAAATCATTGTGATTAATAATTTTTTCAGAGACCAGCTCGATCGCTACGGAGAAATTGATTTATTGATTGAAAAAATTTATAAAGCGATTGAAAAAGTCGACGCCAAGCTTGTTTTAAATGCCGATGATCCGTTTGTCAACCGTTTTTCCGATCTCAAGAATGAAAAAATATACTTCGGCATCGGTGCCGATGCGATTCATTTTGAAAAAAACAGTATGGCGGATTCAAAATATTGCCCGAATTGCGGCAGACCGCTTCATTATTCGCAAACTTTTTACGGACAGCTCGGTTACTACTCCTGTGAATGCGGTTTTAAAAGACACGATCCGAAGTTTGAGGTGGAGAACGTCCGAAAAGCGGAGCACGGCTATCAACTGACCATTAATCAATCGGACTATATCCTCGGTCTTTCAGGCGTCCACAACATTTATAATGCACTGGCGGCTTTTTCTGTCGCCCAGGAAATCAGGATTCCTATTGAAGCTGTTAGAGAGGGATTAGAGACATACAGCGTCAGGAACGGCAGAATGACGACGTATCTGTTCAATCATACGCGTCAAGTACTGAACCTTGTGAAAAATCCTGCCGGCTATAATATAACGATTTCAGAGGTCAACGATGATCCTCAAAAAAAACAAATTGTGCTCTTTCTAAACGATTTTGCAGCAGACGGCGAGGATATTTCCTGGATCTGGGATGTGGATTTTGAGAAATTCAGAAATGAGAAAGTGTGGCAGATTATTTGCAGCGGCACGAGGGCGTATGATCTGGCCATCAGGCTGAAATACGCCGAGATCGGGGAAGAAAAGGTCAGAATCATTCCCAATTTGAAAAAAGCAATCGACCAGGCTCTCGAATCCGCTTCCCTGACCTACTACCTGCCGAACTATACACCGCTTGAACATGTCAGAAGTTATCTGGAATTAAGGACACAGTCCGATCAGTCTCTTTCCGTCCCGGAAAAAAGGATGGTCCGCAATCAGACGTGATTCCGGGGAAAGCGGATGGCAGAGGGCGAGGCAAGCGCCGCTACACAATAAGAAGGAGTTCTTAAATTGAAATCGCTGACTCTTTTTCATTTCTTCCCGGATAAGTTAAACCTTTATGGCGACCGGGGGAATATTCTAACATTGAAGAAAAGGTGCGAATGGCGTGAAATCTCATTGAACATCGTACCTATTAATAAAATTGATCAGGCGAGCGACGTTCCGCTCTCCCAGGCCGATATTCTTTTTATCGGCGGCGGGAGCGACCGGGAACAGGCTCTTTGTACGGAAGAATTAAAAAAGATCAGGGATGGTTTCAAATCTGCTGTAGAAGACGGGACCTCTTGTCTGGCTGTATGCGGCGGATACCAGTTTCTGGGCAACTATTATCAGATGCTGAACGGCGAGAAACTTGAGGGGCTGGGTATTGTCGATTTTTACACGATTTCAAAGGAAAACCGGCTGGTCGGAGACGTCCTGATCGAGTCGGAAACGTTTGGCAGACTGGTCGGATTTGAGAACCATGCGGGCCAGACCTTCCACCCTTACGAACCGCTCGGTACGGTTATTAAAGGCTATGGAAACAACAAAAGGGATAAGAAAGAGGGGCTCGTCTATAAACATTTAATCGGAACGTATCTCCACGGCCCCGTTCTTCCGAAAAATCCTTCCATTGCTGATTTTCTTATCGGCAATGCACTCGATCGCAAGTACGGCCGGACAGAACTCGCGGATCTGGATGATTCGTGGGAACATGCAGCAGCCGAGAAAGTGTGGGGCAGATACGGATGATTTTCTATCGGGAATCCGCCTTGCCTTATTAAATAAATCATCGAAATCACGTGCCGGTATCGTCAGAACCGGCCTTTTTAATGCCCTTTTTTCAAAGCGCAGGAGAGAGGCTGATCGACTGTCGCTGCACCGGCGAATTCCGGGCACTGAACGGCTTATATAAAATCAGATTGAAGAATCGCTGCTGCCCTGCCCGATTTCGATCAGATTCATCCAGCCGTTCTGGATCGCAAGTTCTGTCGGCCTGCCGGTTTCATCGATCATATGAAAGGCGACAAGCTCATTGAATAATTCTTTGTAGCTGAGGCCATAAAACGACCTGAGCTGCTCGGATCCGATCGGCAGCTTTTCTTTGTATTCCTGTTCTTGTTCTTCCATTTGATTTATCTCCTTTATATGTGGTCTGAGAGTTTCTCCGGATAAAAAGGAACCCGGTCGGGCTTTGCTGAATCATTCCATGCTGACGCTGGTGAAAGGCGAATTTTTTTGCTTAATTTTTATTTCAATAACGTGACGGCCGATCCCTTCTCTGCTAAGCGTCGGCCGCGGAAAAGCGCTCGACAGAAAAAACCTATTTATTAAAATATACGTTCCCCAGGGGACAAGATTTAACGTTTGTACAAATTATCATGCAGAAACCGCATCTTTTTTCAGTACCTGTTTGTTGAATCGGAGAAAAAGAAGGAGAAATATTTTACAAAGCAGCGAGAAGGAGGCAAAGAATCAGGAGACGATCCGAAACGGCGCTGTCAGAACTGTTTAGCTGAAAAATAAAAAACACCCGGACATAAATCCAGATGCTTCAAAAAAAATCAGGCACGTACG
Source organism: Sporolactobacillus sp. CQH2019 (assembly GCF_028765345.1). Classification (GTDB taxonomy): domain Bacteria; phylum Bacillota; class Bacilli; order Bacillales; family Sporolactobacillaceae; genus Sporolactobacillus. Next base: position 173,208 of record NZ_JARAJZ010000007.1, read on the forward strand.
TCAATGAATTTTCCCGTCGTTCCGCTGTTGTCAATGTCCCGGCTGCCCGCTTTGTCACTATCATTGTCGTGATCCTGGTCTGTAGAAACAGCCTGGTTCTGTACGGCAGTCTGCTGCGAACGCTGAGTTTGAGATTGCTGATAAACAGCAAAAGAAGAAGGGCTTGAAACACCGCTTACTGGCATATTTTCACCTCCCCGTCAGTTGATATATCGGAATCCCCGCATTAAATGTTATATAAGCAGGCCGATTGTCACATCCATCAAAATAATTACATGACAATAGGGCAAAATATTTAATTATGTTATAATTAATAATTTGGTTATAAATAATAATTATAAAACCTTCAGTAAAAAAGGATATTGTTCGGAAGTCTCTGTTTTCCGCTCATTTTTCCGCTTTATTCGGGGAAAATTATAAATAGAAATGGAATTTTTTTTCTTTACAAACGAAACTTTTGGAACTAAGCTAGACTATAATCTAATCATAGCTTAAATCTTAAATCGCTTAATTCGTTACGAAGCGGGGGAACCAGTGGCGGCGAAAGCCGCATGGGGTGAATCCTTTTACAGGAAGGGCAACTTCTTATGCCCGAATCCGTCAGCTAACCTCGCCAGCGTTCAAGGAGAAGGTTGCGGCAGCTGGTATAGTCTGAATGAAACCGCAGAGCCTGTGCTCTGCGGTTTTTGCCTCTCTTCGAAAACAGTTTGGGAATTAAGGAAAGGTGAGGTATTCATGGGTGAGGTTGAGTGGTTGAATATTTTTGTGATTATCGTTGTCGCTTTTGTAGGCTGGCAGGCCATTTCGCATTTTAACTTTGTGAAGCACCTGCTGATCGGCCGGCCGATGAAGAGTGAAGCGTTACGATCCAATCGTACACTGTTATTATGGTGGATCGCTCTGCCGGTTTTATCTGCGGATCTGTATTCATCCGTCGCTTACGGCCCCGAGTCAGGCATGACCGAACTCGTTCAGCTGGGTCCGGGTGCGAAGTGGCTGATTCTTCCTCTGACGGCTGCGACGGTCGTGCTGCTCGTAATATTAATCAGTTCCTATATTATGGGCGTTATTGCCTATCCAAACGGCGGCGGCGCCTATGCGATTGCGAAAAATAATTTCAGGCAGCCGTGGGTGGCCGTTACGGCATCAAGCGCGCTGCTCATCGATTATGTACTGACGGTGGCCGTTTCTGTCTCAGCGGCCATAGCGTCTATTGCCTCCGCCTATCCAGCTGTTTCCCCCTATCGGACAACGCTTGCTTTAATTTGCATTCTCGCGCTGGTCATTATCAACATGCGCGGCGTTGCCGATGCGGCCAGCCTGCTTGCCTGGCCGACTTTTTTATTCATGGCCAGTATGCTTGCCCTGATCTTTTTCGGTTTTGCCGATGAAATGCGGCACGGCTTCGTCCAGGCGGCAACGCCTGCGTTCGGAACGGTGCCGAAGGATCTGACCGTCCTGCTGATTTTAAAGGCGTTCAGTTCCACTTGCTCGGCTCTGACCGGCATCGAAACGATTTCCAACTCGGTGCCGATTTTCCGTGAACCCAAACAAAAAAATGCGATAAAAACTTATGTGGCTCTGGGGATCATCGAAGGCGTGACGCTGCTTGGCTATGCCTATCATCTGTATGTCCGCGGCATATCCGTTAATCCAAACAATACGATGCTGTCGCAATTGGCGGGTGTCACTTTTGGTCATGGATGGGTTTACCAGCTGATTATCTGGTCGACTTTTGCTGTTCTTATCCTGGCTGCCAATTCTACCTTCAATGGTTTTTCACAGCTGGCGGCGATCGTCGCTTCGGACGGCTATCTTCCGCGCAAACTGGCACAGCGCGGCGACCGCTTGTCCTATTCCAACGGCATACTGATGGTGGCGGCGCTTGCCAGTCTGCTCGTCGCCATCTTTCATTCCAGGACAAACAGTCTGATCCCGCTTTATGCAATCGGTGTATTTGTTTCCTTTACCATCGCCCAGGTGGGGCTTGTCCGCCGCTGGAATCGTGTGAAGGGGCGCCATTGGCGGGCATATCGGGCGATTAACGGCATCGGCGCCGTCGTGACAGCGGTAGTCGCGCTCATCTTCGCAGTGACGAAGTTTACGGGCGGTGCCTGGATGATTATTGTTATTCTGCCGCTTTTTGTCCATTTCTCATTGACCATATCGCGGCACTATCAGGAAGTTGCCGGGCAGCTTCACATTGACCTGGTGAAAGATCGCCCGGTCGCTCATAAAGTCACCTCGATTGTTCTTATTTCCGGCATCCAACGCGTGGTGAATAACACTTTGTCGTTTGCCAAGAGTCTCGATACCCATGTCATCGCCGTCTATGTCGGTTTTGACGATGCGTCGATAGAAAAGGTCCGGAAACGCTGGCAGGAATGGGGCTCACCGTGCGAACTGATCGTGCTTAAAAGCCAGTATCGCTCTCTGCTCGCACCGATCGCCTCTTTTATCCGCAAACTGGAGGCTGAAAAGGGCAAAGAAGATTATATCCATATTCTGCTGCCCCAATTCATTATGAAGAAGGGCTGGCACAACTTGCTGCACAATCAGAGCGCATTGATTCTCCGCACCTGGCTGGTTCTGCACAAAGATGTGGTTGTCACGACTGTTCCGTTCCATTTGAAAAAGTGAGGCATATTTTCAGATCGTCTGTTTTTGAATCTGAGAAACTGTTGAGCCAGCTCTTTCGCCGGATTGTTCATGATGGATTTCAAAGCGATTAAGAATGAAGCTTAAAAAAGTTGAATGCTTTATTCCATGTTACGTAAAGTATCAGAAGGTTTTGGCCTGATAAACCAAGGTCAGGAATAGAAACGGCCGGCATGAGCATTTTCACTCATGCCGGCCGTTTCTATTGAATAGGGTGCTTTTCTTGAATCGAGTGATTCACCGGTTCAGCACAAACCTTTCGACAGCGTAAGCGACGCCGTCTTCCGTATTGGTCCCGGTGATAAATTGAGCCGTTGCTTTCACACGGTCGATCGCATTTCCCATAGCCACGCCTAAGCCTGCATAGCGAATCATAGCCAGGTCGTTTTCCTGGTCGCCGAGCGCCATCATTTCACCGGCGTGAATACCGAGGCGGCGGCCGAGTGCCTGCAGACCTTTGCCTTTATCGACTTCTTTGTTCATAATTTCCAGGAGGATCGGCCTCGATTTCATAAGGGTGTATCTCTCCGTAAAAAAGGAGGGAATCCGGCTGATCGCCTGATCCAGGGTCGGCTGATCGGTACAGAAAATCGCTTTGTTGATTTTCAGATCGTCCGGCAATGTATCCATCGATACACGGACGAACGGAAGCGCCGTCATGATATTTCCGTACAGTGAAGGCCTCCCTTTGGGCGGCGCCGGGCTGTATATTTTCTCCAGATCAATAAAGTTCATCGGCACACCCAGCTCGCGGCTCAGGTCATAGAGCGAAACGACGTCGCTTTTGGTCAGAATCTTCTCGGATAAAACTTCTCCCGTGTCCGTTTTCTGTACGAGACCGCCGTTGTAGGTAATGGCGTAGTCGCCGTTTTCTCTCAGCCCCAACTCATCCAAATAATGGGCGATGCCGAGCAGCGGCCTGCCCGAACACAGAACCACCCGGACCCCCTGTTTTTTGGCTTCTTTCAGTACAGCCTGCGTTTTCGCTGTAATGGTTTTCTGATCATTCAGCAAGGTTCCGTCCAGATCAATAGCGATTAGTTTAATCATTCATTTTTCCTCCATGAAAGAGCACTTTTCATAATAAGTTAAGTATACTGCTTTCTCTTTCGAAGTGGGAGCCGGAGGCCTGAATGACTGCGATCCTGTCACTAGCGATCATGAGATTGAAAAGACATGATTGAATTCGGCGCGTGCCTTCCGTTTTACAAGACGGCCCGGCAATAGTATACTCAAAACAAAGTTTGACTTATATAACCGACCATATTGGGGGAAATACGACATGGAGAGCAGGTTTGACGTGAGAAACGACAGAGATCTGACAATGTTGGTGGATTTCTATGAGCTCACGATGGGAAACAGTTATCTGGAGGAAGGAGTGGGCGATCAGATCGTCTATTTTGATATGTATTTCCGCCGGGTACCTGACGGCGGCGGCTATTGTATCATGGCCGGCGTCGATCAGCTGATCGACTATTTAAAAAGTCTTTATTTCACGGAAGCTGATATCGATTATCTCAGGTCGACCGGCCAGTTTTCTGAGAAATTTTTGGATTATCTTGCGAATTTCAAGTTTTCCTGTGATGTCTGGGCGATTCCTGAAGGTTACCCGGTTTTTCCGAATGAGCCGCTTGTGACGGTCAGAGGCCCTGTCATACAGGCGCAGCTCCTGGAAACGATGGTGCTTGTCACCATCAATCACCAGACGCTGATTGCGACGAAAGCGAATCGGATTTGCCGGGTTGCCGGGAAGCGGCCGGTGATGGAATTCGGATCCAGACGGGCACAGGGTTATGACGGCGCGATTTACGGAGCACGGGCCGCGGTCATCGGGGGCTGCTCCGCCACGGCTAATACGCTGGCCGGAATGATGTTTGATATTCCTGTTTCGGGGACGATGGCGCACAGCTGGATCCAGCTGTTTGATAGTGAGCTGGACTCTTTCCGTGCCTGGGCGAATGCCTATCCGGACCAGTGCCTGCTTCTGATTGATACTTATAATGTGTTGAAATCCGGGCTGCCGAACGCGATCACCGTATTCCGCGAATTGAAAGAAAAGGGGCATAAGGCGCTTGGCATCCGGATTGATTCCGGAGATATTACTTATCTGACAAGAAAGGTCAGAAAAGCTTTGGATGAGGCCGGATTCCCGGATGCTATTATTGTCATTTCAAATTCACTGGACGAGCATATTATCAAGGATGTGCTTGCCGAGGGTGCCCGGATTAATTCTTTCGGTGTCGGTGAACGGCTGATTACGGCCAGGTCCGAACCGGTTTTCGGCGGCGTTTATAAAATGGTTGCCGTTGAAAAGGGCGGAAAAATTATTCCCCGTATAAAAATCAGTGAAAATGAAGAAAAGATTACAAATCCCGGGTTTAAAAAAATCTACAGAATCTATGAAAAAGAGGCCGATAAAGCGATCGCCGATCTGATCTGCGATCATGATGAATCGCTGGACGCCAGCCGGTCCCTGACCATTTTTGATCCCGTCTATACATGGAAAAAGAAAACCTTGACGAACTATAAGGTGGAACTGCTGCGCGAACAAATTTTCGACGGCGGCCGGCTCTGCTACAAGAGCCCTTCAGTGCGGGAGATACGAAAGATCGCGGGGGAACAGGTCGAACGGCAATGGGCCGAAGTGTTGCGTTTTGAAAATCCGCATAACTATTATGTGGATCTGTCCAGAAAGGTATGGGATACGAAACATCGTCTGCTGAACAGTTACTCGGAACAATTCAGCGGGAAATAAGCAGGCGGCTTTCTGCGAAATGATGCGGTGCTTGTGAAATGTTTCAGTTCGGACGGATGATTAAATTCTTTTTGTGAAACATCTCACAGAAAACAGCCAAGTTTTTTTATCAGCGAATGACGGAGCCGGCTTACGGATCAAGGCCGGCGAGAGGGTTCGAAGGTCGAGACGGCGGGGGAAGCCGTTTTTTTTACCTTGAGGTACGTGGATTGAAATCGATTCTATGCAATAGAATCGCGGCAGATAAAGATGGACCAAGCGAGGAGAGACTGGAATTTGAAATTTTTATCTTGGAATGTCAACGGCTTCCGCGCTCTGCAGAGAAAAATGGATCTGCCGGAGTGGCTGGAGAAGACGGGCGCGGATGCATTATGCATTCAGGAAACAAAGCTGCAGCGCGATCAGGTCGACGTGCAGATGCCCGGCTATTATCAGTTTTGGAATGATGCGGAAAGAAAGGGCTACTCAGGCACGGCCATTTTTACCAGAGAAGAGCCTTTGAATGTCGTCTACGGCATGGGGATTGAAAAGCATGATCACGAGGGCCGCGTCATCACGCTGGAATATGAATCGTTTTATTTGATCACCGTTTACACGCCGAATGCACGCCGGGATCTGAAACGGCTGGGCTATCGGCTTGAATGGGGAGAAGATTTTGTCCATTTCATTTGCGGGCTGGACAGCCGGAAACCGGTTATTTTTTGCGGGGATCTGAACGTCGCCCACGAGAAAATTGACTTGAGAAATCCGAAAAGCAACATGAAAAACGCCGGATTCACGGCAGAAGAAAGAGAAGATTTTTCCCGGCTGCTGGCTGCGGGATTTTCCGATAGTTTCAGGTATCTTTATCCTGATCGGGAAGGTGCTTATTCATGGTGGTCCTACATGGGAAATGCACGGAAGCGGAATATCGGATGGCGAATCGACTACTTTGTTGTTTCCGATCGCCTGACTTCAAAGGTGGAAGACGCCAAAATTTTAAGCGATATCCCCGGATCCGATCATTGTCCGGTGGAGCTTGATATCGCTCAATAAACAGTCCCGGCTGTTTTCGCGCCGGGACAGGGGACTTTTAAAGGCGGCAGCAGGGCATATCGTTGTTACCGAGTGGATGATTCATCTATAATAATCTTTGAGCAGTTTTTCTATCGATCATCTTCGGGAAGAGGGAATGTTATTGATGTCATCTTACAATGAATTATTTCAGCCGCTTGATCTGCCCAATGGTGTGCATCTTTCCAATCGGATCGCGATCGCACCGATGACGACCTGGTCGGGCAATCTGAACGGTACCGTTTCCGACCAGGAGCTGGCCTACTATAAACGCCGTGCGGCGCTGGCCTCTTTGTTTGTTTCGGCCTGCATTGCCGTGTCGCCGACAGGGCTTGCCTTTGATCATCAGTTTATTGCTTTCGACGATGCCGTGCTTCCGAGATTGAAAAAACTGGCGGAAGCAATGAAATCCGGAGGAAGCAAAGCGATTCTGCAGATTCAGCACGGCGGCAGCGAGGCGGATAAAAATCTTGTCATCTTTGATCAGACAGTCAGTGCGAGTGCGGTGCCGTCCTTCTCAAAACCTGAAGAAGTACCGGTTGCCTTGTCGGAGGAACAAATCGAGACGATTATCAAAGAATTCGGTTTTGCCGCAAGACAAGCCATCAGAGCCGGTTTTGACGGAATAGAGATTCATGGAGCGAATCATTATCTGATTCAGCAATTTGTATCCGCACACTTTAACCAGCGCAGCGATGAATGGGGCGGAACGCTCGATAAACGGCTCCGTTTTCCTTTCGCCGTTCTTGAAGAAGTGCAGTCGGTCGTCAAAAAATACGCTGACGATTCGTTTATTGTCGGCTATCGCTTCTCACCTGAAGAAATTCATCGTGCCTACGGATACAGTGTCGATGACACGCTGCATTTGGTCGACGGGCTGATCGAACGGGGCGTTCATTATCTTCATGCTTCGCAGCAGGATATCAAAACAACGCCGCACGGCAGTGAAGCGGGCAGTGAAACGATTGTTCATGAATTGGCGGAGCACATTCACGGCCGTGTTCCGCTGGTCGCGGTCGGAGGCATTCATTTGCCCGAAGAAGCGGTGAACGGTCTGAAGGACGGTGCCGATATCATAGCCCTCGGCCGCGAAGCCATCATGGATCCGGATTGGACGCAGAAAGTCCGCGATCAGCAGATTGATAAGATCGATGTGACCCTTTCTGCGTCGCGTCAAAAGGAACTGGTTGTACCCGATCGTCTTTGGAAGATCATCACTCAACCTTCGGGCTGGTTCCCGCTTGGTTAAGAAAAGAGCCGCTCAATAGCGGGATCCGTCTGGTAAAAATGCATCGGAAAGCATTCGCTTTCCGGTGCATTCTATTTTAGAAGCCAGCCGCCAAGCACGTAAAGTCATACAGGACTTCCACACCCGGTGTTATTCATGTTTTTACGGCAGAACGATTCGATAAATCTGAAGAGAGGCTGGAGGACAGTGCAGAGGGACCCCGGATCTTGATAATCACAGGGGCATCTCACCGATCGATCTCCGACGGCGCGATGCCCCTTCATTTCATAGAATACAGCCGCTTACTGTGGTCCGGGCATTTCACATTCGCCCGGATCATAATTCTTTGTAAGCGCTCCTTAATTGGATAAATCTCTGATTTTGTAATGATTTTTTCCCGCCCAGTCTTCAAGTTGAAGTATCGCATCCAGCACATTCTGAGCAGTGATGTTCAGCGGATGAAGATGGATCAGGGCCTTTGGCCTGACTGTCTCGTCTGCAATCACCCGCAGCTCGCTTTGTGAAAGCGAATCCAGATTGAGATCTGCTAGTGAAATCGGAAGGTTGAAAGATTTGTAAAAGGGAAGAAGGCGTTCCATTTCATCCCATTTATTTTCGATGACCAGCTGAACCATGATCCCGTAAGCAACCTTGATTCCGTGCAGGAACTGATGCGTTTCCGGGCGTGCCGTGATGGCATCGTGAATCGAGTGAGCTGCCGTTGCACGGCCGTATTCATCGCCGAAACCTCCGACCAGCCCGCCTGCCATTATGTTTGTTTCCATGACGTTGATCCATTCATCGGACAGCCGGCCGTTCTTCATGTCATCGATCGCTTGTTCGGCAAATTTCAAAGGGATATCGCGGCACAGCCGGGCAGCTTCCCGGGAAAGTCTCAGAGCCAGCCGATTTTTAGCTGTGTGTGTCAGCAGAAAATCCGATTCATACCATTTTGCGAGGGTATCGGCAACGCCGGCGATAAAGTAATCAAGCGGCGAATCGAGAATCACTCTTGGTTCGACAAGTACGAGACTTGACGAATGGGGGTAAATTTCATGGCCGATTGAGGCGCCGCTGTCCGTGTACAGGACGCTCAGAGGAGACCATGCCGCACAATTGCTGGCCATGGTCGGCAGGAGAATCACGGGAAACGAGCCGGCCTTATAGCCTGCAGCCTTAGCAGTGTCCAGGACCTTTCCGCCGCCCAGTCCGATGATCCCGTCGACCCGTTCTTCTTTCATGATGCCGATTACCCGGCTGATTTCGTTTTTTGAACATTCTCCCCCGAACGGTACATCGACCGTTGCAATGCCCGCTTCTGACAGATCGGGCAAATAGCGGCGTGCTTTCTGCAGCGCCTTTGTGCCGTGCAGAAAAAGGACGCGTTTGATAAAACGGGCCCTCAATCCGTCAGCCAACCGATCATAGGCATTTATTTCCGAGACATATTCCTGCGGGGCAATTCTTTGTACGAACTGTAGTGGCATCGTCAAACCTCTCTCCTTATCTATGCAAACTAGCTGACTATGTAATACCAAGTAAGATTAGGTTGTTAATTTAAGTGAATTAATTGTATACGGATTCATAAATTATGTCAATTTTAAACAGGTTTTTGAAAGACTGTGCCCGAATTGGGCGGACGCGTTGAGTCGTTCTTTTTGATAAAAAGAACATTCCATCGTATAATGATGAAAGCGCTTAATGTGACAATTCTGTGACAATTATATCGACTGGAGGTAACTAGATGTTAGATCATTTTGTCTTACCGGCCGACCACGGAACACATGTCCTTGATGATGTTGAAAAGCTGCGGGAGACTTTTGACTGGCGCCAGGCGGAGACTTTTTTCAGCTGGTATAAGACCGGAAAAATCAATGCTGCCTATGAAGCTATTGATCGGCACGTTGAGGACGGCAAGGGTGATAAAATTGCGCTTTATTATTCAGATCAGGACAGGGATGAATCTTTTACTTTTTCGGAAATGAAGCTTCTGAGCGATCAGGCCGCCGCTGTTCTAAAACAGGAAGCGGAAGTCAACAAAGGGGATCGTGTTTTTATTTTTATGCCGAGGTCGCCGGAACTCTATGAACTGTTTTTAGGAACAATTAAAGCCGGTGCGATTGTCGGTCCGCTGTTCGAAGCATTCATGGAGGCGGCGGTTAAAGACCGTCTTGAGGACAGTGAGGCGAAGGTGCTCTGCACGACACCGGAACTTCTGAGCCGGGTTCCCTACAAAGCCCTTCCCCATCTTAAACACATTGTCCTGTTCGGCGACTCAATCAAGGAAGACGGCTACTTTATTGATTTTAACAAGGCCATGGCCCGTGTAAATGAGCCTTTTTCCATTGAATGGATGGATAAGGAAGACGGTCTGATTCTGCACTATACTTCCGGATCGACGGGAAAACCGAAAGGCGTCCTGCATGTCCATCAGGCGATGGTTCAGCATGCGCAGACCGGCCGGTGGGTGCTCGATCTCAAGGAGGACGATATTTACTGGTGCACGGCCGATCCCGGCTGGGTGACCGGGACATCCTACGGTGTATTCGCGCCGTGGCTGAACGGAGCGACCAATGTCATCCGCGGCGGCCGCTTCAGCCCGGAGGACTGGTATCAAACCATTGAGAAGTACAAAGTGACGGTCTGGTACAGTGCGCCGACAGCCTTCCGCATGCTGATGAGCGCCGGAAAAGATTTGGCGGAAAAACATGATCTGTCGAGTCTGCGCCATATTCTGAGTGTCGGGGAACCGCTCAATCCGGAGGTTGTAAAATGGGGTTGGGAAGTCTACAAAAAGCGGATTCATGACACGTGGTGGATGACGGAAACGGGGGCTCAGCTGATCTGCAATTATCCGTCGCTCGATATCAAGGCCGGATCGATGGGAAAACCGATTCCGGGGGTTATTGCCGCCATCATCGACGATAACGGCCGGGAGCTTCCTCCGAATACAATGGGCAATCTGGCGATCAAAAAAGGGTGGCCGTCCATGATGCGGGCGATCTGGAATAATCCGGAAAAATATGATTCCTATTTCACGGCAAACGGATGGTATGTATCCGGAGACTCTGCCTATATGGATGAAGACGGCTACTTCTGGTTCCAGGGAAGAGTGGATGATGTAATTATGACGAGCGGGGAGCGGATCGGTCCTTTTGAAGTTGAAAGCAAGCTGGTCGAACATCCGGCAGTTTCCGAGGCCGGAGTGATTGGTATCCCCGATCCGATCCGCGGCGAAATCATTAAGGCCTTTATCTCCTTGAGAGAAGGATTCGAAGCGAATGAAAAATTGAAAGAAGATATCTATCATTTTGTAAAAAACGGCCTGGCCGCCCATGCTGCGCCGAGGCAGATTGCCTTCAAGGATAAGCTGCCGAAAACGCGCAGCGGGAAGATCATGCGCCGCGTACTGAAAGCCTGGGAACTTAATTTGCCGACAGGAGACCTGTCAACGCTTGAAGATTGATTGTCCTCCGCCGCTTCTTCATCTAACAGCGGTATTTTCAGAGATCTGCCGAAACTTATTATTAGATGGGTTGATTTGAAAAAACGTTTATGACGCCGCCAGGCGCCTTTTTTTTAACTTTTTAGCGCTCCGCGGCACGAATTCCTTTTTAAGAGTCCGTTTTAATAGATTAGAAACGGTGAAATATTCTATAATGAAGCGGGAAACCAAAGAAATGCCGCGAGGAACAGGAGTTTTAAAAGAAATCAAGCGGGAAAACGAGGCGAAGGGAGAACAAACAATGGCCAAAAAAGAGGTCGTATTCGGAATCGATGAGAAATTTAATCTGCCGGATTCTTTAAGGGAGAAAATAAAAGAAGAATTCACAGATGTTTTTCATTTCGTTGAAGTAAACGGCGACGGTGAGTTAGGCCGGCTGGCCGACCCCGATGTTTTCATCGGCTGGCCGAGCGACAAAATGCTCCGGGTTATGCCCAATCTGCATTGGCTGCAGCTGCCGAGCGCGGGAGCGAATCATTATTCGGATCATCCGCTGCTGGCGGATCATGTGGTGATAACGAATGCCAGCGGTGTCTATGGTGTATCGGGTGCCGAACATATTCTTGCATTAATTCTTGCCTTTGCCAGAGGACTGCCTGTACATATAGGCCAGACGGCGAAACATATCTGGCAGCCGTACGAACGCCCTGTTCTGATCGAGGGGGCGACGGTGGGAATCATCGGACTTGGCGACATCGGTTCGGAAGCTGCTGTTCGTCTGAAAGCATTCGGAGCGCATGTCATCGGAGTCAGGCGGCACGTTCATGACAAACCGGATTTTGTCGACGCGCTTTATGAAATGGATGAGATGAATCAGGTGCTGGGCAAGAGTGATTTTGTTGTTAATGTGCTCCCGCAGACGGATGAAACGGAAGGGCTGTTTGATTCCGAACGGCTTTCCTGCATGAAGCCGGGTGCCTTTTTTATTAATGTAGGCAGGGGACAGACAGTCGATGAACGGGCCCTGGCTCTTGCGCTCAGAAACGGGAGGCTCGGGGGCGCGGGCCTTGACGTCACTTATGAAGAACCTCTGCCGAAAACGAGTGAATTATGGGATCTGCCGAACATCGTGATTACGTCCCACTCTCTCGGCCTTTCTCCGGAAAGGCTGGAAAAACTTGCTGCTTTGATCAGCCGGAATCTCAGAAATTACCAGGACGGGAAGCCGCTTGTCAATGTCGTTAACCGAAAACTCGGTTATTAATCCGGGCCTGCTATTTCAGAAAAAAGATGGCGTATTTTATGAAAAAAGACCGAAGAACAGACACTTCGGTCTTTTTTTCAGGCCCTGAAAAATGCCGGCACCGGTTTTAACGAGCCGCCTGCTTCGCCGCTCCGCCGTCCGGCGCGTTTTCCGGAGCCAGCTGATAGAGCAGGCCTGTCGTACTGGAACCGAGTCCCCGGCCGCGGCTCTTTTTCACGGTGACTGCTGAATCTTCCCACATTGAGGTCGGAATCAGCCGGCCGTTCTTCTCGATCCATTTAATGATCGGAGTCTGCTGCGCTCTGTTGTTTGCCGGAAGATAAAAATAATGAATCTGTCCTTTTTTGACGAGCTGGGTCAGCCTGCCCGGGCTTAATATCGGGTCGGTTCCGTTGTAACCGCCGATTGCCATGACGGCCTTTCCCGTTTTTATAATGTATGGGGCGGCTGTCGGCGCATCCGTTGTTCCAAACAGGTAAGTCGTTCCGGACTCATGTTTGTTCAGGTAACGGATTAATCCGGGGTCGATATGGTTATTGGATAAGCCGCTTGCCGTTTTTTTAAGCGAAAGCTGAGGCCCGGCTTCGGGAAGGGCGTTGTTGCCGCCGAATAGAATAGGCGTCACAGCCCAGCAAAGCGGAAAGAAGACAAGAAACCCGATAAGAGCCGCTATCTGGAAGCGGCCGGGCCTGTGGATCCGGCCGCGTTTTTTCCGCTTATACAGAGCGTACGATATCATGATTCCTGCCGCCGCCATGAGCATTCCCGGCAGTTTAAAATAGTACCCGACGAACAGGNCGCTTATACAGAGCGTACGATATCATGATTCCTGCCGCCGCCATGAGCATTCCCGGCAGTTTAAAATAGTACCCGACGAACAGGCTCTGCAGGAGCGCGGTTGTCAGAATGGACAGTGGAAAGAACCAGGCCGAGCGATTCCTTTTTTCTTCATAAAGCTGCTTCATCGTTTTCCATCCGATGCCGCTTAAAGCGGAAATGGACGGCGCGAGCATAATGAAATAATAACGGTGGAAAAATCCCGCGAGATTAAAAAATATAAAAGCAGGAATGAATGAAGCCGCCCAAAATACGGTTTCCCGTCCTTTTTTGCTTTTGAACCATGTTTTATGATCTTTTTCTTTAAGAGTCAGATAAAGTGCCGGCATACCGAAAAAAACAAAGGGAAGAAACCAGCTGATCTGTGTTCCGTAGCCGACACGCAACAGCCGCGGAAAACTTAAAATTCGGCTGACCGGCGTTGATGCTGCTGCCGGCTTTGCGGATCCGAGACCGGTCGACTGGCCTAAAAAGCGTTCGGATCCATTGTATCCTAAAGCCAGCTCGGCTACGGAATTCGTCATGCTGCTGCCGACGTAGGGACGGGCATATTTCGATATATGATCAACAGTAAAAGCCCAGGAAAAGGAGATCAGCACCATAATCACAAGTGCGACAGTCAGCTTGCTCAGCCTTTTTCGCATGTTTTCGTTGGATGCGACCAGATAAAACAGAATAAAAGCCGGAAGGACAATATAGGCCTGAAGCATTTTCACATTGAAACCGAGCCCGAGCATGGCAAAAGAGGCATAAAGCCAGCCGTTTTTATTGGTTTTAACAGATTTGAACAAAAAGAGCGTCCCGATCAGGAGGACGAGAATCAGAATGGAATCGACATTGTTCGTCCGGGCAACGGCGACGGCCACAGGGGTTGTGGCGAGGAGAAGCGCTGCGATACGTGCATTGAACCGGCCGAAGGAAGGTTTAATCAAAAAATAGATGAGAAGCACGGATCCCGCCTCGGCCAATGCCTGCGGGAGAACGACGCTCCACCCGTGAATGCCGAAGACAAGAGCAGATACCGTTTGAATCCAGAACGCCAGGGGCGGCTTGTCCACCGTAACAAAGCCGGCCGGATCAAAAGAGGCAAAGAAAAAATTATGAAAGTTCCGGGTCATACTGGTAATAGCCGCCGTATAATAAGGGTTGGCGATTTGTATGGTCCAGACGCCCCAGAGGTCAAGCACCAGAGACAGACAAACGATCAGGACGAGCCACCCGTCTACCTTGCGAAACACTTGCGTCACTTCTGTTCCCCCGCTTTAACAAGATCTTTTTCTGATTATTGTGTCGAAATCAAAAACAGGCTTCACTCAAACTCCCGAGACAGACTTGCATGTATTCTTGATATGTTAATAATTCGGTTCGCCTGGTCATAATCCTTTCGCTTAAGCACAATTATTTCTCCCAGTCTAAATCCTGTCCGGAAACAAAAAAATAGGATGAATATCCACGGGATTAAACTTGTCGGCTTCATCCTCTTCGAAATATCTATTCGTTATGTCTTCAACTTCTTCAAGGGTAACGGATAGGCGGGAAGAGATCTCTTGAGCCGGGTTATTCAAAATTATTTTTTCCCTTCCCACAATCCGACTTTAGTCCTCTGAACTGTATTCTTTTTTACGAGCATTCCTTTAGCTCGTTGTCCTTCTGTCAATTGATGATCGACTCTTCCTGAAACCATTTCTTGAAAGACGGAGAACGCTTCCATGATCCATGAATTTTTGCAACGGCCGATAAACTTCCAGATCTGGCCGGAAGGAGCCCGAAAATGGCCGGTAAACTTCCAGATCTGGCAAATGGCCGATAAACAGCTAAACTGCCTGCAACGGTCGATAAAGGACTGGAATCCAATCCATACGGCCGGTCCGCCGGTAAGTATCGCCCTGAAAAAAGAGTGAATCGCCCTACAGCAGTGAACGATCGCCCTGAAATGGTCCCGATTCGCCCTGTTCCAGCAGAGTATCGCCCCGCCAAGAGTGAATCGCCCTGAAAAAAGAGTGAATCGCCCTACAGCAGTGAATGATCGCCCCGGAATGGTCTCGATTCGCCCTATTTTGGCGGAGTATCGCCCCGAAAAAAGAATGAATCGCCCTACAGTAGCGAACGATCGCCCTGAAATGGTCTCGATTCGCCCTGTTCCAGCGGAGTATCGCCCCGTCAAGAGTGAATCGCCCTGAAAAAAGAATGAATCGCCCTACAGCAGTGAATGATCGCCCTGAAATGGTCTCGATTCGCCCTGTTCCAGCAGAGTATCGCCCCGCCAAGAGTTTAGGCCGAAAATAACGGCTGATAAACTGCTTGCCACGATTAATTAAATCAATCAGGTACAATCTTGATGTTCCCATTATTCACACTTATTGATTTCGGTCCATTTAACATTGATTTTTTGGCTGTTACTGTCGATTTTCACCACGATTTACAGCGGTACGCGGCAGGGCGAAGAAAAAGATCGGCTGTTTCCGCCAGGTAACACCTGTCCATGCCGGATATTCCCTTTCTCAGCGGAATAAATCACCGTTCGGGCCAAACGATCGTTTTTCAGAAGAATCAACAGCGTTTTTACGCCGCGGCCTGACTGGATACATGAGTTGAGGGATATTCACTTTCTTTTTTTAATTCGATAATAAAGTTTTGGTCTATGGCGTGATTGACATTTTTAACTTTTATAAATCCAAACTGGACAAGTCATCCTTTTGCCTGCGCTCGGCGGCTCCGGGACGTCTGCGATTTGTTTTCTCGTGCAGCCGTATAAGCGAATCCAAGAGCTTGCAGATAAAGCGGAACATAATCGGATGATGGCAACTGGATCATTTAAGACTTTTGGGAATCGCGGTGAAGAGAAGATGAACCAAGTATTTTTTCACCCCCGATAAAAGGGCGCCAAGGGTCAAAGTGACGCATTCTGCAAAAAAGTGCGGAAAACAAATAGAAAAGCCCCAGTGTCGGCCGTGACTTTTCAATAAGCAAAAATGAATGTTGACTGATTTATTTTATCACGGCCGGAACGGGGCGGACAACTCCGTCATGCAGGGGCAGTGCCCGATGCGGCTGCATGAACCGCCGCCGAAGCACGATCTCAAGGCGCGGAAGCGTGATAAGAAGCCTGCTCTTCGATATTGTGATTGCGTGATTAATGATTATGATGCGCCAGTGTTGATTTGTGGAAGCTATGAACGAATAGCACTGGACCGGATTATGAAATATGCGATGTTTCAGCGGGGGACTGCGCGAAGAGAATCGATTAAGATATTGTTTCTTGGCCCTTACCGCGACGGGATTATATAGAAAAGCAAAAGAGATTCCGGCGATCCTCAGGATGGCACAGGCGCGGGTGAAAATGCAAATTAATTAGATGGGGAAAGAGAAAAAAGGTGGAAAGCAAACCAAAAGGAGGTTTGCATGAATGGATACGGCAATTTGTTTTTAATAAACGAAAGAAGCTCCGACAATAATTAACAGAATGAACAGCACAACAATTAGAGCAAAGCTGCTGCCGGCTCCGTATCCGCCACTGTATCCGCCATCATATCCCAAGAAAAGCACCTCCTTATCACGTGATAATACACTGTATGAGCGGACAGGCGATCATGAAGGGGACAAATGGATGAATGATAGTGCCTGTTTTGTCGGCTGGCTGCGGCGGCGCAAAGCGACCATGTTCGCTCTGGTGCCGGGAAAAAAAGAAAATGTATCCTGTTAGAATACATTTTCTTCACTGATTTATCCTTTTAGGTCGATAAAATTACCTAGATTCGGATCTGAAGCCTGTATCATTTTAGTTAATTGAGCTGCATTCTGTTGCTCATTATCCAAAGTCATTTTGGCTACATCAATTCCGACATTCTGACTAAGTAAAGCTTGGCTCATGCTAGTTGATAAAGCTGCAATGTCCAAGATATTCACCTCCACTGTTGTTATTATCGGAAAGATATTGAAAATCTAAAATGCGGGCGGATGGGCCTGGCATAGCTATAACTGGAAGAAGCAAATCAGCGCGCGGGCGGCAACAAAACAGGCTTTATGAAAAGCTTCGCGGAGCTTTTAAAGCGATTAATCAAAAAGGACTGAATCATAAGTACTTGAATCACTTAAATAGGCCTTTTTCAGGGCCTTAAAATGATGCAAAGTTATCATTAAATTAAGCAAATACAGGCGATATTCGCTATGAGGAGATGATTGATTTGGCACCCTGCAATGATCAAAATGAACTGAGAGAAATCATTTTGCTTTTGAATGCTGAACAGAAACCACTCCATTCTGACGAAATTGCCCGCAAATTAAATCTGGATTCCATTCATCTATTGAAAATGTTATGGAGCCCATCCGACAAAAAATATTTTAAAATTATCGTCAATAAAAATCAGAAAAATGGGATATGCCAACCTAGCTATCGATTGAATGTGGAGAGTGCGGAGTGAACGTTCTTAAGGGTACATTTTTGAATTTCGATGGAAAGGCCGGCACTCATTGAACGTTGGGCACATGATGAACTTACTGCCATAAAAAAATTTAGAGCTTTTCGTTATGTTTGATTTACAAATTTTATTGAATTTTATAAAATGGGTATCCTTTCAACTCATATCTATGGCCGGAACGCAGCCCGTTCTTCCGGTTTTATTGAGCCATGTGATCGGACGTTAACATTTGAACAGCCGATATCTGTCGCCTATTCAGATAAATCCTGACGGAAATCGTTCATATAGGTTGGAAAATCAGCGGTAAGCTGCTCCTATCATCAATAACTGACGCCTTATCGTTAGTAAGCTGGCCGATATCAACGGTTACAGTCAAGAAATCATCGGCAAAGCACCGAATATCGACCAACGGTCAAAAAATAAATAAGTGTGAATAATCAGAACTGAGAAAGATTTTTTTAACAGACATCGTGCCGTTTTCAACGGCAGCGGAACGATCATTATGCATGTAATCGGTACGGAATGCTATTTGCCGGATTGGATGAATAAGAAGGATCATCATATTTTATCATTTATATCGTGTGACTGCCTGCCGAGATCAGAAATTGATCGATTTTTCAGGCTGGATTTTATTCGATAAAACGGTCTGATAAAGGAACGGTTTTTGGAGCAGTCAATACGTCCGGCTGCGTCAGGAAACCTGAATTCATTCTGATCGGAGAACCTTTTACATCGGGCACAGAAAAAGGACGAGGAAAGAAGAAAAATGTGTTTAATTTTAGAAAAATCGGGGAATTCGTAAAGCAAGCCTGTTTCTATCATTTCGAGGAGGGAAGCTGATGAAAAAGCTGATTTTCTATACGTATCCGAGTTGTACATCGTGCAGAAAAACGAAGGGCTGGCTAAGGGATCATGCAGTCAGTTATGAAGAACGGCACCTTTTCCGCAACCGGCCGAATGTTGCCGAGCTGATGGAGTTAATTAAGTTGTCGAAATCAGGAGTGGAAGATATTCTCGCTACCCGAAGCACAACGTATAAGCAGCTCGATTTTGATCTGGATAATCTTCCCCTGAGCCGGGCGCTTCGTCTTCTCTCTGAAGAACCCAGGCTGCTGAAAAGGCCGATACTTACGGACGGAGAACGCCTGGTTGTCGGCTATCATCGGGATGATCTGATGCAAATGGTTTTTCAGAAAGCAGACGATCAGGCGCCTGTCAAATCGTAATCCTTCCAGTGATGCCTGTCCGGGCATCTTTTTTTTGCCGGAATCCGACATTTTTTTCTCGGCCGAGAAGGAATTTGCTTTCCGTGTATGGAATAAGTTATTCGGTCGCCTTTTCCCGCAGACCGATTGATAGCCGATAAGGCAGAAAGAAGGTGCATTTTTGCAGGACCTGACAAATGACGTCGAAGAAAGAAGCCGGACACTGCTGCAGCATGCATACAGGGCCGACGCCTCCGACATCCATTTTATTCCCCGGAAAAAGGATACGCTGATCGAGCTGAGAATCGACGGCTATCTTTATGAACTGGCGATTCTGGCCAGGGAAGAAGCAGAGAGGATTATCAATCATTTTAAGTTTCTTTCCGGGATGGATAAGCAGCGTAAAATATCCCATTGTATCAGTGATTTTGAGCTTTATCTTCACTTCTGCCCCACAGCTGCCCCATGAAATTTTCGTAACGTTCCGCGCTTGCCTCAGCCACATGATGTGAAACATGATGATAGATATTCATGGTCGTATCTACTTTTGAATGGCCTAAACGTTCGCTGACATATTTTGAGTCGGCCCCTGAGTCCATTTCCATGACCGTATGTGTATGTCTCAGAGCGTGAGTAGAGATATGGTCAATGCCGGCCTTCTCACAGGCTTTACGGATCCAGAAACGTACGGTAAGATGGGAAAGGAAGGATTGACCATCTTGACCTGTAAAAATGAGATTGCGGGTATTCCGGATCCCATTGGCCATATTGAATTCATGCTGCTTGTGTTTCCAGGCGAGCAGTATTTTATTTGTCTCGGAGTCCAATTCAACCATTCTATGAGAGGATTTAGTCTTAGGCTCTGTGATTACCGTACCAACGTGAGTGATATGAACAGCTGTTTTGTTTACCTCAATGCTCTGATCATGGTAATCATCCCAAGTCAAAGCAATTAATTCACCACAGCGAAGGCCTGTATTCAGATCAAAAAACAGGGCGGTAAATGATTTCATGGCTTTTTCTTGCAGATCGGTGAGCCTGGATAAATGTACGACATTCTTATTGATTTCCACTGCTAATTTAGCATTTCGCTCTCCGTTCAATTCTAGAAGCTGTTTTCTTTGTTCACTGATCACTTTTTGCAGTACAAAGATGGATTGAGTCAGACGATCATATTCCGATCTTGCAGCAATCATAAACTTCGGAATCTCGTCATATTCCAGTATTTTTTTCTTTTCTTTGTCTATCTTTCTGTTTGTAATAACTACGTCTGCGGCGGGATTCGTCTGCAGGTAACCGGTCTTCACTGCAATCTTAAACGCATCATGATAGCGCCGGTGAAAGGTGCGGACAGATGATATGGCATATCGCTTAGAAAGTCGATTAATGAATTTCTGATAGGTGATGCTGTTGAGCTTGTCCAGCATCAAGTTTCCTAGTTCGGGCTTAATCACTTTGATAGATCGCTTGATATTCATCAATGTATTGTACGCTAATTTGTCCTCTTTATAGGTCTCATACCAAAAATCTAAGAAAGCACCAACGGTAATCCGATCATTCTTGTAGGCACCATCTTCAACCTTACGGGCTACCATCCGGCCTTCAGCCCGAGCATCGCGTTCCTTACTATAGCCTCCTTGTGATTTTTCTTTCCAATTTCCTGTATTCGGGTCCATATACCGAACGCGATATTGCCACTTTCCATTGCGTTCTCGAGTTGTCAAAGAAACTCCAATCATGTAATTTCCTCCTTTCGGCATCCTGTGGGGCAGGGGAGAACTTGCATCACCTCCTTATTAAAATTCATTGTGCCTTTTGATAACAATTCAAATATAATATTCCCGTTGTGTAACAATCGCCTAATGCATCATGTGATTTGTACGTACCGAGGCCAAGCTCTTTTTTAAGCGTTTCTAGCTTATAATTTGTGACACCGCCGATCAAGCGGCGAGAAAGGAAAAGTGTGTCGATTACTCTGAATCTATCAGTGTTAATTTGGCATCTATCACATGCTGAAAATAGGAATTTCATATCGAAAGAAGCGTTGTGAGCCACCAGTGTTTGACATTTTATGTATTCAATGAATTTTGGTAAGACATCCTGAATTATGGGTGCATCGACCAACATATCTTCTGTAATGCCTGTTATATTTGTGATTCTTGATGATAATTTGCTGAACTGTGGCTTGATGTAGCTTGAGAAAGTATCGACGATTTTCCCATCTGCATATTTTACAGCACCAATTTGTATGATTTCACTGGTTTCTGGACTTAGGCCAGTGGTTTCAAAATCGATAACTGTGAATGCGCTAGATAATTTTCTTGCCTTAATGTAGCGGCTTCTGTTAGCTTGCCTGTGTTCTATATGAGGAGTGACAAATCTAATGTCTGGTTCAACCGTAGGTTCTTTGACAGGCGGTGTTTCAACTACCATGTCAAGTATTTCTTTCAATTGCTGATTATGGCTCTTTTTTGAAAAATCAACTTTTTCATCATTGATTGGTGCTTTGCTGTCCAGCGGTTCAGACTGCTTTAAATCTGGATCTCTAAGTTTTTGTACCAGAGATTTTGCTGGTTTATTCGGACAATTAACTTTCTTGGTTGTGACCTGCTGCTGCTTTTGCTGCGCCTCTTTGCGCTCGATTATCGCACCGATAATGGCAAAAATAACAAAAAGTGCAAACGCAATGCCTACTAACCAAAGAATAACCGACATCATAATGACACCCCCGCTATATTAAGCTTTACTATTAAAAAATCAGAATGGAAGATCGTCATCGGAAATATCAATTGGCTTGTCATTCTCTGCAAATGGATCTTCAAATGTTGGCTGAGATGTAGCTGCCACTTCATTTTGATTGTCACTGTCTTCTTCTGTATTATTTTCTTTTCTAATGGCGCTCCACGGTTTTAAAAGCTTATCTTGAAAAAATGTTGTCTCGCTACCGCATTTTGGGCAATACCTTGCATTTCCATCAACTGTTATTCCACATGGTTCATCATAATTGTTTCCTTCAATATTTGTACAACGGTTAACTATATGTGTACCGCATATTTTGCAAAATTCACCGTCAACGATTTCTTCATTTCCGCATCGAGGGCATACTGTCGCTTTTCCGTTTTCATCAATATCATGGCCTGGATAAATCATTTTGTTTTTACCTCTTTCCTTCTGCAATCTAATAAAATTTTTAATGGAATAAGTATCAAAATCACTTTCGCCACAAATAGTGCAGTATCTGATATTAGGATCCAATGTCTCATGACCACAATTACGACACTTTTTATACCATGTAAACCAATGCATTCTGGGTGTTAATAATTGAACAATACTTTTTCTATTTTCTCTTGATGTATATCTGTAGTCGCTCTGCTGCAGCCATCCGACACAACGAACTTTGGCAGCTGGTTCTGTTACTTTAAACAGTGATTGGACTAACTCAATATGTTTATCTGATTTATCCATTAGTTTTAATCTAAGCATTGAAATTAGATGAACAGGTTCTAGTAAATTTCTAGCAAAACAATCCGCCTCCCGTTCAAGTACAATTTCTCCCGAAAGGTTCACAGATGACAAATTAAAATCCCTTAAGTGTCCGAGTTCTATATGCCCGAGCTCATGCGCTAAGTCAAATCTTAATTCACCAATACTCTTTGGCAATTCTTTTTTTGTTAATTCGTTATACCAAACTTGGTAATTTCCTTTATTCGTTATTCTTGTTATTGCACTTGCTGAATGTCTGAGCCTTCGTAAATTTATTGAATCCCAGCCAATCTGATTACACAGCTCAGTATAAGAAATAACAATAAATCCTTTACTTCTCATTATTTTTATGATATTTGGTACCCAGATCAATTTGTTGTCGATCAAAAATTCATATGCCGTGTTTGTAGCAAAATCATACCGTGGCGTAGTTGGAATATTCATTATTTATTTTTTGTCAAATTTCCTTTCCACAGTTTCGAATAACGCGTCAAAAAATTCTTGCTGATCCGAGCTAAAATTGTCATATCTTCTGGCAATAGACTGTGCCTTTGGTGAAGGTTCATTTCCACTTCGATCTAAGAGGGAATCAGCTGTGACATTAAAGAAATCAGCAACTTTTTGTAGTCGGTCGACAGAAGGAGACTGTTTGTCCCATCTTCTTATTGATCCGTTGCTAAAATCTAATTTTCGCTCTAATTCAGCGATTGTCATTTTTCTTTCATCAGCAAGCATTTTAATCTTTGCAACGATACCCATGCTCAACACCTTTCTCTACAAGAATAATTAACATATATGCTAATATATATTGACAAATAGAATATATGAGATTATTATTCTTGTATAAGCTATTTGATAAGCAGTGAACAAGTACAAAATGTTTGGCGGCATTTAATAAAGGTACTTTTGAACTGCCCTTATTACTTATGCTTATATGTTAGCATATAATCTAATTATGTTCAATATGCTAATAGATTTATTTATTGTTTTATTCTATTCGTTGGAGGTGTGCAAATGACGAACTTTGGAATGAAAGTTCGAATCAAACTGCTTGAAAAGGACAAGTCAATGCGTTCCTTGGCCGGCGATTTGGGTATTACCAACGCTTATCTGTCTGACATTCTAAGAGGGAACCGAAAGGCAGAAAAACAGCGGAAAAGGATTGCAAAACTGCTTGGCATTGATCTTGAAAAAGAAAAGGAGGCAACCAAATGACAAAAAGTGACGCATTCATCGAAAGTAAATCGTTACGCGAATCGGTGATCAGACATACGGAAGTTCTCGACAAGGTTAAAGGATTAACAATGCTGCCGGATGATCTTCATGTCACTGTGCAAATGGCAGCAGATTATTACGAAGTTGGGGAAACAGCAATTTCAAGCCTCATTCATGACAATCGAGATGAGCTTGAAAGTGATGGATTAAAGTCCTTAAAAGGTGATGATTTCAAAAAATTTGTGACTTCCTTGAAGGAAGAGGCAAATATTGTAAGCCCGAAAACTCGGTCGCTCACTATCATTCCTCGTCGTGCCATTCTCCGAATGGGTATGCTCCTACGTGACAGTGAAGTTGCCAAGCAAGTACGGACCTATTTGCTGAATCTTGAAGAATCAAGTCCAAAGAGAGAAAGAGTAAAAGCAATCAGTAAAATACCAATTGGTAGCTTGAATAACGCTGTAAAAATTGTTTCTCCTTTTATGGACAAACTTGGTCTTTCTCCGGAAGTACAGGCATTGACCGTAAGAACGATTTACAGGGCCGGCGGGATTGAGCTTCCTTTTCAAATCGAATCACCGGATAAGTTCAAGGACACCGTTCAAATCGCTCGTGAACTCGGCATGTATAGTAAATCAGACAAGCCTGCTTTCACGGCAGTCAGTCAACTGATTAAGGCACAGATTGAAGTTCTGGAAGGCGAGTCTGAGACATTCATGGAGAGTCGCAACGGTTGGCAAGGTCCGGTTGAGAAGTACGCGCCTGCGGTGGTCGAGAAAGTCAGACAATGGCTTGAGGATCATGGTTATCCGATGCAGATTAAGGGATCTAAGAAGAACTACACTGTTGCTTACCGCAGGGAGGCAGTGAAATGACAGTACAAAGAATGCCTGTTGATGGAGTGCCGAATGTTTATCTCAGGGCACTTGGCAGAACGATGAACAAAGCCATTGATCGTGGATGTGATGATTTCTCAAGAGAGGAAAAAATGAGGATGGCCATCTTATCAGTCAAGTATCTGATTAATCGGGATAAACCGAAGCAGCAAACTCCGGATGATGTTGAAAATTTAATGAATTTCATTTTCATGGTTGATGAATATCTGGGCCAATTTACACCACGGGAGTTTATGAGGGTATTTCCGGTAGACAAAGAATACGACGGCGAGAAGTACGGATCAAAGGACTATTTTTACACAATGAACTATTTAAAATCACTAGACATGGATAAACCAATTGGTCGTAAAAATCTTTCATCTTTCCTTTGGGATTACATGAACAGAACGATGCTTAAATTCTCTGCGGTAAAGATGGATGCTTTATCAGATGTGCAGCGTGCCAGAGGAGAAAAAGACTGGTTTGAACAATTTGCTGAAGATAATGATCTGACACTCTATTCCATGTTTGAAGACGGATCCGGCCAATTTATTCAGAATACAAAAACTGGCGAGATTTCCAAGGTCCAGAAACCGCGGCCAAGATATTTAAGACGGCTTAAGTAAAGGATGTGAATCCGGAATGGCGGAGCTGTTTAAAATCAATCAGGAAATACTGTATGAGCGTGTCGATACCAAAGTTCTGGAACGAGTTGATGAACGCATCAATGACATGGGTGTCGGTAAATGGTGGACCTTACAACGTCTGGAACGAGAAACAGGGCATAAGCGAGACTGGCTGAAGGATCACATTCTTAATGATTCCCGCCTTTATAAAGAGCCTAAACCTATTGCCAAGTTTACCAATGGACGGTGGATGTTTCGTGGGCCTGAGATGGCAAAGTTTCTTGACATGAAATTTGATGAACTATAAGGGAGATGAAATCTATGAATCTGGCAGAACAAGATGTTACGGAACGTGAATCCAATGAGAAATTTAACGATAAGTTTGCAAATGTGTCTGAAAAAACTGCTCAGTTATCCATGCTATTCATCAGTTTTGCCGATCTTGAAAATAAGGTCCGGAGCCATGAGGATAAGCCGCATCCTAGATTCTTAAAATGGGTAATCAATCAAGAAGTTAAATATTACAATGCATTCGTTGATCGCTTTTTTGTTGAAATGGGCTATATAGCCGCTAACGCAAAATTAAAGGTTGTATCGAAGCCCCCAAAACTTTTCATTGAGTTGAGAAAATTGGTACTGGAAAAATTGAAGGAGGAATAATCGTGAAAGTTGAAAAGGCAGCAAAATTATTCAAACTTTGCATAAAAGCTGAACGTCAATTTGAAAATGAGCATCGACATTCTTTAGTCAGACGATCAATTAGAAGACAGCATCAGTTATTTTGCTTCATAGCGAAAGAGACAAGCGATGAATATCACCGCGGATCATTTAAGGTTGGTAAATTGGAACGGATGACATATGAAATTCTCAAGCTGAATTTAACAGGTCGATTAAGTATAGATTTTGACGATGTTCGGAAAAGGGTCAACTTATCGCACAGACGAAAGAAGGCTGCTGCTAATGATTCCAGTCTATGAAGCCATCAAGATAGGCGAAACAAAAACTGCCGATCGAACGATCCCAACATCAGACGAATTATCCAGATTATTCATTGCCTGTGTCTTTGCTGAACAGGATTTTATAAGAGAAAAACGCCCTGATCTAGCAAAGAGAGCGTCTGCCAAAGCAAAAATATTTTCAGATATGTCCGTATCCACACGCTGCAAAGAAAATGGATGGCCAGTTCCCTCGACAAAGTTAGCTGACTTCATTTTCCAATCGTCTTACAAACGGATCGTTTCTGAGTATTTCACTGCCGTCAGTATAGCACACTGAGCGGCGGGATGTCACCATTCAAAATTTGAGGGGCGACTGAGGTCCTTAAAGGACCCGGCAAATTTCACAAGATCCGAAGCAATCCGGGTGATGTATATGCAAAAAGGTTGGATAAAAATCTATCGAGAGCTGATTGACAAACCGATTTGGGCCGAATCGACACCTGAGCAGAAAACCATTCTGATTACACTGCTTTGCATGGCTAATCATGAAGAAAAAGAGTGGGAATGGAAGGGGAGAAAGTATGTCGTTAAGCCAGGGCAGATGATTACCAGTTTGCCAAGTATAGCAAAAAAATCTGGTAGGGGAATTTCTGCTCAGAACGTCAGGACTGCTTTAAATCGATTCAAAGTTTATGAGTTCCTAACAGACGAATCAACAAACAAAAGTAGGCTTATAACCATTGTCAATTGGGGAAAATATCAAGCCAAAGAATATGAGCTAACAGGCAACCTAACAGGCAGCCAACAGGCAGAAAACGAGGAAAATGAAAGTAAACCCGATTTTTCAACAGGCAACCTAACAGGAAAAGAAGGAGAGGAAAACGCTGATGGCAAGGCTTTTTCTGGACAAGAAAACAATGAACTAACAGACGATCTAACAGGCGGCCAACAGGCAGCTAACAGGCAGCTAACACCTAACAAGAATGTAAAGAATGTAAAGAATGTAAAGAAGAATAATAAAAAGACCTCTCGTCGTGCAAACAAGTTTGACGACCAGCAGATGACATTAGCCAATAAATTATTAGATTTAATACATGAACGCTTGCCAGACTTAAAACAGCCTAACCTTGAAAGCTGGGCCAATGAAATAAGGATCATGATGGAACGAGAGAAACGAACAGTAAGACAGATTGAATATCTTATCGAGTGGTCACAGCAAGATCCGTTCTGGAGCACCAATGTTCTTTCTCCAAGTGGCCTGCGGAGAAACTTTGACAAGATGGTCGCTCAAATTAAAGCAGACAAGCAAAAGAAATCTTTTAATTCCAATCAGCAACAAAACGATGAGTTTTTGAAAAGGTGGCGAGAACGTGAACGAGGGCCAAATAATGAACTTGGTTGAAAATATCGTGAGAGTTTACGCCTATATAAAACTGGACGAACCCTATGTTAATATCTGGCGGCAGACAACAAAAAAAGCTGATTATGATCAAACAATGCAACGATTCTATGACTATATCAGTGATCCCAAAAACAAGCATGCTGCTCCGATTCCTGCGGACATTGTAATCAATGGTCAACCGAAAGATGGATTCGATCTTGAACGGGAAAAAATGCAACGTTGGGAAGAAGAAGCTCGGGAAGATCCTCCCGATTGGGATCGTGCTCGTGAACTGTTCAAGAGATTAGAGGTGGACGGCGATGCTTAATAACCTGCAAAACATGGAGGCTGAGCGGTCTGTCATTGGTTCTATTCTTTATGAACCCGACCTCATGGATGAATGTACTCTCACGGCAAAAGAATTCAGTACAGAGGCGCACAGAACGTTATTCGATACATTTGAAAAGATAGCGAAACAGAACCAGAAAGTCATCCCAGCACTGATCGTTGAAGAATTAGGCGACCGTTTACAGCAAGTGGGAGGTACCGGCTATCTCGCACAATTAGCGGGATCAATCGCGACAACAGCAGATTTTGAAATTAACGTGAGCATTGTCCGTCGCTGCTACTTGATGCGTCATATTCGAGATAAGATGCTTTCGTTTGTCGAGGATCCGGACGAAGATAAGGTCCTTGAAGTAGCCAAAGAACTGGACAGTATGATCGACTCAGCCACTGATAACGTTGACGATAAATCGGACCGTGAGATGCTCTTAGATATTTACGAGGACATATTCAAAGATCACGGTGAATTATCCGGAATCACGACGGGCTCACATGAGTTGGACAAGATGACCAGCGGTCTTCAAGACGGCGAACTTGTCATCGTAGCTGGCCGACCAGCAATGGGCAAATCGGCCTTTGCGATTAACACTGGGATTTCTGCGGCGAGTCGAGGAACCATCGTTGACCTGTTTAGCATGGAGATGCCGCGCCGTATGGTTTTGCAAAGAATCGTTTCCAATGTTGGAAGAATCAGCGGCGGGAAATGGAAGAACCCAAAGAGACTCATGAGTCAGCAGGATATCAGTAAAGTCGCTAATGCCATAGATGAGTATCTTCACTGGAAAATGAAAATTCATGGGGAATCGTCGCAAACGGTTTCCAGCATACGGTCCGTAGTCCGGAAATCTATGAAACAATATCCGAAAGAAAAGCACCTGGTTATTATCGATTACCTGTCATTCATGGATGTATCCGGCCATTACCAACGTAAGGATCTTGAGATAGGAGCCATTACTAAAGGGCTGAAGCAGATTGCCAGAAGGTACAACATATCAATTGTTCTATTATGCCAACTCTCGCGGGAAGTGGAGCGGCGTAATGATAAACGTCCTATGATGAGCGATCTACGAGAATCAGGCAACATTGAACAGGACGCTGACCTAATCATGTTTCTGTATCGTGATGATTATTACAACAAAGATAGCAAGAACAAAAATATAGCAGAAATCATCGTAGCAAAGCAGCGTAATGGTCCTGTGGGAACGGTCGAAATGGTCTTTATTAAAGAATACGGAATGTTCGCCAACCTAGAAAGGAGTGCGATTTAGAAATGATCGATAATAAGCAAATCGAAATTAGCCCGAACGTTGATGAATGGGAAAGAAACGCAAAAATGTATCAATCAATGTATGAATCAATGAGAAATAAGTTCAATGACTTAGATAAAAAGAAACGTGAAGAATGGGCGAACGATGAAATAAAGCGGTTGAAATCAATGATCGAATTAGGTAGCAATCAATCTGAAGCACTAGCAAATCAATTGGAAATTTCGACAAAAATAATAATCGCGATGCAAAAACTAGTTTTTCAGGATCGGTAATCAATATATTTACAGACTTATCAAATTTTCGTAGAATGAAAGTAGGGAAAACATGGAAAACCCCTTACAGATCAACAAGATCGAAGTACCTGTGGTAGAGGGTAAAATAGAAATCGACACGTCAGAAGGCGGGAAATTTTATATCGTTAGTCAAGGCAAAGCGACCATGTATCCTTTGCCGGAATATGGAACTGTTAAGATAAAAAGTCACGGATTTTCAGTCGATCATCCTGAATATACTATTTTCGCTGACAACTAAATAGCCTAACCGAAGAGAGCGGAGGCACTTACTCAAGCGTAGAAATGCGCTGGGTGGGTGCCTCTTTTATTTACATAAGGAGCGTGAGCCATGTGATCCATTACAAAGGCGGCAAGCCAGTCAAGAAGAAACGACAGGGTAAGCCATTGACTAAAGAGGATATTGAACGATTGATGAATGTCAATATGCCAACCTATCACCGAGCCAAGGGCGGCGCTTGGAAGCAAAAATGAAGGAGATGCGGCGGGATGAGCATGAGGCGGTTGATATACGAATACAAACTGTCAATCCGAAAACTGAAACCGGCTTATGAAGCCGCGGATCTGGAAGAGAAGAAGATCATTGGCGGAATGATCCGGGACATGGAATATGCGGTGAAGTGGATGGAGAACGGGCGGGATCCGGGACGAAATCATATGGATGCAGACCAAAGCCGCGTCTATTATTATGATCCTGCTGTCCTGGATGAAATCGGAAGTATTTTGTATCAGCAGCATTGGCAGCACAATCTGGAGAATGATGAGCGGGTTAGTAACTTCCTTGGTGCATGTCTTACGAAGCGAGAAGAGGATGTTTACCGGCTCTATGTCGGTGAAAGTATGAGTATGGCGAAGATTGGCGAACTTTTACATATTGCGAAAACGAGTGTACAGAACTTGGTGGAGAGAGCAGAGAAGAAAGTGGATGCGGAGAAGGAACAGGTGAGATTATTTTGATAAAAATGGAGTAAAATGGAAGAAGAGATGAAGGCTTATTTAATTTATGAAACGAGGGGGAGTAGGAATGCCAAATATAAAGAATACAACAATAAAGGGTTACGAATTTTGTACACCTAAGTTTGGAGGAGAAATTCAATTTGAAAAAGTTTATGATCATGAATTAATTGATACTCTGTTTGATTCGATTCTTCAGCTAGATAAAAAAATAAGGAAATATAAAAATGACACTGTCTCGTTTAATCTAGGGAACTATCAACAATCTGAAGATGCCAATATTGCAGAAGGTTATTTTATTACTGCTAGGCATGGAGTTAGACGCCCTGAAATTGATATTAATACTCAAGAAGAAGTCGGTATTCTTGAAAAAACTCAGGGTGTTGAAAATAATGTATACTTTATGCTCGACAAAAGAACTGGATTATTGCTTGTTCAAGATGATTTTAATAAGGTTTTTAACAGAAAACTTCTTCACACTTTTTTATCTTATCATAAGAACATTGTCTATCCTTACATTGATGAATTTAATAGAATTAATAAGAAGACTCCTTTAAAGATACATAAGAGATCATGCTTTAGATTATTAACACTGCCGCCAGTTAATTTTATGGAAAAATTAAAAGAGTTTACTGAAATAAAGTCAGCAATTTTAACACTTGACAGTACAACGGAGAAAAAGAAGGTAGATGTTAGTGAAATATTAGATAAAGAGTTAGAGGATAATGAGATCAACAAATACGATTTGGAAATTAAAATTAAAAATAAATCAGGAAAGGCAATGGTTAAGATATTTGAAAGATACTTTGAAAAAATAATGGATTTACAAAAATATGATTCTTATGCAATAGAGGGAAAACTATTAAACGGAAAAATTAAGAGAATATCTCCAGATACAATTACGAGAGATTTTTATACTGACGTCGAATATAACGATAATGGGGAGGCTTTAATGAGTAGTATATATAATCAGATGGCTGACATTATATTGCATGACAATCCGATCAATGGTAAAGGCATGACACCGAATATCAAAATGGTGGGTGAAAATAATAATGTCGATATGGCCATTCAGAAAGAAATATCAGTTAGGAACCAGGATAGACCAGATCAACAAGAGATCTCATAATACTCTGCTAATTTGGAATTCATATGAGGAAGGATTCAATTCAAAACGCATTATTTTAGAATTGCTTTTTCCCGCAATTCTGTCTTTTATTAGTGTTCTTATTGCAATATTAGCTCATACTGGTAGTGCTGGTCTATTGAATAACATAGAATCAATCAACTCGGATACATTTTCAATAATATCGATTCAAATAGGGTTTAATATAACAGCGTTATCATTAATAGCATCATTTAATAAGGAATCACTTCATAATGCCTTCTCGAAAGTTGAAAATAATGAAAAAGAGGATGCTTTAAAACAACTTTTAGCTTCTTTCGTTTATTGTGTCTTTGTTCAAACGGCTCTACTTACTTTAGGAATTTTTTATAATGCCAACTTAAAATTTCTTACGTCAATTAAGGCACTTATTAATTTAAATGATACGTTGAAAATATTTGGAAGTTATTTACTTTATTTTATTTGGATCTTTATTATATTTCATAGTTTTATGGTATTTGTAAGAAATATAATTTTAATATTCAAATTCATACTAGTAGTTTTCAAAAAATAATGCATGTGGTACGAAATCTCAATATAGTGAAGAGGTATTTTAAGAGCGCTTAACTGGCGTTCTATTTTTGTGAACAAATTCATAAGGAGGTATGGCGTTGGGTGATCATATCGTGATATTAACTGATAATTATCGTGCCTTGAAGCTTCTGAGATTTGATAATCAAGCAGACGCGGAGAATGCTTATCAAAAGTACAAATCTGAGGGATTTGGGGCCATAAAAGCACGAATTGAAAAAGCACACGAACTTAATATTGTTAATATTTAACCCCAGATAAGTGGTCTGGGGTTGGAGGAGGACCTTTTAGTTAGTATTTATACTTAACTAAGAAATCTGGATCATTTTGATAGAAAAAGCTAACTACTTGTACGCCGTTTGCAACATTTGCTGGAGTACCTTCTTGTATCTGCTGTCCGTTTAACAAAGTTCCTTTTGTTGCATTTGTGTCACAAGTTGCACCAACAGGAAGGACGACAATTAATCTCACTTGTCCTCCTGGGGGCATCTGGAATCCCTTATATGGCAGTGTGGTCTTCAACTCAAAAGTCCCATCGTTTTCCGGAAGCAGAATAAAATCATACGACAAATGATAGAATGTACTTCCGACAGGATCTGCTTTCATTGAAACCTGTTGCATATATTCCTGGGTGGCGATACCCATAACTGCGTCTGAAATAGCTGCAACAGGTTGATTTTGTGATATTTCCTGCGCATAGTCAGTAACTTGCCGAATGACTTCTGATTTTGGAATTGGTTCAAAGCTAAATCCACCATTTTTAATCATTTTTAAAATGTCAGGTGGAATCGGCTGTGTCCCAGGCACAAAGAAAATATTCTCAGCGTCCGGGATTGGTACATCTGTTGTAAAAGTTGAATCAACGTGAATTAAGTCATGATCGTGACTGGGAGAGTATCTTGAGGTTGGGATAACGGTCATGACGGTTTCATGAGTTTTGCAGTTAACCATGTTCTGCCTCCATTTGATTTATCCTCCTCCAGTAAAAGAATTCGACATGTATGTATTTATTCCTCCAAAATTTGGTACTGGTTTACTGCTTTTGCAGGAATAATGTCCTGTTTTGTAGAATATTTACGTATTCTGGAAAAAAGAGGGATATTCATGACTAAATTACTAAGTGAAATTGTAAGGAATCCAGATAAAATTATTGGATTATTAAAATTTTCTAAAAGGGAGTATCTAGAATCTCTTTTGGAAGGAAATCTTTATTTGAACAATTTTCAACATTTTAAGGACCAAGAACTTAAGGAAAAAAGAAAGGGTCAAGGTGATGCATATGATCTTACACTCAAAATGTCTTCAGTTCATATTGAAATACGTGACAATGCGACAGGAATGACTGTTGCTTCTGGTACGGGTAATGCTCTAATGGAATCTAAAGAGGATTATCAAAAGCATGTTTATTGTACTACTGCGATTACAGCAGACATGTTAGAAGTGCTTGATATCAAGGATGGACGATGCTCTACTAAGTTGATTATTCCTGACGAGTTGAAAATAAAAGCAGAAGAAACATTTGGCGATTCTGTCATGTTGCTTGATGTGAATGACTTTGTGTCAAAAATAAGGAGGTATTGCGATGTAAATAAAATAATGTTAGTACACAATATTGTTGATTATAAGGATATGTCCAAAAATCATTTATCAAGATTTAAAGCATTCAATGAAGAGATGCCATCTTTTTATTTTGAAAAAGATATATTATTTGCTTATCAGCACGAATACAGATTTGTTTTTCCAAATATCATTAGTGAAGAACCTGAAACACTGCATTTAGACAAATTAAAAGACTCCAACATTATAGTGTCTATTAAGCAATTTTTGAATTCAGATATTAGGTTTGGAATTAATTTAGAAAACTAAATATAAGTGAATTTGTATTGACACCTTATTGGGTGTTTTTATTTTGTTTTAAAGATGTTCTATTTAGGCGAATGAAGTTTAAATAAGTAGATATAAGGTAACAAAAAAACAGGCAGCGTACATAATATTAAAAAAAAAGAACCTCCAGATTTATTTCTGAAGGTTCTCTTTAATACCTAGGTGATCCTTTAAAGCATCTTGTAAGATTCCTGAATAATTCACTTTATTTTCTTTTGCAACGTCATCCAACCATTTAGGAATGGTAAGCGTTTTTTTGACTGACTGATTTTCCATTCTGTATCTAAATGGAGGCATCCAAGCTTCGATCATTGTTGAAAAACTGTTGTTAGTAGATGGTTTTATCTTTCTGAAATCTGTTGGTTCAGGAATCGTTTCGCCATCTTCTTCCATACCATAAAGATGTAAAGATAACGCTTCTTTGGCATTTTTGAAGGCTTCATTTGTATCTTTTCCGTATGGAAGACATCCGGGAAGATCTGGAAATTCTACAGATATCCCATTTTTATTTACTTCAAAAACGGCTGGATAGATGTATCTATCTTTGTGTTTCAAAATATCACGTCCTTTTATTATATTTAATTATTTATATTTATTCATAAGGGAAGTGAGGTTCAAAACTGAACCCCAGATTGTTGTTCAATACTTTTTAAAGTGCCGGATGGTATGTCTTTTCTAGGATGTGTCAATGTGACCCGTCCTTTTTTAGCTGGATGTTTTAGTTGAACATGATCACCAACTGTATGAACTATGTACCAACCGTCCTTTTTAAGTTTCTTTAGAACTTCCCTTGATGAATAGGATTTCAATATCATTTCCTCCTAACAATATTATAATAACACGTATTTATATACGTGTCAATAATTATTAAGAAGGCCGTCATTTATGAAGCCATGGGCAAAGAAGTTCTATCGATCGGCGGCATGGCAGAAAGCCAGGCAGGCATACATCATTAAGCGTTACGGATTGTGTGAACGATGCGGCCAACCAGGCGTCATTGTTCATCATAAGATCTATCTCACACCTAAGAACATCAACAACCCGAGTATCGCATTGAATGATAAAAACTTTGAACTCTTATGCAAGGATTGTCATAACAAAGAACATTTTGAAAAATATTCAGCGACAAGAAAAGGATTTGCATTCGACAGCAGCGGGAACCTGATCCACCGATAGGCCCCCCTGTCAAGAATAACGTCTGCCCTACATGGAGACCGGTGAACGGACCACAATTTAGCTGGATATGAATTTATATGCGAGGGTGTAGTCCGAGAAAGGAGTTTTTAACATGATTTCAAAGGAGTTGTCGAAAGATGCCAGGATAAAAAAAGAGTTCAATCGTCTGAAACGAATTTTTAAGAACCTGCCTAAAGATCGGTTGACATCGGTCCAATCACTGATGAATAATGCGGCTTTTATGGCAGTCACTTTGGAAGATCTGCAGCAGGCGATTAACGAAAACGGCGTGATCAGCGAATATAAAAACGGCGAGAATCAATGGGGAACGAAAAAGAGCCCCGAGGTGGATGTCTATAACACGATGATCAAAAATTATTCTTCAGTCATCAAGCAGCTCTGTGATTCCTTACCCGATCAAGGGAATGGGAAGAACGGAGATAAGAGCGACGCGCTGATGGAGTTCGTTAAGAAATGACTTATCTCGAAGAGTACGCTCGCGCCGTTTTGAGTAGCAGGATCGTCGCCTGTCATCGGATCAAGCAAGTCTACCGGATGCTTCTCGACAAACTGGAACATCCGGAAAAATATAAACCGTGGATTTTTGATGAAGACGCCGGCAACCGGCCGATTGAGTTTATCGAACGCTTCTGCAAGCAGTCACAAGGTAAGATTGGGGCCCCACTTGAACTTCAGCTCTTCCAAAAGGCGAAGCATCAGGCGGTTTTTGGTTTCATCAATTCGCAGACCGGCGAGCGGCAGTATCAGGAAGTCCTTGATATTCGAGGACGGAAGAACGGAAAAACGACTGAATTGGCTGCAGATGCTCTTTTTCTTGATTTAGCTGATGGTGAAGGAGCACCAGAAATTTATTTTATTGCGACTAAAGAAGGGCAAGCAAAAAAAGGATTTGTGGAAGCTTGGAATATGATGAAGCATAGTCCAGATATTCGCAAACACTTGCGTAAAAGACAATCAGATCTTTATTCAGATTTTAATCTTGGATCGATCAAGGCACTGGCCAGTAATACAAATACACTGGATAGTTTAAATTCCAGCGGTGTTATTATCGATGAATTGGCTGCAATAAAGAATCGTGATATTTACGACTTGATGAAACAGTCGATGTCATCACGGAGTCAACCGCTCTTGACCTGTATCACGACAAACGGATTTGTCCGCGGCAGTATTTTTGATGCTCAGTATGACTATGCAATCGGCGTTCTGGACGGAAAGATCAAAGACGATCGCTTCCTGCCACTGATCTACGAGTTGGATGATCGCGATGAGTGGGACAACCCGAAAATGTGGATTAAAGCGAACCCGGGTATTGGCACGATCAAGTCCCTCGAGTTCTTGAAGGGCTGTGTTGAAAAGGCAAAGAAGGATCCTGGCTTCCGTCCGACCGTCATGGTTAAAGATTTCAATGTCAAGGAAAACTCGGCAAGTGCCTGGTTGACCTGGGACGAGATTGAGAACAAGGAACGGTTTGAGTTTGACAAAATGGGCTTTCGTTACGGCATAGGCTGTTTCGATGCTGCCGATACGACCGACCTGAACAGCGCACATGCACTGTGCATGCGACCGAACGATGACAAGATTTATCTGAGATCGATGTACTGGCTGCCTGAGGAAGTACTGAACCAGATGACGCAGGACGGCAACCGGCGAGAACGAGATAATGTTCCTTATCTGCTCTGGGAACGTCAGGGGCTGCTTAGGGCCTATCCGGGGAACAAGGTGGACAAGATTGTTTTTCTGAATTGGTTCAAGGAACTCAGAGATGAAGACGACCTGTATCTCATGTATATCGGTTATGATCCCTGGCATGTGGACGATTCGACGCTGCGTATGTTTCAGGGCGAGTTTGGTCCGAACAGCATGATCCCGATCCGCCAGGGTCCGGCGACGATGTCGCAGCCGTTGAAAGAATTGAAGGCGGACCTGCATGCCGGAAAGATCGTCCACAATGGGAATCCGATTGATATGTGGTGCCTGAGCAACGCTGAAATCAAGGCGGACATTAACGGAAATATTCAGCTGGTTAAGGGATTGGACAATCGGAAGCGAATTGATGGTGTCGCCTCATTGGCCGATGGTTATATCGTTTTGAAAGACAAATTTGATGAGTATAGCAACATGATCTGAGGTGAAAAAATGAAAACAATTCAAAGCGAAGTAGAGGATCAACTTCGAGAAGTGCTTGAGAAGATAAAAGGTATTAATATTCATGATCGTGTAGAAATGCTGAAACGTGTCTCTGAAATCTACCTGTCATTCCATAAATGACTTTGAACAGTATAGAAGGGAGGTGATGGCTTGTGGCCGTTTAATCGAACTGTCAAAGTGACACAGCAGTTTAAGATGATCACTGATCAGGGTAATGGCTTTTATTCCTGGTCCGGTAAATTGTACGAATCCGACATCGTGCGTGCGGCCATACGTCCAAAAGCTCGGGCAATGGGAAAGCTGATCGGAAAACATATTCGAGACTCAGCGACAGGATCCTCGGTCAATCCGGATGTCTATATGCGGATGCTGCTTGAAGAACCGAATCCCTATATGACCGGGCAAATGCTTCAAGAGAAATTAGCTGTGCAGCTTGAACTGAACAATAATGCCTTCGCCTATATCAATCGGGATCCGAATGGGACACCGATGGAAATTTATCCGATAACAGCAATGGGCGTTCAGGGTCTGCTCGACGATTCCGGAGAGCTTTACCTGCAGTTCAGTTTACTAAATGGCCGGACAGTTACCTTTCACTACACGGATATCATTCATCTCAGAAAAGATTTCAACATGGATGATCTGTTCGGTGAGAATCCGTCGAAGGCACTAACTTCGGTCATGGAGGTTGTGAATACAACCGATCAGGGCATTGTTTACGCGATCAAAAACTCAGCGGTTATCCGCTGGTTGCTGAAATTCACGACGACACTGAGGCCGGAGGACCAGAAGAAAGAGGTCAAACGATTTGTTGATGATTACCTGAGTACAACGGGCGATACGGTCGGAGTGGCTGCCACAGATGCCAAGGCGGACGCGAAACAGGTCGATCCGAAAGACTATGTTCCTAATGAAAAACAAATGGATCTGGCTAAGCAAAGAATCTATTCGTTCTTCAATACGAACGATAAAATCGTTCAAAGTACCTACAACGAAGACGAATGGATCAGCTATTATGAAGCGACCATTGAACCGGACGCCATGCAATTGAGTGGTGAGTATACCCGGAAGCTGTTCAACCGGCGAGAACGCGGTTTCGGAAACAGGATTGTTTTTGAAAGCTCGAACTTAACGTTTGCGAGTATGCAGACAAAGCTCGGGCTTGTTCAGTTTGTCGATCGTGGCATTATGTCTCCGAATGAGGTTCGGGCCATTCTGAACATGGCACCGACGGACGGCGGCGATGTGATGATCCGCCGTCTCGACACGCAACCGACAAAGACACAGTAGGAGGTGATCGAATGTGACGACGAAGGTTGATATTAAGGGCGTTATTATTCCGAATGATTTTCAGTGGGTGTATGACTGGCTGGAAATGGATTCAACCAGTCCGAATCAAGTGCATAGCCAGCTGACGGCGGCGAATGGGGATGATCTTGAAGTCGAGATTAATTCTCCGGGCGGATCCGTTTTTGACGGTAGCGAGATTTACACAGCGTTGAAGGAATACCCTGCTAATGTGGTTGTGAAAATTGTCGGCATGGCCGCTTCTGCCGCTTCGCTGATTGCCATGGCCGGAGATAAAGTGCTGATGTCCCCAACCGCGCAGATGATGATCCACAATGCAGCGGTATCGGCCGACGGCGACTATCGCACAATGGATCATGCCTCCGAGTGGCTGCAGAAAACAAATGAGACGGCACGAAACGCTTACAAACTAAAGACCGGTATGGACGACGCACAGTTAAAAGACATGATGGATCATGAAACTTGGATGACACCGGCTGAGGCAGTGCAAAAGGGCTTTGCCGACGAAGTTATGTTTCAGCAGCAGGAACCGGTTCAGGTGGTTGCAGCTGCCACTCCAATGCTTCCCGTGTCCGTGATTAACAAAATACGCAATAAATTGGGTCCGATCATCAAGCCGAAACCGATTGATGAGAGGGACCTTTTAACAGCTGAATTAAATTTATTATCGCTGAGGAGCGTGAGTGAAAATGAATAAAGAACAGTATCTGAAACAGCGAAATGAACTAATGACTGCGGCACAGACGCTGATTAATGACGGGAAAGCCGCAGAAGCAAAAGCCAAAATCGAAGAAGTCAAAGCACTGGATAAGCAATGGGATGATATCAAGCTTGAACAAGCGAATCTGGCTGCTCTGCAGAATAAAACAAAAGGGCTTACGTTAGAAAGCAAAAGTGTGAAAGTTGTGGGGGCAAAACAGGTGGATGAAATTGAATCGATTAAACCGAAAGACGAAGCGGGTCTCTATAAGGTCGCGTTTTACAAAAAACTGACCGATCGTTCCATGAATGCGGACGAAGAGAACATCTTTAAGGCCCGGAATGTGCGGCCACAGAACGCATTCACGCATGATACAAGTAATACTGGCATCTTGATTCCTGAAACGGTTGCTTCTGCCATCTGGAAACGAGCGGAAGAGGCTTATCCGCTGTATGCCGATGCTCAGAAATTCGGCGTTTCCGGTAAATTCTCCATCCCGAAACACACGGGGATTGCCGCTGGTGATGCTAAATGGTATGACGAACCAACTCCGACAGAAGATGAGCAGAATAATTTTGGCACCTTTAATCTTGATGGCCGTGAACTGTCGAAAGCGGCGACCGTGTCCTGGAAACTGAAGTCGATGGCCATGGACGCTTTCCTTCCGTTTCTTCAGAACGAACTGGGTGATCGCTGCGGGGTTGCGCTCGGCTATGCGGCCGCTCGGGGTGCTGGATCTACTGCAACACCTCCGGAACCGCGTGGTGTTGAAACGGCTCTACTTGCTCAGTCAGGTACGCCGCAAATCGTGACTTATGATCCCGATAATACAACGACTCCCGTTCCGCTGACTTACGACATGCTGGCACAGGCGGTGGCGAAACTTCATTCTTCTTATACGAACAGTGCATCTGTTTATGCTAATAACGCGACGATCTGGAAACAGCTGGCCACACTGAAAGATAACACCGGTCGTCCGCTGTTTATCCCGGATGTAGCGAGTGGCGGGGTCGGCCGGATCTTC
Organism: Sporolactobacillus sp. CQH2019; assembly: GCF_028765345.1. Taxonomy (GTDB): domain Bacteria; phylum Bacillota; class Bacilli; order Bacillales; family Sporolactobacillaceae; genus Sporolactobacillus. The sequence continues at coordinate 213,403 of NZ_JARAJZ010000007.1, forward strand.
GGTATGGTAGTGAAGCCTGATGCGGGTCTTTCTGATGGAAATATTCTGTTTGGCGCTACACGTCAGGGATTGATCTTCAACGTTAATGAGGCTCTGTCACTGGTTACTGAAGATCACGCCAAAGAGCGTACGACTGATTATGTGGTTTACGGCATCGTTGACGGTGACGTAATGGATGAACAGGCCTTTGCGCTCATTCGTAATCTTCCAAATGCATAAGGAGGGACGATGAATGATTGGAACCGTACTTAAACCCTTTCAGGATAAAAAAACAGGTGAAATCTTCGAGATCGGGGATGAATATTCTGCTGAGAGTAGAAGAATTAATGATCTGGTTAAGAAGGGCTTTGTTGCGAAGTCTTCCGCCCTGAGGGATGATGCCTAATGGCAAATGATATCTTGCTTCCCGATGTTAAAACCGCGCTGCGCGTCTCGCATACAGCTCTTGATACTGAAATCAATGATCTGATTGCAGCGGCCCGTAAGGATCTATATTCTGGCGGAGTAGGTCAGGCATCATCAGAAGCAACAGACAGCATTGACCCGCTTGTTAAGCGGGCCATTATTGTATACTGCAAAGCCAATTTTTTAGACAACGTAGCTGACGCGGAGCGCTTTCAGTTATCTTATGATCTGTTGAAAACACATCTTGCCTTAGCCGGTGACTATCAGGATCCGGATACCACGACAACGGAGACGACGACATTATGAATTATATCCTGTTTTTTCCGGTGATCGCGGAAACCGTTGACGAACTCGGTCAGGCAACACAAACGGTGATCGATTATTCACGTCAGGTATTTTGCGATAAGAAGGCGATACCACAGAGCGAGTTCTTTGCCGGTGGTCAGCAGGGCATCAAACCGGCTATCTGTCTGATTGTTGGCAAGTTTGACTATCAGAATGAGACAACGGTGAAGTTTGAAGGCATCGTTTATTCAATCTACCGGAAATATGAGACGCACGATGAAACGATTGAACTATACGGAGAGGTGAGATCTGGTGCCCATTAATTTAGCCGATGAGATTGCCAGGGCTTTGCAGGAGTATACAGATGACGTGACGGTGGAGCTTGACGACGTAAAAGATACAATCTCGAAAGAGGCTGTTTCTGAGCTTAGGGCAACCAGTCCAAAACGGACGGGCGATTACGCAAAGGGCTGGTCTCGGAAGAAAACCGCTCATGGCTATGTTGTTTACAACCGGACGGATTACCAGCTGACGCATTTACTTGAGTATGGCCATGCGAAGCGGAACGGCGGACGTGTGCGGGCCTATCCGCATATTGCACCAGTAGAGCAGAAAGTGATCGACAAGTTCACCAACGCGACAGAAAAGGCGGTAAAAGGATGACACTTGCCGAACTCTATCAAATTCTTATTCAGACCGGGAAACCGGTCTTTTATTCGCATTGGAGGGCGTCTCAGCAATATCCAGAATGCCCGCCTCCGCCGTTTATCTGCTACTGGGTGCCGGAATCGCCGAACATGATTGCCGATGACAAGGTCTATCAAAAAATCGATTATGTCGAAATCGAGCTATACACCGACAAAAAGGATCTGACTATAGAAGCGGTGTTGGAACAGCTGCTTGATGATAACGATATTGCCTATACCTCTTCAGAGGTCTGGATTGATACGGAGAAACTCTTTGAAAAAATCTACGAAATGGAGCTGATACGAAATGGGTGAAAATAAGGTGAAATACGGCCTTCGTAATGCGCACTATTCTAAAATAACGGAAAACGCAGATGGCACGCTGACTTTCGGCGTGCCAAAGCCGCTGCCTGGATCAGTTAACCTGACGTTGACAGCCAGTGGTGATCCGGTACAGTTTTTTGCAGACGACACAACATATTACCAGGAAGCGACAAACAACGGCTATGATGGAAAGTTTGAACTTTCCCGGCTGACGGATGATTTCCGGCAGGATATTCTTGGCGAGCAGTTAGTTAATGGTGTTTTGGTTGAGAATGCGGACAATCACGGAAGCAAGTTCGCGCTGCTGTTTGAGTTCACAGGAGACAAAAAAGGAACGCGGCATGTGGTTTATTATTGCTCAGCGAGTCGGCCGGAACAGGCTAGCGCGACAAAATCTGACAAAACAGAAGTGCAGACAGAAACGCTTGAATTTACGGCGGCGCCCCGTCCGGATAATCGAATGGTCAAAGCGTCTACAAGCGGCACAACAAGCGACACGGTTTATAACGCTTGGTATGACGCGGTTTATGAACCGACAACAGTTCCAGTAACCGGTCTGACACTTGTTCCAGACGCGGTTAATATGGCTGTAGGGACGATTCAGCAGCTGGCGGCAACGGTCAGCCCGGCTAATGCGACAAACCGAAATGTTACGTACCTGTCCAGTGATCCGGCTATTGCGACAGTCTCTGATAATGGACTTGTCACTGCGGTTGCTGCTGGATCAGCGACGATTACGGCCAAAACGGCCGATGGCAACTTTACAGATACTTGCGCCGTTACTGTGGCTTAAGGGGGGATAACGGATGGAAAAAGCGATTACGATTGATGGCAAGAGCGTCCGTCTGAAAACGTCGGGCGCTTTTCCTATGCGTTTTCAGACGCAGTTTCATAAAGATTATTTTAAAGAACTGCTGAAAATTGCCCCATTAGGGAAGCTCGGCAAAAAGAAGCAGTTTGATTTATCTGATCTGGAAAAAATAGATTTTGATCTTTTTTACGATATCATCTGGACGATGGCTAAGACAGCGGATCCTTCCATACCTGAGCCGCTGACCTGGCTGGACGGATTCGAAGAATTTCCGATTATAGACATCATTTCTGAGATTCAGGATATGCTGATGGCAATGCTGCAGACGAAAAAAAAAGTATGAAAGAACAGGATACCGACGATCCGCTGACGACCGAACGGTATCTTGTTCTTTGCTATAAAACTGGATTATCTCGACTGGATCTTGACGATATGGAGATTGGCGGAGCTCTTGATTATGTGGAAGAATATGTTGATATTTTCGGAAATAAACAAAACAACTCAGAAGAAAGCGTAAGAGAAGCGGGGCAGGCAGACTTTGATTCCTTTTAGTGGACGGGAGGTGAGCGTATGGCAGGACGAATAAAGGGCATTACCATAGTTATAGATGGCGAAACAACTGGCCTTGAGAAAGCTCTAGGGAAGGTCAACGCTCAAGCACGTGCTCTGCAGTCAGAGCTGCGCGACACCGAGCGTCTGTTAAAATTTAATCCTGGTAATGCTGATTTGATCGCGCAAAAGCAGAAAATTCTTGCGTCACAAATCGAAAATACGAAAAACAAGCTGAATCAGCTACGGTCGGCTCAAGCACAGGTCGATCAGCAGTTTGCTGCAGGCAAGATTGATGAATCACAGTATCGTGGCTTTCAACGTGAGGTTATTAATACGGAACAGCGGCTGCGTGATCTGGATAGCAAACTGAAAGGCACAAGTACGGAATTCTCTAATAGTGATCAGACTGTGAGCAAAGCGACCAGTCATTTTTCTCACAATATGGGTAGCATGAAAAAGTCAGCCGACGACACGTCGAAAAGCCTATCAAACTTAGGGATGCACTCTTTTAATGACCTGATGAACTTGGGCATGGCCGGTGCAGCTGTAGCTGGCTTTGGTACGGCAATGGGAGCGGCAAGTACGGCAGCTCTTGGTTTTGGCTTGAAATATGATGCCAGCATGGAGCAAACGGCTAAAGGATTGACGACGCTGACGGGTTCGGCTGATAAAACGAAGGCAATTATGGCCGACCTGCAGAACTTTGCGGTCAACACGCCGTTCGATTTTCAGGGCATGGCCGATGGCGAACGTATGTTAATCGGTTTCGGATTTGCTGCTGACAATGCTACAGCAATGCTTAAATCTACTGCAGATGCTGTCGCGGCCACAGGCGGAAACAGTGATACTCTGAACGGCGTTATCTTAGCCCTTGGTCAAATCCAGTCGAAAGGGAAACTGTCAGCCGACGAAATGAACCAGCTGGCCGAACATGGTATACCGGCATGGAAGATTTTATCTAAAGAGATGGGTAAGTCTCCGGCTGAGCTGATGAAAATGGCTGCATCCGGAAAACTTTTGTCCAGCCAAGCTCTACCAGCCCTGCAGAAGGGATTTGCACAGTTATATGGCGGCGCCGCGGCTAAGTCAGCAAACTCATTTACCGGACGATTGCAAAATTTAGGAGAGGTACTAAATAAACTGGCTGGTGCTATTGCGAAGCCCTTATTTCAGCCGTTGTCGGATGCCATGGGGAAGGCTTTAATTGTCATTCAGCAGCTGACTCAATGGTTTCAGACGCTATCACCGGCTATTCAAAATCTGGTGCTTGCTGTCATGATATTGGTTCCGGTCATTACGATACTCGCAGGATTATTTCTGACGTTTATCTCTTTCCTACCAATGGCCGTTTCGGGCTTTACAATTTTGCCAGCGGTCTTGTCGGCGGCAGCGGCAGCATTTACTTCGATTGTTTTGCCGATCGTAGGCGTTATCGCAGGTATTGCAGCTTTAGTGGCCGCCTTCATCGCTTTCTATAATTACAACGCGACATTTCGAGCAGGCGTGACTGCGATCTGGCAGGCCATATGGGTGGAAGCGATGTTGATCTGGAATAATATCGCAAATGTCATCCGTTCGGTATGGGCTGCTATCCTTCCATTTATCCTGCAGATATGGGCACAGATTACTGCATTTTGGAATCAATATGGCAGCATGATTGTACAGGCGACGATTAATATTTGGAACGGCATTGTTACGGTCATTACCACTGTGCTTAATGTTATTATGACCGTTATTCAAACGGTCTGGCCGATCATTACAGCGATTACGTCCGGAGCATGGAACATTATAAAAGGCGTGATTCAGGGCGCACTTAATATCATCATGGGGGTTATTAAGGTTTTTTCCGGCTTATTTACGGGAAATTGGCGCGCCGTATGGTCCGGTATTCAACAGATTGCCAGCGGAGCCGTTGGCATTTTACGTAGCGTAATTAGTGGCGGATTTAATGCCATTCGATCGATTATCGGCGCGGTTATGGGAGTAGTTAGAGGGATTATTTCTAGCATCTGGAACGGCATCCGGGGGACAATCTCCGGCGCTGTAAATGCTGCCAGGGGCGCTGTCAGCGGTGCGTTTAGTGCCATGCGTAATGTCGTTGGAAGTATTATGGGCGGCATTCGCGGAGTTATCTCTAGCGGGTGGAATGCAGCTGTCGGATTTTTGCGTGGCATCAATTTATGGCGAATCGGACAGAACATTATTCAAGGGCTGGTTAATGGTATTGGTAGCATGGCAGGCGCTGTCTGGAATGCAATAAAACGGGTAGCCGGTGGGATTAAAGATAAGATGATGTCCATGCTCGGCATTCATTCTCCATCCCGTGTGATGGCCTGGGTTGGCCAGATGACCGGTCAGGGTCTCGTTAATGGCATCGCGGGAATGGCAGGCGCCGTGTCTTCGGCGGCGGGTCAGCTTGCACAGGCGGCTGTACCGTCGATTCCTGCAGTCACTGCACCGACAGTCAATCAGTCAGTTAATACTGCGATGACGCAGTCGGGGACATCCCAACCCACGCTGGGCGATTTAGTTTTGCAGATTACGAATTTTAATAATTACTCTAGCAAAGACATTGAACAGATCATGAATGAGGCCGCGTTTTATTATCATCGAAGGGTGGCGACAACATGAGCAAGCCTTATTTTATTTTTGCAAATAACAAATCCAGTGATATGGGTCTGATCATGCAAAGCGGGCATTCCATGGGCGCACCGGATCGTGATGCTGATTTTGTATCGGTTCCTGGTCGCAATGGCGACCTGATTCAGGACAATGGCCGGTTTAATAATTACACCGATGAATACGACTGTGCGCTCAATCCGAATATCGGAACAAATGTTGAAGCCCAGGCAAAGAAAATTAAAAATTGGCTGCAGGGATCGTTCTCCTATCAACGTTTGATCGATTATAACGAGCTGGATTATTACCGCATGGCGGTCTGTACATCAAAGATCGATATTCAGAAAACACTGGCCCGAATTGGCTGGGCGAAGATTATCTTTAACTGCAAGCCATATCGTTATCGGATTGACGGTGACACTGTTCAGACGATCACAGCGGCCGGAGAAATCACCAATCCTGAAGTATGGCCGTCGCTTCCGTATTTGAAAGTCTATGGTTCCGGAGATATCACACTCCACATAAACGATCAGGATGTCGTTCTAACCGGAATCAGTGACTACATCGAGATCGACAGTGAATTGCAGTCCTGTTTTAAAGATCTTGTTCTGCAAAACAGTCATTACCGGTCGGATTTCTGGCCGCAACTTGACCCGGGCCCTGTACAAATTAGCTGGACGGGGACCGTCAGTAAGATTGAGATTACGCCGAGGTGGTGTTGCTTATGATCCCGGTACTCTATGCACCTACTGAAACACAATTTAATCATATGGGCATCGGTGCTCTGGCGGATACGATTTCGGCGCACGTCACCGAAGAGCGAAACGGGTCGTTCGAACTGGAATTTGTCTATCCGGTTGACGGTCCGTTGTTTGATCAGATTGAAAAGGATTGCATCGTTAAGGCAAAGGCCAACGATGATGCGAACATGGATCCGCAGCTGTTCCGGATTTATTACATCTCGAAACCGATAAACGGGCAGGTCGATTATAAGGCGGAGCATGTCAGCTACGAGCTTGGCAAGAATCCGATCACGAGTATTAACATCACGGGCAACGCACAAAGTGCGCTGAATGCCATCCTACAAAACACCGTCTTTACGCATCGCTTTACCGGCGTGTCGGATGATGCGACGAGCCTATCTATGAATCTATCTCGTGTTGCCGCGCGTTCGGCCATTGGTGGTACTGAAGGCAGTTTAATTGATACCTGGGGCGGGGAGCTGACTTTTGACAACTGGCTGATTCGGCACAGTTTACACCGTGGCACGGACACCGGCATTATTGTCGGCTACGGCAAGAACCTGACCGATGTCACACAGGAAGAAGCGATCGATCAGACTTATACGTCGATTTATCCATACGCCAATATACAAGACGCGAGCGGCAATCAGACGACGCTAGAGCTGCCAGAAAAAATTATTAGTAGCCAGTACGTAAATAATTTTGCTTATGGCCGCTGTCTGCCCGTTGATTTATCCGGCGATGATGTCACTGGCGAAGCAAGCCTGCGGACCAAGGCACAGGCATACGTAAAGGCAAATAATTTTGGTCAACCGAGCGTCAGCCTGACGATCAAATTTATCCAGCTCTGGCAGACAGAAGAATACAAGAATATCGCCCCGCTCGAACATATCAACTTGTGCGACTGGGTCACGGTCCGGTTTAAAAAACTGGGCATCGATGTTAAGGCAGAAGTTATTAAAACAGACTTTGAGGTGTTACTTGAGAAGTACATTTCCGTCGATCTGGGCGATGCAAAAAACAACCTGGCTGATGATCTCAATGGGATGCAGTCTAATATTGCTGATGTCTCAGCTGCAGCTAATCAAGCTGTCAAAACTTCGGGATACGCTCTGACACAGGCAAACGGTAAAAATAAATCTTATTATTCAGCTACGGAACCGGTTGGGAATCTAATTTCTGGCGATCTATGGTACAAGATTGTCAACGGTCAGTACACTGAGATGTGGCGTTTTAACGGTATCAGCTGGGATCAGATTCTCTCGGTCGATGCCAATGACGCGATGAACAAAGCAATAGATGCTCTTACCGCGGCAAATGGCAAGAACACCGTCTATCATCAGTCTGCGCAGCCAGCAGCCGGTAATGAAGACGACATCTGGTTTCGCGAGAATGCCGATGGCACGATTACGCAATTTATTTATCAAGATGGTACATGGGTTAATCCGCTCGATGATGGTGTGAAGCAGGCACAGGATGACGCTGATAATGCGGTAAATCAGGCAGGCAGTGCGATTGACTCGGCGACATCGGCAATCAACACGGCTAACAACGCCTTGACGACCGCACAGGGAGCAGCTACTGCTGCTAACGATGCTCAGCAGTCTATATCCAGCAAGGTGTGGATGTCCGATGTCAATGGTGCTGTGGCAGCGGTGCAGGTCGGCGGAACGAACCTCGTTACTAATAGCACTTTTTCAGATGGTTCCTTGTCTGGTTGGTCATTCGGTACATTTGATCCCACTACTACTTATCTAGGCTATGCTACAGCCAAATTAGTTCCGGGAGATAGATTTAATCAGGACGCCTTTAATAAGATAAAGCCAAATACTACTTATACATTATCCTGCTATGCAAAATATGTCGGAGTCTCTGGGAGTGGTGTATTTGGTTTATATTTTGAAGATGGGGCCAGTGGCTCATATAGCAGTCTGCCTACAGGAGATGCGGATTGGAGTAGGTATACTAAAACTTTTACTACATCTGCTGCGCCTACTCGGTGTAATGTGGGTTTTTATTTTCATTCCAGTCATACGGCAGGTACAGTTTGGGTAACTGCTTTTAAGCTTGAGCTTGGTAATAAAGCTACCGACTGGTCCTCCGCTCTGGAGGACATGGCAACGGCCATCCAGTTTTCTCAATTGAATCAAACCGTAAATGGCATCAGCACTCAAGTTAGCAACAAGGTTGATCAGTCTGTATACAACAGCTATACAGCCCAAACTGCGAGCACAATCGCAACGTTGCTGACAAAAACGGACGCATCCGGAACTTATGCGACACAATCCGCGCTGAGTCAGACTTCCAGCATCCTAACGAGTCAAATAACGTCAGTCCAATCAAATTTAAACCAAGTGATCAGTTCAGGTAACAATCTTGTGCAAGATTCCGGATTTGAGCAGGCAGGGCGAGCAAATACAACGACCGCACAGGCGCACTTTGGGAAACAGTCATTAAAAGCTACGGCAAATGGCGGAATACAGGATTTCAATTTAGTAACTATTAAAACATCTCCTGGGCGTATCTATTATTTTGAAGCTTGGGTATTGGCTGGACAAGCATCATGGAGCGGCTCAGTTAATATCGCTATGTCATACGGCCAATCTAATGGCAGTAACCATTCATATCCGTCAATACAGGGCTTGCCTGCAAACGGGGGGCAGACGTGGACAAAGTTGTCCGGGTATACCACTGTCCCTAGCGGTTACGATCAAGCTGTATTTAGAATTTCTGTTCGCAATGATGTAACATCCGGAGCTGTCTTTTATTTCGACGATGCGATCGTCATGGACGTTACAGACTCTCAAATCGTTAATAGCAGCACCCAATCTCAAATTACTCAGCTTTCGAATGACATCAATCTTCGCGTGCAGAAAAACGACGTGATCAACCAGATTAACGTATCGACTGAATCTATTTTGATTGCTGGAAACAAAGTGCATATTACCGGTCAGACAACGATCGATAATGCTGTAATTACGAGTGCTATGATCGCCGCCTTGGATGCCGGCAAGATCACGACCGGAATATTAAATGCCGCACGGCTGGGCGCTGGATCGGTTACGGCAGACAAGCTCAATGTGACCAGCCTTTCCGCCATCAACGCTAATTTGGGCAATGTGACAGCCGGGACGTTAACTGGTGTTAGTGTCAATGCGGCAAACTTTACCGGCGGCACGTTTACAGGTGGGACCTTTACTGGATCAACTATCACATCAACTAATGGGAATAATCAGAAAATAAGGCTGTCTTCTGGAGAAATGGATTTTATATCATCAGCCGGGCAATTAATAGGATCTTTGGTTATGACCTATATTCCGACTACTGTTCTGAATGGTATCACTTTGGCAACTCGAACGGGTAATGACTATGTTTCGATAGGTTATCAAGATGGAAATAGTATCCCTTCAGCTTTTCAGGTAAACACAGATGGAACATCTTTTGTAGCTGGCCGTGGGGATTTCAAAATCAATATAAATGACACAGGAACCTTGGGGAGCTACTATACCGCAGCAGACATATCGCAAAAAGGCGCTACGGGTAGTCGGTATACTCAGTGGGATAATTACTCTGAATTTTATATGAACGGTCGTAGCTTGTGGCTGGGCAATAGTGGCACTACCGATAATCATATTTACTGCAATGACGGACTACATCTCATTATTGGGGCCGCGGGCGATGTCCACTTGGCCGCCAATGGCGCAGATTTTCTCGTCGGAACTGCTGGCTGGGCAAACCTTTATGGCACGCTAAATATGGCCAGTAATCCAATCAAGAATTGCACCGGTGTTAGTCAGCCATCCGTTGCCGACATGAAGCAAGACATCACTGTTCCGACTGACAGCGCGATTGACATTATTAAAAATACTGATTTCTATCAGTACCGATATATTAGCGATGCCAGCAAAGGAAAAATGAAGTATCGCTATGGTGTGATTATCGGCGCCGACTATCGGACGCCGGATCAGTGGCTCAATGAGGATGGCGACGGTTTTGATTTCGGTAATTCAATCTTTACAACAGCCCGAGCACTCAAAGAAGAAGTTATAAGAGGAGAAAGCAGAGATGTGCTCATTGATTCATTACATCAAAGAATAGCCGATCTGCAAAATAATAATCTATATTTACAAGATCAGATAGATAATTTAAAAACAAGAGTTTCGGCATTAGAGGAGGCCGCATAATGGAAATTAAAATCGAAAATCAGAAACTGGTACCCGCCATCAATTTTTTATTTGGACTCAGCCTGAAAGGTCAGCAATCCCGGCATCGGACACATTTTATCAATCTCCTTCGCGCCAAATATGAGGTCTTTATCGAAGACGAACAGGACATGAGGAAAGAGGAATGCAATTGTGATGATGACGGAAAGCCGATCACATATAAGTACCAGGGACAGGACATGCTCGACGTCAAGGACCTGGACCACTTCAAGCAGGCCAAGGAAGAGCTTTACAAGGAGGAGCGTGTCATTGACGGCGGGGACAATCAAGTGATGCTGCAGACGATTAAAAAAATCCTTAATGATTGCGATCAGGAGTTATCCGGCCAGGATGCAGAAGTTTATGATTATCTGCTCAACCAGTTCGAGAAAGCGGAAGCGGAAGCCAAAAAAGGAGGTGCAGCAAAATGACGGTCAAAAAAATAATCGAAGATGCGGATAGGTCGCAAAGAAATGCATCAAAGGCGATCAAAGCGGCGGAACAAGCGAATAAGAAAGCCAACGAAGCACTCGGCAAGTGAACGGGCGCTTTTTTAATACAAAAATTTTAGGAGGTCTTTCTCATGTCCTTAACAAGCACACAGCAAACGACGGTCACCGGAACAAGCTCTGTCGCCAGCAAACCGGTTGCCAGCATGACAGCGTCCATCACAACCAGCGGCGTTCTGGCTTATCTCAATGTCAACATTAACGATGCGGCGACTTATGCGGACAACAAAGCAGCCGTTCGGGCTGATATTCAAGCCTTTCTGACTGATCTATTTAACAAGGAAGACGGGACAGACACGACGACTTCGACGACCCAAGCCGGATAATTTTCCGAGGTGGAAAAATGAATAAATATGAGCTGATCTATCGAACGATTGCCGCGATTATTGGGGCGATTACAGGATACTTGTACGGGAGCTGGTATCCGCTGATGGGTATTCTGATCGCGTTTGTCGTGATTGACTATGGTTCCGGAGTGCTGGCCGCTGCTTATCTTTGCAAGCTATCAAGCAAAGTCGGCTTTCGCGGGATTGCGAAAAAGATCATGATTTTTTTCATTGTTGCTGTCGCGCATTTGTCAGACGTGGCTTTCGGCTTTAATCACGTCGTGATGAATGCAGCGATCTATTTTTACCTGGCTAACGAATTGATTTCGATCATTGAGAATGCGGGCAGGATGGACCTCCCGGTCCCCAACAAAGTGAAGAATATGGTTGAACTTTTGAATGGAAAGGATAATGCAAAATGACCAAGTACAAAGGCATTGATATTGCATCGATGCAAGGGAACGTCGATTTTAAAAAGGTCAAAGCGGCCGGTTATTCGTTTGTCATCATAAAGGCGACAGAGGGCAGTGAGGCAGGATCGCATTATATCAATCCGTATTTTAGGCAGAGCGTCACGAATGCCGAAGCTGCCGGCCTGGTCGTTCATATCTATCATTTCTTTCGCGGGGTATCGGAGGCGGACGCCCGAGCAGAAGCTGACTGGCTCAAAAAGAATCTGGCCGGAATCAACGCGAAAGGTTATCTGTTCTGCGATGCGGAGACCACCAACGGCGCACCGAATGCGGGGGCACTGACTGGCTTTGTTAATGCGTTCTTTGATCGGTTAGAAGCCGCTGGGCACAAGAAACTCGGAATCTATTCTGGACTCTACTTTTTCAAAGATCATCTCGCCGAATCTCAGCTTCGCCCTGGTCTGTTGAAATGGGTGGCTCAGTATAACGATCACTGCGACCGCGCGGCGGATATCTGGCAGCATACGTCCATCGCAAGCGTGCCAGGGATCACCGGCAACGTCGATGAAGATATTGCCTATACGGACAAGCTCATCGGCGCTGGGGCCCCCGCATCGTCCGTCAAGCCAGCCCCCAATCCATCCAGCCGTCCGACATCCGGAGGGATCCTGAAGCAGGGTGATCGTGGATCTGCGGTTTTGGATCTGCAGAAAAGGCTGTCTTCGGTTTATTTCTATCCGGACAAACCGGCTGTCAATCATGGATGTGATGGCATCTATGGTCCAAAAACTGCGGATGCGGTTCGCCGCTTTCAGATTACGCATAGTTGCACGGGCGACGGTGTCTACGGACCACAGACGGCAGCCGCGCTCGACAAAGCGATTGCCGCGCAGAAAGCTGCTCCCACAAGCCGGCCGGTCCACACGGTTGTCAGTGGTGACAACTTATGGGATATCGCACAGAAAAACAAGACAACCGTACAGCAGCTTAAAAATATTAACCACCTGACCAATGACACCATATTCCCGGGACAGAAACTGTATTTGAAGTAATCACAATTAAAAAGGGAGACGATTCACATGTTTCAGACAATCATTTCATCCGGACTTACTGACCTGATCAAGCTGGTAGCACTCGCTGCCGGCTCTTTTTTAACGGTTTTTATCAAACACCATGCGGATCTGGCAAAACTGAGCAAAGTTGAAGCTTTTCTAAGCAGTAAAAGTGCTGCAGCAGAATTGACGAAGAAAGTAGCCAATGAGGTTTCACAGGTCCTTGAGTCGCCAGCAACGGTTGATAAAGGGTCCGAAGTCATTGCGGCCTTCGCTCAGAAGAAGGGGATCAAAGTCACTCAGGATGAAGTAAAGGCGCTGCTGTCGGAGCTGCAGAGTGAAGGGAAACAGGTTGCTAACGAAGTGAAGGCTGCCGCTTCTGGAACAGTTACGGTGCAGTCGCCGGCAAGCCCAGTTCAGAAAGCATGACATAATGAAAAAAGCCCGCAAGCGGGCAATACATATTTGCCGAATATCTTTTTTGAGTGTAACTAAAATATACTAGAACCTAAGATCTAAAAGTAGTAATATAAAAATAAATTCATAATTGGAAGATGATGCCATGGGTCTTTTATTACCAAATTTTATGATAGCTTGTGAGGATTTTGTTGAGCATTCAGACAATACATATTCAATTAAAAACGGCTTTATGGTTAAAAAAATATCTTCATATCCTCAAAAAATTACTTTTAAATTAGTATGTGGATTTGACTATAATCCGACTCCTAAAAAAAAATGAATCTAAGCAAGACAATGAATCTGAGCAAAACAATGAGCAAGAAGAATCTACAATTCTTAGACTCCTTATTTTTGGTCCAGATAATAAAAAATTAAAGAAAGAAGGGAAATTTGATTTAAGCAATATTAATGACAACCCAGCACAAATTATTTTACAGATAGAGTTTAATATGTTTACAATTAAAGAAGAGGGAACATACCATTTTTTGATAAAACAAGGTAATCATTTTATCTTTGGTAACAAATTGGTCTTTACAAAGGATGAGGACTAATGTCTGAACTTGCTGTAAGAATTTATTCAACTCCTATTCCGTTAAATCATAAATCTGCTGCTATTCCTCGTGATGAGGAAGTCGATGTGTCTAAAGAAATTTCAGATATGTTAACTCAAGCATCAAAGCAACAGCACGTTCTTGACCAATATAAGAGCATTAAATGCGAAGCTGTATTATATAGAGACATTGTAAAAATAAAAAAAGTTTACCTTTATCCTAATAATGGCAACGTCCGAATTATTAACGGTAGTTATAAATTGGAGATAGTTAAGCATAACATTTTTAAAAATGCTTATAAAAAAGTTGGTGGTTTACTCATGAGTTTCCATCTGCCAATATCTTTACATTTATATGCTGTCGAAATATCGGGATCAATCAAAGATGGATTTGCTATTAAAGCATTATTTGCGAGTTTAATGAGTGCAGTGTTAACCTTTTTTCATGTATCTGTATCACAGTTAGTTGGAGGATTTGTTCTTCTATTTGTTTTGGCATTATTAGATTTAATTCTTGGATTAATTCCAGGAAATATAAAAGAAGGAACAGAAAAAGAACACGCTTTGCAATCTAGAGCATTAACCTTTACGACAAATATTATTGCTATTGTAGCTGGTTTAATAGCTCACGTAGCGTTAATGTTTCTTGTGGGAGAGAATTCTTCATGGATTACACAAATCGGGATAAATGTTCATTATTTTATTATAAGTTGGATAATTTTAATTTACGTATATCGAATAATTGGTTATATAGCAAATAGCAATCACGTACGGGTACCAAAAATCGTTAAGAATTTCGTTAAGAAGTAATTTTATTACGGGCTTCTCCAGATAGGAGCCTGTTTATTTTTTTATATAAATTTATAAATACTCTTTCATCCGCTCACCGATCCAATCTGCTGCGATTGTTTTATGGTAAGCGACCGGAAATACAAAGCCCCTGACATTAACTTTATAGCTGAGCCAGTTTTCCCGCGTCAGCTGGTGGTAAGCTAGGATGACCGCATTAATTCATGGGTGTTAGAGTCACAACCGCTTCAGTTTGAATCTGATCATCGGCCACCGTATTAAAGGTATAAGAGGGGACGCCGTTGCTTCCAAGTATGGTATTGACTACACTTGCACCGCTTGAATCGTGGACAAAGAAGTTACTGCCATCTCCTACGGGCGTAACGGTATATCGCCCTTCGGGTACGTCCTTACCGACGATATATGTTCCCGGTTGCAGAGTTTTAGGGGCGCCCTGTGCTTTTGTTAATTGACCGCTGGCCTGAGCAACCTGATTTTTTAAAACGTCGAGCTTGCCCTGAGTGCCGCTTACCTGTTGCTTAAGTGCATCAAGATTGGCCTGTGTTTCGGTAACTTGTGCGGTAAGTTGATCCTTTTTACCGGCAAGGGCAAACTCGGCTTGGTGTTCTGACTTAAACTGGTTAAATTGGTCTTGAGCATCTTTTAAATTTTGATTTTGGTCGTACCATTTAACGTTAAGTTTTTTTATTTCGTTCTGCAATTGAACGGCTTTTGTTTTCTGGCCGTTCAACGATATTGAGGCACTGGATTGTCCAGATCCAAAGCCGATAAAAAAGACAGCAAGAAGAATGACGATTGATATACCGGAGATAATAAGCGTCCTTTTGCTAATTTTGAATTTTTCCATTTTTGATCCCCCGTGCTTTTTTCTAAATTATACCAAAAAATACCGTCTTCGCGGCGGGATAAATAATTTTATTTTTCCTCAATTTTACACCCTATTTAATAATTAATATTGGAAATGAATAAATCATATATCTTTCAAGAGAAAGAATGAAAAACATTTCCTAGATTCATTTTTAAAAAAATCGGGTATGCAGATTATAAACAAATAAACTTTAGCAAGAGGAGTGATCATTATGGTGAAGGAACGAGAAGAACGTAAAGTCAAGCAAAAATATGCGGCAACTTATCAGTTCAGGCGAGCAAGGGTTCACATCGTTGCACCAAACAAAACGCGCGAAGAATACAAAAGAATCATTCATGACATGCACATGGCAGCGTGGCCCATCATCGATGAAATGATCGCTAGAGGAGATAAAGTATGAGTACACTAAATCAAAAGTATAAGATAACGATCCGCGATTGGGGCCTTATTAAAAAATAACGATCAGAAATATACAAATCAAATTATTTCCTTAATAGACACGTTTCACTTTTTCTAAAGGCATGTGATTTAGAATAAATGCAGACTTATGTAATAAAGATTATCACAAGAAACTTCAAAACAAATTTTCATGATTATGGAAATATTCTTCCCAATAATTATCATCATCATTTTCAAATGAATGTAACCAATCATACATCATGAGTATTTCAAGAAACTGTTTTTTTCGCTTCATAAATGGTCTATTAGATATTCTTGGATAAAGGGTGTTCAGCCCAAATAGATTATTTTTTTGTTTATAATTGTATTCATATTGCCCGTTACTGTTCTTAACTTTATGCCGAGCAGGCCACAAACGATCATTTTCAGAAAAACGATATAGATAATCGTCTACGAATGCCCATATATTTACTTTATATTTTTTCCATGTTTGATCAAGCCATTTATCTATATTTTCACTAAGATGTAGGTCATATCTATTTATTCCACTTTGACTCTGAATAAAGTGGTAATTCTTAATGAATCGAAAGAGCATTTCTGTTTGATCTTTCATAAAGGGATACTTTTTAATTAATGATGCGTAACAATCATATGATGAGCTTCTGAAGTCGTTATCTGTATAGTGAAGAAAAAATAAGTCATTTTTTTTAAGTATATTTGCAATGATACGATGGACTTGTTTGTCATAGGTATCAAATATATTTACGAGCCATACTTGGATGTCTTCGTCATATAATTTAACCTGATTTCTATATTTTTCTAATCGTTCATTATTAAGAAATGTTTGCTGGTCCATCTCGTCAATATTTAAATATTGATTAAAATACTCAAAAATATAGTCTACACAAATTTTCATGTTTTCCATTTTTGCATTAATATCAAATTCGTTTATATTGTCTTCTTTCTTCCTTCGTGCAATATAATCTTCCAGTCTTAGCAAAAGAACCACATCCTAACTAAAAAAAGTAAATTTTCATTAGAAAACTCAAGAACGCATTACGCTTTTAATTATAGCGATAATGAATCCTTGAGTGTCAGAAAAATAATGATTTTTAGAACCATTATAAATGTGAATTCTGCCCCACAGCTGCCCCATAAAACGACTTAATAAACCTTAAAGTATCGTAATTACATTATTTAGCAATTAGTGAAAAACGTTGGTATAAAGCCTTTTTTGATGACTTATAATCATATTTAATTAGCTGAACTTAGTCGGGGATATTTCTTTCCGGGATGGATATCGGAGAACGCAGATTGCCGCAGAGCGGTGCCTTGCTTTCCATGATCGACCATGATCCCGTTTCCCTCCGCACGTCCACTTTACCGACCCCGAACCGCGAAAGTCTTGTCATCCGGCTGCTGCCGCAAAGAAAAAATATCACCCTTGATGATTTATCCCTTTTTAAAGAAGTCACGGCAAGCCTGTCTTCGCTGCTGAACTATGAAAACGGCCTGATGCTTATTTCCGGGCCGACCGGTTCCGGAAAAACAACAACGCTCTACACGATGCTCTCCGCCCTGCAAAAGCGCTATAATGCCCGCGTGATTACGCTCGAAGATCCGATCGAGAAAGAAAATGAGGCTTTCCTGCAGATGGAGATCAATGAAAAAGCAAAATTCACTTATGCAGACGGGTTTAAAGCGATCCTTCGCCATGATCCCGACATTGTCATGATCGGCGAAATCCGTGATGAAGAAACCGCTAAGATCGCTATACGGGCAAGCTTGACGGGACATCTGGTTCTCTCGACCGTTCACGCTTCCAGCGCCGCGGGGACGATTCAGCGGCTGCTGGAACTCGGCATTCCGCGCTTTGATCTGAAAGAAACGCTGGTCGGCGTCATTGCCGAACGTCTGGTCGGTGTCCAGTGCCCGGCCTGCGGTGCCGTATGCCGGCCGGGCTGTAAGAATCGCAGCCATCCGAAAAGGACAGCTCTATTCGAAATCCTGGCCGGTATGCCGCTGCACGATTTGCTGACATCGCGCAATAATCATCGTCCCGATTATAAAACGATAGAGGACTACCTCCGGGAAGGAATCGCCAAAGGATGGATTCCGGATGGGCTTTCGAAAGGTCGTGAACGGGTGTATGATTTTCCGAAAAAGCTGGACTAAAAAAGAGCAGGCCGAACTGCTGATTCATCTGGGACAGTGTCTGAACGACGGCTATCCGATGGCCCTGGCGGTCAGGCTGCTGCTCTTTCGGCAGCGGGCACAAGTGAAACACGATCTCGAGGTCATGATCAAAAAATTGGAGGGCGGCCGCACCTTGTACGAAGCACTTGCGGATCTGCACTTTCCGGAGGAAATTTCCAGTTTCATATATTTTTCCGAAGAGAGCGGAAATCTGGCAAAGGGACTGATTGAAAGCGGCCGGATGATGAGCAGGCGCGAGCAGCATAAGGAAACCTTGCGCCGGCTGCTTCGCTATCCGGTTTTGCTGCTATGGGTGTTCGGGCTTATGATGTTTCTCATCGGCCGTTTTCTGCTCCCGAATTTTCTCAGGCTGTATCGCTCGCTTTCGATTGATCTTCCGCTGATTACGAAAATATTGCTCTTCTCGGCAAACCACATTTACTATCTCTTGTTTATTCTCCCGCTTCTCTTCTTATCAGGGATTGCCGGCACCATCTATTTTCGGCGAATGACGATGGAGCGAAAATTAAGGCTCATGATCCGCATGCCCCTGGTCGGCCATTATACCCGGCTTTATCTGACACACGTCTTTTCCTTTCATTTCGGCAGCCTGCTTCGTTCAGGATTGCCTATCCGCCAGTCCGTCGCTGCTTTATCGCAAAAAGGGACAACCCCCTTTCTTAAGTTTGAGGCAGACCGTCTGCAGAAGGAACTGCTTGAGGGAAGGCACTTTGAACAAATTATGTCGCAGCCCCGTTACTATATGCCGGAACTCGTCACTGTCATCCATCAGGGGCAGCTTAACGGAATGCTCGGCGCCTCACTGTGCCGCTACAGCGGCCTTGTCATGACGAAAATAGACGAGAAAACGCGGCTTCTTCTGTCGTTCTGCCAGCCGGCGCTGCTTCTTTTTGTCGGTGGGCTTGTCCTCTTTCTGTTCGCCTCGATCCTGCTTCCGATTTTTCATATCGTCAACGGTCTTTGATCGGGCCGGGAAGAAAAGTAGATGAATGTAAATAAAAAAGGCCGGCATTAATAAATTGAACGAGAATACGCGGCTGATACTGTTCCCGGATTGCCTCTTTTTCCTGAAAATAGGTCTCGGGCTTTGAATCCTCCTGTTCATAAAAAGAATCAAGCAGTTCCTGATCGCGCGCCCATCTTTTCCCCGCGCTGTCCGCCCAGCCGGTGGGTTCGTTTTTCAGCGTGGACTCGATAAAAGTCTCAATTCTTTTGATGCCGCTTTCGATCTTAATCAGGGGACTCAGTGTGTAGCAATAGTCCGGCAATTTGGCCAGAAGCGGCAGTTTATCAAGGATGTCCTGAAACCCGTCGATCAGTGTTCCGTTAATCAGCTGCAGGCCGATGGAACATATTCTGTCCTTCTTGAGGTCGCACGTATAGCTGATTTTTGTATTGATTCCCAGCCAGGGCTCAAGGGCGGAAGAAGACTGCGGCGGGAGGTCCTGATACAAACGGATATAAGGCGCCAGCTTTTTGGCGGCATCAAAAATCTGATGAAGACGGGGCGAACCGAAATAGATCAGCTCTCCTTCTTCCGATCGGTCGTCTGTGCGAAAGACAAGCGTGGCCGTTTCGGGAGTGCCGCCGATCTGCTCTATATAGTGCCAGTAAAAAGGCCGGTTCATCAGCAGCTTATCCATTTCTTCAGTCAGTTTGACTTTCAGAACAACAGCGCTGTCGTCCGGGACCGGCAAAAGCGTACAGCCGGACACGGTAAAGAATCGGGCGAGATATTCAAGCATTGCCGCTTGCTGCATGATGGACCTCCTCTCCGGCCTGTTCCTGCTCCGAATTGATCACACTGCTCAGGTTATCCAGCTTAACACGCAGCTCTCCTTCAGATTCGGATTCTTCAAAAATGAGCTGAACCTGTTTGTCGACATCGCGGAGTTCGATCCTGGCAAGAATCGCGTCCAGCTCGCCGATGACCTGTTCGAACAAGTGAATCTTATCGTAAAGCAGATGCAGGATATGGCTTTCGACGGTTCCGCGGACGGCAAAATTGTAAATGTGTACATCGCTTTCCTGACCGAGCCGGTGAATGCGGCCGATCCGCTGCTCAATGCGCATCGGATTCCATGGAAGGTCATAATTAATCAGATGGCTGGCGAACTGCAGATTAATGCCTTCTCCGCCCGCTTCGGTCGCGATCAGCACTTGTACTTGATTCTGAAACAGCGTGCGCATCCAGTCCTTTTTCCCGCGCCGGAACCCGCCGCTGAAAGGGACGGATGTAATGCCGTGCTGTTTTAAAAACCATTGAAGATAGAGCTGGGTTGCCCGATATTCGGTAAAAATGATCACCTTATCCTTGATCTGACGGATCAGTTCCAGTGCCTTTTCCGCCTTGGCATTTTGCTTGACGGCATTGAGTTTTTCAAAAACGGATTGCCACACGGCTTCCGACCCCGGAACGGCGGCGCTCCGATAGATCTTATTGAGTGTCATAAAAGCGGCCTCCTTGCTGCTGCAGGCTTCGCGCTGCAGAGTCAGCAGAGAAAAGCCTTGAATAATCCCGCTGTTTCGCAGCATTGATAGGGACTGATAGAAAATTTGCTCTTCTCTGGAGAACGGGATGTCGAAAGACTGGATGATCCGCTTCGGCCAATGCAGTCCCGTGTTTTCCCGGCGGTTGCGTACCATCACCTGATTGACGAGCGCCTTTAGCCTTGCTTCATTTCTTACGGCACGCTGGCCGGATTTGAACGTTTTCGTAAAATTCTCCGCATTGCCGAGGTAGCCGGGCTTTAATAATGAAACAAGATAAAAGATTTCATTCAGACGGTTTTGGATCGGCGTTGCCGTCAGCAGCAGACAGAATTTCTTCTTAAGCAGCTGGACAAACTGGTAGTTTTTTGTTTTATGGTTTTTCAATTTATGGGCTTCGTCAATAATGACAAGATCATAATCCTGCTCGAGCACCAGGCTGCGGTGAGGTTCGCGTTTGGCCGTATCGATTGAAGAGACGACGACGTCGCAGCGGCTCCAGACATAGGATTTACGCTGAGGAACGGCGGGAATCGAAAATTTAGTATTCAATTCCGAAACCCACTGAAGAACAAGAGAAGCAGGAACCAGAACAAGCACTTTTCCGGCGAGCCCGCGGATCATATATTCTTTGATAATCAATCCGGCCTCGATCGTTTTCCCCAATCCGACCTCATCGGCCAGTATGGCTTTTCCGTGCATTTCTTCAATAACGATTCTGGCGGTCTCGATCTGATGGGGATGAAGGGAGAGGTGCGGCAGCCGGCCGGGGGCGATCAGCCCGTGAAATGACGGAATAAGCCGCTCTTTTTCAGCCTGATAGGCCAGTGTGAACATACCCGCTTTGGCCCATGGTCCGTCTTCAAGAATACGTTTTGAAAATTCACTTTGCCATGATCGATCAAAATGGATGATAGGTTCCATATTTACACCCGATATTGTTAAAATTTTGTGAATGGAAGCATTGCTTTCATGTCGGTGATAATGGTAGGATAATGATTGTTAGTATAGACAAAAAATCATGGGATAAACGAAAAATAATTGAATGTCTTGCGGATGACAGCATGGGGAGAGAACGTCTAAAGAGCGTGTTCAAAAAGGGGAACAGCGGTGGGGTGCCGGCAGGCCCTGAGGCT
This sequence comes from Sporolactobacillus sp. CQH2019, assembly GCF_028765345.1. GTDB lineage: Bacteria > Bacillota > Bacilli > Bacillales > Sporolactobacillaceae > Sporolactobacillus. Next base: position 235,259 of record NZ_JARAJZ010000007.1, read on the forward strand.
TTGAGGCAGTGCCGGTATTCCGGGCGTCGCAGGAGGAAGCGCGGATTTGTGAAGGATTCTGCGGTCCGCACTTGCGGATGCGGCAGCTTCGGCGCTGTGCGCGGCGTCTGCACGTTTTCAGCAAAAAAACTTTTCTTCTTTTCCCGAACTTTTTGAACTCTTTGTCAAGCGGCGCCGAAGGAGCAAACAACAGTGAATCTCTCAGGCAAAAAGACTCATGCGGGACGCATCTCTGGAGAGTGCATCTAAGCCACCAAAGGGGATACCGTCTGATCGGCCGGCCGGCTGCTCGGATGATAAACTTTCAGGTCTAAGGACAGAGAAAAATACACCGGTATTTTTCTCTGTCCTTTTTTGTTTTATCCCCTGAAAAAAATAAGCGGGAGGGAAAGAAAAAGAAATGTCTGAAAGCAAAACGACGCCTCTCTACGAGACATATCGAAAGATGGGAGCGAAACTGATCGATTTCGGAGGCTACCTGCTTCCCGTTCAGATTTCGGGAATCAAACAGGAGCATCAGGCCGTCAGAACCAAGGCGGGTTTGTTTGATGTATCGCACATGGGAGAATTCCGGCTGGATGGAACGGGTGCAGAGACGTTTCTCCAGCGGATGGCGACGAACGATGTGTCCGTGACCGAGCCGGGCGACGCTTTATACACGGCCATGTGCTATGAGGACGGAGGCACGGTAGACGATCTGATGGTTTACCGCTTATCGCAGACAGCTTTTATGCTCGTTGTCAATGCGGCCAACATTGACAAAGACTTTGAATGGCTTTCGCGTCATCTGGAAGGCGGTGCAAAACTGACGAATCAATCTGCAAAAACGGCCCTGCTGGCCATTCAGGGGCCTGAAGCCGAGAAAATATTGCAGAAGATCGCGGCTTTTAATCTGAAGGCGATCCGCCATTTTCATTTCAAGGATAACGTGATCCTGGACGGGATTTCATCTCTGGTTTCAAGAACGGGCTATACGGGCGAAGATGGATTTGAACTGTATTGTCCGTGGGAACGGGCACCGCAGCTCTGGGATGCCTTGTTAGAATCGGGTGAAGAGGACGGGCTGCTGCCCTGCGGACTCGGCGCACGGGACACGCTGCGCTTTGAAGCACGGCTGCCGCTGTACGGACAGGAGCTGAGCCCGACGATATCGCCGCTCGAGGCCGGCATCGGTTTTGCAGTCAAACTGGGAAAGCAGTCCGATTTTATAGGTAAAGGCGCCCTGGCCGCTCAAAAAGAAAAAGGAGTGCCGCGTAAAATTGTCGGCATTGAAATGATTGAGCGTGCCATTCCGCGCACCCATTACGGCGTCTATTCGGGATCAGCGGAAATCGGCGCCGTGACAACGGGAACACAGTCGCCGACGCTCGGAAAAAATCTGGGGCTGGCATTGATTGATTCCGACTTTTCAGCCATTGGGACAGAAGTAGAGATCGATATCCGCGGCAAACGAAAAAAGGCAAAAATTGTCAAGACACCGTTTTATAAAAGAAAATGAGGAGGTAAATGGGATGGCAGAATTCCGCTACCTGCCGATGACGGAAGATGACCGGCAGGCGATGCTGAAAACAATCGGTGCAGATTCTGAAGAAGCACTTTTCTCGGATGTTCCTGAGAATATCCGTTTTAAAGGGGAGCTTAAGACAGAAAAAGCGCTGTCCGAACCGGAACTGGTCCGTCTTTTTTCTGAATTGGCCAAAAAAAACGTTTCAACTATTGATCTTCCTTCCTTTCTGGGTGCAGGGGTCTATGACCACTATATTCCTTCAGTCGTAGACAGTGTGATTTCGCGGGGAGAGTTTTATACGGCTTATACGCCCTACCAGGCGGAAGTGTCGCAAGGGGAGCTTCAGGCCATTTTCGAGTTCCAGACGCTCATCTGTGAACTGACAGGTATGAGTGTGGCTAATTCATCGATGTACGACGGCTCGACGGCGCTTGCCGAAGCCGCTCTGCTCAGCAGCGGGGCAACGCGCAAAACGAAAGTGATCGTTTCAGAGGCGGTGCACCCGGAATATCGTCAGGTGCTGGACACCTATGCACACGGCAGACGTCTGCATGTTGTAACTGTTCCGGTTAAGCAGGGGACGACCGACCTTGAGGCGCTCGGCCGGGCCATTGACGGTGAAACGGCCTGTGTGATTGTCCAGTATCCCAATTTTTTCGGCCGGATTGAGCCGCTTAAAGAGATTGAATCGCTGACTCATGCAGCGGGAAAGACCCACCTGATTGTTTCCAGCAACCCGCTTGCGCTCGGTCTGCTGACGCCCCCCGGTTCCTTTCATGCGGATATTGTCGTCGGCGATTGTCAGCCGCTCGGTCTGTCTGAGTCGTTCGGCGGGCCGCACTGCGGTTACTTTGCGGTGACTGAAAAGCTGATGCGCAAGGTTCCGGGAAGGCTTGTCGGTGAAACGGTCGATGAGGAAGGACGGCGCGGTTATGTTCTGACTCTTCAGGCGCGCGAACAGCACATTCGTCGCGATAAAGCGACATCGAATATCTGTTCCAACCAGGCTCTCAATGCCCTGGCGTCTTCCGTGGCAATGGCTGCTTTCGGGAAAAAAGGGATTCGCGAACTTGCCGAGCAGAACGTTCAGAAAGCGCATTATGCGGCCGATTTATTTCAAAACCTAGGTATCCGTGTGGAAACGTCCGGATCATTTTTCAATGAATTTGTCATTGACTGCGGAAGACCGGTGCATGAGGTGAACGACAAACTTCTGGAAAAAGGGTTTATCGGCGGATATGATCTCGGGCTTCAATCAGACGCGCGGAAAAACAAAATGCTGGTTGCGGTGACTGAAATGCGGACAAAAAAAGAGATTGACAAATTTGCCGAAATTTTGGAGGGGATTATTCATGGCTGATCAGCCGCTTATTTTTGAGCAGTCCAAAAAAGGGCGCGTCGCTTACAGCCTGCCCGAACTGGATGTTCCGTCCAGGCCGCTTCACGAATTGATCGAAAAGGACTATCTTCGCAAAAAGGAACCGGCGTTTCCGGAAGTGTCCGAATTGCAGCTGATTCGCCACTATACAGCTTTGTCCGCGCGCAATTTCGGCGTGGATAACGGGTTCTATCCGCTCGGATCGTGCACGATGAAATATAACCCGAAAGTAAACGAAGCAGTTGCCCGTATTGAAGGGCTGACGAACATTCATCCCTATCAGGATGAAAAAACGGTTCAGGGTGCTCTTGAATTGCTCTTCCGCCTGCAGGAAAATCTGAAGGAAATTACCGGCATGGATGAAATGACACTGCAGCCTGCAGCCGGAGCACACGGCGAATGGACCGGTCTGATGATTATCCGTGCTTATCATGAAGCGAATCATGACAGCCGGCGGACCCGGGTGATTATTCCGGACACGGCCCACGGAACGAACCCGGCATCGGCGTCGGTTGCCGGATTTGAAGCCGTGACCGTCAAATCCGATGAAAACGGTCTGGTCGATCTGGAGGATCTGAGACGCGTGGCTGACGACAGAACAGCCGCGCTGATGCTGACGAATCCGAACACCCTCGGCCTGTTTGAGACTCATATTCAGGAAATAGCGAAAATCGTCCATGCTGCGGGCGGAAAAGTCTATTACGATGGGGCCAACATGAATGCGATCATGGGTATCACGCGCCCGGGCGACATGGGTTACGACGTCGTCCATCTGAATCTGCATAAAACATTCACCGGACCCCATGGCGGCGGCGGACCGGGTTCCGGACCGGTAGGCGTCAGGAAGGAGCTGGCTCCGTTCCTTCCCAAGCCGCTCATTATTAAAAAAGAAGACGGAAGTTTCGGCTTCGATGACGACCGGCCCTTGTCCATAGGCCGTGTGAAAGCTTTTTACGGTAATTTCGGCATTAATGTCAGGGCCTATGCCTATATCCGGACGATGGGCGGGAAAGGGCTCGGCCGGGTTTCAAAAGACGCCGTCTTGAATGCAAATTATTTATTAAAACGTCTTTCTGCAGATTTCGAGGTGCCTTTCAAACGTTTCTGCAAACATGAATTTGTCCTTTCGGGCAGCCGCCAAAAGAAAATGGGTGTGCGGACTCTCGATATGGCGAAGCGTCTTCTTGATTTCGGCTATTACCCGCCGACCATCTATTTTCCATTGATCGTTGACGAAGCGATGATGATTGAACCGACGGAAACAGAATCGAAGGAAACACTCGATGCTTTCGCCGATCATCTGATTGAGATCAGCCGCGAAGCCGTGAGCCGTCCCCAGATTGTCCAGGAAGCTCCGCACAACACGGTTGTACGCAGGCTGGATGAGACGCGGGCAGCCAGGCATCCGATTTTACGCTACAGGGATCCGCAGGAAACGAAATGATCCGGTGCAGCAGGGGAGCTTCAAACCGCAGGACGGAACGGATATGACGAGGGAAGGACGCCGCGAAGCGCGTACTGAACCCTCCATTGCTTCTTAATTGTTAGAAAAAGTCAAAACCACCCTTTGAAGGGTGGTTTGCTCTGAGACTGTAAACCTTGGATAACCGGCCGGCGCCACAAAGCGCCGGCCTTTTTGCGTGCTCATCCGACAGGATACGCTGGCGTATGTGCCGAGCTGAAAAGAGCAGAGCCATTTATGATTTTCTTTTTTTCACCATTTTGAAGCAAATGTTTCTCAGGGTTCAATTGTGTCGACTCAGAGACAAACTTGATGCCTTCCGAATGCGTGGGCCCAGCATTGTCTGGTCTGCGATTCGCACGTGACAGGTGCCCAGCCGAATAAAGTCATACTAAAAAGGGCGTCTCGCGGTTGCTGATGCAGCCGATGAGACGCTCTCTTTTCTAAAAAACATTGGAAATATCCAGGCGCTGCAAGAGATCGAGCGATTTTCCTGCAGGGAAGGGCTGCCCGTTTTTCAGCAATCATCCTGGAAACGAGGGCTTCCATATAAGGGTATCAGTGCATTTCGGCTGCCGGATATGAATCATGAACCGTTCGCCCTCAGCCTTTTTTTACTTTTCCTTCCCATTTTTTAAAACCGCCCTGAAGCTGATAGAGATTTTTGAAACCAAGCCTTTTCAGAACAGCCGCTCCCCTTGCGCTTCTGACGCCGTTTGCACAATAAAGGTAAATCGGCATGTCGTTGCGAATTTCCGACTTGCGCATTTTAAGCTGACTGAGCGGAATGTTTCTCGCGCCGAGAATATGGCCGCTCTTAAATTCATCGGGTTCCCGGACATCAATCAGCTGTGCCTTCCGATATCCGGCCCGAAAATCAACCTCATTTAAAGTCGTAAGATATCTGTGCTGCAAGTATCTTGACAAAAAAGTGTAAGCAAGATAGGCAGCGATCATGACAATCAGTAAAATCCAACCCATGTCGACTCTTCCCCCCAACCGATTTCACATTCATTATAACTTTTTGCGCCTTTTTTTAAAAGCGGGCGGAGCGGCGGAAACAGGTGCCGGCCGGGATGCGTGTGCATTTGATCCCAAAGCTGTGATATTCTTGTTTTTTAAGCGCTGTTATAGTAACATGGAAGAAGTGATAATGGGTGTCTTTGTTAGGGGGAGACAATGATGTCGCCTACTCCAAGTATGGAAGATTATATTGAACGGATTTACTGGCTGATACAAGATAAAGGTTATGCAAGGGTTTCCGATATTGCCGAAGCGCTCGACGTTCACTCTTCTTCAGTCACGAAGATGGTGCAGAAATTAGATAAAGATCAGTATCTCGTCTACGAAAAATATCGGGGTTTCATCCTGACGCCGAAGGGTAAAAAAATGGGGAAGCGTCTTGTCTACAGACATGAGCTTCTTGAAGATTTTCTGAAACTGATCGGTGTTCACGATGAGAATGTCTATAAAGATGTCGAAGGAATTGAGCATCATCTTAGCTGGGATTCGATTGACCGGATCGGCGATGTCGTTCAGTATTTTGAAGAAGATCCAAAACGGGTCGAGCAGCTGCTTGAGATCAAGGAAAGAAGCGAAGACATCGGCGAATAAATAAAAAATGAATAGTTTTTGAACAGAAATGACCGAAGGAGTCTGTCCTTCCGGTCTCTTTTTTTATGCCCCGTCATTTAATGTAATATGAAAAGGGGGCGAAGGCGATGTGGATCGATGTTGTGTTTTCGGGCGGAGGGGTCAAGGGATTTGCCTTTGTCGGTGCATTGGAAATGCTTGAACGATCCGGCTACCGGTTTAAAAGAGCGGCCGGAACGAGTGCCGGAGCCATAGTAGCTTCATTGCTTGCGGCCGGCTATTCATCGGCGGAAATGAAAAAAATTATGGAACAGTTGAATCCGCACCGGCTGCTTGGGGTACCCAACCGGATGGTTTTCCCGTTTTACAAATGGCTCAGAATCTATTTTAAGATGGGCCTGTACAGCGGAGATTTTCTCGAACGATGGCTGGAAAAACTGCTTTCCGCCAAAGGTATTGCCAAATTTTCCGATCTTCCCGAGGGATCGCTGAAGATCATCGTGTCCGATGTTTCAAAGGGAAAAATGGCTGTTCTCCCCGACGATCTGAAGGATTACGGAATGAATCCCGGTTCATTCTCGGTGGCCAGAGCCGTTCGCATGAGCGCCGGCCTTCCGTTCTTTTTTGAACCTGTTTCATTATTTGACGGCAACGGCGAGCGATCATTGATGGTAGACGGCGGCATTCTCAGTAATTTTCCGCTCTGGATCTTTGATCCGGGAAACGAATTACCGGTGCGTCCGTTTATCGGCTTACAGATTCTCAGCAGGGAAACCTATGTTCAGGAACCGAAGAAAATAAGAAATGCCGTGGAGCTGTTTCATGGGCTGTTTACCGCCATGGGCGAAGCGCACGATGAAAAAACTATTGAAAAACTGAAGGAATCAAACGTTGTTTTTATTCCGGTAAATAGGGTAAATACAAAAGACTTTCAAGTTTCCCGGGAGGAAAGGGAGCGGCTTTTCAGAATCGGAGCCGAGGAAACGAGCCGTTTCCTGAAAAAGTGGTCGTATTAGCGCAGAAAAAGAGAGAAGGATCGTCTTCTCTCTTTTTTAGGGCCCGCCGGCAGCCCTTAGAACAGCACTCGTTTTTTCTTTTTATTTTTTTTACCGTCAATCACCGTGAGATGCCCGTGATCCTTAATCGACTGCCGGGAGACTTCTTTCAAATTGCGCGATCGGTTTGAAATAACTCTCAGCTTTGACGGATGAATGCCGCGGACCTTCCGGCTCAATGCGGACAGCTTGCGGCGCCTTATCGATTGTTTTGCCGCTTTTCTGTAGCGTGCCCGATCTTCATTGCGCGATCCTCCTGCGAGACGTCGGAAAAAAAAGAGTCCTGCGGCGGCGATGGCGGCAATGATCAGCAGCTGGACCAGAAGAGCCGTCGAATTGTTCAGAAAAGAAGCGAGCAAACCGAAAAGACCGAGGGCAACAATCAGAAAAAACACAAGGGAATACAGGAACGTTTTCACTGACCTTCACCTCCAAAAGATTAAAGCACTTGATGAACAAGCACAGGTTTGTTTTTTTCAATGGCGGTCTCGCGGATCCGCATCCTTTCGAAAGCCCGAATGCCGACCTCCATCTGGTCGCTGTCGGGTTCTTTTGTCGTCAGCAGCTGCACCCAAAGGCCGGGGTAGCCGAGCCAGCGAAGGACAGGAACATGGCGTACCTTATTTGTGAACCTGAGAATCTCGTATGCAAGTCCCAGATCCACCGGGATCAGCAGCAGCCGATAAACAAGCCGGAGCCAGAGCGGATCGGTCGGGACAAAGAAATAAAGAAATATACTGATAACCGCCGTAAAGAGAATGAAACTGGACCCGCAGCGGTAATGGAATCTTGAATGTTTTCTTACATTTTCTACCGTGAGAGCCATGCCGTCCTCGAATGTATTAATTACTTTATGCTCCGCTCCGTGATATTGAAACAGCCGCTTGATCATCGGAGTCAGAGAAATGAAATAGATGTAGCCGAAAAGCAGCATAATTTTAAAGAATCCTTCGAGCAAAACCTGGCCGACGCCGCCCCTGATCAAAGGTTCAAAGAAACTGGCCGCAACCGCCGGGACGAGTGTGAAAACAAATTTGGCGAAAAGGAAGGACAGAATGCCGATTGCGGCCAGTCCGATAACGGTTCCATGACCGTGAAGTTTCTCCGTGTTTTTTGCGGCGGCATCGGCTGTTTCTGCGGCATTCGGATCTTCCTCATAAACTCCGGAGGCATAATTCAAATGTTTTGTTCCGATGGCACTCGCTTCAAAAATAGAGATGATGCCGCGGACAAAGGGAATCTTTTTAAAAAGGGTCAGCGACGGATCTTCATTTTTGGGACATTCAAAAAAAGTTATTGAATGATCTGTTCTGCGAACGGCCGTGACGGTTGTATATTTGCCGCCCATCATGACACCTTCGATAACTGCCTGACCGCCGTATCCGGGAAGACTTTTTTTCATAATCATGATCAGCCCGATTCTACAAATAATGGAGAGGGCAAACATTACCCCTCTTAATAATATTCTACCTGAAATAGCCTAAAACCTCTAGGCTGGCGACCCATTTTCAAAAATAGTTTTGCACTTTTAGCCGGCATTTATACAAGTTTGGTCACTTTGCCGTCTGTTTATGCACATGATCGCCCATTCTTTGGGTATAATAAAAACTCAAGTTGATGTTTGAAGGGGATTCAGGATGGCAAGACGGATAAAGAAAACGAAAAAAGGGAAAAAAAACAAACAGGAAAACCTGGGAAAATCGTTCGGGCGGGCCTCGGTCATCGGTGTTTTCAGCGGGCTGATCTGGAGTTCGGTCGGACTCGTCTGCCATTTGCTGAATTTTTCATCGGTCGCTCCTTCTCTTCTCTTTGCTCCTCTTCCTCTCGGATCCTGGAAGCAGCATTTCTATGTCCAGTTTATCGCGATTGTCTGTATCGGCTTGATCTCCATCGCTTTCGCGCTTCTCTATCAGCTGACGCTCAGCAGGTTTGAGACAATCTGGATTGGCATCGCTTTCGGGATTTTTCTTTGGTGCATGGTCTTCTTCGCGCTGCAGCCCTGGATTCCGGGCCTTCCGCCGCTTAAAAAAATCGGCTGGAACACAATGACGACAACGCTGTGCCTCTTTGTATTATATGGACTTTTTATCGGCTATTCGATTGCTTTTAAAATCGAGGAAAATTCAAATTCCGAGAACTACTCAAATGAATAGCGCTGTGGTAAAATATTTAAAGTGGCTTTGGCTCAAACGGCCTGTCTGCGCCGTTTGGGCGCGTGTTTCCGCAATGATATGAATCAAGAAGACAGGCATCGGGGATTCCCGTCCTTGTGTCAGGCGCGGCGCAATTTAAAAGGAGGAAGACGATGGTTTCAGTCAATGATTTTCGCACAGGTTTAACGATTGAAGTCGATGGGGATATATTATCCGTCATTGAGTTTCAGCATGTAAAGCCGGGAAAGGGAGCGGCTTTTGTCCGTTCCAAGCTGAGAAATCTTCGGACGGGAGCGATTCAGGAGAAAACGTTCCGCGGAGGAGAAAAGGTCAACACGGCGCGAATCGACAACCGCAAGATGCAGTACCTGTATTCAAGCGGTTCAACTTATACTTTTATGGATATGGAGACTTTTGAGCAGTTTGATCTGGATGCAAGCCAGATAAAAGAACAGCTGAATTTTCTTAAAGAAAACATGGAAGTCAATATCCAGTCTTATCAGGGCGAAACGCTCGGTGTCGCTCTGCCGAATACGGTTGTCCTCGAAGTAGCATCGACGGAGCCGGGTATCAAAGGCGATACGGCTTCGGGCGGCTCGAAACCCGCGACTCTGGAAACGGGCTATGTGGTCAACGTTCCGTTCTTTGTCAATGAGGGCGATAAACTCGTTATTGATACACGTTCGGGTCTCTATGTTTCGCGGGCCTGATTGACTGAGAGACAGAAGTACCTTCTTCGGAGGTGCTTCTTTTTTTTGGCTTTTTTATGGAAATCGGCGAGAAAAGCATATTGCGTACAGGCCCGCATATATTTTGGGAAAGGAGCCCGGCCGCCCGGTTATGTGCCGGAAAACGCCGGATGACACTCCAATCATTCGGCGAAAGAATCCCAGAAATTAAGAGCAGGTGGTCCGCAATGAAACAAATTCTGTCTTTTTTGCCGGAGCCTTTTCAAAAAGTGATTCTGCAGATGTCCGAGGAAGAAAAGAAGAACCTTGAAGAAATCCGGTGCCGGGCCGGCCGGCCGCTCGAACTGATTGTGTCCGGCGCCGTTCTGAAAACCGGGGACGAAGACATGCCGGTTTTTCATCCTGAACAGGCAAAAGAAATGCTTCAGAAAATAAGCGGGTATTCGCTTTATGCATTGGAAGAAGAGCTGAGGCGCGGATTCATTACGGTCCAGGGGGGGCACAGAATCGGGCTTGCGGGCCGCGTGATTACGGAAAACGGGCGCGTTCTGCGCCTTCGCGATGTGACATTTTTCAATATCCGGCTCGCCAAACAAAAGATCGGCGCTGCGCTCCCGCTGGTTCCCTATCTGTATTGGAGCGGACATTGGAGGAGTTCGCTGATCATCGGCGCGCCCCAGACTGGGAAGACAACGCTGCTTCGCGATCTGGCACGGATCATCAGTGAAGGCATACCTGACAGATATATGGCGGCACAAAAAACAGGAATTGTCGATGAACGTTCGGAGATCGCCGGATGTGTGGCGGGGATTCCGCAGAACCGGCTTGGGGACCGGACAGATGTCCTTGATGCCTGCCCGAAGGCGGAGGGGATGATGATGATGATCCGATCCATGAGTCCGGATGTCCTGGTCGTCGATGAAATCGGCCGGAAAGATGATACAGAGGCCTTGTTCGAAGCTATGAATGCAGGTGTGGCCGTTATCGCCACGGCTCACGGCTCGTCACTGGAACAACTGAACAGGAGGCCGACCCTCAGGCCGTTGATTGACTCAAGGCTTTTTGAACGGTATGTCCTCCTTTCAAGGCTGAAAAAGGCGGGAAAATCGGGCTGCAGATTGACAGTCTGCGATCAGCTCGGCCGCTCGATCGCATCGACGGAGGAACAGTGGCAATGATTCACATCCTCGGGGCGTGCATGATTCTGTTCGCGTCGACGGCGTCCGGCATGCTGATCGCCGGTAAATACCGCAATCGGCCGCGGGAAATCAGGCAGTGGCGTTCCGCGCTGCAGTCTATCGAGGCTGAAATTGTGTACGGACGGGTGCCGATTGAAGAACTGGCGGGCCATCTTTCCGGCCAGCTTCCTCAGCCGCTTGCTTCATTTTTTGATCGGCTTCACAAGAAACTGAATGCGGACGGTCCGTCTCTCCGGGAAGCATGGACCGAGAGCATTGAACTGTTCTGGCCGGAGACTTCGCTGAAGAAAGCGGAAAAAGAAGTCCTTCTGCAATTCGGGGCGACCTTGGGTACGCAGGATACGGAAAACCAGAAAAAACATATTCAATTGGCGCTGGCCCATCTCGAACGGGAAGAAGCGGAAGCACGAAATGCTCAGGCGGCCAATGAGAAATTGATGAGAAATTTAGGCTTTTTAACGGGATTGCTGCTTGTACTTCTTTTCATTTGAATGAACGGGCAGAGTTCGCTTGCGGGAGAGGAGGAGCCTTATGTCACCGGACGTCAACACAATTTTTCAAATAGCCGGCATCGGTATCATTGTGGCCATGATCCAGACGGTTCTTAAACAGATGGGAAAAGACGACTGGGCCCAGTGGGTCACGCTGATCGGCTTTGTTGTGATTCTGTACATGGCTGCCACTCTGATCGGCAATTTGTTTGACAAAATTAAAAGCGTTTTTCTTTTCATGTAGAGAAGGACAAGACGATGGATATTCTGCAAATCGTCGGTTTAGGACTGGCGGTGACCTTCCTCGTGCTCATCCTTAAGGAAAGAAGCCCTGTTTTTGCACTCTTACTGTCCCTGATCGCCGGTATTATCATTTTTATCATGCTTGTCGACCAGATCCAGCTCATTTTGAATATGCTCAGCAAAATGGCGGAAACGGCCCATTTGAACAATGTTTATGTGGCCACCATTCTGAAAATCATCGGTGTTGCTTATATTTCCGATTTTGGAGCGGAAATTGCCAAGGATGCCGGGCAGGGCGCTCTGGCCGGCAAAATTGAACTGGCAGGGAAAGTCGTCATTCTGGTGATGGCGATCCCGATACTGACGGCGATTGTCGAAACCGTCATGAATCTGATGCCGCAGGTGGGGGGAGGGTAATGCGAATAAAACAGAATATGCCTTTTTTTATGAAACTGCTGCCGGTGGTCCTGGCTGCGTTTTGTATTCTTCTGTCGCAGGGGCCTCCCGCTTTTGCCGCCCAGTCGGGAGAGACGCCGCAGACCTGGTCGGATACCCAGCTGAACAACATCGATACAGGACAGATCGAAGCCTATTGGAATAAGGTCGTGAATGACTATCACGGATTTCTTCCTGAAAGCGATCCCGATTTTAAAAGTTTCCTCCACTCGAACAAGCAGGGATTTATGAATAAACTGTTCGACGGATTGCTTCGCTTTTTCCTGAATGAGCTTCTGATCAACGGCCGCCTGCTCGGCACATTGATTCTGCTTTCCATTTTCTCGACTTTGCTGCAGGCGATTCAATCTGCTTTTGAAAATAAGACCGTTTCAAAAGTAGCTTATATGGTTGTCACACTGGCTCTGCTGATTCTGCTCCTCGACAGTTTCAAAGTGGCGCTCGGTTATATTACGGGTACGATAAGTGCGATGAGCCAGTTTCTCGTTGCCCTCATTCCTCTGATTTTTGCCCTGACAGCTGCTTCGGGGGGCGCCGCCACGGTCTCTTTTTTCCATCCCCTGATTATCTTTCTTGTCAATACCGCAGGCTGGCTTGTTTCAAAATTTATCCTCCCGCTTCTGTTTATGTCCGCCTTGCTCGGCATCGTGAGTACTTTATCGGATCACTATAAATTAACCAAACTCGGCGATTTCATGAAAAATGTTGCCGTCTTCACGCTTGCCGCTTTTTTCGCCGTCTTTCTCGGAGTCATGTCGGTGCAGGGGGCGGCTACGGCAATCTCCGACGGTCTGATCGCCAAATCGGCCAAATTTTTCACAGGTAATTTTATTCCCGTCGTCGGCCGTATGTTTACGGAGGCAGCGGACACGGTGATCGGGGCCTCCGTCCTGTTAAAAAATACAATCGGTATTGCCGGTTTGCTGATCCTGCTGTGCATCACGGCCTTTCCGCTTTTAAAAGTCCTGTCTCTTGCTTTTATTTACAACGTGGCCGCGGCGGTTCTTCAGCCTCTGGGAGGAGGGCCTGTCATTGACTGCCTGGGCATCATGGCGAAAAGCATGCTCTATCTGTTCTCCGCTCTTGCCATCGTTTCACTGATGTTTTTCCTTGCTCTGACGATTATCATTACCGCAGGAAATCTTTCATTGATGGTGCGTTAGGAGGGGGATCAATGAACTATCTCGGAGAGTGGGTCTCTCAGCTGGTCGTGATCGTTCTTTTCGCCGTGATTTTGGAACTTCTGCTGCCGGCCCGCAGCTTTCAGAGATATGTGAAGTTCGTCATCGGACTTGTCCTGATTGTGGCGCTGATGGATCCGATTATCCGCCTGTTTCAGCTGGATCCTGTCGATTTGATCCGCGGTTTGAAGGCCGGACAGGGAAACGTTCAAATACAAAATGAAACGGACGGGCAAAAAAAAGAGATAGAAAGCGCACAGACGGCATATATTCAAGAACAGGTAGCTGTCCAAATGAAGGATCTTGTGAAGGAGGAGTTGAATCGGCGGTACGGAGTGAGCATTAAAGATCTGACATTATCGATGAAACAAGGAGGGAAGCAGGACCTGCTGCTTCAGAGCGCCGCAGTGGTCCTTGAAAAGACGGGAACCCAAGGTCAGAGCTCAGACGCTTCAGACCGGACCGTCCGTCCTGTTAAAGAAGTGTCCATCAGGGTGGGACAAGGAACGCCCGATCAAGGTTCCGCAAAGAGAAACGCTCAGATCGAGAAAATTCGCTCCTTCCTTGCCGGGCGATGGGAGATTGATAAAAATCTCATCACACTTCACATGGAAGGAGGAAGTTCAGTCCCGTGATGCACTGGATAATGAAACTGAAGGAATGGCTCGGCAGTGAACGGACCGGAAACGGCAAACGCGTGAGGACGCAGAAAGAAATACTCGTCAGGCTGGGGGTTATTGCCTTAATCGGCATCGCTCTTCTTGCGGGAAACAAGATGATCACCGGAAATCAGAAAACGAATAAAGCGGCCGGTACCCAGGTGTTCAGTAACCAGGATGCCAAAAACTTATCGGAAATAAAGTCAAACATCAGCCAGGGCACGATGACCCCGATTGAAAAATATGAATCTTACGTCGATCAGAATCTGAAAAATATTCTTCAGCAGATCCAAGGTGTTTCCGATGTTTCCGTCATGGTGACATTTTCTACTACAGAGAAAAAAATATACCAGAATGACGTCAAGACGCAGGACAATCAGACAAAAGAGACTGATCAAAAAGGGGGCACGCGCCAGGTGAACGATCATAGTCAGGACAGCCAGGTCGTTATGGTCGACAAAAACGGAGTCAAAGAACCGGTGGTTATCGGACAAGAACAGCCGGGTGTGCGCGGCGTAGTCGTCGTAGCCCGCGGTGCGGATCAGCCGGCGATTCAGGTCAAAATTATGGATGCTGTCGCAACGGTTCTGGACATACCTTCCTATAAAGTTAAAGTGTTGCAAAAAAATGAATGAGGAGGCAGTTTGAATATGTTGAAGAAACAGACTATCTGGTTGCTGACCATGCTCAGTTTAATCGTTGTCCTCTCAGTCTATGCGCTGACTTCTCCCAGTCAGCCGTCCAATAGTGCTTCTCAAAGTTCGGCAGGTTCATCAAAGGCAAGTTCATCAAAACAAACGACGGCGGGCAAAGGGCAGCCGGTTGCCACCGTCAGCGCCGCGGATAATAAATTGGCAGAGATCGAACTGCAGAAAGCGGATGAAAGAAATCAGCAGGAGCAGAAATATCAGAGCGTCATTGCTTCGGGGAAGAGTTCCCCGTCCGAGGTGAGTGCGGCTTATGATGCCATGCAATCCATGAGCACGCTGTCAAATAATGAAATGATGCTTGAAGATGTTATCCAGGCAAAGGGATTTAAAAATGCCGTTGTCAAAACAAGCGGGAATCAGATCCAGATTTTTGTTGAACAAAATAAGCTGAGCGGGCAGCAGGCGAATACAATGATCAGGCTTGCCAATCAGTATCTCGGTTCCGGGAAGATCGTCAGTGTCAATTACGCATTGGCCCAAAATTAGTAAGAAAATGAATGGATTTGAAGATTTTTTGAAGATAATTAGGTACAATAGAGACTGTTGCGGACGGACGCAGCAGTTTTCTTTTGAAGAAAAAAGAGAGTCATTATTTCATATTATCGCTGCATCGTTTTATCAGTCCTGTCGTCCGGCGCGGACAACAAATGAGGATATGATATAATTAATGAAAGCGATTGGGACAAGGGGAGTGCTGAATTTGTTAAGTATTGAAGATATTAAGGCTTTAATGAAGGAGATGGATGCATCCTCAATAAGCGAACTGAAATTTGAGTCGGAGGACAGCAAGATTACTTTGCGGAAGGCTGCGGCGTTTTCTTCGGAAAATCCGGCTGTTCAGCCTGCCTCGCAGGCCGCTGTTGCGGGAGCTTTTCCGGCCCGCGAGACGACGAGCGGAGGGGATTCCGATTCTTCACTTCACAAAATTACGGCCCCGATGGTCGGTACCTTTTATGCGTCATCCTCTCCGGACGCGGAGCCTTTTGTCAAAGCAGGCTCCAAGGTCGACAAAGCAACGGTTGTCTGCATCGTTGAGGCCATGAAACTGTTCAACGAAATCGAAGCGGAAGTCAAGGGCACCATTGTCGATGTACTTGTCGAGAACGGCCAGCTTGTCGAATACGGCCAGCCGCTGTTCCTGGTCAGGGAAGATTAAGGAGCCGTCATTCATGATAAAAAAAGTGCTCATAGCAAACAGAGGAGAAATTGCGGTTAGGATTATCCGCGCTTGCAAAGAATTGAATATAGAAACCGTTGCCGTTTATTCGCAGGCGGATAAAGATGCGCTGCATGTGCAGCTGGCCGACGAAGCTTACTGTATCGGACCGAGTGCGGCGAAAGACAGCTATTTGAATTATACGAACATCATCAGCATCGCTTCCCTGACGGGCTGTGACGCCATTCATCCGGGATACGGATTCCTTGCGGAAAATGCCGATTTTGCCGAAATGTGCGAAGAATGCAATCTGATCTTTATCGGCCCCTCTGCCGATGCGATCGGCAAGATGGGAATTAAGGACGCGGCCAAGCAGACAATGAAAAGTGCCGGTGTTCCCGTCGTGCCCGGTTCAAACGGTGTGATTGCCGGTGCGGAAGAGGGTATAAGAATAGCCGGGGACATTGGTTATCCGGTACTGATTAAAGCGACGGCGGGCGGCGGAGGCAAAGGGATCCGCATCGCCCGCAACGATCAGGAACTGCGCCGCGGAATTGCGATTACTCAGCGGGAAGCGGATACGTCTTTCGGCAATCCCGGGGTCTATATCGAGAAATACATTACCGACTTCCGCCATGTTGAAATCCAGATACTTGCGGATAAGCAGGGCCATACGATTCATCTCGGCGAACGCGACTGCACCATTCAAAGGCGTCTGCAGAAGCTTCTGGAAGAGTCCCCTTCGCCGGCATTGACGGAAGAGAAGCGGCAGGAGATGGGAGCGGCCGCTGTCAGGGCGGCGAAGGCCGTTCATTATGCCGGGGCAGGGACGGTCGAGTTTATTTATGAGCCGAACGGTTCCTTTTATTTCATGGAAATGAATACGCGCATCCAGGTCGAGCACGGCGTCACGGAATCGGTTACGGGCGTGGATCTCGTCAAGGAACAGATCAGAATAGCTTCCGGAAAGCCGCTTTCCGTTAAACAGGCGGATATTCAATTAACCGGGCACGCTATTGAGTGCCGGATCAACGCGGAGAATCCGGAGAAAAATTTTATGCCTTCCAGCGGACGCGTGGAAACGTATCTTCCGCCGGGCGGGCCGGGGGTACGGATCGACTCGGCTGTTTATCAAGGTTATTTTATTCCGCCTTACTATGATTCCATGGTAGCGAAAGTGATCACATACGGCAAAACCCGGGATGATGCGATTGCGATTATGAAACGTGCTCTTGAAGAGTATGTCATTGAGGGAATCAGCACGACGATCCCCTTTCACTTGCGCCTTTTGAATCATCCCGTTTTCACCAGCGGCAAGTTCAATACGAAATTTCTTGAAAAATATCCTCTGAACGAACAAGGTTAAGCATGGAGGTGTGAAAACATGTCCGAAAAAGAAAATCGGCCGGTCGAAGTCGAAGAACAGCAGGAAGGTTTGGGCAAGATCGAAATTTCTCCCGAGGTCATCGAAGTCATTGCGGGCCTTGCGGCAGTCGAAGTGGTCGGTGTCAGCGATATGCACGGAAATTTTGCTGCCGGTGTCGTTGAAAAGCTTGGCGGAAAAAGTTTCCGGAAGGGCGTTAAGGTGGATCTGACCGACGAAGGTATTGTGATTGATGTTCAGCTGACCATGAATTACGGCGTATCGATTCCGGAAGTAGCGGAAAAGGTCCAGAAAAATATCGCTCAGACGTTGAAACGGATGACGGCACTGGATATTCATGAAATCAAGATTCATGTCGTCGGCATTCGATTTGACCAGAAGGACAAGAAAATGCCGGAAGACTACTGAGAAGCAAGGGGGAGAAGCGGGCGGGACCCTTTTGCTTCTTTCCTTATTTATGAAAAAGAGTCCCGAAAGTTTTTATCCATTTAAAAAAACAGAAGAGAGCGAAGCGCCGGTAAATGAATGCCGGTTTTCAAGAGAGATCGTTCATCCGATGCAGCAAATCGAATTCAGAGGGGGAGTAAGGAAGGGATGAATCGAAGACAGGCAAGGGAAATGGCGCTGCAGGCGCTGTTTCAGATCACGCTGAGCGATACGGACAAAAAAACGGCCATTGAAGCCGTTAAAAAAGAGGACGGCAAGCCGGTCGACCCGTTTGTCGATCGCTTGCTGAACGAAACGATCGCTCATCAGCAAGAAATTGACCAGCTGATCGGCAAACACCTCGTTCACTGGTCGTTCGGCCGTATCGGAAACATAGACAAAACGATTCTACGTCTTGCCGTCTGCGAGATGCTTTTCTTTAACGATGTTCCAAAAACAGTGACGATGAATGAAGCCATTGAGCTGTGCAAAAAATATGGCGATGAGGAGACACGGAAATTTGTAAACGGGGTTTTGTCCGGCATTTCCAAAGAAATATAGAAGATCCTGAAGTACAAATACAAAAATCGTTTTGGGCTCAATGCGCGGATTTGTGAAAGGCCGTATTTTTTCGGGACCCGTTGTCCCGATTTCCGAAAATGACATTTTGCGGCAGCCTTTTATTTGCGTAGGGGACCCGTCGGCAGAAAGCCATTGAAAACCGAGTCGGACAGATCATTTATTTTTCTATAATAACTTCGTTAGTGATTCCAGAGAGGCGGAATGATGATATGACGGCACAACTGATTAATGGAAAAGAAATCGCACGTGCGAAACGGCTCGCGATGAAGGCGGCAGTCGGAAAAATGAAGTCCGAAGGTGCGGTCCCCGGGCTGGCGGTCGTCCTGGTCGGAGAAAATCCGGCATCTCAGTCGTATGTAAAGGGAAAAATCAGAGATTGCAAAGAAGTCGGCATTTATTCGGAACTTATTCATTTTCCGGAATCGGTTTCGGAGAAAGCACTGCTTGATAAAATCAGAGAGCTGAATGAAAAAGCATCCGTCCACGGCATTCTCGTCCAATTGCCGCTCCCGAAACAGATATCCGAACAAAAGGTCATTCAGACGATCAGCCCGGCCAAGGATGTTGACGGTTTCCACCCGATCAATCTCGGCAGAATGATGACCGGTCAGAGCAGTTTTGTACCCTGTACGCCGGCGGGCATTATTGAAATGCTTCACGCCGTCAATGTACAAATTGCCGGAAAACATGTGGTCATTGTCGGCAGAAGCAATATTGTCGGCAAACCGGCCGCGCTGCTTTTCCTGAATAACAATGCGACCGTGACCCTCTGCCATTCGAAAACGACACCTCTTTCTCAGTACACAAAACAAGCGGATGTCCTCGTGGTCGCGGTGGGGCACGCGGGCCTGATCGGAGCGGAAGACATTAAGCCGGGCGCAATCGTCATTGATGTCGGCATGAACCGCAATGCCGACGGCAAGCTGGCCGGGGACGTTGAATTCGAAGAAGTCAGAGAAAAAGCGAGTTTCATAACGCCCGTTCCCGGAGGCGTCGGACCGATGACCCGTGTCATGCTGCTGGAAAATACGCTGAAGGCCGCGAATCACTTTATCAAGGAACGGGACCTCCATGCTGAATGACCGCTATGTCAGCGTCACCCGGCTGACGCGCTATATCAAACAGCTGATGGAGTCGGACGGCAGGCTGCAGGATGTGTGGCTGAAAGGCGAGATTTCCAATTTCAAAAGACACTCGCGCGGGCATCTGTATCTGACGATTAAAGATCAAAACGCCCGGATACGTGCCGTGATGTTTGCCGGCAATGCAAAAAATCTGGATTTTGAACCGGAAGACGGAATGAAGGTACTGATTCGCGGATCGATTTCCCTCTATGAACCCTACGGAGAGTATCAAATCTATATCCGAGAGATGGAACAGGATGGACTGGGACGGCTCTTCCTTGCTTTTGAAGCATTGAAAAAAAAGCTTGAGTCGCTTGGCATGTTTGACCCGTCGCAAAAGAAGCCGCTGCCAGATGTTCCCTATGAAATCGGTATTGTCACGTCACCGACCGGAGCCGTCATCAGAGATCTGTTTACAACGATCAAGCGAAGATTTCCGGCAGCGAGAATTACCGTCTTCCCTGTGCTTGTTCAGGGCGCCGATGCCGCTCCGTCTATTGCTGCAGCCATTCGCCGGGCTAACGGAATGAAAAATCTTGAAGTCCTGATTGTCGGCCGCGGCGGCGGTTCCATTGAGGATCTCTGGGCTTTCAACGAAGAAATTGTCGCCGAAGCGATTTTTCAGTCGCGGCTTCCGGTCATCTCCGCTGTCGGCCACGAAACCGATTTTACTATCGCGGATTTCGTCGCGGACAAGCGGGCGCCTACGCCGACTGCGGCGGGTGAATTTGTCGTTCCGGACAGACGGGAGCTCGGAAGGCGGATCGATGATCTATCCGGCAGGCTCCAGAAATCGATGAATGCGAGACTGGTTCGCGGAACGGACCGCCTGAAACAGATCCGGCAGGCCTACGCATTTAAATATCCGGGACAGCTGCTTCTTCAGAAAGAACAGGAGCGGGATCAGGCGACCGAGCATCTGCGAAAGGCTGTGACCCGGCTGCTGGGCGGAAAAACAGATCGGCTGGTTATGGCCGACCGGCTGCTGGGCAATAATCAGCCTGCCGCCCGGCTCGAGCGTTCCCGGAAACTGCTTCAGGAGCATTCCGGACAGCTGCAAAAAGCCTTCAACCGTTTGTTCAAAGAAAAAAGTACGGATTTTGATCAGATCATCCGCCAGCTGAATGCGCTCAGTCCGCTTAAAATTATGGCGCGCGGGTATAATCTGGCGTATAATCAGCATGATCAATTGGTTAAATCCGTCAGGGAGATTTCTCCCGGGGATCCGTTAACTATTCAGATGTACGACGGTAAAATAGATTGCCAGATTTGGGGAATTGAGGAGGCGAAAGCAAGTGAGCGAAGCAAGTGAGTCCGATCAAAACGCGGTACCGACTTTTGAAGAAGCGATGGAAAAATTGGAAACGATTGTCCGGCAGCTTGAAGAGAGCGACGTTCCGCTTGAAAAAGCGATCGATTTGTTTCAGGAAGGCATGTCGCTTTCCAAGCTTTGCCATGAAAAATTAGAAACCGTCGGTAAAAAGATGGATCAACTGATTGACAGCAACGGCGAAGCCCGTCCGTTCTCTGTGCAGGGAGATGATAAGGAATGACTGTGCGCCTGGATGCCTATATGCAAGAAAAAAAGGCGTGGATCGACCGTCAGCTTCCGCTCTTTTTACAAGATAGAACTATTCCCGGCAAACTCAAAGAATCCATGCTTTATTCGCTGACCGCGGGCGGGAAACGGATCCGCCCGATCCTTCTTTTCGCTGCTCTGGATACCCTGGGAAAAGAAGAAGACCTGGGGCTTTCAACTGCGGTGGCTCTGGAGATGATCCATACATACTCGCTGATTCACGATGATCTTCCGGCAATGGACAACGATGACCTGAGGCGCGGCAAACCGACCAATCACAAAATGTTCGGGGAAGCGACGGCGATACTGGCAGGCGACGGCCTTCTCACCGTTGCTTTTCAGATCGTTGCCTCGGATCCTATACTGGACGGTGAAGTCAGGAGCAGACTGGTCGCCCTTCTTGCCGGCGCAGCGGGGCCGGAAGGAATGGTCGGCGGGCAGGAGGATGATCTGGAAGCTGAAGAAAAAACCCTGACCTTAGGCCAGCTGATGTCCGTGCACGGGCGGAAAACGGGCAGGCTTGTCAGATTTCCTCTGGAGGCGGCGGCTGTCATCGCAGGTGCGACGGAGCAGCAGACACATTCTCTGGCCGGCTATGCCGACCACCTCGGCCTTGCCTTTCAGATCGGCGATGATATTCTTGATATTACAGGAAATGAAGATGAACTGGGCAAACCGGTCGGCAGCGATCTCGACAATCATAAAAATACATACGTCAGCCTGCTCAAACTAGAGGGAGCCAAAAGAAAAATGGCCGACCATGTCGACCATGCAGTCGGATTTTTACGCGAATCGGGCTTCGAAAACGGCCTGCTTGCCCAAATTGCCGAGTTCGTTTTAAACAGAACTTTTTAAGTGCGGAAGGGCTAAAGTTTGTTTGAGAAAATGAGAGACATATGTTAAAATAAAGTGTGTATATAGTACAGGTGGTGCAGTATTCTAGTCACTCCGCTTTGTTTGAAGACGGGGCTAAAAATCCGTCAAAGGGCACATCGATGAAGTTCCTGGTGCCGGCTTAAGGCGCCCAGCTTTGGGTCGGTGCTGGGAGTAAAGAGCGTAGGGCGATCCGCAACGGCATGTGGGCGAAGACCCTGCGCTTGTGGAGACACGTAACGTTGTTTGCTTTCAGCAAAATGACTATGTGGAAAACCTGTTTCGTTAGTACTTGATTAGAGAAAAGCGAACAGCGTAGCCTGCCTTGAGTGGAAAAGAGGGGATAGAGGCGTGTAACCCGTGAATTGCTTGGCCGGCGTTCCGGGCGTGCGCTTTCTTGAAATCAATTCTGCAAAAGAGGCTAGAACAGAGTATCGGAGTGCTTGAGGAAATCTCCTAGACTGTTTGTACAACATCTGTAAAGGATTACGGTGCGTGCTGAGTGGTGTTCCAGTTCGGCGGTTGGCGACGCCGCCGGTCCGGCTTTAAAAGGAAACTGCCCGACTGGCAACAGAGGGCAGCCTGACGGGAAAACCTACTGGACCTAAGGCGCAATGTTTACTTTACAGATGACCTCCTGTTTTACATAATTTTGCACATCGGCGAATATGATTTTCAGCGAGGATGTGAAGACTTGATCGGGGCGGATGTTTTCCCGAAATCAGGGATTGAATGAAAAATGAAATTATGAAGTCTTTGAAATGGGCTTTTTCGATAGCCGTTATCACGCTGGTGTTAGCGGCTATTTTTTCAATTATTTCGA
Source organism: Sporolactobacillus sp. CQH2019 (assembly GCF_028765345.1). Classification (GTDB taxonomy): domain Bacteria; phylum Bacillota; class Bacilli; order Bacillales; family Sporolactobacillaceae; genus Sporolactobacillus. The sequence continues at coordinate 257,982 of NZ_JARAJZ010000007.1, forward strand.
CTGCTGTCCTGAACGGAGTCGGTGTGTTCAGCGGCATTTTGGTCGTGCTTGTCATTATCTTTATTCATCTTTTGTTTGATATAATCGGAGTGGCAGCAACGGCTGCAAGCGAAGTCCCGTTCCATGCGATGGCTTCGAAAAAAGTCAGGGGAGCGAAATACGCCGTGTGGCTGACCAAAAATGCCGACAGAGTCTCCAGTTTCTGCAACGATGTGATCGGTGATATTTGCGGCATCATCAGCGGAACGGCGGCAGCTGTCGTGGTGGTCGAACTGGTTGCCCTGTTCGCCAAGGAAAACGGGGGACTGATGGATTATGTCATGTCCGTTTTGGTTACCAGTTTAGTGGCGGCGCTTACAGTATATGTAAAAGCACTCGGAAAAACCTATGCGATCAATTATTCGGTTCAAATCATGTATCAAGTAGGTTATCTATTTTACTTTGCCGAGCACCGTCTTCATATTCCGATCCTGCGTATCCTTGATAAAAAAACGGACGGCAAAGCAAGAAAAAGAAAGGGAAAATAAGGTGTGTGATTAAAATGGATGTGACGTCGATAAAAAATCCGAAGTTTCTTAAAAAAATGTCTGTCGCGCAAATGAATAATCTGGCGCGCGATATTCGTTCTTTTTTAATCAAGAAACTGTCAAAAACGGGGGGGCATCTGGCACCGAATCTTGGAGTCGTTGAACTAACGCTGGCTCTGCACAAAGTGTTCAACAGCCCGAAAGACAAACTGATCTGGGATGTCGGGCACCAATCCTACGTTCACAAAATATTGACGGGAAGAGGGGATAAGTTCGACACGCTGAGGCAATATAAAGGCCTCTGCGGATTTCCCAAGCGAAATGAGAGCGAGCACGATGTCTGGGAAACGGGGCACAGTTCGACATCGCTTTCCGCAGCGCTCGGCATGGCGGTTGCCAGAGATCTGAAAAAGGAGCACTTCGATATCATTGCGATCATCGGCGACGGGGCGCTGACCGGCGGCATGGCGCTGGAAGCGCTGAATGATATCGGCCATCAAAAAAGGGATATGATTATTGTATTAAATGACAATGAAATGTCCATCGCTCCCAATGTCGGCGCCCTGCATAATATGCTGGACCGCATGAGATCCGCTCAAAAATACAACCGGGCAAAAGAAGATATCGAGTATTTGATGAAAAAAATACCGGCTTTCGGCGGAAAGCTTGCCTCTGTTGCTGAGAGAGTGAAGGACCGTCTGAAATATTTGCTTGTTTCCGGTGTTTTTTTTGAAGAACTCGGAATCACCTACATGGGTCCCGTCGACGGCCACAATATCAATGCGCTGATCGACAATTTGAATTTTGCTAAAAAAAGGAAAGGGCCGGTTCTGATCCACGTTCTGACACAGAAGGGAAAAGGGTATAAGCCGGCAGAAATGGATGCGGTCGGAACCTGGCACGGCCCGGGTCCTTATAAGATCGAATCGGGCGCCTTCATTAAACCCGTCACATCGGCACCATCCTACAGCAAGGTCGTCAACGATATGCTTCAGGATCTTGCACGGACGGATGACCGCATCATCGTTGTCACACCGGCAATGGTTGTCGGTTCGAAGCTGGAGGGATTTGCTAAAGAGTTCCCCGACCGGCTTTTTGATGTCGGAATTGCCGAACAGCATGCGGCAACATTTGCTGCCGGGCTGGCAACCCAGAACATGAAACCTGTGCTGTCCATTTATTCGACGTTCATGCAGCGTGCCTATGATCAGATCATCCATGATATCTGCAGGCAGAATCTGAATGTTTTTATCGCCATTGACCGTGCCGGGCTGGTCGGCGCAGACGGAGAGACTCACCAGGGCGTATTTGATATCAGTTTTCTCCGCTGTCTGCCGAATATCGTGATTATGATGGGCAAAGATGAAAATGAGCTGCGCAATATGGTTTATACAGCCATTAAATATGACAAAGGGCCTGTGGCTGTCCGTTATCCGCGCGGAAACGGCCTCGGGGTTCTTATCGACGAAAAACCGTCGCAGATTCCGATCGGAAAGTGGGAACTGCTCAGAGAAGGGGCGGATGCCTGTATCCTGTCTTTCGGGCCGATGCTTCAGGTAGCGCTTGAGTCGGCCAAACACCTGCAGTCTGAAGGCATCCAGGTTGCAGTTGTCAACGCCCGTTTTCTTAAACCGCTGGACGGTGACATGCTGAATCGGCTGATGGAACGCGGGCTGCCGATTCTGACACTTGAGGAAAGCACCCTTGCCGGGGGATTCGGCTCAAGCATTATGGAGTTTTACCATGATCACGGCTGTCACGACGTGGCCATCAAGCGGATGGGAATACCCGACCGGTTTATTGAACACGGAAGTGTCAGGGAACTGCTTGAAGAACTCGGCCTGACAAGCGATCATGTCTGTACCGTTATAAAACAGATGATTAAGGAGCAAAAGGCCGACAGGCGCGGACAGCGGAGGATTTCATCATAATGAGGGAGAAAGAACGTGTGGATGTTCTGCTCGTCAAAAAAGGGCTGTTTGATTCCCGGGAGAAAGCGCAGCGCGCGGTAATGGCCGGGACGGTTTATATAGGCGATCAGCGTGTCGACAAGCCCGGCAGCAGGATTGACAGCGGAGTGTCTTTGAACATTAAGGGCGATCCGATGCCGTACGTCGGGCGCGGCGGATTTAAGCTGGAAAAGGCTTTGAACGTTTTTCCAATCAGCGTCGCCGGCAAACGGATGCTGGATATAGGAGCTTCGACAGGCGGGTTTACCGACTGTGCACTTCAGAACGGAGCGGCTAAAGTGTATGCCCTCGATGTCGGCTATAATCAGCTGGCATGGAAACTGCGGAACGATGCCCGCGTTGTCGTTATGGAGAGAACCAATTTCCGCTACTGTACACCCGAGGATTTTCCCGAAGGGACGCCCGACTTTGCGACGATTGATGTTTCTTTCATTTCTCTAAAAAAAATTCTTCCTCCGCTGAAAAGCATCGTGCTTCCCGGCAGCGATATTGTTGTGCTGATCAAGCCGCAGTTTGAAGCAGGGAGGAGCGAAGTCGGGAAAAAAGGCATTGTTCGCGATCCGGGCGTTCATGAGCATGTTTTGCGCGATCTTCTGCAATTTTCTCTGCAAACCGGATTCAGCGTTTTAGGGCTCGATTATTCGCCGATAACGGGAGGAGACGGAAATATTGAATTTCTTGCCCATCTGAACGCGGATCCGGGCAGTGCGGATAACAAACTATCCGTCTCTGTCCGGGAAATTGTCGTAGGCGCACATCGGGCATTTTCTAAATCTGATCGGTGAAAAAAAGAGCGGATAAACGGCTCTTTTTTTATAATTTAAATCTCATGTGATCGTTGACGAAAAAGCAAAAAGGGGAGAGAATAAATACAGAACCTACGTTCGATTGCCAGAAAGGAGTTTTTGCGATGCTTCTTGAACTGCAGATTCTGAACTTTGCGATCATCGAAAAGCTTAAAATCACATTTGAGAACGGTCTGACCGTTTTCACGGGGGAAACCGGCGCCGGAAAGTCGATCATTATCGACGCAATCGCTTTGCTTGCGGGCGGGCGGGGTTCTTCGGAATATGTCCGCCATGGAACAAAAAAAGCAGAAATTGAAGGTCTGTTTGAAATCAATGATCACCACGAAGTCCTGCAGCTTCTCGATAATTTGGGAATCGATAAAAATGAGGACATGATTATCCTAAAAAGAGAAATTTCCGAAAAGGGAAAAAGCATCTGCAGGGTAAACGGCAAATTAGTGACTCTTGCCTCTCTTCATGAAATCGGGCAGAAATTGATCGATATACACGGCCAGCACGAACATCAGCTTTTGCTGGATCCTGAACGCCATCTTCCGCTCATCGATCAATTCGGCGGCGACAGGATTGCCGGGCCGATGTCGGCCTATCGGGAAGAATATCGGAAGACGGCAGAACTGGCCGGGCAATGTGCCAAATTTAATAAAAACGAAAAGCAGATCGCACAGCGTGTCGATCTTCTTCAATTTCAGATAAAGGAAATCGGGAATGCACAGTTAAAACAGGACGAAGAAGCCCAGCTTCTCGAAGAAAAGCGAAAACTTGTTAATTTCGAAAAAGTTTTTCAGGCATTGAAAACGGGCTATGAAGCGCTGGACGGAGAAAACAAGGGCCTTGATTGGCTGAGACGTGCTGCAGGAGAGCTTCAGTCGGTTCAGGATCTGGACAAGGAGCTGAAAGAGTTTTATGAGTCGGTTTCCGGCAGTTATTACGTCATCGAGGAACAGGCCTCTTCGATACGGAATTATCTGGAAACAATGGAGTATACGCCCGATCGGCTCGACGATATCGAACTAAGGTTAAACGATATCCATCTGCTCAAGCGAAAATACGGGGCCAATATCAAGGAAATTCTCGATTATTATACGAAAATTGAAAAAGAATATGATGATCTGACTCATCGCGATGAAAAATATGACAAGCTTAATGAAGCATTTTCAGTTCATCTGGATAAATTAAGAAAGAAAGCGCTGACCGTATCCGCGGCCCGGAAAAAAACGATTGCGCAGCTGACGCGGTCCGTTAATCATGAGCTTAAAGATTTATATATGGAACACGCGCGATTCGATGTCCGCTTTGAGCAGCAGGATGCCTTGGATACGTTCGACAGCTATCAGGCGGACGGTATCGACAGAGCCGAATTTTATATCACGACAAATCCGGGGGAACCGCTCAAACCGCTCGCGAAAATTGCGTCAGGCGGAGAGCTTTCGCGGATTATGCTGGCGATTAAGTCAAACTTTAAGCAGGTCATCGGTTTAACGTCGATCATTTTTGACGAGGTCGATACCGGTGTCAGCGGCCGTGTCGCCCAGGCGATGGCGGAGAAAATTTTCAGCCTTTCAAAGTCATCTCAGGTTTTTTGTATTACCCACCTGCCGCAAATTGCCGCCATGGCCGACCAGCATTTGTATATTGCAAAACATGTAACCGAAAATAATCGGACGAAAACAACTGTAAAAAAACTGAGCTCTCCGGAAAAAATCCGTGAGATCGGACGAATGATATCCGGTACGAAAGTGACGGATCTGACAAAAAAACATGCCGAGGAACTGCTTAAAATGGCTGAAAAAGTGAAAATTTAAGTTGGAACAGCTATCCTGTTATGGAATCAATACTTGAAGGCCGTGACTCATAAATCTTCTTCGCTCAGGTCATTTTAAATAATGCACTGCAAGAGAGGGGTGCGTATGGAGCGAGGAGAGTGAGTCATGAGACATAGAAAATGGTTCGGAATGCTGGCCGGATTTGTTCTTCTCTGTTTTCTGATCGGGCTGTGCGGCATCAGGTCCGATCGGCCGGTCGACAAATCCACCCTGGGAAAATTTTCTTTTCAGACGGGGACAGCGGACGTTAATGTCCGGCCGGCAGACGGGTCGCCGATGACTGCCGGCAATCAAAAATGGATAGCGGCTTCTTCGGATCGGGGCCCGGATTGGGAGCAAATTGAGCCAATATCCTTTTTCAATCGGCCTTCTCCGAGAACGGATGCCCGGATTCGTCCGGATCTTCTCCTTGTACCCGGAGGGGAGTCCATTGGAGTAAAATTGAATACACGCGGGGTTCTGGTTGTCGGCTATCATCTTGTGGATAGTGCGGAAGGGCAGGCTTCGCCCGGTGAATCTGCCGGCATCCATATAGGGGATGTCATCACGAAAATAAACGGGAAGCAAATGGTCTCCATTCGCGATATCCGGCAGGTGATCACAGACTCCCGCGGAGGGACGCCCGTCAGGCTGACCGTCCTTCGTCAGCAGACGCTGCTCGATAAAAAGCTTGTTCCTGTCAGGGACAGAAATAATCTGCACTATCAGCTTGGCTTGTATATCCGTGATTCAGCATCAGGTATCGGTACGATGACTTTTTATGACCCGAAGACGTCGTCGTACGGCGCACTGGGGCATGTCATTTCCGACAGGGATACCGGACAGCCGATTCGGATCCGGGAAGGGAGTATCGTTCGTTCAACGGTCCAGGCGATTGAAAGGGGATCAGAGGGAAAACCGGGAGAAAAAATTGCTTATTTTCCGGATAATGCACTCAGCATCGGTTCTGTAGATAAAAACACGCCGTTTGGAATTTATGGCCACCTTCAGGGAAATTATGGAGCGCGTTCCGCAGGAGAACGGAAGGCCATTCCGATTGCACTGGCCGATCAGGTTAGAGAAGGGCCCGCCCAGATTCTGACCGTGCTCGACGGCAATAAGGTCCAGGCATTTGACATCAAAATTCTGAACTCGGTTCCGCAAAAATATCCGGCAACAAAGGGACTGGTTATTAAAATAACCGATCCGCGTCTATTGAAGGCCACGGGCGGTATTATCCAGGGAATGAGCGGCAGTCCGATCATACAGGACGGAAAACTGGTAGGTGCGGTAACTCATGTTTTCGTCAGTGATCCGACAAGCGGTTACGGTGTGCACATTGAATGGATGCTTCAGGAAGCGGGATTGGCTGCTTATCAAAAAAATCATTTAAAACAGGCGGCCGGTTAACAAAGAACGAAGATTTTACGATGTATGATCGGAAAAATAGACCGATTTGAAAAATTGTCCGACAAAGTATTGTCGATATATGACGAATAAGGGCGAATAGCAAAGAAAAAAACGGAAAAATGAAAAAAATGCACGATAAAAATAGACGGTTTAAACCTAGAAATAAAAGGAAAAAATTCCTCCTTGTCGAAAAACTAATGGAGAATATATGACAAGGGGGATTACTTTTGCAGAAAATCAAGGTATGCCTGACTGACGATAATCAGGAACTAATACGATTGATCGACGATTATTTAACATCCCAGGATGACATTGAAGTGATCGGGACGGCGAAGAACGGTCAGGAATGCCTGGAGATGCTGAAAACTGTGACTCCGGATGTGCTCCTATTAGATATTATCATGCCTCATCTTGACGGCATTGGCGTATTGGAACAGATCCGTGCCAATCAGGCACTCCCCAAACCGAGCATCATCATGTTGACTGCGTTCGGACAGGAGGATGTTACTAAAAAGGCCGTAGAACTGGGTGTTTCTTATTTTATCTTGAAACCGTTTGATATGGCCAATTTAGCCAATAATATCCGACAGGTTGCAGGGAAGAAAGAGATGGACCCCGTATTCTCAGGCAGAATACCCGCCCCCTCAATTCCGAGCAGGCCTCACGATTTAAACGCAAGCATCACAAGCATCATTCATGAAATCGGCGTGCCCGCCCACATCAAAGGGTACATGTATCTCCGGGAAGCCATTTCCATGGTATACAACGACATAGAACTGCTCGGTTCGATAACGAAAGTGCTTTATCCCGACATTGCCAAAAAATACAAAACGACATCGAGCCGGGTAGAAAGGGCCATTCGCCACGCCATCGAAGTCGCATGGAGCCGCGGAAATGTAGAAGCCATTTCTTCTTTGTTCGGCTACACGATATCTATCTCCAAGGCAAAACCGACGAATTCGGAATTCATCGCCATGGTCGCAGATAAACTGCGTATCGAGAACCGGGCGGAAGAACGCGAGCACAGCGGCGCTTTTCACTGACAGTGAGGGATTCTGAAATTTGGGATTAGATGGATGCCGGACGAATAAACCAACAAACACGGATCATAAATCAATAAACTTAATTAATGATATTTAATAAATAGCCTGTCTTTATTAGCTGATGCAGTTAGTGAAGGGAGGCTGTTTTTATTTTACGGTTTTTAATTTACCATAAATTAGTAATGGATTATAATCAGATTAAAGGAGTTTGATCAAAATGGGGTTCCGCTATAGGAGGTCTATTAAATTATTCCCCGGGGTTAAGATTAACTTTGGCAAGAAATCACATTCATGGACAATAGGCGGTAAAGCAGCACGGACTACATACAATCCGACGACAAAGAAAGTGACTCAATCCTACTCGACACCTATTAAAGGGCTTTCCTGGAGCAAACAATATTCCGCAAAACAAAAGCAGGAAGAAACGGCGGTCCAATCAACCACACCTGAGCGAAATAAGGGTACAATTGCGGCTATCTTCGGGTTGATTAGTGCGCTGCTTAGCCTTGGGTGGCAGCTTTTAAAGATTGGAATTTTACTGTTTGTTCTGTATTGGATCTGGACAGTCAAAAGTTTTAAGTGACTATGAAATCAGTAATTCGTCCTCTAATCCCAGATGTTTGCTGCTTTTCCTGAATTATTTGCGTTAGGGTTAAATGCTGATTTCCGGCAAACCAGTGAAAAATAGAACGGTGTAAAAAAGCCATCATTGTTGCTTCTGAGACAAC
>NZ_JARAJZ010000008.1 GCF_028765345.1 Sporolactobacillus sp. CQH2019
GCACGTCTGGCGGTCAGAGCGAAGAGGATCCACCCGTTCCCATCCCGAACACGGTCGTTAAGCTCTTCGGCGCCGATGGTAGTGGGGGGCTGTCCCCCCGTGAGAGTAGGTCGCTGCCAGGCAATATTTAATTGATATTGAAATAAATTACTGGGCTTCAATGCAATGTATGAACCGATCAGTCAGCAGCGGCTTTTATTGTTGCGGCATGCTCGCGGAGTTTTTGCTGAGAAGCTTGCTGGAGAGCTGTCCGAGAGGCCGAAGGAGCACGATTGGAAATCGTGTAGACGGTTAAGGCCGTCTCGAGGGTTCGAATCCCTCGCTCTCCGCCATTATTTTTAATAAATAATGTTTTCATTTTTATTCAATGGCCCGTTCGTCAAGTGGTTAAGACACCACCCTTTCACGGTGGGTTCGTGGGTTCGAATCCCGCACGGGTCACCAAATTTTTCTTGATTTTTTGTTTTTCATATAATAAAATATAATGGTGTTTCTAAACAACACTGTTGTTATGGAGGATTAGCTCAGCTGGGAGAGCGTCTGCCTTACAAGCAGAGGGTCATAGGTTCGAACCCTATATCCTCCACCAATTCTTGGTTTTTATTGTTGTCGCGGGGTGGAGCAGTCCGGTAGCTCGTCGGGCTCATAACCCGAAGGCCGCAGGTTCAAATCCTGCCCCCGCAACCAATGGATCCGTGGTGTAGTGGTTAACATGCCTGCCTGTCACGCAGGAGATCGGCGGTTCAAGTCCGCTCGGATCCGCCATTTATTTTTTATTTAATATGTTTGATATCTAATACTTGAAAATGAAAAGGCTGTTTTATTTATATGTGCTAAGGACATATGGGATGANTATTTTTTATTTAATATGTTTGATATCTAATACTTGAAAATGAAAAGGCTGTTTTATTTATATGTGCTAAGGACATATGGGATGATTGTCAATCAATTTGTTTTATGGCTCGATAGCTCAGTCGGTAGAGCAGAGGACTGAAAATCCTTGTGTCGGTGGTTCGATTCCGCCCCGAGCCACCATTATAGTGTGCCGGTCTAGCTCAATTGGTAGAGCAACTGACTTGTAATCAGTAGGTTGGGGGTTCAAGTCCTCTGACCGGCACCATTTTTCTATGCTGTTATTTATCCTTGACATATAAAATATGGAGGGATAGCGAAGAGGCTAAACGCGACGGACTGTAAATCCGTTCCCTATGGGTTCGAAGGTTCGAATCCTTCTCCCTCCATTACATAATGTAGGGGTATAGTTTAAAGGTAGAACAGAGGTCTCCAAAACCTCTAGTGTGGGTTCAATTCCTACTACCCCTGTTTGCTTTTTTGTTATGGCGGTTATGGTGAAGTGGTTAACACACCGGATTGTGGTTCCGGCATGCGTGGGTTCGATCCCCACTAACCGCCCCATAAAATTGGCCCATAGCCAAGCGGTAAGGCAACGGTTTTTGGTGCCGTCATGCGCTGGTTCGAATCCAGCTGGGCCAGTAATAATGCGGAAGTAGTTCAGTGGTAGAACATCACCTTGCCATGGTGGGGGTCGCGGGTTCGAATCCCGTCTTCCGCTCCAATCATATAAGGCGGCATAGCCAAGCGGTAAGGCACGGGTCTGCAAAACCCTTATCCCCGGTTCGATTCCGGGTGTCGCCTCCATTTTATTTTTTTGACTTTTTTCTGTGCCGGTGTGGCGGAATTGGCAGACGCGCACGACTCAAAATCGTGTTCCGCAAGGAGTGTCGGTTCGACCCCGACCACCGGTATTACTTTTCCCTTTAATAACAAGGTTTCCTGATTGTTCAGGAAGCCTTTTTTATTATTTATGGAAACAATCTTTCGGGATAAGGTCGTCTTCAAGTATATAGCCTCTAAATAAAAAGTCGTGCGCGTCTACCAATTCTGCCACACCGACAAAGGGGTGAATATCTTTGACGAAACGTAAGAATGTTTTATCGGAACAAGAAATGCAGGTTGTTTCCTCTGCTACTCAGGAACCGGATATTATCAGCTTCCAGCAAGCCCTACATTTATTCCTCATGGATTGTGAGATCCGTAACCTCAGACCCTTTACAGTAGACTATTACCGCAGAGAAATTTCTTATCTGTACAGGGCTCTTCGTGAACAGAAACTTGAAACCTCACCCAGTTTAATTACCCGAGATATGATTCGTGAAAATTTTATCCTCCCTATGAAGAAAAAAGGTCTGAAAATCACTACGATTAATGACCGGCTCCGAGCGGTCCGGGCCTTCTTCAACTTTCTGTATGCCGACAAGAAAATTAAATTTAATCCTTATGACGGGATCAGGCTCTTGAAGAACAGGCAGGAAGTCATTCAATCTTTTACCGACTCTCAAATTAACGCTTTAATGCGTCAGCCTGACCTATCTATGTTTTCGGGCTTAAGGGACTATACCTTTATGATGCTGCTCCTAGATACCGGAATCAGGCTTTCCGAGCTGTACGGAACGGACGTAACAGACATCTTATGGACGGATAAACGCCTGCATGTCAGAAATACAAAAGGGTTCAGGGAACGGCTTATTCCCATTACAGACCGCATGATTAAGCAGCTTAAAGTTTATATCCGTATTCGGGGAGACGTGACCGGAGAAAATGCGCTGTTTGTTTCTATGGTCGGAAAACGGATGGCTAGGAGTGATTACCAACATAAAATTACCGAATACGGTAACCAAGCCGGTATAGCGGATCAGGTACGATGCAGCCCGCATACATTCCGGCATACTTTCGCCCGCCTTTCCGTGATGAATGGAGCCGGTATTTTTGATCTTCAGAATATTATGGGACATTCAAATCTTGAGATGGCTAAAACCTATGTACATTTATTTTCGGACGATATACGCAAACATCATGACGAGTTCAGCCCACTGAAAAATATTGAGAAGAGGTTTTGATCACGGATGCTGAACTGAATTCCTTGCCGTACAGTCGCTCGTTGCAGGATAGCCAGATTCTGGACAAAGCCGTAGCCAGCAGCCCGCTGATGAATTTAAAAAGAAAGGACTGACATTCATGTCAAAAAAATTGAAACACGTTGAAAAGTATGTTGAATCCGGAGAACAGATTAAATTTTTATCTCGCGGCGTCTTCAAAGAATGGCTGATTGTGACGGACAAAAAGGCTTACATCGTTAAAAAGGGATTCTGGACAGGAAATATTTTTCAGACAAGCCTATTCAAAATTCAATTGAACCGACTGGATGCGGTTAATGCAACCACCGGAATCTTCTGGGGACATCTTGAACTTGTAACGGCTGGTGTACATGAAAAAGCAAACTGGCCCAACGCTGCTAGAAACTGCATCGTTTTTCACAAGGGGAAAATGAAAATAAATTTCAATCAAGCTATGGAATACATCAACAGTAAAATTTCAAAGCCTGAAGCACCCGGTTTTTCAATGAATCCGGCTGATGAAATTCTCAAGTTTAAAAAGTTACTGGATGAAGGGGCAATTACTCAAGATGAATTTGAGAAACAGAAGGCAAAGCTATTGAAATAAATTTTGAAAGGAAAAATCATGAACGCTGAACCGGACGATTTAAAAAAGATCTATCCGTTTGACGACCGATCCATTTCAATCAATGAACTGGAAGACATGATTGAAAGGGCGGAAATGCTGAACCAGTGCCTGTCTATCGCTCATTCTCTGGCAGCGGACGAGCATTACAGCAAGGATGATGCCGTGAACGATCTATTGAAACTGTTTAAAGAACACTCATTTTAAAATTTCAGACAATGAAAAAGACCACCTACCACAAATAGGTGATCCCGCATGCTCAAATAAATACGGTTATTCCTAAAGTAACCGTAGTCTAACATTCGGAAAAGAATTTGTCAACCTTTAGGCTTATTTGAGTATGCCCAAAAAATTGATTTAAGGGGCGTACAAACATGAAAACACGAACAATCGTCGAACATTCTACATTTAAAAAATTGATGAGCTTCCCGGATCTCTACACGAAAAAGAATGAAAAACAATCCTATAAAAATCAGCTCATGAACATCATTCAAAATTCTTACGGGGATAAGTGGTTTCGTCTGAAGCAGGGAACCCGTGACATGCTTTCGTTTATCGTTTTCCTGAGTGCCGAAAAGGGCTTTGTTTACTCCTCTGCTAACTATCTTGCAGCCGCATATGACATTACCCCTGCAACCGTTAGAACGGCTGTCAGGTATCTAAGAAAACATCAGATTATCTATATTGCCCATCGCCGGTTGGGTCATTTCAACCTTCCCGGAAAGGCCGTTCTTTTCTTCTCTCAGCACCCCTATTTTCAAACCTATTATTCTCCTTACTTTCATACTGGCATCCCTGAAAACGCCGAACAGACGGTGGCAGAAGGCGGTAAAACTGTTTCTACCTATGCATTACCCAAAGAATTATTCAAAGATTCTAGTAAAGATCGTCAGGCTGATCAAATATCTGATTCAATAGGTGAAATTCCTGACTCTATCCCTGAAGGCTTCAGAAGGGCGTATAAGCGCTATTTTCCGATAAGGGTACAATCTATCAACCGGCTTTATAGAATCGCACACAAACAATTCTGGAAGGCCAACATTGAGAAATGTCACTATGAAACCGCTGCGGTTCACGCTTTGGAACAGATGGTGGGTCAGATGAAGATTAAACGGATTAAGAATAAACTCGCGTACTGGACAGCAACGTGCAAAGGAGTAGCCCATGCTGTGTTTGCTGATGAACTAGAGGCTATGGGAGCCGATCTGTCGGCGTATTGATTTAACGGAAGTCCCAGCAGGCCACCAGTCAGTTTGAAAGACTTGTTAAATTTATTCATAGGTTAGGTCCTTTTCAGCCCTAAGCTCTTTCTTAAATTTTCAACACAGAGAACAGTCTCGGTCTTCTCTTTATATATGTAAGCTCAAAAAAAAGAGAGGATAAAACAACGATCAACCGATCCGGATATTCTCTTATGTCATTAAAAATTTCAAGCAGGAAAGAAGTTTTGTTTTGGCTTTAGCAGAAAAAGACCTTTATTCAAGCGTTAACGTTTATTTATCACCTGAACACCGGAGGACGAAACCCAATGCTAACGAAACAGGGAAAATCTCCAAACAAATCATTCGCCATCCCGTCACGTTGTCAATGGATGAACTGGCCTTTCAGATAGGCGAATGCGGAAAAACTGTTGTTCCCTGTACACTGACTCATTCACATCGGGAACAGGCTAACTTTGAATCCACTCAGCTACTGATGATTGACATCGACAACGGACACAAGGTCAACGGAAAGAAAATTCAATTCACAGGAGATCGCTATCTACCTTTATCAAAAGTCCTGGCAGATCCCTTCACACAAACTTATGCTGCCTTCATCTATGAAACTTTCTCTTCAACTGAACACTGGAACCGTTATCGGATTATCTTTCACTTAGACAAAACGATTACAGATTTAAACGAATTTCAAACCATCTGTGAAAAACTTACTCAATACTATCATGCCGATACAGTGACACAAGATCCGACTCGCTTATTCTTCGGTGGTAAACACGTCCATGTCATTAACTTCGGGAACTTCCTAAACGTTAAAAATAACAGTTGGTTACCCATATTTCAGTATTATATGGGATTAGGGTTGCCAACAGTCATGACAAATGTTCAAAGAATCCCATTACATCAAGGAAAACAGGACATTTTAAACAGTAAAAACCCGTTTAACAGTTATCCTGAAACACTTCAAAATGAACAAGTTAGAATCAACAGTGCTGACCGAAAGGGAAGCCAGGGCGAAGCCCTAAAACCATTCGTTTCGAATGTGACCGACTTAATCCGGTTTCATAAATGGGATGAATTAAAGAAAGCATGGAAGGATTTGAATTTACCTGAAAGCTGTACGGAAGAAAGTTTTAGCCAGTCCTTCGTGCATTTAAGTATGAGAAAGTTGTACGGGCTTCCGTTAAATCAAAGGTTTTTTATAGATATCTTTCATGAAGAAAGCCATCCAAGCGCCAATGTTTATGTAGATGAAGGAATTTACAAATATCACTGCTTTTCCGAAAGCTGTTTCTTTACAGGTAACAATATGGAAGTGTTCGCTAAACTGTCCGGATTGACGCTTGGTGAATCGCTGGAGAAACTTTCATGGTTAACGGGTTCCCGAATAACGGATGGTTTTAAGGATCAGATACAGGCTGTTCAGAGGCTTCTGAGGACAATGAACGGAAAGCGATTCAAGGAAGAATATCCTGATAGTTATCATTATTTTAATCCGATTCTAACGGATATAAACCGTATCTTTGAACTGTTTGAAAAGCACGGATCCAGTGTTTGGATGAAAGAAAATAAAATAAGTCATCTGTTTTTCATGAGCAGCCGAACTCTAGCTGCCGATTTATACGGAGATGCAAATAAGCATAAACGGGCGAGCAGCCTTTTGGTTCTGCTTTCCTATGTAGGACTGATCAGGCAATTAAACGATCGGCATATCCCTGGATGGCTGTTAAGTAGAATGCAGGCCAAACAGTATGCCCGTCATGCAAACTGCTATGAGCTGTGCCGGATTGATGATCGGACATTGGATAGGATCGAGGCTAAATGTCAAAAACTTCGGGATCATGGAATCTGTAGAACGGCTATAACCAAAGAAGCGCTCTTTCATATGGACGGTTTACTGCCTTCCAGTCAGGTATTTATTCAGCGCAAAGATGTTGCAAGAACTGTTTCCTTAAAGTCGAAGGGCTATCTGGCAGCCATCCAAATATTGATTGATCAGAACTTAGATGAGTTTCATGTGGCTATTGAACGGACTGTTACGGATCAGCTGATGAAAGAAAAGGCATGTACCCAGTCGCAGGCTAGCAGGGAAATGAAGCAGGCTAGGCCATATTTAATTAAGCGTGGCTACAAGCGGGTTCGCCTGACTAAGAAATTAAAAGTAGAATTGGGCGTCCAAGATTACTTTAAAGACCGTGCCACGCCTGTTATCTATATTAAATGAAGGTGTGTACATTGTATCCGGGGTCCATTTGTTACTGACATATTGTCAGTCGCAAAGACCGGTCGTGGTTGTAGTTATTTCCTGCATCTTTGAAGGGGGATAGGCAGTGCCGACATCCATAAAGGGGGGGGGTAGAATTTTCGCACCTCCTTATAGCAAGATGCCTGCAGTATACGGGTATACAGCAGCTGGGAATAACAATGGGTCCGGACTAAAGACAGTACCCTTCAGAACGTGCGTAGCTGCTGATTCACTATAATTTTTTATTTTATCAATAATAAATAACCTATCAATTTATTTAGAACAAATATTATATAAAAAATGGGCAATAAATATATTGCAAGGTAAATTATCTATTATAATACCTATTGTAATAGGATTTTTAATAGTTGAAACGTTTTCTGAAGTGGCCTATAATGGCTTTTGGAATTGATAGAAAGATTGAATAGATGATAAATGGAAGAGAGTGTTAGTTAAAAAAATGATTCAGATTTTCAACACAGAGAACAGTCTCGGTCTTCTCTTTATATATGTAAGCTCAAAAAAAGGAGGAAATAACGGATGAATGAAACAGCGGTAACATCAGATCGTTATCTGTTAAACGGATAGCAAAAATATAAAATAATCGCTTGTTAATTCCTACATTGTTTATTGGTTCCAAAAAATAAAAAAGGTGAAAGGAAGCTGTTAAATTGGAATTTACATTTATGAATTTGCAGAAAGCAGAAGAAAGATTATTGAGTGATTTTGAAAAAAGACAAGGTGAAGATACAGATGAATTCTATGCTGACTTTGCTCGTCGAACGGTGCTATTTGAAGTAAAGAAACACAGCACAACCGATTATGAAGATTATGCTGAAGTGCTTTATGACGATCCTAATGATTTGGTACACGCAGATGGAGATATAATAAACGAACTTTCCGTTTTTACACCCAAAGAATTCATGAATTTATTTCCTGTGACCAAGAAGTTTAACGGATCGAAGTTTTGCATTCGTGATTATTTTTCAACGATGGAGTATGTTAAATCCCTTCCGCAGGATAAACCAATATCGTCAGAACATATTGATGAATTTTTAATGAAATATGAAAATCCTGACATTGATAATTTTATGGTGGATGCCATGATGGCTCTTTCTGATTCTTTAAGGAAGAAAACTGGACAAGGACTTATCGAGCAATGGGCTGAAAAAGAAGGAAAGGAATTGAAACCTATTGAGATTCATGAGGGCGTCAATGGTCAGAAGTTTATGATTGATGAAAACGGCCGTTCAGTCCCCGTGAAGGAATATAAGAGAAGGCCAAAATATATAAGGCTAGTCAAATAAGGTAAGAAAAGATAAGAGAAAAAAATAAAAAGGGTGAAATAAAAATGAAAAACGATTTAGTAATTAGTGGAACTTCCACAGTAGCAGGAGTTGAAATTCCGAATATTATCGGTGGATTCGGTGAAGATAAAAAGTCGATGCTGGCAAAACAGATTGCTGAGATTCATGGAAAAACGCTAAAACAAACAAATCAAACTATTAACATGAACAGGAAAAGATTTAAAAATGGTGTTGATGTTATTGACTTAAAGAACGGTCAATTTGATTTACCGTTTGAAAAGTTAGGCTTTACTAAGAGAGATGTTGCAATAAGCAAAAATATCTATCTGCTTTCTGAGCGAGGATATGCTAAACTGATTAAAATTTTTGGTGATGATAAGTCATGGGAATTGTACGATCAATTGCTTGATGGATATTTTGAATTACGCGAAGAGCATAAAAAGTTTCCTGTTCCTCAGACGTTTTCCGAAGCTCTGAGATTAGCAGCCGATCAGAATGATGTAATAGAAAATCAGAAATTATTGTTAACCATAAAAAATAAACAGATTGAATCTGAAAGAACAAAAAAGAGGGTTGAACATGTCATGCGCAGGAAGGCTGAAAAAGAAGAAAAAGAACTCGAATTGCAAATACCCGAATTAAAGATTATGGAAGAAATGCGTATGCAGAAAGATGAAATTTCTGTGAAAGAGTTAGCTGATTTACTGACTTCGACATTTGAAGACTTCGACATTAACCAGAACAACCTGTTCCGTTTATTAAGAGACGGCCATTATCTGTTGAAGAGAGGCCAGAATCACAATAAACCTTCCAGAAAATCTATGAAGTTAGGCTTAATGACTTATCGAATGAAGAAATTTGAAAGACGGGATGGACGTACAGGGACATCATTTACTCCGGCCATTACCGGAAAAGGTCAAATTTACTTTTTAAATAAAGTCAGTCAAGATCTTAAGGAAATTGAAGAAGGATGACCTGATTCCGTGGTCCGTTAAACGGGCCGTTACATATATATACTCCTGAATATAAAAAAATATCTTTTAATATAAAGAGGGTATTAATATGAATGAAGATGAATTTAATAATCTTTATGCTAAATATAAGCATTATATTTTTTGGTGTGCAAGGCGTTATTACAATTTTTCCTGCAGCTGCATGACGAATGACTATGCTATTACTTTCGATGATTTGAATCAGATCGGAATGGACGTTTTGTTCGACTGTTATCGCCGTTATTTTTTCAAGGATGACGAAAAGGGATTTGATGTCGTCTTTAAAAAGTCGCTACACCGGGTTCTTCATCGAAAGTCTATTCGATTATCCGGGCATCGTAAGATGGACCATCACAACAATGAAATTCACCCTGACATTATTGTAAATGATGAAGGTTCAGAAAATCTATGGAATGAAATTCCGGATAATAATTTTTCTGATGATGTAGAGAAATTGTCTCTGGATAATATAGAAATGCATAAAATCATTCATTCAATTGATAGTCAATTAGGAAACCAGAAAGAAAAGGAAATTTTTCATTTGTTAATTCAATCTATCTCACATCACGACGGCATGAAAAAATATGCTTATGTGGATTCGAAATACACGAAACAACAGGTCGATTATGTAAGTAAAAAAATTAAGGAAAATTTTAAAAATAAATTTGTTTATTCATAAAATAAAAATCAATAGGACGGATATTGTTAACTGTTACTGTTTTTAAGCAAGAATTATTGAAGGAAGAATGAACATATGAATAATGATAATGAAAACTTAATAGAAAAACTTGAAACAGATATAAGAGAATTAAAGACAGACATTGAAAAAGATAAAAAAGATCTTAAAGAATTGAATTATAAATGTGAACACCAGCCGGATATTAGCGGCCAATCCTAATAGCGGGCTGCATTTTAAGGATTTGATGAAGTTGAATTTTGAAGACATTTATAGAGAAATCATGAATCTGGGTATATGGAAGCTGCTCGTTAAAAAACTATGCTTTATTCGTAACATAAGCTATTCTGACGCGGAAGGCACGATGTCACCCTTTTTATTTAAGTTAGTAACCAAATATCAGAAGAAATCATGCTGCACCCTTGATCAATTAAAAAATATTATTGTTAATAAAAACAATAGCAATCATCGAAATTTCATCAATTATACAGTTTATAATTCATATAATTCTGCGCTGCGTGAAATAGCATTCATTGATGACCATTGTTTAAATAAACACGGTTACAATTACAAACTTCAAACCGTTAAATTCGATGAAGAATATATGACGCAGCCAGACAATCATTATTTGAATGTAGACTATGAATACGTTTCTGATTTTTGTTTTAAAACACTTCGAAAAAATACAGCTACTTTTGCCATGTTTCTGCTTCTTAACGGTGAACAGGAAACAAAGAAATTTTATGGTTATTCAACCCGTCAATTGAATCAGCGAATTAAAAATATCGGCAAGATCATGAATGAAAAAAGAAAGCATGTCGATGTCCGGGTTTTTTCCGTTCAATACAAGAAAAAACTTGAAAATTATCTGTTATTGAAGAAACTGATTCATTATCTTGAGTCTGACCCTGATTACACAGATTCCAGATTTTCGGATTTGATTATGAGTCATTTGGACAATGATTTGATTAATAACATGGCTTCCGATGCTTATACTCGTGTTCGCTATCAATTAGAAAACTTCGGGCATAACGGAAAGCCTGATTATTTATTTGTCAATTCATTATACGAAGAATATGAACATTTAAAGAAGATTTTAGCGCATGAAACAGATGAAAGTTTGTGCCTGGAGCACGTGTCATAAATTAATCCCCATCGATCAGCGTTATTGTTCGAAACATCAAAAACCCGCTGAATTAAAGGCACAGAAGCGTAGAGGTGGGTATGAAAAAAAATATAATAAAACACGTTATGAGAAGAATCCGCTGACGGCCAACTATCACATTGCTGCGTGGAAGAAAACCCGATTGGCTGTTTTAATCAGAGATCATTACTTATGCCAGCAATGTTTGAAGAACGGCTATGTTAAACCGGCCAAACATGTCGATCATATCATTCCGGCTGTCGAGCGTCCGGATCTATTCTGGAATATGGATAACCTGCAAAGTTTATGTCCTGGATGTCATTCACTGAAAACCGTAGAAGAACAAAAGAAAAGGAAGCGTGAAAATAATGGAAGATAAAATAATGATATTCATTTATTTTACGGACGGAATATCCATTGATCGTCAGTATACAGAAGAAGAATTATCAGATCTCTATGAGCAGTTAACAACTTACGGTCTATATATTTCAGCGTATGGACAGATCCACAAAGTGGATAATATTCTGATACCTGATGAAAATGTAAGGCTTGAAACATTAGCGGAATACTTTAAAAATAAGCCGACTAAAAAACAGCTGGTTAAAAAATTGACGGCAAGAAAAACAAGGGCAACAAAAAGCAAGGCATAAGTTTTATATAAGCGGCAATGAAATTTTATCGGTTAATATTTGAATGATAATAAAATCAGATGATTTGTTCAAAACATGATTAAGTTTAATTGTTTAGTCAAACAGATTAGATTTAATAGATTGATGAATGTATTTACTATTGTCTGTTTATATACAGTTAAATAGGATTGTGATAAGCACATTCATTAATCATTGTTCTTTATATGAGTTTTGTTTATTGATTTGTTTGATTGTTATTAATGAAAAGGAAGAACTGAATGATACAAATGCAAACAGCAGAATATGATAGCAGTGAGACACATTAATATATCGTTGATAATAACAATAACTTAATTAATGTGAATGATTGTTTAATAAAGAACGTTACATTATCATATCAAAATGAAAAACAAAATGAAATTTGAAAATCTAAATTCCAAATTCTGAAAATCTGAAAATAAAATTTCTAAAATTTTAAAAATAATTTATGAACCACCTCCAATGTGACGGTGGTTGAAATTTTGATGTTTCCGCTATAAATATAGTGAATGAAGTTTTGTTAAAAAAAATAGAAAAAGTTGCAGAAAACCTAAAAAAACAGCGATATTTGTTTATTTTTTTACCCCCGCCTTATTTTCTATTTCTGGGGAACGTGTAGCCGGGAGGTAACTGTTGAGTTTTTTCTGTTTTCTAAGTGTTTTTTACAATTTATGGGTGACATACAGTGTTTGAACGAAACAAAATTTATAATATGGACTGTTTACGCGGAATGCCAATGATAGATGATCATTCCGTTGATATGATTTTATCGGATTTACCCTATGGCATAACTGGCTGCCGCTGGGATACAGTTATTCCTTTTGATAAACTGTGGAGTCAGTATAATCGGCTAATTAAACCCGATGGAGCCATTGTTTTGACGGCTTCCCAACCATTTACGACCGAGCTTATTTACTCAAATAAAAGAATGTTCCGTTATACATGGGTTTGGGAAAAAGATCAGGGCGTCAATTTTTTAAATGCAAAGAAACAGCCGTTAAAAGTGCATGAGGATGTCTGTGTTTTTTATAAACATCTTCCTGTTTATAATCCGCAGATGACTGTGGGAAAGCCTTATATTAGTAGCGGAAAAGGAACCAGCGGAGAAGTCACCGGGAAAGTTCCAAAGATAAAAAAATTAAATAATGGCACGCGATACCCAAGATCTATTATCAGGTTTAACAAAGAACGAGGACTGCATCCGACACAGAAGCCGGTAAAACTGTTTGAATATTTGATAAAGACTTATACGAATCCAGGAGACTTAGTCTTGGATAGCTGTATAGGTTCAGGAACAACAGCTATAGCGGCTATCAATACAAAACGTAACTTTATTGGTTTTGAACTCGATGAACATTATTTTGATGTGGCTAATAAGCGAATTAAAGAAAGACGTGAATTAGAATGCCAGCAAGTTTAGGAAGCAACAATGGAGGTGGGCGAAGACTTAAGCCATTAGAACGGGTAAAAAGCCATATCGGAACTGAAGAACGGGAAGCCCGAGAAAAAGCAGAGGACGAGTTACAAAAACTGAACGATTTACCTGAAAAACCGCCTGTTTATCTTCCGATTTATGGGAAAAAACTATGGAAATTGATTGTTCCGCAGCTTAAAACGTTGAAGTCTATTAAACAGCTCGATCAGACAACGCTGGAACAAATGTGCGAATTTTACGATTGTTGGATAAGAGCCGCTAAAGAGATTAAAAAGAATGGAATTACAACAGGAAATAGAAAAAATCCGGCTTATGCCGTTCTTTCTGATTCCGGCCAGCAAATGCGGAAATCCGCAGCCCTGATTGGGCTAACTTTTGACAGTCGTATGCGGTTAATGCTTCCGGATCATTCCGACGAAGATGAAGATCCGTTCAAGAAGATGATGGAAGATGGTTGACACTGCTACAGGATATGCTCAGGATGTTGTTAGCGGGGAACTTCTGGCTTGTAAAAAAATAAGACTCGCTTGCAAACGGCATTTAAACGATTTGAAAAAAGCAGAAGGTAAAAATTACCCGTTTTATTATTCGATGAAGCAAGCACAGAAAATAAATGAGTTTGTTTCCATGATGCCGGACGTGAATACAGGGAAGATTTTAAAGCCCGCACCCTTCCAGGTGTTCATCCTGTCCATGCTTTTTGGCTGGCGGACTAGAAAAGGCGATCATGTACGATTCAATAAAGCCTTAATTTCCATGGCGAGAACCAACAGTAAAACTGCCCTTGCTAGTTATATTTGTGTATACGAACTCCTTTTTGGTGAACCAAAATACAACAAACAGATTGTTATTGTTGCTAAGGCAATGAAACAGGCCAGTATTTCCTTCCGATATTCTCAGACGATTTTAAACAAGCTGAGGGCCAAGAGTTCATTTTTAAAGAAAAAAATTGATGTTTTATCGACTGAAATTAGAGACAGCAATAACAACTGGATTAAAGCCTATGCTTCTGAAGCCAGTACACTGGACGGTATTCATGCTTCTGTTGCGGTCGTTGATGAACTGCACGAAATGAAAGACCGAAGTGTTATTAATTCGCTTCAATCCGGAATGATCCAGAATCCGGACGCCCAATTAATCTCTATTTCAACAGCAGGGTTTCATACAAACTACCCGATGTATGAAGATTATACTCTGTTTTCTGAAATGCTTGAAAAAGATAATCCGGCACTGGATCGTATTTTATTCCTCTGTTGGGAACAGGACGATGAAAAAGAGATCAGCTATCCCGAAACCTGGATAAAAAGTAACCCGCTAATGTGTATGCCCCAAAAGAAGGAAATATTGACAGAAAGAATCGAACAGGATCGGGATATAGCCCTGAAGCAGGGCACCATTAATTCTGTCTTTGTTAAAAATATGAATATATGGAGAAGTAAAGAAGAATCCGGAAGCTACCTGAACATTGATGAGTGGAATGACACTCTGGAAACAGACTTTGATGTAACAGGCCGATCCGTTTATATTGGCGTTGACCTGTCTAAATCCAATGACAGCACGGCTTTAGCTTTTGTTTTTCCCTTTAAAAATGAAGGCAATCTCTGCTGGTATATTGACTCACATTCCTTCATCGCTACTCGCGGGGGAATTGAAGCAAGGGAAAAAACGGACGAAATTCCTTATAGGAAATTGGAAGAGCAAGGGCAGTGTTCCATAAGTCAGCTGTCTTCAGGCATTATTGATATCGACTATGTTTACGAATGGCTTGTAAATTTTATTAACGATCATCAATTGAATGTTATTTCCGTTTGCTATGATAGCTGGAATTTTAATTCCTTTTTAGCCAAAGTCGATAAGCATCAGGACTGGGCCATGATTGCCGTTCGTCAGGGGACCTATTCTTTGAACACACCGACTCGTGAGTTCAGAGAAAAACTAATCAATAAACAGATCGTTCATTCGGATAATAAAATATTACAATCTAATTTTATGAATGCCATTGTTAAAGAAGATAATAATGGAATTAAATTAGATAAGAGTCATAACAATAATAAAATTGACGCAGCGGACGCTGTTATGGATGCTTTTTCACGGGCCATTTATTATTTTGATTCAGACAATGAAGATGACAATGGACTGCCTAACTGGACCAACGAACAATGGAATAATTTCTTTAATAATGAATATTCTTTTTGAACATATCAACCTAAGATTTTTCTTAGATGCTTTTTTATGTATATCATAAATCAACTTTCACCATAATATAAATATTGTACGTACGATACGTACAGTTCGTACGAATGTGTTATAATAAGGAGGTGGAAGGAGTGGAGAAAAAAATGCCGGCAGCAATAGTTCAAAAATCAAGTGATGTCCGTGATCAATGGTCAACTTTTATTGATGCTGTTATTTATAAGTCACCAAAATTTGTTCAGAGAAATCATAAATCAAATGATATATTTCTTATGATGAATTTGCATGTTGCTAAGGATTTACTTGAAAAATACCGTTTTGAAATTAATATTGAGCACGATAAAGAAGCACAGGAATATATTGCAACCATTGATGACATATGGATTGTTGAGTCTGGAAAGACAGAAAAAGAAGCAATTAAAAATTATTTAACGAGTTTTATTGACTGGTCAAAAGACTATTTTAATGAGTTTGATTCAAATTATCGCGCTCCAAACCTTAGACCACAACTCCCCCTTGTAATGAAAGCATTAATTATTAATGACGTTGAAAATCTTTTAAAGTATACTGATGTGCAATACCCGTGATCACAAGAGATTTTGTGATAAGAATGGATGGAAATTATACAAGGGCGGAGATCACTGGTTTTACAGAAAGTTAAATGAAGACGGAACGTATGATTATACAAAAATATCAAGAAGCTACAAAGAGTATGGCAAAGGAATGTGGAAAGAAATTCTAAAACATCAATTGAAAGTCAGCCAAGAATATTTTGACAAGCATAAATAACTATTTTTTTTAATCATAAATTATTGATCTTCCCTTTTAATAAGTATGTAAGAGAATACAGGGTAAAGGTTTTTTGATTCACCTCTTTTTTCCTTCCCTGCTTGAAAATTTGATGACATTTTCATACCTCCCTAATTTCTATCTAGGTTTCTATTAAGCACTGATACAAGTTACCAGTGCTCTTTTTTTATCAAAATTTTGATTTTCCCGCTATATATATACAGAGAGGATATTAATAAAAACATGAATCTGAATAAAATAAATGACTTTATTATTAATAATATTCATACAATCTTATTTATTTTGGGTTTAGGTCTATTTGTGTTTTCTATGTTCATGGTTAATAGAATAGCAGGATTATTTACTCTATCCATTGTTTTAATCATTATTGCACTTTTACTTAACCCAAAGGATGACGGTAAGGGAGGAGGTTAACTGAGCCTTGTTTTTTAAATCAAGAAAACGAACAGAGGAGCGTAACCTGAATCTTGGCAACGGGGCTAATAACATTCAACTAGCATTGGTTAATGGTCAGCTTCAGCCGGTTCAGTCCGGCGTTAATGCTAGTGAAGCAGTTCTGAATTCAGATATTTATTCAGTCGTAAATCTGATTGCTTCGGATGTTGCTTCTGCCAACTTTAAAATCAACGTTCCGGACAGTAATCTCAGTTACCTTCTTTCCAGGCACCCTAACGATTTGTTTTCACCCTATACATTCTGGCAGACAGTCTTATGTAACCTTTGCTTAAATGGGAACAGCTTTGTTTTAATCTGGCGTGATCCTGTGACACTACGGGCAACAAAACTTGAATTGCTTATCAATATGGAAACAAACGTCCTGATGACAGATGACTCACAGGAATTAATTTATCAGATTAATTTTTTCGATGACCGGCCACAGATGAAGGTTTCTTCAAAAGATATGCTTCATTTTCGGCTTATGCCCACCAATATTACCACTCAGCTGATGGTTATGGGCGTGAGTCCTTTAATGGCCCTTGCTGATGAAAATCAAATTGAAAAACAATCCAACAAGCTAACGTTAACGTCATTGATGAAATCAGTGAATCCATCCGGAATATTAACACTTAACAAAGGGCTTCCTGGAAAATCTGAAAAAGAAAATATTCGAAGAGACTTTGAAGAAGCCAATACCGGAACCAATGCCGGCCGTCCTATGATTCTGGATCCCCTGACCTCTTATAAATCCGTTTCAATTGATCCCAATGTTTTGGAATTACTCAAAGGAACAGACTGGACCCGGCAGCAGGTCTGCAAGGCATTCGGCGTTCCAACAGATTTACTGCAAATGGAATCGGAGCATTCGAATATTCAACAAATTTTAGTTTATTATGCTTCATGCTTAAGCCGATATATGAATGCCCTTACTTCCGAGATTACAGACAAACTTTGTGATTTTCCTAATGAAACCGTGACGATGGATACATCCACCATTACCGATCCTGATAATTCAGCAATTGAAAATAGAATGGCCAATCTCGTGAAGAACGGTGTTATTACTTCCGATGCGGCTTTATCCATTCTTCAGCAGAAAGGGGGATGGTAAGGTTGCAGGAACAAGAAAAAAGAACATTTAATCAGACGTTCGAGATACGAGCGAGTGATGATACCGGCGACCATGTGATTTCAGGATATGCGATTGTATTCAATCAGCCGAGCGAATACATGGGCTTCGTTGAAACCATTGACCCTGGAGCCTTGGAAGATGTGGATTTATCAAAAGTCTTCTGCTTGTATAATCATGATTTCTCAAACGTGTTAGCCCGAACGGATACAAAGACATTGACTTTGAGTATTGATAAACGTGGGTTGGCATTCACCTGTCAGCTTCCTGAAACCACACTCGGCAATGACGTTTTTGAGAATGTGCGGAATGGAAATGTTCAAGGCATGAGTTTTGGATTTACCGTGGAAAAAGATCAATGGAGCGAGGATTCAGAAGGCAATACAACGAGAACTATTTTAAAGTTTGATAGGATTACTGAAGTTTCCCTGACCTGTATCCCGGCTTATCCGGAAACATCGGTAGCAGCACAGAGATCCTATGAAAGATACAAGCGTTCGCAAGAAAAGGAACGCTTTTTATTATGGCTTGATTTAACAGAAAAGGAGAACAAAATGCAATGACGATAGAAGAAAAAATTGCAAGAAAGAAAAAAGAACTCGCAGAAAAACGTGCCGAACTTAAAACAAAAATCACCGAAACACGGGCTTCTGTAACTTCTGACGGCTCGGACGGTTCAAATACGCTGTCTGCCGATGAAATTCAGGCTGCACAGAAACAGATCAGTGTGATTGAAAATGATTGCAAACAGTGTGCTGCAGATATTGATGCTCTCGAACAGATCAGCCCGCTTCTGAATGATCCAACGGACGACGGGGATTCTGATAGTTCCACAGATCAGGAGCAGAACGCCGATCAGAGTAAACAAGCTGCCCCGGCCAATGGTTCACAGGCTCCGGCGGCACAAGGTGCGAAGGCTCCGGCTGCCAAAGTTCCGGCCGCTGATCCCAATGTTAAGGCAAGAAGCAGGGTCCTAACAGCGGAAGAAAGAGGAATTAATATTAATAAAATGCATAATGTAACAGTCAATGAAAAACGCAGCCTTCCTAATGTTAAAGCATTTGAATCTTACATTCGTGGGAAAGGACAAGTGCGGGCAGATCCTGGCATTACCAGCACGGACGCCAGCTTTGGAGCGATCGTACCTGTACAATATTTGAATGCAAGTGACCAGCCACTTCCGCCTAATTCTCTGGCTCCAATTGTTAATAAAATTTCTGTTAATTTCCGTACAGGTCATTATCCGATTTTTAAACGCCAGACATTAGGCATGACTAAAGTAAACCAGCTTGATCCGAACGCCGTGACCAATAACCCTTCTATTATTGATTGCATTTATGATCTGGCTACTTATCGGCAGCAAGTTAATATTGCTCAAGAATCTATTGACGATATGAATGTAGATATTACTGGAAAAATTTCGGACTTTATTAATGAACAGAAATACTTGACGGAACAATACACCATAGGAAGCTTACTGGCAGCCGGGTCTACTGCAC
Source organism: Sporolactobacillus sp. CQH2019 (assembly GCF_028765345.1). Taxonomy (GTDB): domain Bacteria; phylum Bacillota; class Bacilli; order Bacillales; family Sporolactobacillaceae; genus Sporolactobacillus. The sequence continues at coordinate 19,288 of NZ_JARAJZ010000008.1, forward strand.
ATGCTGTAAATCCTGTGACCGTTCACAGCATTGATGATATTAAATTTCAGTCGAATGTGGCTTTGAATATCGCTTACACCAGCCGTTATTTTGTTGCGACACAATCTGCATTCCAGATTTTGGATACGGTGAAAGATGCTATGGGCCGTCCGATCGTTCAGGGTTCCTTAGTTGATGCAACGAAACGTTCATTGTTCGGGTATCCGTTGATTATTGTTCAGGATGTCGCCATGGGAGCAGCTGGCGAGAAGCATTTATGGCTTGGGGATCCGAAATCCTATATCGCTTATTTTTATAAGACGGATACGACCGCTCGCTGGTTCGCCGGCTATAATTATGAAGTTCAGCTTTACGCGTTCTATCGTGCTGATTTTCAGATTGCAGACGATGAAGCGGGTGTTTCCATGCTGATCGGTGACGACTTTACGACACAGTATTCTTTAGCTCAAGGTACTAGCACGACAACGACCACTACAGCCGGAACGACGACAACCACAACCGCTGGTTAATAAGAAGGTGACGGATTATGCCACTAACCACAGATGATCTGAAGAATCAACTTCGCATAGATGGCACTGCAGACGATATATTTATTCAAGAGTTGCTTTCTGAAGCCCAGGATTATGTCATGCATTCCGTTGATTCTTCGCAAACTATTGATGTTTATGAAACCCATCCGATGTTTGATAGAGCCTGCGCTTTACTTGTCGGACATTGGTATTTTAACCGTCAGCAAAGTTATACAGCTTCACGGATGCTGCCTCTTAACATCCCGTATGGCGTCGATGAAATTATCAGTGAACTGAGAGGAATCATGATCGTTACAACAACGACTACAACGACCGGGAGTGGTACTTAATGGCTCTGGCATCAGATCCCTCTCGTTTAAATAAACGGATTAGTTTTGGAACAACCGTACCGAAGGAAAACGGAAACGGAATAGCAGTCAATTCAGCGGACTCTAACTTTCAGGAGTCCTTTTCTTTATGGTGCGGAATTTGGAATAAATCACTGGCTGAAAAGTTTGCTGTTGCCGGAACTGAACATGATAGCGATATAACAGTTATTATCCGGCATAACACGGCTGTTTATAAATCGTTACTGGCTCAGATTGACAGTGTGACCTATCGGGTCATTTCTGATCAGCCGGACGAATCGCCAAGCCCAGTTAGCTTTGATCTGCTGACGTTAAGGAAGGTGACAAAATGAGTGTTTCTATTGATGGCGAGCAGAAACTAAGTGAACTTGTTGATAAGTTGGGAATCTCAGAAGAAATAAAAAGAAAAGCAATCGACGCTGCGGCCGATGTCTATGGCAACCGATTGATTGCCAACACGCCGATGTCGCCGGACAGTAAGAAAAATCATTTGCGTGATGACGTGACGTTTAAAAAGGACCAGTACCCGGACGGTTCGGTGGATGTTGGTTTCAACAAATATGGCTGGTATTATCGTTTCGTAAATAACGGGACCAAATATATCCATGGAAAACATTTCATGGAACACTCTTACGATCAGGCGAAAGACGAGATGCAGAAAGTCATGGAAGACACGTTAAGGAACGGCGATCAATAATGTTGCAGGTTCAGGAAGTGCAACAGGGATTACGCTCTTTATCACAGCTCACGGATATTGTCCCCGCTGAAAACATTTACGCGTTCACACTTCCGCTTGAAGTAACCAAACAAGCCGTGGAACCTGTTCATCCGGTTCTTTTAGTTACTTCCATTCGCGGGCTCTATAACAAGTTTGCAAGTAACCATGCCTATGGGGCCTATCGAACCGTTCAAATTCAAGGCTGGTTTGATCCCGCAGATACTCGAGCGGATAAGGTCAGAAGATTGATTAACACAGCCTGCGAAGCCATCGGTTACTATAATTCCTACGATGCTGATTTTGATATGGATCCCGACACGTCAGAATTTTATTTTACAACGCAGTACACGAAAAATTCACATAATGAAGATAACGGTCTTTCTTGATCTTTAAATATAAAGGAAATGATGAAAAAATGGCAATGCTAGTCGGTTTTGAATCTGCCCGCATTGGGATTCTTGACGATAATGAACAGGTAGATCCTGCTAAGATATTCACAATCAATGGACAGCAAGGCGGGACGCTCGGGGCGAACATTAGCAACCTAAACTATACACCGACTATTAACTATGCAAGTAATATTGCTTATCGCGTATCGGGCAAAGGTACGGGTGCGGCTACTTGTACCTTAACGACTGAAGATATTCCGATGGATATTATTTACCAGATTACGGGTGCGACTAAAAATGAAAATGGCATCTATACGATTGGCCGGGATACACAAGCGCCTTATTGTGCATTGGAAATGATTAGCGGGGATTCCGGCGTACCATCCAAAAAAGTTTACCTGGCCTTGCTGAAGGGCGTTTTTGGCTTTCCTGCTTTGAACCCTCAGACGAATAATGCTGCTGAAGTGGATTTCACAGATTCATTAACTTTCACCTGTTTAAACAGGAAGTCAGATGATCTTGTATTCGCTGAAGGATTTGAAGCGGACAGCAGTTTCCAGGAAGCGTCTTGGACACAGTTTGTTTTCCCTGCTCCGACTGGTTCGACAACGACTACAACCACAGTCGCTGGTTAATCTTGAAGTTTATCCTGTGTCAGCCGGCCATCAACAGGTTTAAGTGGGAATTGGATGTCTGCCTGACTAACCTTAAAGAGAATGGAATTGATGATATTATCTTGTTGTTTACTCAGCATGACCCTTTAATCCCCGTTTATTTTGAGAAGAAATATCAGGCAGACTGTTTCGTTTATCTGGACAGCCGATTAGACAAAACCTATATTCCATCCGTCAAGCCTTACCTCTGGATGAAGTTTTTAAAGGCTAACCCATCAGCGGAAAAAGGGACTTACTTTTATTTGGACGCTGATGTTATATTCCGTGAACTTCCCGACTTTCACAAGATTCATTTTAATTCAAAGTTATGGGCCGGGTCGGATTGTAATCCTTATCTTTCTCCGGATTACATTTGTTCGAAGGATAAGGATTACATGAAACTCATGGCTGACGTTATTGGCATCAATGAAGAGGATGCTTACGGTTTCAAGGGTTGCTCGGCCGGTGCCCAGTGGATCATTAAAGATCCTTACGCTGATTATTGGGAAAAGGTTTATGAAGACTGTGGCAAGCTCTACAGCATGTTTAGCCGTGTTGAAGCCCACTATAAGCAAAAGCACGGGAATGATTACGTTCCTATCCAAAAATGGACAGCGGAGATGTGGGCGCAACTATGGAATATGAAACGGTTTGGCATTCAGCCGGCTATATCTCATGAACTTGATTTTGCTTTTGCGACGGATGACAGAGAAAGATTCCATCAGGTGAAGATTCTGCATAATGCCGGGGTAACGAAAGATAAGAAGGATTTATTTTTTAAAGGTCAGTACGTAAATAAGGATCCTTTTAATGAAAATCTTTCTTTTGTTAATAAAAATAAATGCAGTTATGAATATGTTAAAGCCATTCGGAAAGTAAAAAAATAAATATAGGGGGCTATCAGCAAAACGGCTGGTAGTCCTTCTTTTTTTGGGAAGTGCTAAAAATTGACATTACGGATTCACATAAACGGCAAAGAATATGTTGTCAAAGAAACAGTTCGGATTGTAAAAAAGACATTTGAAATGCAGAAAAAGTTTATGAATTTGGATCAAGACGTTTCAAAAAGCCAGTCGGAAGATGCAACGAATGAGGACATTCTTTCTGCCGTGAATGCAAATATTGAAGGCATTGATGAAATGGCTAATTATATTGCGGATTGTATAGATGATCCGGAAGTAACGACCGACTTCTTACTGGACAACCTGAGTTATGACACGTTTGGAAAATTAGTCAACAAACTGATTACCAAGATTCTTCATGTAGACAATGAGGAAAAAAAACCGGAAAGCAAGTCAGCCCAGCAAAATCAATAAAGAATTTGAATGAACTCAGAAGACGGCTCATGAAAGAGAACGGATGGACGCTGGACCATGTTGACGATACCAATTACTTCGACCTTTGCGAACTATACGCCAATAAGAAAGAAAACATGGTTCCATTAGCAGACTTCTTAAAGAAATTGCCTATGCAAAAGAACTAAAGAAAGGGGGGATAACGATTGGCTATTCAAAATCAGAAAGCACTGGCTTCGTTGGTTGTCCACGTCGGCTTAGACGACACAAACGTGACACGGGGTCTTTCTGCGGTAAAAAATTCTGTACGTGCCGCAACCAGCGAATGGCGGGCGCAGTTCTCTATTTTTAATACTTTAGGTGACAGGCTTTCAGCCACTAAGGCCAAATATGAAGGGCTGTCTAATTCCATCAAAGCCCAGCAAAATTTGATTGAAGCACAGAAGCGGCAGCTTACTGAAATGGGAACGCGGACCGAACAGAATGCTTCCGACTTTGATAAACTGGCCGCACAGATTAACAATAACGTTAAACAGCTGGCCTCTTTAAATGCCCAGCAGGAAAAGGCTAAACATTCTTATGAATTTGAACAATCTGGAATTCGGCAGGATCGGTCAGAACTCAATCTTCTGCAGCGGGAAATGCAAGCGACTATTAAAATGTATCAGGACCAGGGCAAAGAGCAGGAAGCAAGCCGAGCCAAAGCCAAAGGGCTGACGGATGAAATTAATAAACTGACCCAGGTTCAAGGTAAAGAGCAGAACATTTTAAATAGCATTGCTTCCGACGAAGGTAAAGATTCCACTGCCTATAGGGAACAATCCATCCGGGTCAATGAACTTTCTTCTTCCATTGCCAAGGCTAAGAATGAGTATAATGACCTGAATAAATCAGCTTTTTCAGCTACTGCACGAATGAAGTCTTTCGGTGAATCAGCTCAGAAAGCCCATGACGTGTTCAAGGGTTCGTTCTTCGGCACTCTGTCTGCCAATGCGGTTTCTGCAGTCTTCAATAAAATTAGTTCAGGAATTGATACAGCAGCTCATTCAGTCATTAATTCCGGCATTGCTGAAAATAAAACTTTGGATTCAATCCGGAATGTTTGGGATAACATTACAAAGTCCGCAAGCAAGGGCGATGCGATTACTAAAACCATTGAAGAAATGCACGTTCAGTCCAACTATTCCTTGAATGCTGTTTCCGGTCTTTCTAAAGCCATGTACGGATTAACCGGCAACCAGAAAGGCATGAAAGATTTAGCGACTTCGATTATGGAAGTAGGACGGGCCAAGGGCCTGGACGAAAACAAGCTGATGACGATTTCTAAACGTTTGCAACAGATAGGAACCAGCGGACATATTACGTACGCTAACGTGACCAGCATGAACAAGCTGTTGCCGGGATTTGCTGAAGCAATGGCTAAGAATATGGGTGTTTCTTCTGACCAGCTTATTCAGATGGGCAAGAAAGGCCAGATTACAGCTAAAGATTTTGAAAATACGATGCTTGCCATGGGGAAATCTAATTCCAATGCCTTTCAAAATTATGACCATACGTGGGCCGGATTCTCGCAGAGTATGAAAACTTCCTGGGACGAACTGGCCGGCAAAATGATGAAACCGCTGTTCAGCACGGATAAGTCCGGGCTTGGCGCATTGCAAAACATGATGAAGTCCAAGGTCATACAGAACGGAGCTACGGCACTAGGGAAAGTCATAGCTAATGTGGCCAGTGCTATTTCTCAGGAGATTCCTAAAGTTGTAAGCTATCTTCAGGATCATTCCAAGCAGATCAGTAGTTTTCTAGGAACGATCGGCAATACAGTCAAAGGTATTTGGAATTTTTCCAAGCCGTTGTTAACCTTCTTTCTCGACAATCCTAAAGTTTTAATTGGGGTCGCTACGGGCATTGGTGCAATCCGTGTAGGCATGGTCGGGCTTTCTGTAGCGGCTAAATTAGCTTCGGTTGACTTTAAGGCCATGCGTGTGGCTCTCATTTCTACAGGTATTGGGGCTGCCGTGGTTGGCATTGGTATTGCTGCTACTTTATTGATCGAACACTGGAAACAGGTTCAGAAATTCTTTGCACCGTTAGGCAAATGGTTCAGCGGAATTTGGAACGGCATTACCGGCGGAGTGAAAAGCTTTGTAAATGGAGTCGGCAGCCGATGGAACAGTATGACTCGTTCTGCCAGGTCCACCTTTAATTCACTGGCAAAGAATGTTCAATCTGGTTTTAACAATGCCCGAAACTGGGCTGTTTCCGCTACGAATAAAATGGTCAATCAGGTAGCTAACTCTCATTCCTGGCTGAATAAACAGACCAACGGTGCAGCCAGGACGATGTTCAACGGATTGAAGAAAACCTATCAAGACGGACATAAAGTCATTCAGGACCGGACGAAAACCTTTTCCGACTTTGTAAACGGCCGTTGGGGCAATCTGGGGAAAGACATTCGGAAAACTTCCTCAGATACTATGAAAATGGCCGGAGACTATTTCGAGTCCGGATATAATACGCTGAATAAACTCACAGGTGGCCGGCTAGGAAATATCCTCAGTACCTTCGGGTCATGGGGCAATAATACAAGAAAAGTCGTTTCCGGAACCTGGAGCCATATTTCCAGTTATTTTGGTTCAGGACTCAATAATGTGAAGAATGCTGTGGGAAATACCTTAAACAGAATGTGGAGTTCCATTTCTTCATGGGGTGGAAGAGTCGTTAATTTCTTTAAAGCTTTGCCGGGCAATATGGCAAACGGCATTCGTAACGGTGCCCGAGCGTTAGGCAATTCCGGCATTTATATAGGAAACAAGCTGATTGATGGTGTCCGTAACGTCATAAACGGAGTCATTAATGGCATAAACTGGATTCTTAAAAAAGTGAGTATGCCGACGATCGGCCATGTTAGCCTGGGTCATGTCCCTTACTTTGCCAACGGTTCGGTAGACAGCATGGGCCGTTTCCTTCAGGACTCGATTGTTCATGTAGGGGATGGGAACAAACCTGAATTAATTAAGCACGCAAACGGAACGATTGAAAAAACGCCGGCTAGAGATACGATTGTTATCGTTCGCAAAGGAGATTCCATACTAGGCGGCGATAAGACGGAACAATTACTCAAATCCGGACTTAAGTTTTCATTAGGAACCTGGCTGGGTTCGGCTGTGGACTTTATCAAGGGTGGATGGAATGCCCTGACTTCATCGGCGGATGCTATATGGAACGCGATGTCACATCCGAAACAGCTGCTAGGGACGGTTATAGATCGGTTTGCAGGATCGGCAGTTAATAAGCTGAATGGAACGGTTGCGGAAGTCGCAAGCGGCATTGTTAAAACCGTGATTAACGGGGTCGGTAAATGGCTGTCTAATCAATTCGGTGCTATGGGTAATCCTCCGGGAAAAGGTGTCGAGCGTTGGCGTCCAGAAGTGATTCGGGCGCTTGCGATGAACGGTCTTTCTACTTCCGCATCCATGGTTAATAAAGTGCTGCGTCAGATCCAAACTGAATCTGGCGGCAATCCGGGTGTCACACAACACGGGTACACGGACATCAATACTTTAACCGGCAACCTTGCTCGCGGACTTATGCAGGTGATTCCTCCAACTTTCAACGCATACAAGTTTCCGGGGCATAACAATATCTTAAACGGATTTGATAACCTGCTTGCTGCTTTAAACTATGCCAAGCATCGCTATGGAAAGAGCTTATCTTATCTTGGACAAGGGCATGGCTATGCAAACGGTGGCCTGGTCACAACGGAACAGATAGCCAAGATCGCTGAAGGGAACAATCCCGAAGTTGTTATTCCCCTGACCGATCAGAACCGATCCATACAGCTCATGTATCAAGCATTAGACTATCTGACCAATAAGCAGGATGGAAATAAAGTTTCTAACCCGTCAGCTTCTTCTAGTGAAAACACGAACTTAATGAATCAAATGGTTGTTCTTCAGAAGCAGAATAACAGTTTGACAAAAGCATTGATTCAAGTGCTTGAGGGAAAACAATTCAATGTTAACCCTACACAGTTTGCCAAACAGATTACACCGTATATAAATCAAGAACAATCTGGTATCAATTTACGCCTTAATCGGGCATTGGGGGTTTAAAGGTTGGCAGAATTAGGTTTAACTTTTGCTGGCATTCATTCCCAAGATATGCCTGTTATTATAAATACAATTACACGGCCTTTTTCGATGAATGCAAGTGAACTTGTCCAGGAAGTTCAGGGAATGAGCGGCAACGTATGGATGGGAAATCATAACTCGTCTATTTCTTTTTCTATAGATTTAACGATTATAGGAGATTCGCGAACGGAACGAATTAATAATACCCGCATCGTGGCAAATTGGCTCTTTCAGATTGATAACTATCAGGAATATGAAATGATCTTTGACGAAGAGCCGGACAAGTCTTATTATGGGCATTTTGTCGGATTTTCCAATATGACTGATTTAATGGATTGGGGATCAACCACTTTAACTTTCACCTGTTCAGATCCGTTTGCTTATAAAGAACAGGTGGATACAAATACATTTACAGCTTCTCCGGTGACGTTCTCTGTCAATTCCCAAGTTCCTACTAAACCCATTATTAATGTTGAAGTTAATTCCGATATTACGAGTTTAGCTTTAACTAATTCTAATAATGATTATATTTTCTTGGGAAACCCGGTTGATCCGGATCAGGGGCAGAGTCAAGCGAATAAGACACCGTTAGTGTTTATGGACCCGATGACCGATTCAAGTTCATGGGCAGCGAACACGGATGAAAATTATATCAACGGAACCGTTGCCGGTCAGTTTGAAGTAAGTGCACAAGCATTCTTAACTACTTCATCCGACTATGGATCCGGTTCTGCTTGGCACGGTCCGAGCTTAAAGAAATTTATCCCCGGCTCCGAGCAGCTTCAAGACTTCCGGATGAACGCTGTTGTCTGGTTTGATTCTCTGGATTATAAAAGTATGGGTGTTTGCCGGATATATTTACTCGACGCAAATAATAATTCAATTGGTTATATTTGTATAAAAGATAATGATAATGTGAATCCGTTTGCTATCTTTCAAGCTAAAGCCGGGACGGAATCTAACGGCCATGATATCTGCTACACCGGACAGAAAGATCAGATGATCAAGAAGAATGAAACGCTTAAGAAAAAAGTCCGGGGTCGCTGGGTTTGGTACACACAGCCGGTCAATATTGCAGAAACCAACATCTTTAATAATTTCTATGGCATTCTTTCGCTTCAAAGAATCGGAAACACTTGGACAGCTTCGATTACAAAGTGGGATAGCAACAATATGCCACAATGGACGTATTCGTATAAATGGATGGATTCAAATAACCAGTATACCGGAAAACTTTCCGGTGTCGCTATTTATAATGCAGCTTATGGCACGGCTCCGGTTATGACGCACAATCAGCAGGCGGAAATAAGAATCTATCAGATACTAGACGGCGGCGTTCCGGGGACAACAGAAGTTCCCGTCATTGCGTCAGCCGGAGACGAGATTATGATTGATTGTGAAAGTTGCAATATTCTTAAAAATGGTGAAGAGTTTATGGATCAGCTTCTAATCGGATCTAAATTCTTTGATCTTGCCGCGGGTACTGAGGTCATTGGTTATGCTCCTGCCGATAAAATCAACCTTGCTTTGTCGTACCGGCCAAAGTTCATGTAAAGGGGCCTAACCATGATCTACATTTTAACACCTGATAAAAAAGTCGTGACGGTTTTGAGTAACGACGGCGGTTTGTCATGCCCTTTTTACAATGATCTGCACGTGGAGCAGTTAATAGAGTTTGATTCTACTTATACCTTTACCAGTCCCACTGAATATGACCAAACCCAGTCTATTGTCGTCGGCAATTATGCGGCTATTTTGGATTTAGACAATGAGATTCAACTTTTCAGAATCACAAATACGGATGATGGTTTCGACAATAACGGAAAAACAATTATAGCGACCTGTGAAAATGCTGCTATTTTCGATCTGAATGGAACACTTATCCGGCCCGGCCATGACTTCAGCGGCATGATGGCAAAAGATCAATTTGCCTATATTCTTCAGGACACCGGGTGGGAAATGGGCTATTGTGACGTGATCGACAGCCAGACGCCTTCCATAGATAGTTACGCAACGGCTCAGGCGGCCTTACATTCGGTGGTGGATGCTTATAACGGCAATGTGAAGTTTCGGATTGAACTGTCGGGGAATCAGATTTCGCATCAGTATATTGACTTCCTGAAGCAAAGAGGGACGAGCAGCGGCAAGCGTTTTGAATACAGCAAAGATTTGCAAGGCGTTCAGCGCACGATCAACATAACCGATAATTTTGCAACCGCACTGATTCCCCAAGGGGCTAATGACAGCGCCGGAAACCCGATTAATATCACCTCTGTGAATAGCGGGCTTGATTATATTGCGAACGATGAAGCCAACCAGCTCTATAATCCGCTTTCGGACAAGTACATCTATAAACTTTACACCAACGATAAGATGACGACCCCCGGAGCGCTCCTAGCCGATGCCCAAAAACAGCTCGCCATCGTCAGCAAACCGGAGACAACCTATGACTGCTCGGTGCTTCTACTTGAACAGATAGCAGGATTTGAACATGAGGCTGTCCGCTTAGGGGATACCGTTAATGTCATTGATAAAGATATGAATCCGACACTGACGGTACAGGCTCGCATCATTGAAATGGATGTCTCCTACTCGGATCACACAGCGGATAAAGTTGTTTTGGGTGATTATGTACCGATTCAGGATATAACGCCGACATTGGTTAGCAAAATTCAGGCTCAGGTGAGCGATGCTCTGAGCAAAATTGACATGACCAATATTAAGGTTGAGATCAGCGCATCGAATGGCAGCATCTTCAAGAATAGCCAAGGAACAACAGATTTGATTGCTAGGGTTTATAACGGGAAGACTTCGATCACGTCGGATTTACAGCCGAGTAATTTTGTCTGGAATAAAGTTCAGGCGGATGGATCGCATGACACAGCTTGGGAACAGGCACATACAGAATCCGGAAATACCGTAATGATTAATGCTTCAGATGTATACGGGGAAGCGACGTTCACCTGCTCAATCAATCTATAAATTGACTCTCACGGATATTAATACAAAAGAAAGGAGCGCATGATTTCATGGCGATTGTATCAAGTAGCGAGATTACGATTACAGATCTGTCAGATGGGATTGCGTTTAGAAGTGATCCTCCGGCTAATCCGTCTGTCGGTCTGTCCTACTTAGATTCTACAACAAGCCCGGCAACCCTTAAAACATGGAACGGCACAGCTTGGGTAAACGGGACGCTGGCCTTGTCAAACTCTGATCCTAGCTCATATCAGGCAATCGGTACCGCTCAAAGTACGGCGAATAACGCCATTCAAGCAGCGTCGAATGCTCAAAATACAGCGAATGGAAAGAACCACGTATATTATCAGTCTGCTCAGCCCACCACAGGCACAACAAATGACCTTTGGTATAAGGTTAATTCTGACGGCACAACCAAACTCTACGTATACAATGGTTCATCTTGGACAAACCCTACAGATGAAGCTGTTCAGCAGGCTCAAAGTACTGCAGACTCGATGAACAAAAACTATTATGATACCGCGCAGCCTACAGGTACCGGAATAAAAGTTGGGGATATATGGTACAAAACCCTTAATAATGCTGACGGGACAACTTCTTATCAACCTTATCGGTGGAATGGATCTGCTTGGGTCGATCTGCTGAATAATGACGCCTATAACGCCCAACAAACAGCGGACACAGCTAACAGTACGGCGACAAGCGTTAATAATACCGTTTCTTCGAATCAGTCAAATTGGACAAGTGCTTATTCAACGGTCACAGCGAATCAAGCGGTTTGGAATCTGGCTTCTAATATTAATGCAAATGGTACTTGGAACACATCTAAATTAAATGGTACGATTTCAGATTCTCAGATTGCTTCTTCCGGTACATGGAACTCAGCAACCAGCTTATTGAATAGCTGGAAAAGCGGAACGACAGAAATCAATGGTGGAATGATTGCAACGAATACTGTTTACGCAAACAGTATTGCTATTGGCGATTTCACGAATATTGTAGCTGGTTCGGATTTTGAAGATCCAAACGCTAACCCATGGAATATGCCAACAGGTTATTCAATAGATACTGCTCAACATCATTCCGGAAGCCATTCGTTAAAAATTGTACCAACTTCTAATATTGCACAAACAAATTCAAAGATTCACGTCAATGCAGGAGATTCATTATACTTAGATTTTTGGATGATAACAACATCTGATTATAATGGAACGTCTGATAATTCAAAAGTTAGATTTTATAGTGCGACAAATGGAAGTCTATTGTATGCTGTGGCTTTTGGGCCTGCTTCAACCACATGGAAAGAAGTTACAGCAACTCTATATTTTAGTAATACCGATGACATCTATGTTAGCCTGCCTAATAATGCTACGGCTGGCTCTATTTGGCTGGATGATATTGTCCTTCGGCATATGATGACGGGCAATTTAATTGTAGACGGAGCCATCACCGCTTCCAAAATTCAATCGTTGAACGGGCTGACGGTAAAAAACGGTTCAACTAATACCTTCGTTGTCGACGGGTCGGGGAATGTAACTGTTAGCGGAAATATCGTTGGTGGGAATATCTCAGGAGTCAACTTTACAGGAAACAACCTGAATCTATCCGGTGCATTGAATGTCACAGGCTCCATTTCAGCAGCAAGTAGTGGGGTTGTCATCAATAACAATGGGATTGCGATCAGTAAAGGCAGTTTAAATCTACCCAATACGACCATAGATAGCAACGGAAACCTGACCACAACCAACGCGAACATTACAGGTACGATTAACGCGACAGGCGGCACGTTTACGGGAACGATTACAGCGACCGGCGGAACATCGTCTAATCCTGGTGACGATATTATTAAAATTGGTCAGGGAACATCTGTAGATCCTCTCATTATTACCAGTAAGTCTGACACAAGTGTCAGTGTTAATGCTACTTCTACAAATATTGGCCTGTATAAAAGTGGCGGAGCAAACACATCAATTATGGCAGGAAGTTTTGACTTAAATAATGGCAGTAATTCAACACAAATTAGTGCTAATGATGTCACTGTTGAGGATACTAAGAGCTATACGGACATTATGGGAGGATCCATTTCAATATGGGAATCGGATACCACAAAAGATACAGTTAGTATTTCTGGAGATACTCTTGGACTGGGAGCAAACATTACACTATACAGCCACAGCCAAGGGAAAAACGCGATTAACATAGACTCTGGAGGAAACATTTATGGATCGGGAATTATTTCATCCGGCAGTACGGTTGATGTTGGTAGTACCAAAGGAGTCAGATTTCCAAATGCTCCTGGAAGTAGTGGGAATGGAGATTACAATAAATTAAGCGTTGATGGATCGAATACAAACGGTCTGAGTGCAAAAAATAATGTGAACATTGATACCTATAATGGATTTAGTGTTTGTCCGTCTTCACCCAATAATCCGGTTGTTTCTCAGTGGAAACCGGCATTCTCTGTTAGTGCTCGTGACGGAAATGTTTATGTAGCGCACTGGCTTTATACTCAATCTATAACTGGTTTAAATGGGGGTGCACTTGGACTGTTTGGGGGAGCAAACGTCCGCAACTCTAGTAACAGTGCATGGGCCGCTATCGCGGCGTCCGCATTCAATGTTGAATCTTCCGTTGATCTGAAACAGGATATTACTCCGATGACTACTAGTGGATTGGATATTGTCAATAATACAGACATTTATAACTTTCATTATATCGGCGATGTCGAGGAAGGAAAAGCCAATTTAAAATACGGCGTGATTATTGGCCCTGATTATAAAACACCGAGTTCCCTTTTGAACTATGAAAATGATGCTGTAGACCTTTATAACTGGAACGGAATTATAACAAAAGGGATGCAGGAGCTGTATCAAAAGGTTGTTGCGGATGAGCAGACAATCACTACTTTAATTAATACGAATAATGACCTCGTTTCCAAAGTTTCTTCTTTACAGGCCAAAATTGGAGGATAAACAGTCTATGAATATAGATATTAATGATCTTATCAAGGAATTTCAGCAAAAATTAAGCAATTCTGAGCTTGAAAATGTCCAATTAAAGGCGGTCAATACGGCTCAGGGAAGGCAGATCGAGCAGCTCAAACAGCAGATTGAAGAATTAAATAAGGGAAAAGATGAAGAAGAGGACGCTGAGTAACAGGGCGTCCTTTTTCTAATCTAATTTGGTAATCAGGGATCTGCAATGACAGCGGGTTCCTTTTTTCTATACTTTTTTAAGGATGATTAAGGATGATAAACTGGCAAATACTCAGCTATACCGCAGGGGCGATTGTTTCTGTTTATTTCATTTTTAAATATATGATATATAACCCTCTGACCTCGCTCATTAGCCGAATGGTTGACCCGTTGAATGATTCAATTAACAGTTTGAAAGAATCCATTGACCAGCTGAATGCAAGTTCAAAAGATGAATTTAAATCCATTCATAAAGAATTGGATATGGATGATCAACGAATTAAGCTTACTGAAAAAAGCATTGCCGTTCATGAAGAACAAATTAAACAATTAAAGGAAGAAGATAAAAATGATAATTAACGTTACAATCATTGTCATGGCTGTTGCAGCCCTTGTGTTTTCTTTGACTGGCTTTATCGGCGTTTACAGCAGGCTTTCTGTACAACAGAAACAGGAGCTGGACAGATTAGCGGGGCAGGCTGTTTCCTTTATTGAGCAAAACGCCAACAACTCAAACATTAAAGTGATTGGTGCCGAAAAATTAAGCCAGGCTGTTGATTTTGTTGCGAGTCAGGTTAATGGAAAACTTCACACAAAGTTCACACCTGAACAGATCCAGGCAGCCGTTCAATTTGCATTCGATCGTTCACCACTCAAAAAAGATGTTTCTGACTTAGTCAAAAAGGTTGAACAGAGGTAATGAAAGAATGAGTTTTTCTGATAAATTATTTTTGGACGTTTCAAGTTTTCAAGGCTATCTGAGCAAATCAGCTTTTGTTCAAGCTAAGAAGGACGGCATTTATGGGGTTGTCGTTAAGCTCACGGAAGGAACCAGCTATGTCAATCCTACGGCAAGCTGTGATGTCAGCAATGCTAAATCTGCTGGGCTAGTAGTCAGTGCCTATCATTTCGCACGGTTTAATAATGCTTCAGAAGCAGCGCAGGAAGCCGGCCATTTTGTTTCAGAAGCTAGGAAACTAGGCCTGAGTTCAGGCACCCGTATGGTTCTAGATATTGAAGTTCCTTTAGCTGGGAATATGACGGCGAATAGCCTGGCTTTCTTTTCCGTAGTGAACAAGGGTGGATTTAAGAACGTCGCTATTTATACTTATGTTCCGTTTATGAAAGCCCATCTGGACGCTTCAAAGTTTCCGAATAAATGGCTGGCCGGTTATCCTGCTCATGTCGATTTTAAACATCCGTCTGTCGGCTCCTGCGGTGCCTGGCAGTACACGGACAAGCTTCATCTAAGGGGGATCAGCGGAACTTTTGATTGTTCTATTGATTATGCCGGACTATTCACTAAAGTCAGCTCGGTTAAATCAACTCCTGCCCCTAAGCCCGCACCGGTTACCGTTCGCCAATACGTCGTTAAATCCGGAGACAGCCTATGGGCAATAGCCAATAGTTACCATATGACTACTGATCAGTTAAAATCATTGAACCATCTCACTTCAGACACCATTTACCCGAATCAAAAATTAAGTGTGATTGGAATCGGGTCTGTCGCACCGACGGAAGCACCGAAACCGTCAGCAGCGATACAGGCTAAACCAGCACCAGTTCAGAATTCCAGTGGATTAACGCCTTATCTCGTTACGGCCGACCGTTTATTTATCCGTCAGAGCCCTGGCATGAATGGAAAAATACTCGGGACGCTGAATAGGAATGACCAGGTTGAAGTCGAAAGCATCACGAATGGATGGGCTAAGATCAAGAGTAACAATAACCAGGTTTATGTCAGTGCCGCCTATATTAAAAAAAGATGAAAAATTAGCACTCTGAGCAGCAAAAATGTTCGGAGTGCTTTTTTAATACATAGAGTCTTTATCACAGTAAAGTATACACTATGGGGTAAACTTTATTAGTTTAATGTAATAAATTATACACTACCCCGTATACTTTATTTAATTAAAACATATACTTTAGTGCAGTAAAATATACGCCCCTATGTATCCTTTACTTCAATAAAATATACATACAGGGGTATGCTTTACTCAAGTAAATTATACATCAGCGCTTTTCCATAAAGTTCGTAAACGATTCAATAAGACCTGAAATAACTTCTGACCGATTCCGTTTAAATCCTTTTCTTTTTAACATTTTATCAAAGCGGCGAATAATCGTTGGGTCACAATAGAATCCATACATTTTCTTATCAATTTTTCTGACATTCAGCATGTCAACAACAGGTTTAAATTCTTCAGGAACATTGGTAAGATCATTTTTCTTTTCTTTTTCATTATTAATAGGCTTAGTTTCATTCTTAGATTGTTCCGCCATATTGACATCTCTCCCGGTCTATAAATTAAAATAACGCTATGATTATCCTAATAAAAAAATAGACGATTAGTCCATAAAATGCAAGCTGAATTAATAACCATCCGATTTTTACAATAAGTCCTAACGATTCAAAAAACAGAGAGACGCTATGCAGAAAGCCGTGCTTAGGCGTTCCAGATTCCCCCACAAACGGTTCTGCATTATGATCGGTGTAATCATAGTCATTAACCTTTCTAGCTGTTTTTGGACTATCCTGAGACTTAGTGGAATATTGTTTCTGCCAGTATAATCCTTTTACCGGAGTAGAGTAAGACTGGGTTACTTTTTTAGTCGTCGGATTGTATGTAGTCCGTGCTGCTTTACCGCCTATTGTCCATGAATGTGTTTTCTTGCCAAAGTTAATCTTAACTCCGGGGAATAGCTTAATAGACCTTCTATAACGAAACCCCATTATTTTTCATCTCTATTCATTTCCAATTCACTCGGTTCAGATTTCTAATGTCAGTCTCCTGTTCAAGAGAACGAATCGCTAAGGATTCAAGAATCTTGTCTTGTCTTTGTTGACCAGCAATAAGCGACGTCTGATTTTCTTTAATCTGCGTTATGTCTTCTGAGTTTTTCCCTACTTGTTCTGAAATATGATCCACTTTATGTTCAAGCGTATCGAATCGCTTATCCATTGTATTGAATCGTTCATCTATTGCATTGAATCGCTGATCCATAGCGTCAAAACGTTTATCAAAGTTGTCGAGTCGTTTATCAATAGTATCGAACCGATTATCCATAGCACTCAGTTTGTCAATAATTTGTTTTAAAAGTTCATTTTCCATTATCTTTTCCCCCAATAGTTTTTCTAAGTAGCGTCACTGCCTTTTGTATTATTTCATCATAAGGAACCCGTTTTCCTGTTTGCTGGGTCATTTCGGTTTGCAGGCTAAGCAGCATCTGAAAAGTCTGATCGTTTATTTTGATGTTTTTCCTATTATCTGCAGGCAATATATTCAACTCCTAAGATACTTTCATTATAACAAAAGAAAGCCATTAGCTGACTCTCATTTCATTATAATAATACTTTGCTAGTTTGAAGAAGTATTCCGTATCGTCTTCCTGAACCCGATCTTCTATTTTATGAAACCGTTTCAGGATGCCCATTCCTTTTTCATTTAACTGATGATCGCTAAATAACATCTGAAACCCTTTTCCGAGTCCGGCTACCTCTTCTTTTTCGTTCTGGCTGTAAGCTTTTTCATCGTCGATTAATATCATTTTAAATACCCCCTTTTTTCTACAAATATATTGTATTACATGTATCCCAATAGATCAATATGTTTACTAATAAAATTGCTATAAATTTGATTATTACTTAAGAAAAGAAAGAAGAAACAGAAACAACCCCCTTGCCAAATATTCTGAATTATTGTATGATCTCTGTAGGTTATATTACGGAGAACGGCGACAATTAGAAACCCTATGTCTAAAGTAAGAAAAGTATATGGAAAAAAATGGGACTCAAAATCGTGTTCCGCAAGGAGTGTCGGTTCGACCCCGACCACCGGTATTTTTTGGTCGTTTTTGGTGAAGATATAGACTTTCAAAGAGCTTGTAAATCCTTGATTTAATGGGATTTATGAGCTTTTTTCTTTTTCAGAGAATGCGATAGAAAACGATAGAATCACGAGCCATTTTACACATTTTTTACACAATCCAATAACATCTTTTCAAATGCATCAGTTGTTATTTTCCCATTTTGTTTGCCTAGCTCTTTGATGAGCTTTTCTACATACTGATGTATAGCCTGCTCGGTATTGGCATCAAGTGCTGAAGAGGTTCATCCAATAATAGAATCTGTGACGACGCAAAATGCTCTGGCAATGGAGATTCGCTGTCTCTCATCGTCGAATAACCGGCCTCACCAACCATCGTTTCATGCTTTTTGCGGGAGGGGTATTAATGAAATCATCTATCTGCACAATTCTCGCTGCAGCTTTGATTAATGGTCTTAAAAACCACAGGCTCTGCCTGTGTGAAAATGAAGTTTCCAGAATTGTACCAGAAAAAACCTCCTCAAGCGCTATAATGGAGTTCGGCCGTCAACCGAAAACAAAATAGCGAGAGGAGTGGTTGTTTTGACGCTTACTTTGCATTTTCCCCCTGACTCAGATGAAAAAAGTAGAATATGATAAGATCCCCATAAAGGGTTATCTTTTATTTGCGGAGCGCTTTTCACTCTCCGGCAATTGCTGAGCATGCACCATGAGAGATGATGATTAAAAGCCGGATTTTATTGTTCAATTGCGCCGCCTCTCTGGGAGACTACTTTTGCAGAAAGGCGATTTGCCAATTGTACAGCTTCAAATGTTGTCATTCCTGCAGCTAAACCGCATAGGAAAGCTCCGCTATGTGAATCTCCTGCACCAATGGTGTCAACAACTTTTACTTTTTCTCCGGAAACAATTCCGCCATTCGCTCCGTCATTAAAATAAGTGCCGTTTGCCCCTAATGTAACCAGTACAATATCATTGGTTTTCTTCTGCAGCCTATTGGCGGCGCTTTCAATATTATCGCATTCCGGTGCCAATAATTTTATTTCATCAGCATTGCAGTGAATGATTGTGTCCCTTGTAAGTAACCTTTGGACTATTGATTTTTCCAAATAGCGAACTCTCGGGCTGGCGTCAAATAGGATTTTGCTCCCTGCCTTTTTCATAGACAGCGCATCCAGAATTACTTCACCGGATTTTCCTTCAAGTTCGTAGCCGGATACATAGAAATAATCATAATCTTTAATATTTATTTGTTCAAACCAATCGGACTGCCACTTTGTTTCAATTCCGGGAATGGTCAGAAATGTGCGTTCTCCGTTTGGTTCCACAAATGATACATCCCATCCATTTTCACCGTCTTGTACATTTAATACAATTGGAATCCGCTTTTTTGCAAACTCTTTTTTTATAATTTCTGCGAAAATTCCATTGCCTACAGGCACGAAAAGCACATTTTTAATGCCTAAACTTTCGACTGCCTGACGGACATTATAAGCGGATCCGCCAACAACAGTTCCTTGCAATTCTCCTGATATATCTTCACCGCTTTTTGGCAGGACGGGTACATTTACGAGTACGTCAATTACAGCTGCGCCAATAATTAATATCTTTTTTTCTGAAGTAAGTTTATTCATGATTTGACTTCTCCCGGCCAATTGAATTAATAACCCAGAACACGATGATGGCTAGTATCCCGCTTAAAAAAACGCCCAACGAGTTATCTTTAAAAATTCCCTTTGCGAAGGGTCCTGTCCAGACTGCATTATTTGTGAATAAGAAGCCAATAATAACTGCAATGATCCATGAAGAAACGCCGCGCCAGTTTACCTGGTTTTTTGAGCCCGGCTTCAGGATGTTTACATCGTATGCTCTGCCATTCTCACGGTTAAACACAGAATCGCAGAGAAATATCGCAACCCAGGCTGCTAAACAGATTCCGAGAAAACCAAGGAATAATTGAAAATTAGTGAGAAAGTTTTCAGATACAAACAGAATATAGATTGGAATCAATATTACGATTATCCCATGAAAAACAAGCGAAGTTTTTTGTGAAACACGGATCCCGATTGTTTTTAAATTAATTCTTGCAGAACGAAGACTCACAATACATTGCGGGACAAGCCCGCCTGCAGCGACGAGAAAGTAAACAACGCCCAGCCATGAAGGAAGTGCATGGTACATAACGTCAATTGGATTGGCAGATGTTCCAAGAGTCGGTTCAACAGAACTTAATAGTACACCTGCAAACATCAGGACGAATAGAGGGACAGCTCCTCCTAAAGTTGTGCTCCAGAACACAGCCCGATTGCTTGCTTTCGGTGTTACATAAGCTCCCCAATCCGCTGCAGCCATGGACCAGCTGATTCCGGAGCCTGCAGCGACGATCGAAACGGCAGGCAGGAAACCGCTTATCCAGTTTCCGCTGGGCATTGTCAATACTTGATGCCAGTTTGTTTCGGTAACAAAAAAAATCATAATAAAGATCGTCAGTATGCCGAAAATGTAGGAAATCCACGTTTGTACTTTTTGCAATGTATCTTCCTGAACCAATCCTGACAGTAGGACGCAAACTGCAAATATGATGAGTGCAACTGTCATAGATAATCCGCTTGATTTAATGTGAAGGACACTAAACATAGAGACCAGCAGCAGAGTACCGGTAACGACATTTACAGCCAGCCAGCCTACCATATTGACCCAGGCAATGGCATTCGGAATTTTATTTCCCTGAATCCCGTAGGCTGCCCGTGACATTTTAAAAGTCGTAATTCCAGTTTTTTTGCCGATCGAAGCGACCCATCCGACTATTAAGAAAGAAAATGCCCCTACTAATGATGCCAGCGATGCCTGGAAGAAACTTAAATGATAGCTTACGATTAAGGCTCCGTATACGATTCCCATGATTCCAATATTTGCAGCGAACCAGTTAAAGAACAGGCCCCATGGTTTTACGGTTTGTTCAGATTCCGGTACAATGATTTGCTCTTCATTATCCATCATTTTTTCCCCTCTAATTTTAGAATTTGTTAGTTTGTCATGTTTCTAAAATTCATGATTTGATCCGCATAATAAGAAATGTGATATTGCGGGTTTTTTGAATCAATTAATCCTGTCCATTCTGGAGGTATTAAAGAAAATCCCTGCTTTGCTCCGCAGATAGCTGTTGCCATTGCTCCAATTGTGTCTGTGTCGCCGCCAAGATTGGCACAAAACAAAGCACATTTATGAACATTACGTGTATAATAGGCAATTGAAACCGCGGCCGGAATAGATTCACTAGCCATTGTCCCGGTGCCGATTAGATCGTAAATTGCTTGAGAAAATCCCTCTTCATCGTATTGATACCGCTTGGCGAGTTCTATGCCAAGCTTAACTCTTTCTTTGCAGGAGGCGTTCCAAGTGGGTGCCCCCAGTTTTTTAGCCTGATCGCCGACTGATAGTGCATATTTAATGATTTCATCCCATGTTTTATCTTCGACGGCTGCACTAACAGCTCCGGCAACTATCGCAGCTCCGGAAATTGCAACGTCTGATGAATGGGTAACTTTTGTAATGTCAAATACCATCTGGACCAATTGGTCGCCATGAAGTGTGTCAAATAGGCTGCCGATCGGCGAAATGCGCATTCCTGCACCATTTGTTTCTGCTTTTTTTGTAATATTAAGCGGATCTCTTCCTTCTTCAATAGCAAGGAGGGCAGCTTTAGAACTTGGTCCCAAGATATTATTCTCGAACGCGCCAATTTCTTTTGCCCATTTTTGGAGATGATTCACAATGATTTGTGTGTCAGGTACGAAATGGTTTTCGATTAAAGCATCTAAAATAACAAAGGCCTGATTTGTATCATCTGTGTATTGCCCCTTTGTAAAATTTAAGGCAATATCGTTTGATTTCGGGCCGTCTAAAAAAGTTGTAATCTTTCCTTTAAAATAATCCTGGATTTTCTGAATCGGCCAAAGTTCTGAGGGCATTCCCATCGCATCACCAATTGCCTGCCCATATAAAGCACCTAAAATTTTGTCTCTTTTATCCATAACGAACACCTTCCAATTTCTATATTCCTGTTACAAGTTTAAAATTAGCGTCATTGCTATAAATGATTTTTACTTGCTCTACCAGAGTTCCACGGTCGGAAAGTACGATTCTTTCTACCATTAACAGCGGCTGAGAATTTTCCATATTAAAAATCCGATTTTCATCTTCGGTCGATAGAAACGCGTGCACGCTTAGGTTCGCGGTACAAGGATAGACATCATAATTTGTCCGAATGGTATCGTAAAGAGAATGAGTTGCAAAATCATTTTTATCCAGATTCGGAAAGTGATGAAGATCCAGCAACGACAGATCGATTGTCATCCAGGTAATGGCCCCATTAATCTTTACTCCCCTTAATCTGCGCAGCTTAAAGATTTTTTTTCCTTTTTGCTGCAGCACCTCCTGTGATAGAACTTTTGTAACGGCATCACCGCCCATTTTTCGGACATAATCTGAAAATCCGCTAAAGGTGAACATATTAATCTTAGGGCTCTTAGCTTTTACAAAACTGCCTTTTCCATGCACTTTGTAGATAACACCGGATTCCTCCAATTCTTTTAGAGATTTCTGGATAGTAGAACGGGTAACGTTGTACTTTTTGCTCAGCTGGGCTTCGCTCGGTATCTTATCATGTATGCCATAATTCCTGAAAATATCAGATTGTATATCGTGGCTTATCTGCAAATAAACCGCCTGGACACTGTTAAATTCCATAATACCTCCTCTTGACTACTTGAGTACTCAAGTAGAAAATAGCATGAGAAAAACATTTTGTCAACGCTTACAATGGAAATTACGCATAATTTTAAAGACTTATGTTTGAAAGTTTTTCTCTGTAGCAGGATGTGTTCTGAGGTGAAAAATAAAAATTTATATCATGTCTGCGTTAGTCGGAGTCCTTTGTATATGCATAAAAGGGGTGGTGTTGCGGATGCCATGTTTCAAAGCTTTTATTCAGCCGAGGACAATAGATTTAAGCAGCAAAACTTTAGTATTTGCCTTCTTAAAACAGGCTGTTTCAAGGCGCTAGCCGGATGATGACGACGAACACTCACTAACGAAGCAATATCCGGACAGGATGATAGCGGCTGCAAATGCCTGAAAACAAAAGGAACATTTGCCATGCATGTAAAATGCAATTTTGATGAATGATGATTTCATAACGCTATCCATATACCCGCAATGAGGATGATGCATAACGAGGAAAGTCATTTTGTTGAAAACGCCATCCTCATGTTAAACGGAGAGCTGTTAATGCTTAATGCTTTGAAAAAATAAATAATTCTGTAATGGTCATCAGGTGCAAATTCGTCACTTGACCATTCTACCTTAAGCAGTGGTTCCGATCGCTGTTTGTTTGAGACGGGTAAAAATGACCATAAATAAAAAGTTTTCCAATCCATTCTTTAGCGGCAGAGCGGGGCTGAAGGGCTTATTTACCCATTGTGATGCATTAAAGTTTCCTCCTTCTTGCGGATTAATTCTTTCAGTTCCATCAGATCTTCCAGGCCGGCATGGTTGCGGATAAAGTTTCTTGCCTGCCGTCTGTACGCATCAATAGTTGCCTTTCTGCGGTTTTTGGCTTCCCAGTTCCTTGAGGCTCTCACCTGAGTATGGCTTGTTTTTCTGACCATGCCTTCATCCGTCCTTATCAATAAAGCGGACAATTAACAAAACAACCCAAGTGCTGCCTGCAAACAGACCAATTACTTTCATGTAAAGCGGGCTAAAATTGGCGGTGAGCAGCCAAACAATTGTAACCAGGATCAGTACAGAATCAATCGATTTTATTCTTTTCATGATGGTCATGTGATTGAGCATAACAAAAGCCGGAAATCTGCTTCCTCTGGGAAATTATGGATGTTTCCGATTGCGTCGCCGCTTTTTGCCTGCTGTTTGATTATCGCAGGGGCGGTCGCTATGAAAATCCAAAAATGGTGAATCAAGTCCGGTGGCCCTTTTGATTTGCTCAATTACGCTTCCCTCACTCCTTTCACATCCCTGCCTTTTTATTTTATAACGTATACGTTACAAAACCAATATTTGTTTTATGTTAAAGCGCAGGATCATTTTATGTTGCTGATCCTTGTAGCTTGAGTGCGAACCTTGGGAACCCAAGTTGTGGACACTTGGTGTACTTTTTCAAATAGCTGTTTGATAGTAATCATCAAATTTGTATTTTTACTAGAATTATCCCAGAATTTATTATAATAACAAATTTATAATTAATGTGTATAAAATCGTTATAATAAGTTATACTTTAGGGAGAGGTGTCGGTTATGGATTTTCAAAAATATTTGGAGCGGAATTTCCAATATGAAGAACCTATTCTCACTGAAGAACTCCTGGATAAACTGGATATCAATCCAAATACGATTCGCCAGTATTTGAAAAAAGCAGCAGATAACGGTTTTATTGTTCGTTACGCATTGAAGAATGGCGTTTATTACAGGCCTGATCCAAAGGCAATATTTCGATCTTCCTTAAATCTGTATGATGTCATCAAGAAAAAATATTTATTTGATCTAAATAATAATCGAATTGGCTATATTACCGGTCTATCTTTTGCAAACGAATTAGGGTTGACGGCGCAAAATGCATTGGCTTATGAACTGGTTACGAATAAGGAAAGCATGCATTCCAGAAAGGTTCTTTATGGCAAAACGTACGTTTTTTTGAAAAAACCTAGAGTTATGGTCAATAACGCAAATTATAAGCTTTTACAGGTTTTTGATTTAATCAGCAGCTTCGATCTTTATAGTGAATTCACACTGGATGAATCAATGAAGAAAATGATCGATTATTTAAAGAATGTAAGAATCTCTAAGGAAGATTTTAAAAAGTGTTTGTCATTTTATCCAGAGAAGGATCAGTTAGCCATTTACAGGAGTGACTTGCTTTATGAACTTGCACCAAAACAACCGGCTTTTTAAAGAACTCATTGATGCTGTATCTGAAGAAAGCGGACTGAAAGGTTCAATATTGAAAAAGATTATTATGTATCTTTGCTGCTCGGAAAAGTGCAGACGAATTTTCCTGAAATTGTTTTTAAGGGTGGCACGTCATTAAGCAAATGCTATCATTTGATCAATCGTTTTTCTGAAGATATTGATATCAATTTCCAGCAAGATGTCAATAAAACGGGGACAGAAAAACGTAAACTGAAGCAAGCCATAATGAATTCAGCCAACGAAATTGGCATGCATCTGGAAAACGAAGACGATATTAAAAGCAGAAGAGATTTTAACAGGTATCAATTTTCGTACTCAAGTATAACAGAAGCTGATCTTATGTGGAGACGTATATTTTATTAAAGTCTTTTCCGACTCATAAAATGCAGGTCACAAATTACATTCTTGATTACCTGCTACAGCGGAAACAAACTGCTTTTTTAAAAAAATATGAAATAAATGCATTTGATATACAAGATATTGAGCGCACATTTATCGATAAAATTTTTGCTCTTTGCGATTATGCTATCGATGGAAAGTATAATAGAAATTCTCGTCATCTTTATGATCTATACATGATTTATAAGGCATACAGGCAGCAGTTCACACGAGATTTAATCAGGCCACTATTTATACAAGTAGCTAAAGAACGATCAAAAAGCGAACATGCTCATTCAGCAGTGAAAGGTTTTAGACTACTTGACGCGTGCAAAAAAATAATTAAAGATAATTATTTTAAAACGGACTATGAAGAGACAAGTAATATTCAATTATTTCTACCCGGTGTGGAGAGTGTGAGCTATCAGATGATAATCGGGAACTTTATCGAAATCATTGAATCTGGAATTATTCCTGATGAAATTGATTATTAATCATCCGACTGCCGTTCTTTTGTTGTCAATGATGTTTTAGGCTGTGATTTCAGGGAACTGTACAGCTGCAGGCTATTCATTCTATTTGATACGAATTGATACGAAATGATTATATCTGTTGTGAGAACGCCTTTTTTAAAAATAAATGAATTCATTGATTGCTTCTCATAGAAAAGAATATTAAAAAGTTTTATTTTGTTGCCAAAAGCAACTATTTTATACCCTTTATGTGAGAACGAATGACAAGCGGTCAGTCAGATTGCCGAGGAACCTGATTCATAAGGCCGCCGCCCGCACAACAAATGGACGCAGCAGCATAAATGGCCAACGGCGGAATCTGCTCTATGTGAATGGCGGTCCGGATTCTTTCGGGCTCAGAACGATCCGTTCAGTTTGACTGCAAGCCCGGCCCTGTTCAGTATTTTTTTATAATCCCGAAGATCTTCCGTGTGCAGTTGCGCGGTATCTTTCATCGCATATTCACGGCCGAGTTCGGCATATTTTTTTAGTCCGTACTGATGAAACGGCAGCAATTCAACCTTTTTGACACCTATTTGATTGAACAGCCGGCCGAATTGGGCAGCATCGGCCAGTGAGTCGTTAAAATGAGGGATGACCGGAATCCTGACCAGAAGATCTTTGCCGGCTTCCAGTGCGATTTGCAGATTCTTAAGAATCAGTTCGTTATAAACGCCGGTGCCTTCATAATGCTTCTGACTGTTCCAATGTTTGACGTCAAAAAACATAAAGTCCATGTACTGAATCAATGCTTTAAATATTTCCGGGCGTGCATAGCCGGATGTTTCACAGGCGAGATGGATTCCCTCTTTTTTAACGGCCTTTGCCAGTTCGATTGCAAACGGGGCCTGATTGAGCACTTCCCCTCCGGAGAAAGTAACGCCGCCTCCGGATTCCTCGTAATAGTCCCGATCCTGCATGATCGTCTTCATGATTTCCGCAACGGTTTTATATTCTCCGACGGTTGTGAAACCGCCGCGAACGTCGTCGCGCATTTGTTCGGAGCAGGCCCTCTGAGATTCGGGATTGGCACACCAGATGCAGCGCAGCGGACAGCCTTTAAAAAAAACGACGGTCCGTATTCCGGGTCCATCATTGATACTGAATTTCTGAATATTGAAGATGAGACCTTTTGGACCGGAACGTGTCCGGTTATTTTTATCCTGCGGAAATGTGTTTCTTTTCAAATAACCCACCTCTTCTTAATTTTAACATAGCAATTTCGTTAGAAACATTAATAAGCTGTGAAAGAAGCGAAACGGCGCGACTGTTTGATCTCTGTATGATAAAATAGTGATATAAAAAACGAAGCAAGGAGAGATCTTCATTTTGGCTTTGGGATTAACGGAACGCGAAAACGATTTGCTGAATATTGTTAATGAACGGATCAAAATAGATGTCAATGAGCTGGCCGAACTGCTCAATGTATCGAAAGTGACCATTCGAAAAGACCTGGATCGTCTGGAATCAAAAGGACTGCTTCAAAGGAAACACGGATATGCCGTGATCAACAATGCCGATAATGTCGGTTATCGGTTGGCCAAAAAGTACGATGTCAAAAAAAGGATTGCCCGGCTTGCCGCCCAATCGATTCATGATAATGAAACGATCATGATCGAATCCGGATCAACCTGCGCTCTGCTGGCCGAGGAGATCGCGGCGACAAAACAGGACATAACTATTATCACCAATTCTTTCTTTATCGCTTCCTACATCGGCAGACATCAAAGTGTTCGTATTATCCTGCTTGGCGGAACGTATCAGGAAGATTCACAGGTGACAGTCGGGCCGATTACGAAACAAAATTTAAGAGAATTTTTTGTCGACAAGCTCTTCATCGGGACAGACGGTTTTGATCGAAAGATCGGCTTTTTCCAAAACGATATTATGAGGGCCGAAGTGGTACAGACAATGGCCCTATCCAGCAGGAAGACGATCATTCTCACGGATTCAAGCAAATTTTATCAAAAAAGTCTGGTCAAACAATTCAGCCTGAATGAAATTCAGGAGATTTATACCGATCGTGAGCTGGATGAAGATACGAACCGGTTTATTGCCGACAAAGGCGTAACTTTGCATCTTGCATAAAAAACGAACAGCGATCACACCGGTACACTATTTTTTCTTCCCGGGAAAAGCTGATCAACACGCAGAACATCCCGGGAACCAGCGCGATTGGGTTGTCGGCGCGGCAGGCTATTCGGCGTTCTTCGCCGCCCTTTCGAAAGAAACACAGAATGAAGTCGGGAGCTGACTTTGTAAAGAACCAGGCAGTCAGATGACTCGATTCGGAGAGGACCTGTGCGGCAAAGTGCTGTCCGGCTCCCGTTACCGATCCTGAAGATGAGGCCGATTAATAAAAAGCCAAAAAAGCCCGGCGTGAAAAGTATCGGCAGGAAAAACGGCTGCCGCTTTTCCTGCCTGATATTTTTCCCCGCTTCGAAGGGTGATCCGCTTTTTCAAAGAGGTTGTTACAGTCCAGGAACGGCCGCCGATTTTTAAAATGCCTGGCAGGGGAAGCGGCGGTCATCCGTATCTTTGACGGTCCGGATTTAAACCGGCGGTATCTGCGATCTTTAATTTTCGATAAAATCATGAAACATCGTTTAAATAAAGGTATATTCCAGCATTAAAGTGTTTGACGGAGAGCACAATTGTGCAGACTGATTTGGGGGATTAAAGGAGGGCGCTATGGAAAAAGATAAAAGAAGGCTTTTAACCAAAGTGGCTTATCTCTATTATATCAAGGAAAAAACGCAGAACGAGATTGCCGGCGAACTGGGTATTTACCGGACGACAATCAGCCGCATGTTGAAAAAGGCCCGGTCCGAAGGGATTGTCGACATTCAGATCCGCGATTTTGATCCGCAGGCCTTTGAACTGGAAGTTCAGCTGCAGAAAAGATTTGCTTTGAAAGATGCTGTTGTGATTCCGACCGGTGCCGATGATACAGAAAAAGAAAAAGAAGACAAGCTGGCTGAGGAGGCTGCCTATTATTTAAAGCATCTAATCAAGAATGATGAAATTATCGGCTTAAGTTGGGGCTCCAATCTGGCAGCCATGATCGGCAAACTGAAGGGAAATAAAAAAACAAACGCGACGTTTGTCCCATTGGTCGGCGGGCCGAGCCATATTAATTCACGCTATCACGTCAACGCCATCATTTACGATCTGTCCCGCCACTTTGGCGGAGAGTGCGTATTTATCAATGCGGGGGCGATTCAGGATTCCCGGCTTTTGCGCGACGGCATCATGAAATCGCGCGATTTTCAGAAATTCAGGGATTACTGGAATCGCCTGGACATTGCGATGTTCGGTATCGGCGGCCCCCTGGAAAGCAGCACGAGCAGCTGGCGCAATTTTATGACACAGGCCGACCAGAAGAGCCTGATTAACCGT
This sequence comes from Sporolactobacillus sp. CQH2019, assembly GCF_028765345.1. Taxonomy (GTDB): domain Bacteria; phylum Bacillota; class Bacilli; order Bacillales; family Sporolactobacillaceae; genus Sporolactobacillus. The sequence continues at coordinate 48,628 of NZ_JARAJZ010000008.1, forward strand.
CATGCAATCGGCGACTGCTGCTGCCAATTTTTTGATTCGGAAGGCCGTCTTATAAAAGAAGGATTATATAACCGTACCATTGGCATTAAACCGGAATTGCTGGCAAAAGTTCCGTATTCGGTCGGTGTAGCGCGCTCGAAAGTTAAGGCACCGTCCATCCGTGCGCTGTTAAAAACCGATTTTATGAACACACTGATTACGGACGATGAAACAGTACGGGAGATATTAAAATGAACTACATATGTGCAATTTCTGCTTCTTTTTATAGCTTATCTTTCCTTTCAAATCGGCATTTCTGAATGATATCTGAAATTATTTCAAGTGATATGTCTGTAAAAACTGTGTTTTCGTGCTACTATTTAGCTGTGGGCAGGCTGAACCTGATAAATCACAATTGTGCATTATCTTACAAGGGAGTGTTGCAAATGGAATTTCTGTTGGATTCAATTCATCTGGCTTCAATAAAAAAATACGTCGGCATCATTCCGCTGGCCGGCGTGACTTCCAATCCGTCGATCGTAAAAAAGGAAGGCAAAATCGACTTATTCAGGCATTTAAATGAAGTCCGTTCGCTCATCGGAGCCGATGCGACATTGCACGTTCAGGTTGTTGCCGACAATCCCGACGGCATCGTCCGGGATGCTCATGCCATTCTCGACAATGTCGACGATCGTGTATTCATTAAAATACCCGTCACCGAGGCCGGCCTGACAGCTATAAAAAGGTTAAAAAAGGAAAATATAAATGTCACTGCCACGGCCGTTTATTCGAAATTTCAAGGCTATCTGGCGCTTGAAGCCGGTGCCGACTACATCGCACCGTATTTTAACCGAATGGAAAACATGAACATTGATTCAAAAGCAGTCATCGCCGAATTGGCTAAAGCAATTGAACGGCAGCACAGCCGCACCAAAATCCTGGCGGCGAGCTTTAAAAATGTCGGTCAGGTAAACGCGGCATTTGAAGCCGGCGCTCAGGCCGCGACGATGGGTGCGGATATTCTTGCCAACGCCCTGGGCCTGCCGGCAATCAGGCAGGCGGTCGACGATTTCACCGCGGACTGGGAATCCGTTTTCGGCAAAGGTGAAAAAGTCTATACGCTGGCTGAAAATAACGAAGGTGTCCGTTGAGTGATCTGTACGGCTGAAACTCAGATCAGCCGGGGCGACGGAGCCCGCACCGATGGTTGGGGCGGGCTCTTTTTACTGCCTGCTTTTTTTGAAAAATGTGCCAAAGAGGCGCGAAAAACACATGATTGCCGGTCTCTCTTTCTGCTTTGCCGATGAGCGGGCAGTTATCGGCATGAGGCGTTTTCGGCATTCGCCGGCGCAGGTTAACGGCAATGGCTGCTTTTCGTTTTTATTTTACCTGTTCAATCAAGGCCGCATATTCCGTATGCCGTTTCTCCCAGTTTTCTTTTGGAAAATCGGCATGGACGTGTTCGTTCAGCAAATCGATCAGCATGTCGAGGCAGACGTGCCATCCGGCCAGATCTTTTGCAGTATGCTCGTTAATTGCCGGAAGAGACTCTTTCAGCACGAGTAAGCAGCCGTCTGCCTCAGGGTACAGCTCGAAGCGCACGCGACCGTCGCCCCATTCGAACTCTAAAACAGAGTTTTCCCGGCAGTCCGTTATTTTGATTGCGAAAGAAGCTCCCGTGCCGTCATTCATATTGAATTGAATCATCCCTCCGCTCCGGAGGCCGGCTATTTTCAAATTAGGCATCCATTTCTCTAATTTCTCATTTTGTGTCAGGGCAGCCCATACTTCCTGCAGCGGATGATGAAGCAGACGATCAAAACGGGCAATATACCTGTCGTTAACTTTTTGCACAGCAGCAAGCACCTGTTATGCCTCCTTATATTCAGAGCCTTTTTAATTGTTGATTCGGCAAGATCAGCCGAAAATCCTGCCCGTATCATTTTTATTCGCTGCTTTTCTGTACAGAATTTAATTCTGCGCTTCCTCCGTCTGTACGGTTACCCGGGAAACCGCGCTCGGCTTTTCGATCTTATGCGGCGCTGCCGGCCCGGAAACGGGCACCGGTACAGGTATACAGGAGAAAGAGCAGGCAATAGCCGCTAAAATTTGGTGATTGACAGCGGTATGCAATATGTTCATAATTAGTCATAGTCTTGTGAAACGTTTTTCTCCGAACGGTCGAAACGGCTGGCATATAGCTGATTTTGTGAACGGGCGGGTTAAAATCGGGATTCAAAATCGGCTTCCGCCAATGTAGGAGATTCGACCCCGACCGCCGATACATACCTTTTTGGAAGAGCGCTGGATGACGCTTTTTTTTGATCTTTTATTTTATAATCCGATTTTCGATTGTTTTTCCGCAATGCGTGCCATGGATATGTGAACGGGCATTCAGATTTCCCCGCGTGCATGTGCCCCGATGTTGCGGGAGTCGCATTGACATGTACGAGGCTGCGTTTGAGAAATTAAGGTGGCAAAAGAGATTGAATAGCGAGCGTGTCAAACCGTTTTTAAAATGGGCGGGCGGCAAACGGAGAATGCTTGCCGATATCCGCAGCTGTGTCCCTCAGCATTTTCGCCGGTACTACGAACCCTTTGTCGGAGCGGGAGCGGTTTTATTCGATCTGCAGCCCGCCGATGCAGTGATTAACGATATTAATGAAGAGCTGATGAATGTCTATCGGGTGATACAGAGCGACGTCGAGGGCCTGATCAAGGATTTGGAGAAACACCGCAATGAAAAGAGCTACTACTATAAAATCCGCGATCTGGATCTGAATGAAGATTATCAGAAAATGTCCGATCTTGAAAAGGCGTCGCGTATTATTTATTTGAATAAAACCTGTTTCAACGGGCTGTTTCGTGTCAACAAGGAAGGGCATTTTAATGTTCCCTTCGGAAAGTACAGCCGGCCCAATATTGTCAATGAGAGGACATTGAGAGGGGTCAGCCGCTATTTCCGCGAAAACCGCGTGAAAATAATGGCGACCGATTTTGCTGAAGCAGTGGAAGATGCAGAGGAAGGAGATTTTGTCTATCTGGATTCTCCGTATGATCCGCTTTCGACAACATCTTACTTCACAAGCTACAGTAATGACGGATTTACCAAAAAAGATCAGATCAGGCTGCATGATTTATTTGCGGATCTGGATCGCCGCGGGACTCTCGTTTTGATGAGTAATTCGGCGACGCCTTTTATTAAGCAGATGTACAATAATTATCATATTACTTTTTCCTCGACGAGCCGTCTGATCAATGCCGACGGCAGCAAGAGAGGGAGAATTGATGAGGTCCTTGTGACCAACTATTAAAAAAGCTCAAGTCTAAGTTCCGAAAATTTTCGCTTCCGGCCGCTTAAGAAAAAATTAAGAATCAAGCATGATAATGATTCTATGATTTTTATAGCGCCGACGATAGCGGACAGGGCGGCCCGATCCGGAACGGCCCGAATGTCCGGGGCGAAGATTTGGAGGAATAGTCTTTGAAAAAAAAGACCGGGCACTTTGATTTCTTATTACTTGGAGTTGTGGCTCTCTCGGCTTTTCTGAATCTGTATCTTCTGAACCATGCGAGTTCGAATGAATACTACACCGTTGCCGTAAAGAGTATGATGAAAAATTTTCATAACTTCTTTTTCGCTTCATTTGACCCGGCCGGCTTTATCACGGTTGACAAACCGCCTGTTGCTTTATGGATTCAGGTCTTAAGCGCGAAAATTTTCGGACTGAGCAATTTCAGCGTGCTGTTTCCGGAAGCCCTGGCCGGAGTCGCCTCCGTGGCTTTGCTGTATGTCCTTGTAAAAGATAAGTTCGGAAAAACGGCTGCTTTTATTTCAGGACTGGTTCTGGCAACGACGCCGATCTTCGTGGCTATCGTGCGTACGAACAACGTCGACAGCATCCTGATTTTCGTTCTGCTGGCGGCGGCATGGGCATTGATGCGGGCCGTTGACAAAGGCAGGATGCGCTGGCTGGTGGTCAGCGTGATTCTGGTCGGAGTCGGGTTCAACGTGAAAATGCTTGAGGCCTTCATGGTGCTTCCGGCCATTTATCTGTATTATTGGATTGCAATGAAAACGACCTGGCGAAAACGTCTCCTGCATCTGACGGTTGCCACCGTCGTTCTTCTTGCCGTTTCTTTTTCCTGGGCCACGGCTGTTGAGCTGATTCCCGCAAACGATCGTCCTTACATCGGCAGCAGTCAGACCAATTCGGTTTTTGAACTGGCTTTTGGATATAACGGTGTATCCCGTCTCACGGGCCAGCAGGGACATGGAAATCAGGCCGGCGGTTCCCGGCAGCCTGATTTAGGCGGGCAGCAGACAGGCAGCGATGCACAGCGAACCGGTACGTTCGGCAGCCGGAGCGGCACAACGGCAAACGGGTCGCAGAACAGCCGGTCCCAGTCTGCACAAACGGGCGGGTCTGCCGACCGGCCGGCACAGATGGCAGGGAACGGGCAGGCCGGCGGAATGTTTAACACCGGCCAGGCAGGGCTGTTTCGCTTATTCTCGCAGGCTCTTTCCAGTCAGGCCAGTTGGCTGCTGCCCTTTATTCTTTTCGGAATCGTCGGTCTTGTTGTCTCGTTCCTGCGCCTGCGCAAGCTGACCAGACAGGGTCAGTTTGCCGTTTTCTGGCTGGGATGGCTCATTCCGATGATGGCCTTTTTCAGCGTGGCCGGTTTCTTCCATCAATATTATCTCAGCATAATGGGTCCGGCAATCGGCGCGCTGACGGGCATTGCTTTTACAGTCCTGTGGAAATTTTACAGAGCAGAACGGGAAAATTGGACGAGCTGGCTGCTTCCGGCCGCACTTCTTGTGACGATGCTTTTTGAAGCTTTGATTCTTTATCAGAACAGTCTGCCCAATCAATGGATTTATCTGGCGGTTGCAGGAGGCCTGATCCTGTTTGCGGTCTCCGCCGCTTTCCGCGGCCAGGACAGACGGAGCAGCCAGGTGTATGCCGCTGCGGCGGGTCTGATTATTTTGCTTGTTGCTCCGATTTACTGGACGTTGCCGTCGACCTTTAATCAGACAAACAGTTCGATTCCTGTCGCGGGCCCGAGTTCATCTCAATTCGGCGGGAACGGAGGCGGCTCGGCTCAGTTCGCTGCCCGGCAGAACCGCGAGTTCGGCGGACAATTCCAGAATGGCGAACGGCCTGCCGGGTCCGGACTGCCGGCTTTATCGGCAGACAGAGTGCGGCAGATGCGGTTCGGCTCTCCCCAGGGAGGCGGAATGAACGGACAAGTGGACAAGAAATTGCTCAGTTATCTTGAAAAACATGATAAGGGTGAAAAATTCATTCTGGCCGTCCAGAGTGCCCAGTCCGCTTATTCGATCATGCTGAATACCAATTACGCCGTTATGGCGATGGGCGGATTTCAGGGCAGCGATCCGGCCGTGGATGCTGCCAAACTTGCCAAAATGGCCAGGGCGGGCGAAGTGAAGTATTTTCTGATTTCCGGCGGGAATCGCATGGGATCGAACCAGAGTGTCCTGCAGTGGATTGAGAAAAACTGCAGCAAGGTGCCGGCCAGCGAGTGGTCTTCGGGGAACTCGCAGCAGGCGGGCGGACAGACGCTCTATGTTTATAAAGGTTAGGCCAAAAGACAGCCGGCCGATGATCGGCGCCGGCCTGCCGCGGTAACAGTTCCGGAAGGTCGGCTCTTCGGCAGATGTTCACTCGAATTTTGCCGTTCGGAAATTAAAAAAACCGACAGTTTAAAGCGCGTCTGTTCCGGCGGAGTCGTTATTGCGCCAGCGCCATATTCAAATCTCTGGATTCATTATAAAGGCAAGGGGCGTCTCACGGTCGAAAAATCGATTGTTGAAACGTCTTCTTTTATTCCGCCATGTTCGGCTCCGCTGGATGCGTGAATGAATTTCATAACGGTGCCGAGTGCCTCTTTTTATCAAAAAAATACCTTATTTCGGCTGCTGCTGCACTTCAGCCGGCGATTTTCAAAAAATGAGAGACGTATTCTGCCGGCTTAGATAAATGGAAGAATCATCATAAGATGCATTTCAGTGATAAATGAAAATAAAGTCGTCCATACGGAGCAACGCAGGCAGCATATTTTCATTGAATTATCGTTTCCGTGTAGAAAAGTTGTTTACTCATGCATTTAATCTGAAAATATTTTTCTGCTTAAGAAAGGGACTATAGTGCAGCTGACGGATTGCGCAAACAATCCGATCCGATTGAATTGGAAGCCTGGGCGGTCGCACCGAATCGAGCAACAGTCGCACCGAAACGCCCAAATGTTGCACCGAACCAGGCCTAAGCCGCACCGAATCGTTGAGAAGTTGCACCGAACCTGGGCGGTCGCACCGAATCGAGCAACAGTCGCACCGAAACGCCCAAATGTCGCACCGAACCAGGCCTAAGCCGCACCGAATCGTTGAGAAGTTGCACCGAACCTGGGCGGTCGCACCGAATCGAGCAACAGTCGCACCGAAACGCCCAAATGTCGCACCGAACCAAGCCTAAGTCGCACCGAATCGTTGAAAAGTTGCACCCAAAAAAGCGGTCGCACCGAATCAAGCAACAGTCGCACCGAACCAAGCTTAAGCCGCACCGAATCGTTGAGAAGTCGCACGGACCCGGGCGGTTGCACCGAACCTGGGCGGTCGCACCGAACCAGGCCTAAGATGCACCGAATCACTGAAAACTCGCACCGAATCGGGCCAGGCCGCTCCTAAATTCAAGTTGCACTTGGCTGAGGTCAGCATGAAAAAAATTCTCCATCCGCTATTTTGTTGGCTCCTTATTTCATTCCTATCAATTTAAGGAACGGTTCGCTGCGGCTGTGCAACAGCCTATTCTCAGTAAGCACCTTTTTTGTAAGCAAACTTTATTTGCCTGCGTCAACAGGGTAAGGACTTGACAAAATAATAAACAGCGGGTACACTTTTTAAGTGCCTAAACCGTAATAATTACGATTTAAAGTATTCACTTATTTGCGGCAGAAGTGGAAAGTAGACTCCGGCGTGCAGCTCCGCAATCGTCTGTCTGCCGAAAGATCAAACAGCCGGCCGTCGGGATTATGGTGAAGCCGCCCCACGGAGAGGGTTCAAATGCCGGATAATCGGTGAACTGAAGGAAATTGAGAATCATTGAAACTATTAATCTATAATCTGCGGGGGGTCATCTATGTGCTTCGCGATGTCCGGATCAGCAATCTGCAAGTCAGCTTTAACGGGCAACACGTTCTCAACAATCTGTCCTTTAATGTTTCCGCCGGGGAAATGCTGGCGATAATCGGTCCGAACGGTGCGGGAAAAACGACATTGCTTAAGGCGATTCTCGGGTTGATCGCGCCTCAGGACGGCAGGATTGTTTTGGAGACAGACAGGCGGAAAGCGGTGATCGGCTACGTGCCGCAGTCCAGGACCATTGATGAAGAAACGCCGATCGAAACAAGGGATTTCATCTCACTTGGCCAGTTGTCCGGCATTTTTCCGTGGCTTCTGAAAAAAGAAAGGGAGCACCTGAAGCAGGTCATGATGCTGACAGATACGCAGCGGATCGCCGGAAAAACGGTCGGCAGGCTGTCCGGGGGTGAAAGGCAGCGGGCCTTTCTTGCACAGGCACTTATCCGCGATCCTGATCTTCTGCTGCTTGATGAATCAACGGCCAATCTTGATCCGTACGCGCAGGAAAAGATGATGCAGCTTGTCAGGAAAATCAACCGGGATCAAAAGCTGACCGTCATTTTTATCAGCCATGATCTTCACCTTGTGAAGAAATACGCGGACCGGATCATGATTCTCTCTCCCGAGAGCTACGACATCGTGAGTGCGGATGAACTGCCGGACGCGCAGACGCTGAACTCCGTCTATCGTTTGCCTGCCGGTATTCATCCGTCCGGAGACCGGAAAAAACGGTTGGGAAAGCAGCCTGTATAAACGGAGCCCTCTTTCAGAAAAACAGGGATGGAGAAGACTGTACTATGAAAATTTGTCATGTATTCGGGAGGTCCGACGATGTTTCAGTATGATTTTATGCAGCATGCGTTCATAGCGGGAACTCTGATTGCGATCATGTGCGGAACGATCGGTGTCTTTGTCATTGCGAGGAACCTCTCCTTCATTGCGCACACGTTCTCGCATATTGGTTTTGCCGGCGCCTCTTTTGCTGTATATACAGGTATCGACCCGCTTGCCGGGCTGCTGCTCTTCACGCTGCTCAGTGCATTCGGCATCGGGCAGCTTGGCGTCAGGATCTTTCGGCGCGACGCTTCTGTCAGCGTTGTGCTCAGTTTCTTTCTTGGGATCGGCATTTTGTTCCTGTCGCTTTCAAATGCGCAATCGGGTTTTTTGCAGACCATTTTATTCGGGAGTGTCGTAGGTATCGACATGCGGGATGTATGGCTGATCATCGCTCTGACCGTACTGGTTATTTTTGTGATGGCCGCCGGCTACCGCTGGCTGAAATTTGATTCTTTTGATCAGACAGGCGCGCAGGCAGCCGGACTCCCGATCCGCTGGATTTCAATCGGATTTCTTCTGCTGATGTCCATTGCCGTCAGCGTGACGGTTCAGATCGTCGGCGCCCTGCTCGTTTTTTCACTGATGACGGTCCCCGCCGCAGCCGCCCGTTTTTATACGCAGTCTATTTTCGGCATGATCCTCTTGTCCTCGCTGCTTGCCGTTGCCGGGGTGTGGGTCGGACTGGTGCTCGGTTACTATACGAACGCGCCGGTCAGCTTTTTTATCACAAGCTTTGAATCTGCCGTCTATTTTATCGGTATGGGATTTCAAAGATTCATGGTCCGCAGGGAAGCGGCCTGACCGCCGGAAACAAAATATGTATTATGCTGCCTGCGGGAAGCTAAAATCTTGTCAGGTGAAAACATCTGTGATAGGGTGAAGTTAATTGAATAATGTTGTCCACTGGGGGAGCTTTTTGCTGAGATTGACAATGTCAAGACCCTTTGAACCTGATCCAGGCGATGCTGGCGTAGGAAAGTGGTTTCGATTTGATCTATAAAGAATGCTTGATTTAACTACATAGATCTATCCGCCGCTTTTATCAGAAAGCGGTTTTTTTCTGCGCCCGAAAATCGCCGGGACCGAAACAGCAAAGCCGAGCGGCCCCTTCTCCGGACGATGCCGTTCAATTAAACTCAGGTTTCTTATTTTGAAGTCGGGAGGTTAGAGAGTGGAGATTTCAGAAAGAGCAAGACTGGCCAATCAGTCTTTGTGGGAACAAAGCTTCAACCATCCTTTTGTCCAGGAGATTCGGGATGGATCGCTGGCGCTTGATAAATTCTGCTTTTATGTGAAACAGGATGCGTATTATGTCAGGGAATTTGCCAAGATCCACGGACTGGCGGCAGCGCAGGCAGATGATCCGAAGATTGTGGCGGCGCTTTCCGATATCGCCGTCGGATTGGCGGAAGGGGAGCTGCAGATGCATCGCCGCTTCTTTGCGGATCTGCAAGTCGGCGGCGAGGAGTGGGCGGCTTTTCGTCCCGCACCTGCTGCTTATGCGTATATTGCCCACTTGTACTGTGTGGTCTGCCAGGGCAGGCTTTGCCGCACCATGGCTGCTCTGCTGCCTTGCCCCTGGCTTTATTCCGAGATCGGACAGAGATTGAAAAATGCCGCACCGAAGCGGGAAATTTTTCAAAACTGGATTGCGGAATACAGCTCCGACGCTCTGGAAAAAAATGTGGCGGTTGAAAGAAAAATCTGGGACAAGTTAAGCCGCGGCGCGGATGATCATGAGAAGGAGCGTATGCTTCATATTTTTTATCAGAGCAGTTATTACGAACTGAACTTCTGGGATATGAGCTACGGCATGGACGATTGGAATCGGAAATAACAACAACGATGTACGGAGGGGGATATTCATGATCGAACCTGACTTATTGATTGAAAAAATGAACGCGGTCCGCAGGCAGAATCCGTTATTGCATGTGATCACAAACCGGGTGGCGATCAACGATTCGGCCAACGGCGCGCTGGCTATCGGCGCTTCGCCGATTATGGCCGAAGCTCATGAGGAGGTCGCCGAAATCGCAGCGGGCAGCAATGCACTTGAACTGAACATCGGCAATTTAACACCCTATTCAATAGAAAGTATGATGATCTCCGGGCATGCAGCGAACCGGGCCGGCGTTCCGATTGTCCTTGATCCGGTCGGGGCGGGCGCAACTTCGTTTCGCCTGAGTACGGTCAGGAACTTTTTCGATGAGCTGGACATTGCCATTCTCCGCGGCAATGCCGGTGAAATTGCCGCCATTGCCGGGGAAGACTGGGGAGCGAAGGGCGTCGACGCCGGAGATACGGGCGGCGATATCCTGCCGCTTGCCGTCCGCGTGGCCCGGCGCTATCACACTGTCGTTGCCGTATCCGGAAAGACCGACACGATCACGGACGGGGCAAAGGCCTGTCTCGTTCACAACGGCCATCCGCTCTTTCCCGTTATGACGGGATCAGGCTGTCTGAACGGTGTGATTCAGGCGGGCTATGCCGCAGTTTCAGGCGATTTTCTGGAAGCATCGGTTGCCGGTTCGGCCAATTATGCGATCGCCGGCCAGATTGCCGGTGAAAAAAGCGGGGGGCCGGGAACTTTCCGCCAGCTGCTGATGGATGAGCTGTACACGCTTAGCGAAGAAAAAATTCAAAAATACGCTGACCTGGAGGAGGTCGCGGTTCCATGAAACCAGGATATCGGCCGGCGCAGAGAAAAGGGGTGTCATCATGACGAAAGAACGGGAAGCATTAAGAAGAGCCCTGTCTCTTTACTTCATCATGGGTTCTCAGGACGGGTGCGGAGAGGATCCTTTAAAAACAATCAATCTGGCATTGGAAGCCGGCGTTACCTGCTTTCAGTGGCGTGAAAAGGGACCCCGGTCGTTAAAGGGACAGGAACGGATTGATTTCGCAAAAAATGCACTCAATCTGTGCCGTTCCCATCATGTGCCTTTTTTCGTAGATGACGATGTAGATCTGGCCGTTCGATTGCAAGCGGACGGTGTCCATATTGGGCAGAAAGACGGAAGCGCTCGGGCCGTCCGCCGGGAAATCGGCGGCAAAATGTGGCTGGGCGTTTCCGCACATTCGTTTGAAGAGGCAGAACGTGCACGTGAGCAAGGTGCGGACTACATCGGCGTCGGTCCATACCAACCCACACAGTCGAAGCCGGACGCTGAATCGCCGATCGGCACCGCGCTGATCCGGCGGCTCGGCGCTGCTCGTTATCCGCTGCCGATTGTCGCGATCGGCGGCATTACTCCGGCCGATGTACCCGCGATCCTATCGGCGGGCGCCGACGGAGTTGCCGTCATTTCTGCCATTTCGAGAAGCCCGGATCCGCAAAGTATCGTCCGGCAATTTTTGAACTGTCTCAATCGATAGCCTCAACGTCCGGGTCCGGTCCTGTTCGTATCTTCCGAACAGGCCTTTTTTTGTCCGCCCTCTTTCAGCCTGGCACAGGCGCAGCGATTCATTCCTTTTCAGCTCCCCGGATGTAGCTCCAGCCTTCTTTCTGGTAGATCTTATTTTCCTTCATCAATTTACCGAGCGCTTTTTTAAAGTCGCCCTTGCTGATTGAAAACTTGCTGCGGATATCTTCGGGCAGGCTTTTGTCCGAATAGGGCATGGCGCCCCCCCGGCCGTCCATGTACCGGAGAATCGCCGCGGCATGCTGGTCGATCGATTCATAGCTTCTCTGGCGCATCGAGAGATTGATTGTCCCGTCTTCCTTGACATCGATCACCCGGCAATGGACGTTTTGTCCGAGACGTAGCCTGCCTTCTGTCTCGTTTTTATGAATAAAACCAAGGTAGCCTTTATCCGTGATCACGCGGGCTCCTTCAAGCAGAAGCCGGTATACGTCGGCATCGAGTTCCTGATTAAAAAGATCCTCGGGAGCAGCAACGGACAGCATGTGCATGATCGGATCATCGGCAAGTTTGGCAAACAGCCGGTCCTTTTTATCGAGCTTCAGGCTGCAGTACACATGATCGCCTGCGGCGGGCCAGTCCTGCCATTCGTCCGGCAGGTCGTCTTTTGACAGAAGAATATCCTTGTTGATGCCGATGTCGACGAACACACCGTATTTCTTGTGCATGCCGGAAACCGCTGCCCAGTTGTAAACGCCCAGCCGGATATCCGGAATATGCATTGTCGCAGCCAGTCTCCCCTGATGATCCTGGTAGAGAAAAACTTGTTGCGGCACGTGCTCGTCAAACGGCTGAACTATATCGTTTTCGTGAAGCAGTACTTGGAGAGCGCCGTCGGTCAGAAAATAACCGAACGGCGATTTGTGGGCAATCTCGAGAGTGACGACCGTCCCTGCTTTCAGTGCTTCCAAAATCCCGACCCTCTTTCTTCAAAACATGTACCGTATTCTGTCCGTTTTCACACGCGGACAGCCGGGGCATTCAACTATCTATTATAACATGACAGGCCGTTTCAAAAAAAGAAAGCATCAAGGCGGCTGTCCCATTCAGGTTATTTTTACCCACATAGGATAAAATATGTCAAGACTCCGAACTGAGAAAATGCATAGAAACGATTACAAAAAATCATCATTTCACTATATCGTAACAATTTAAACTTCAAATTCAATGTGCTAAAATGAGTTTGCAAGAAAAGAACAAGTATTTTTTAGAGGGAACAGCAGACGCTTTGGGATGAGGATCGGTTGTTTTTTTAAAATCTCAGAATTAAGAATTATTTGGAATCATCATAATGAGGAGCGATGCAAAGTGTCCGTTAATGAAACGTTAGCCAAGACAAACCCGTGGCAGAGTTTTTCCGGTCTCAATCTGGGTTATGTCGATGAACAGTATGATAAATTTCTCGAAGATCCCGATACGGTCGATCCTACACTGCGCGATCTGTTCGATAAATGGGGAAGACCGAAGAGCATCGCTGAGAACCCGTTTAAAGTTCATCCCAACCCTGAATACGGTGCGGCTGAAAACAGCTTTGATCTAGATCAGGCGGTGGGGGCCGTCCGGCTTGCCGAACGGATCCGGACTTACGGCCACTTGCTGGCCCATGTCAATCCGCTCGGTGAACATCATATTGTCGAAACGCACCTGATGGACCTGGCCGCGTTTAATTTATCGCCAAAAAAATTGAAAGCGATTCCCTCTCGCGTTGTCTGGGCCGAGGCACCCGATGAAGTCCGCAATGCACTGGACGTCGTCAATTATCTGCGTGATCTTTATTCCCGTTCGCTTGCCTACGAGTTCAGCCACGTTCAGGATTTAAAGGAAAAAAAGTGGCTGAATGAAGCCATTGAAAGAAAACGCTTTCAATCGAAAATGAGCGATATCGAAAAGAGAATTTTACTGAAGCAATTAGGCAAGGTTGAAACATTTGAACATTTTCTCCATAAAACATTCGTCGGGCAGAAGCGGTTCTCGATTGAAGGGCTGGATGTGCTCGTACCGATGCTTGACAAACTGATCCAGTGCGGCGTCGCCGACGGAACGAAGCAGATTATGATTAGTATGGCGCACCGCGGACGCCTGAGTGTGCTGGCTCACATTCTCGGCAAACCTTATGAAAAAATTATGGCGGAATTTGTCCATGCGCCGATCAAAAGTATGGTTCCTTCGGAAGGATCAAAAGGGATCAACTACGGCTGGACCGGCGACGTGAAATACCACCTGGGTGCGGCCCGGTCGATTGAGGAAGGAAACAAAAAGTACCTGCTTCAGTATACGGGAGATGGAAATGCGGCCCAGGGTCCGTTTCAGGTGAAGGTCACCCTGGCAAACAATCCGAGCCATCTGGAGGTTGTCGATCCGGTAATCGAAGGCTATGCACGCGCCGCACAGGATAATCGCGAGAAAGAGGGGTATCCGGATCAGGATACCGAGAAGGCATTTACGATTATGATCCATGGCGATGCCGCATTCCCGGGCGAAGGCGTCGTTGCGGAGACGTTCAATCTGAGCCGGCTGAAAGGTTTTAACACCGGCGGGACAATCCACATTATTGCCAATAACCAGCTCGGATTCACGACGGATCAGGAGGACGGGCGGTCGACGGCCTATGCCAGCGATCTGGCCAAAGGATTTGAAGTACCGATCGTGCACGTCAATGCCGATGATCCGGAAGCCTGCCTGAGCGCGATCCGTCTGGCCTATCAGTACCGCAAGACATTCCGGAAAGATTTTCTGATCGATCTGTGCGGCTACAGACGCTATGGGCACAATGAATCCGATGATCCCGAAGCAACGCAGCCTCTCCTTTACCATGCGATCCACAATCATCCGACCGTATGCAGCCTTTACGAAAAAAGACTGGAAGACGAAAACGTCGTCAATGGGGAAGAACTGAAAAAGTACAGAAAACATCTCGTGGACAAACTGCAGCTCATTTACAACAAATCACGTGAAGAACAGAAAAAGGGATTGAAGGAAACGCCTTTTCCGAAAAAACTGGCGGAGCCGCTCGACCATATCCAGACAAAAGTGCCGATTGACGAATTGAAGGATCTGAACAGGCAGCTGCTTGACTGGCCGGAAGAACTGCACGTTTATCCGAAACTTGCCAGAATCCTGAAGCGCCGTGAAACGGCTCTCAACGGCGGGCGGAAAATTGACTGGGGACTCGGTGAATCGCTCGCTTTCGCCTCGATCCTCAAGGACGGAACACCGATCCGGTTTACGGGCCAGGATGTTGAACGCGGCACGTTCGCCCACCGCCATGCCGTGCTTCACGATGTCGATTCAGGCATTTCCTATTCGCCTTACCATTATCTTAATGGCGTCCGCACCTCGTTTGATATTCGTAACAGTCCGCTGTCGGAAACGGCCGTTATCGGTTTCGAATACGGCTACAATGTGTTCGCTCCCGAGACTCTGGACATCTGGGAGGCGCAGTTCGGAGATTTTGCCAATGTCGGGCAGGTAATGTTCGACCAGTTTGTCACTGCCGGAAGAGCGAAATGGGGCCAGAAATCCGGGCTGGTCATCCTGCTGCCTCACGGCTATGAGGGAATGGGGCCGGAACACTCCAGCGGACGTCTGGAAAGATTCCTGCAGCTGTCGGCGGAGAATAACTGGGTCGTTGCCAACTTAACGACGCCCGCCCAGTACTTTCACATTCTGCGCCGGCAGGCTTCGATTCTGAACAGCGACGTGGTCCGTCCGCTCGTGATCATGACGCCGAAAAGCCTCCTCCGCCATCCGAAAGCCACTTCTTCTCCGGAAGATCTGTCTGAAGGCCACTTCCGCAGCATCGTTGAAGAGCCGCTGACAGGCGGCGATCCTGCAAAAGTGCGGCGGCTGGCGCTTTGCAGCGGAAAGGTCGCGGTCGATCTTGAGGTTGAGATCGCAGCCGGCTCGGCCAACCTTGAATGGCTCCACATTTTGCGCGTAGAAGAGCTTTATCCGTTTCCCGGGGAAACATTGAAGAAGTTTTTCGGCAAATATCCTGGACTGAGAGAAATTGTCTGGCTCCAGGAAGAACCGAAGAATATGGGCGCCTGGAGTTATATTGAACCGCGGCTGCGCAGCATTTTACCGGCAGGAATTGATTTAAGCTATATCGGCCGCCCGCAACGTTCCAGCACGGCGACCGGCGAACCCGAATTTCATAAACAGGAACAGCGACGCATCATCTCAGAAACTTTGCAAAAAACATTAAATTAACATTGTGCTCATTTGGAGGGGATCAGATTGATCGAAGTTAAAGTACCGGAACTTGCCGAGTCCATTACGGAAGGAACGATCGTGAGGTGGCTGGTCAATGTCGGCAGCAAAGTCAACCAGGGGGACGACATCGCTGAGATTGAAACCGACAAAGTCAACATACAGATCAGCGCGGAACACTCCGGAGTCCTGAAAAAAATTGAGAAGGACGTGGACGATACGGTTGAAGTCGGTGAGGTCATTGCACTGCTTGATGAAAATGAAAGTTCCGGAACGGGGAAACCGGCAGGCCAGGCTTCGGGAGCGAAGAGCGAAGAGAAGCCGGCTCCGGAAGAGAAACCGGCTCCGGAAGAGAAACCGACTCTGACAGAAACGCCGGCTCCTGCAGAAACACCTGCCCCGGCCAAGGAAGAGCAGCAGCCTGCCCGGAAGAGCGGCGCCGATCTGCGTCCGGCTTCTCCGGCTGCGCGGAAACTGGCCAGGGAGAAAGGAATCGATCTGAACACCGTTCCGACCAGTGATCCGCTCGGACGTGTCAGACTCGATGACGTCGCACGGCAGAGCGCTTCCGAAAATAAGGTCCGGCAGCCTGCCGAACAATCACTATCCCCGGCCGGAGATCCGACGAAACCGGTTGACCGTGTGAAAATGTCGCGCAGAAGGCAGACCATTGCTTCCCGGCTTGTCTCTGTCCAGCACGAGGCGGCCATGCTGACTACTTTCAACGAAGTGGATCTGACGGCTATTATGAAAATCAGAAAGCGCCGCAAGGAAGTTTTTATCAAAGAACATGACGTAAAACTTGGCTTCATGTCCTTCTTTACAAAAGCCGTGGTCGGCGCATTGAAAAGTTTCCCGCTCCTGAACGCGGAAATCGACGGAACGGACATACTCGTCAAAAAATATTACGATATAGGCATTGCCGTTGCAACGGATCAGGGGCTTGTCGTCCCGGTTGTCCGCGAGGCGGACCGCCTGACATTTGCCGAAATCGAACGCTCGATCAAGGATCTGGCGACCAGAGCCAGAACGAACCGCCTGACACTGGGCGATCTTCAGGGAGGGACGTTCACGATTACGAACGGCGGAACATTCGGTTCTCTGATGTCCACTCCGATTATCAATGCTCCGCAGGTCGGCATCCTCGGCATGCACGGAATCAAAAAACGCCCCGTGGCTGTCGCAACGCCGGAAGGAGATAAAATTGAAATTCGGCCGATGATGTATATCGCACTTTCCTATGATCACCGGATCGTCGACGGAAGTGAAGCAGTGCAATTCCTTGTTAAGGTCAAAACTTTGCTGGAAGATCCCGAAACATTGCTGCTTGAGGGATAAGTTTGCCGAATTAGCAAATTTGTATGATTTTTGTCACACAAGCAGTTAAATTAATGGAATTTATCTTGTATAATGAAGACAAGAAAATTCATTGATTGGCAAGGGTGTGATCCGTATGGAAAGTGCGGCATTTGCCTTACAGGAACAGATGAGCAATACGGCCATGTTTTCGGAACAGAGTCTGGAAGCGTTGAAAAACGTAATGGTCGAGACCGAATTCAAAAAGGGCATGAGCATTTACTGGGAAGGGGATCCTTCCGACAAGCTCTATTATGTCATTAAAGGCCGCGTGAAGGTTTTTAAATCTGCATACGATGGAAAAGATCTCGTCCTGCACTATTTTACTCCGGATGATTTGTTCGGAGAACTCGGCTGTTTCGGATACGACGAATATTCGTTTACCGCTAACTGTGTCACAGACTGTACAATCGGTGTGATTGCCGAGAAAGAAGTCGAGGCGCTGCTGACAGGAAATATCGGCCTCTCCTTTGAGTTCATGAAATGGATCGGGCTGATGAACCAATATACGGAGATCAAGATGCGCGACCTGCTTTTTTACGGGAAAAACGGGGCACTGGCCTCTACACTGATTCGAATGGCTCATGGGTTCGGGAAAAAGGAGGCAGATGGCATTCACTACACCATCGGCCTGACGAACTCCGACCTGGCTCAATTGATCGGTTCCACCCGGGAAACCGTCAACCGTATGCTTCAGTCATGGAAAAATGACGGGGCTATCGGCTATTATCACGGATCAATTGTGATCAAGGATGTAAATTACATTAAAGCGATCTGTCATTGTGAAGATCGCTGTCCAATGAACATTTGCCGCCTGTGATCCATGAAAAATTTTAATGAAGCGGCTCTCGTCCGGGAGCCGCTCTTTTTTTGTGCAGACTGATAAATACAAAAAAGTTGTTTACACGAAGCAGCACAGGCAGCATGCTTCTGTTGAATCTGCCATGTAAAAAATAGCCGTTGACTCGCCGTTCCGGTCGTTCCGTGATTCAGTCTGACGTTTCATGACAAAAAATGTCCTTTCCCGCTCTGTGATAAACTGTTAGAAAAAGTGCAATTGACGGATACTGTGCAGCAGTCCGATCAGATTTAGAATAGCTGAAACCAAGCCAGAGAAGATTGCGCTGAAACATAGTTGAGCCGAACCTGATCAGTCGCACCGAATGCGGCCTAAGTTGCACCAAACCAGAGCGGTCGCACCGAATCGAGTTTAAGTCGCACCAAAATGCCAAAATGTCGCACCGAAACGTTAGGAAGTTGCACCAAATCTGAGCGGTGGCACCGAATCGAGTTTAAGTCGCACCGAAATGTCAAAATGTCGCACCCAATCGTCAGGAAGTCGCACCAAACCAGAGCGGTCGCACCGAATCGAGTTTAAGTCGCACCGAAATGCCCAAATGTCGCACCCAATCGTCAGGAAGTTGCACCAAACCAGAGCGGTCGCACCGAATCAAGTTTAAGTCGCACCGAAATGCCCAAATGTCGCACCCAATCGTCAGGAAGTCGCACCAAACCAGAGCGGTCGCACCGAATCAAGTCTAAGCCGCACCGAACCGCCAAAATGTCGCACCCAATCAAGTTTAAGTCGCACCGAAATGCCCAAATGTCGCACCGAAACGTTAGGAAGTTGCACCAAACCAGAGCGGTCGCACCGAATCAAGTCAAAGTCGCACTGAAATGCCCAAATGTCGCACCGAAATGTTAGGAAGTCGCACCAAACCAGAGCGGTCGCACCGAATCAGGTTTAAGTCGCACCGAATCGAGTTTAAGTCGCACCAAATCTGAGCGGTCGCACCGAATCAGGTTTAAGTCGCACCGAAATGCCCAAATGTCGCACCGAAACGTTAGGAAGTTGCACCAAACCAGAGCGGTCGCACCGAATCAGGTCAAAGTCGCACCGAACCGCCAAAATGTCGCGCCGAAAATTCAAGTTGAATCCGGGCGAGCCAACAAAAGTCCATTCCCAATTTTTTTCAGCTTTTTACTTCATTCCTATCGATATTTTATGCACCGTCCGACGTTCTTGAACAACCTTACCTGTCCTCTCCGTTAGCCTGAGGGATTCCGGTTCTATTAACGGCAGCGAAAATATTGCGCGAGGAACTGCACAAATTACTTGAGTTCTCATATTCCGGGTTAATAAAAAGGTTTCAGTTTTTCTCATGCTGAGAATTTCGAAAAACATATGTTATAGTACGGTACACATGTTTTTTTACTATTCATCCTGTTATAATTACCGTAATTATTATATTGAAATCATTAGGATGTGGTCTTTTGAACGAATATTTTGTCCGGAGAGCGAATGCTATCCTTCGCTATCATGATATTCCGGGAAAAGATGTACCGATTTTATTTATTCATGGGCTTGGATGTGCCGGCTCGTTTGATTATCCGCAGGTGGCCGCACAGGAAGCATTGGAAAGGCATCGCTGCTTGCTGGTCGATCTTTTGGGTGCCGGATTCAGTGATAGACCGGAGAATTTTAGCTATTCAGTCGATGCGCACGCGGAATACCTGCGCGATTTTATTGATGCGATGGGGCTCAAATCATTTATCCTGTTCGGTCATAGTTTAGGCGGGGCTGTGGCCCTTTCTTTAGCTGCCAAGTGCCGGGAAAGGATTAGAACGATCATTTTAAGTGAATCGAATTTGGATAAAAGCAGTGCAGGCTCGACAAGCAAGTATATCGCAGATTTTAATATGAACGAATTTCTGCGGGACGGCTTTAACAAGCTGATCCGGGAAAGCAGAACAAATGGAAACACGATGTGGGCAGCGTCACTGTCCTTGTGGTCGCCAAAGGCCGCATATCTTATATCGAAATCAGCTGCAGACGGAGCCAGTCCATCGTGGAGAGATATATTATACTCGCTTGAATGCCCCAGAACCTTTATCTTCGGAGAATATTCGCTGCCTGATGCAGATTCGGAGGTACTGGCGGCGCGCGGAGTCAATATAGAAATTGTTAAGCAGGCAGGCCACTCCATGGCATGGGAGAATCCGCAGGGATTGGCTGAAGCAATTGAAAGGGGTATTAAGTCAAATTTGTAGAGTTTCAGCAGTTATGCGGCCGTTGCAGCTTATCGTTCTTATTCAAATCTTTCTTAGCCTGAGGGGGAAGATGGCTCTAACGAGTTTTAGGCCATCGGTGCGGGGAAAAGCATAAAGAGAATTCTTCAAAGAATACTAAAAAAGTGTTATAAGAATAAAAATTTTGGCACTCAACATTGGGCTAAACTTGAAAATAGGAACGAAGGAGGGGATATCTCTTATGAATAAACAGAAAAACAGCACATTGCGTGAAAATAAAGAACGTCCAAGATCCGGGATGACTCTTCATTTAATTTTGTGGGCTACGATTATTGCGGGAATTATTGAAGTAGTTACTCATCTGCTAGTCTGGTTATGGATCTTTTTTCTCTTGGTCTTAATTTTTTGGTTGACTTTTATTATACCTAAGATTAGATATCACAGAAATAAAAAGAAGAGGGAGAAGGGCCATTAAAAAAAGAGTAATATGATTATTAATGCAGCAATACCGCCGAGTGCTGCAGCAAGAAGCGATCTTAATAAGGGCAATCTAAAATTTTTTTCCTTTTTGCATGATAACCCAATCCAACCATCACACTTAACAGTACGAACGGAATGGCCTGTAAGAAATGAGGAATGGAGGCGTAAAAACGTTGTAAAATGCCTGCAAGGAGCGCGAGAAAGAATACAATAAAGAATAAGGAACCATAAATTTTAGTCAAGTCGTCACTTCCCAAATGTTATTCAGGATTTGTCAGTTCATTTAAAAAACTTGTTGTATCAACGGTTGATACCTTTTTTGATAATATGTGCTTAGAAAATCACAAATTGGCAAGAAAACATGCACTTTTTCTGACCTGTGCGACTCTGAACATGTATTTTAATAATGTTCAAGTGGTCGTTGGCTATTTTTCGTTACTTTTTGCCACTGGATTTGAACCATCGCTGGGTGTACTGAACAAACAGATACTATAAAATGGACTGAACTCGAAATAGTCGGTCCTGTTCTGGAAAACGGACGTCCGGTTTTAATGCTCGTATTGCAGTGGCAGTCTTTTGATCAAACAAATTTTGACGGCCAATGCCGCTCAAAACAAGGACGATCGAACCTTGGGCAAGCTATTTTATCTGATGGTCGATGAACTCGCTGATATGAGTTTTATCGAAGCGGTCCAACAGCTTATTAGCTTATTTCAAGAAGCATCCGAGGACGACCCGTTCTGTCTGAAAAAGCCATCGATAAGATTGTCAAAAGACTTCCTGAAAAATTGATTGTCAGCTATCGTAAATAGCTGACAAATGCAGCGCCCTGAGCCAAACTATTCGGGAAAAATCCAAAACCAGCAAGGGATTAGAATACTTGTGCATCTTTTAAGTTTATCACTTGATTTAAAATCGCCTCCGAAAGCGCGTTCATGCCTGAATTTTTTGCGCCGCCAAAAAATAATTGATGCAGAAGTTTGTTCATCTAGAGTAATTGGGAATTGAGCCATCCTTGAGTCTCTGCTTTAGAATTTGGTTTTAGTCCGCTTTATTATAACTGAGATCATAGACTCCGACACAGAACCCTCGCTCATTTTTTTATATTCAGATAGTCTTCTTTTGGATGGAGCTGTTGTGTTAGTCACAATTTTCGTAAGTATTTTTACATAACAGTGACACAGTCCAATTTATAGGAACTAAGGAGAATACTAAAATATGAACAAAAAAAACTATTAACTTATATATTCAGTGTATTTATAATTACTGGATTCATTCCCGCTTTGATTGAAGCCTGCTTTCACATTGTCAAATTAACATCATTTGCACTGGTATTTGTACCTTATGGGATGCTTTTTATCATTGCTGTTTTAATCGTAAATTATGGATATAGCCACAAAGGAAGATAAAGACAGCCCACTCATTTAATAAAAACTTCTGTGATTGCAGCAGCAATTCCACCTAGTAGAGCAACTAAAAGTGATTTAAAAACGGAGGGCCTTAACTTTCGTTTTTTAAGTAGAACAATATCAAAAATAAAAAAAATGATTGTACCAATATAGGGAACAGCCTGCAGAAAATGAGGAATATTGTTATAATTTGCTTGAAATACACCTGCCGAAATAACTACACAAAAAATCCAAAAAAAACAAAAAATATAATATCCAATCATCGCCTGTGCACTTCCTTGCTGTGCTGCTCTCTTTGTCCCCTATTTCTAATGTGTTTGTCCATATATGAATTAATTAAATTTTGTGGTCTGATTTTTATATGAGGTTCCAATATATATAAACTGTAAATAGGTATCTTTATTTAATTTGCAAATATGTATATCCATGATAGTCCCTTGAGTGATGTAATTCAATCATAGAGAACTATCATGAATCAAATTTTTACGCTGCTGATAAAGCTGCTGCTGCAACAACAATAAAAAGAACAGTTATAACTGCTGCAATAGCCTTACCTGCATTTTCTCCTGTTCCAAGGGTAGCTGCATCATCCGCAACAGTTCCGTATACATTTTGTATTGAGCCTAATATTTGATAAGCAATCGCAGACGGCACATTAATTTCTTGTATATTTTGGTTCAACGCATAAATTTCTTCGGTATTTGGTAATGCAACATTGGGAAAACTGATACTATTACGGTACTTAAAGGTCAGTTTAACCTCTGCTTCCGTGTTATATGAAGTTGTTACCGGGATATTTTCCCATATAGCTGAGGGTGAAACGGTGAGAACCCCTTCAGGAGAATCTGGCTGTTCAATCTCGACTTGAATACTGCCAGTTTTTACAGAGGCAGCGAGTGAAGAGATCATTTGCTTCGGATTAGTCATATCTACATTAGCAGTTGCTCCCAATGAAGTGAGTCCGCCCAGCACATCAAATTCTGTTGCTAATGTTTCTCCATTTTCAACAGTTATTGTAACGGCGTTTGATCCTTTAGTCTTGATCGTGCCGGAAACATTAAAATCCACTTCCAAGAAGGGGGTATCGGCAACGACAAATTTTTGTTCTAGCGTCAGTGCTGTCGTGGAAAAGTATTGTTCCAAATTTGTAATCTTTTGGATGAATGATTGAGCGGCGTTTAACTGGGCATTTTCTATGTCACTAGCTGAAGGCATGTCTTGGCTTCGTCTTCAAGGGAATATTTTATTAATTATTGTCAATATATCACTATTATACAGGAAACACAAACATACATTCCTGTATGTGGGTGAGCCATATGAATAGTCCCTTAAGTATAAAAAATACACTTTGAACAATTGTTTAAGATAGGCAGCGCTTTACTTCGTGTTTCGGAGGTTGCTTTTGACTGCCCACATAGGAGTAAATCAGGGCGGCAACAGTGTGACAGTGACTTTTGACTTTACGAAGGCTCAGAATCAAACTGGATTGTACAATCGGGAAACTGCGGGGCAGTCAGAAGATATATCCGAGTTCGAAAAAAATCTATCATATGACGTCGGACCCCACTATAAGAAAACAAAAGCGAAGGCCTGCTTCAAAATACCGATTCCGGCCGACAAAACGGCTCTACAAAAAAAGCGTGAACCAATTTAGAAACACCGAGGCTCCAATCACCAGGTCGAATTGAGAAAATCGATTAATTAAAGTAAAAGACGAAAAAGAGGCTGTCCCTATCGTGATTTTTCGACTCTGGGGCAGCCCCGTCACATTTTCGGCAATCCATGCGCCGTTTTCAGCTCGGAAAGCTTTTAAGACGGCTTTGCGTCGCATCGGTGCACGGTTTCGGTCCGTAAGGCAGAAACCGTCTGTCTTCTGCTTTTTGCACTTCGGCGATTTTTACTGCTGCTGTTGGACAATTTCGGTTTTAACGGCTTTATACGCAGATTCGAGATTGCGGATGCGGCGGATCAGTTCAAAATTTTTATTGATCCGGTCCTGGATGATTGCCGAAACAACCGTGTGGTAATAGCTGTTCATTGCCTGAACGGGTGTGAATGCGTCGCTGTTTTTTTCAATCTGAAGGCGCAGTGCTTGTTTAAAATAATCGATACTGAAAAGATCTGAGTTCAATAGATTCACTCCTTGCCAGAAATTAGTATATGTGAAGACCGGGCGGGAACCTCTGTTCCGGCTTCGAATGATTAAATCATATTCTATTCAATGATCTTCCATTCGTTTTCTCCCCCGTGAATTTGTGTGAACATCGCGGCTATTTTTCTGATCATTCTGCGGCTCTCTTCGGCCGTCATCGAAGGCCGGATATAAACGATCTGCAGCGCACCGGTTGTCTTTTCCGTGATACAGGTCCGCCGCGAGTCGACGATCGGGCTTCCGAACGCGCCTTCGCGGTCGGCGGAAACAATTTTGTTTTCCATATTCATTGTTCTGCCGTTCAGAGCTTCATAGCGGTCTTCAGCAGTGCCGATCGTGATCCGGATCGGTTCTTCCAAACGGTCAAGGTCGTAGATCCCCAGTGGAATGCTGTACTGGACACTGAAAAAATTGTTGAGATCGACAGCCGAGTGAATCGTGTGCAGACGTCCTTCTTTTCGGATACGGCGAAGCAGCGCTTCCTGCGAAGGCCGGTATCTGGAAGGATCGGTGCCTGTCCTTTTAAAGATCCGATGCCATTCCTCGACCCCTTCAATAGTGCTGATCGGGTGGCTTTCCAGAGAAAGGCGTATGTTTTCATAAAAAAGCGGGAGCCGTTCGGAAATAATTTGCGGCAGGTCGGCAATCACGATATGATGATAACTAATGATACCGGCTTTGAAATCGGGAATAAGATTTTTAAGCTTTGCGGAAACAGAGATATCGACCATGACACGCCTCCTGAATATCATTCTTTTTTCAGTTTACCACAATTCCGGCGGGTCTCCGGCAGATAAGCCGCCTTGGAAAGGAGTGCGCGGCATGACGGATTACAGCATTCTGAAACAGAAACTGATTGCTTTCAGCAAAAAAATCGGTGCCGACAAGATCGGCTTTACGACAGCGGAACCGTTTACCGAGCTGAAGGCCAGACTTTACTTGCAGCGGGAGCTCGGCTACCAGTCCGGATTTGAGAAAAAAGATATTGAGAAGCGGGCGGAACCGTCGCTGCTGATGGAAGGCGTGCAGTCGATCGTTGCGGTCGCTCTCGCCTATCCGAAGAAGATGGCCGTCCGCCCTGAAAATACAAAGGAAAACCGCCGCGGCGCATTTTGCCGGGCGTCATGGGGGACGGATTATCATCAGCTTGTCGGTGAGTGCCTGGAAAAGCTGGGCAGATTCCTGATCGATGAAATTCCCGGTGCCCGATTCAAAAACATGGTGGATACCGGGGAACTGTCCGATCGGGCGGTTGCCGAAAGGGCGGGCATCGGCTGGTCCGGAAAGAATACGAATGTGATCACAAAAGAATTCGGTTCCTACGTCTATCTCGGTGAAATGCTGACGAATATTCCTTTTCCGCCGGACAGGCCTGCCGAAGATCTGTGCGGAGACTGCACGATCTGCATTGACCGCTGCCCGACCGGGGCGATCGTTCAGGGCGGTCAATTGAACAGTCACAAATGCATCGCCTTTCTGACCCAGACGAAACAGGATATTCCTGAATACTACCGCAGGGCCGTCGGCAACCGGGTTTATGGATGCGATACCTGTCAGCAGGTCTGTCCTTACAACTGCGGTGTGGACAGCCACTTTCATGATGAAATGGAGCCTGATCCGGAACTGGCGCGGCCGCTTCTTAAGCCGCTGCTTACACTCTCCAATCGCAGTTTTAAAGAGACTTTCGGGAAATTATCCGGATCCTGGCGGGGGAAGAAACCGATTCAGCGCAATGCGGTTCTTGCGCTCGGCAATTACAAGGATGTGACTGCCGCACCGGAGCTGCTTCATCTGCTTGAAAAAGATCCGCGTCCGGTCATTCGCCGGGCCGCCGTCTGGTCGCTTGGGAAAATGCGGAACCTTTTAGAAAGCGGCGTGTATGAAGAAATGATTGGAACGTTGCAAACGCTGCTTGAGAAAGAAACTGATGAAAAAGTCCGAAACGATATAGAGCGCCTGCTGCTTCGCTGGCAGCTGCGGGAATTTTAAAACGTCTGGCCGTTTGACGTTTTTTTTTTCGGGGAGCATGAACTTCATGGCCCCTGCATAGGTATGACGTAAAAACGTCAACGGCGGGTGATCGAAATAGACTGGGAAGCATCTTTTCAGGCACATGTCGGGAAGCTGTGTGAATGGTGGGTGAACCGGCCGGCCGATTTTGATATCGTATTGAACGCCGACGAACGGCTGCGGCTGCAGAGAAGGAGCTTACGGCTGAAAAGTACAAACTGTGAGATTGAAAAAGCAATCGGCCGGACAAGAGTGGCCCGGATCGAAGAAAAAAGAGAGGATCAGGTGGTCGACTATCGTCTGCACATGCAATGGCTGATCAAACAAAGCGGCCGGTTCTATCTGGAAGAAAGGATCGAGGACAGACAGGCCGTTCTGCGCGGAAGCAGCATCGTGGCCGACGGCCTGCGGACACCTTCTTTAAAAAAAGAGGAAGGCACACCGGCTTCAGCGCCTTCTGCATCGGGAAAAGATCCGAAGGCAGGGCATTTCAGAGGATCTTATAATCGGCTTAACGCTGTCCGCTATGCCGAAGTCTGGTGGAACAGGCGCAACCCCGCTTTTCCGAAAATCGAAAATGACTGTACCAACTTCATTTCGCAGTGCCTTTTTGCCGGCGGCATTCAAATGAACGGCCAGCCGATCCGGAACAGGGGCTGGTGGCAGCAGTATTCGAACTGGAGTTTCAGCTGGGCGGTGGCTAATAATCTGCGCTGGTATCTGAGCCGGAGCGGCAATCTGATCGGCGCTGTGGAAACAGACAAACCGGACAAACTGGTACCCGGCGATGTCATTTGCTACGATTTCGAAGGCGACGGCCGCTGGAATCACAACACCCTCGTTACGGCTCTTGCTCCTTCCGGTCAGCCGCTCGTCAGTGCTCACACGTACGACGCACGTCATCGCGACTGGGCGTACACGGATTCGCCCGCCTGGACGGATCGGATTCAGTATAAATTTTTTCATATCCGCGATGGAAAGTGATGTGGGCTGAGCCGGATCATGTTATAATAAAATGGATTTTCTTCAGGCGGCCGGGCGCGAAAGCGCATTCGGAATCCTGATTTTTTCGAGGTGTACACGTTTCATGACCATTCATGTTGTTCTCTACCAGCCGCAAATTCCTCCCAACACGGGCAATATCGCCAGAACCTGTGCCGGCACGCACAGTTCGCTTCATCTGATCCGGCCGCTCGGATTTTCTACCGACGACAGGCACCTGAAAAGGGCCGGGCTGGACTACTGGCCTTCCGTGGATATTCATTACTATGATTCTCTGGATGATTTTTTTAATAAACATAATGAAGGAGAATTTTATTTTGTGGAAACCGATGGCAGCCGCCCGTACAGCCATTTTGATTTCAGCGACCCCGGCCGCAGCTATTATTTCTTTTTCGGGCGGGAGACGACGGGGCTTCCTAAAGATCTTGTTGCCGCACATAAAGACAGGTGCCTGAGGCTGCCTATGACGAATGCCATCCGCTCGCTCAATCTTTCGAACAGTGTGGCCATCATTGTCTACGAAGCGCTCCGTCAGCAGAATTTTCCCCTGCTGAAGTGACGGCCGCCGTTCAGAAAGATTCTAAGATTCCCCCGTGTCCGATTTTTTCTTTCCTGAAAAAGTCTTCTCTAATCATATTTTTACTATACGAAAAATGTGAGAACGGAGTTTTCATGAAAGATTGGGGGACCTGTGCATACACTTTATTACATGGGTTAATCTTTTCTGGGGGGATATTATGGACTTTCTGGAGAAATTAAAAGAATTCCGCGACTATGAGAAACAATTGAAGTGGGAAGGGACATTTACAGACTACCTGGAATTGGTGAAAAAGAACCCGGTGATTGCACAGTCCGCGCACTCCAGGGTGTATCAGATGATCGTCTCGTCGGGCGTTTCCGAGAAGGGCGGGCATAAGAACTATCGTTTTTTCGATGGACAAATTTACGGGCTCGAAGAAGCGATTGAGCGTCTGGTTGAAGAATACTTTCATCCGGCGGCCAAGCGCCTGGATGTAAAAAAACGTATCCTGCTCCTGATGGGGCCGGTCAGCGGCGGCAAGTCGACGATTGTGACCCTGCTGAAACGGGGTCTTGAGCAGTATTCGTGGACTGATGAGGGGGCCGTCTATGCGATTAAAGACTGCCCGATGCATGAGGATCCGCTGCATCTGATTCCCGTTCATCTGCGCGAGGATTTTTATCAGGAGACGGGCATTCGCATCGAAGGCAATCTTTCACCGCTCAATGCGATGCGGCTCGAAAAGGATTACGGGGGGAAAATCGAGAATGTGCCGGTCGAACGCATTTTTCTGTCGGAAGACAAGCGTATCGGCATCGGCACGTTCAGCCCCTCGGATCCGAAGTCTCAGGACATCGCCGATCTGACGGGAAGCATTGATTTTTCAACCATTGCCGAATACGGCTCGGAATCCGATCCGCGTGCTTACCGGTTTGACGGCGAGCTGAATAAAGCCAACCGCGGGATCATGGAATTTCAGGAAATGCTGAAATGCGATGAGAAATTTCTCTGGCATCTGCTCTCACTGACTCAGGAAGGCAATTTCAAAGCGGGCCGTTTTGCTCTGATCTCGGCGGATGAACTGATCATCGCTCATACGAATGAAACTGAGTACCGGGCGTTTATCAGCAACAAAAAAAATGAGGCGCTGCACTCGCGTATGATTGTCATGCCCGTTCCTTACAATCTGAAGGTCAGCGAAGAGGAAAAAATTTATAAAAAGCTGATTTCCGAGAGCGATGTCGCCGATGTCCATATTGCTCCGCATGCATTGAGAACGGCCGCCGTCTTTTCTATCCTGACCCGGCTGAAAGACTCGAAAAGCCGCGGCATCGATCTGGTGAAAAAGATGAGGCTGTATGACGGAGAACTGGTGGAAGGTTACAATACGGCCGATATTAAAGAATTGAGACATGAATTTTCGGATGAAGGAATGAGCGGCATTGATCCGCGCTATGTGATCAATCGCATTTCTTCGGCGATCATAAAAAAAGGAGTCCCTTCGATCAATGCCCTCGATATCCTGCGTTCGATCAAGGAAGGACTTGATCAGCATCCGTCGATTTCCGATGAAGACCGTGAGCGCTATACCGAATTTCTGGCGATCGCGCGCCGGGAATACGACGAATTGGCGAAGCGGGAAGTTCAGAAAGCATTTGTCTATTCTTTTGAAGAATCGGCAAAGACTTTGATGGACAATTATCTGGATAATGTCGAAGCTTATTGCAATAGCAATAAAATATTTGATCCGATTACAGGGGATGAAGTCGATCCGGATGAAAAACTGATGCGTTCGATCGAAGAGCAGATCGGTATTTCCGAGAATGCGAAAAAAGCGTTCAGGGAAGAGATACTGATTCGGATTTCCGCCTATGCACGCAAGGGAAAAAGATTTAATTATCAGTCGCATGAGCGGCTGAAAGAAGCGATACAGAAAAAACTTTTTGCTGATTTAAAAGATGTCGTTAAAATCACGACGTCCAGCAAAACACCGGATGAAACGCAGCTTAAACGAATTAACGAGGTAATTGCAAGACTCGTCGACGAGTACGGTTATAATACCACTTCGGCGAACGAATTATTAAGATATGTAGGCAGTCTGCTCAATCGCTGAAAATCGGCGGCATGATCCGGACTGCCGCAGGCGGTCGTTCCGGGCGCGGAACGGAATGTCAATCGGGGCAGGGAAAACAAATGAAGGCAGCAACAAAAGAACTTTGGAGCTGGATAAGAGCAATTGCTATTGCCGTAATTATTGCTCTTCTTATCCGCTATTTTATTTTTGACAATTATGTAGTCAAAGGCGAATCGATGATGCCGTCGCTTCAGGACGGCAACCGGCTGATCGTTGATAAGATCAGCTATTCTTTCGGGACGCCGCATCGCTTCGATGTTGTTGTTTTTCATGCAACGCCGACGGATGATTATGTCAAACGGATCATCGGGCTGCCCGGCGACACGATTGCCTATAAAAATGATCAGCTCTATGTGAACGGGAAAGCGGTACAGGAGCCTTACCTGGATAAGTATAAGGCAAAGCTGCCGAAGGGGGAGCTTCTGACACCCGATTTTAATCTTAAAGAAAAAACCGGGGTGCTCCGTGTTCCGAAAGGAAAAATCTGGGTCATGGGAGACAATCGCCAGAACAGCGAGGACAGCCGCTTCTTCGGATTTGTAGATGAAAAACAGATTATCGGCAAAGTGGACGTTCGCTACTGGCCCCTTCCGGAATTCGGTACAATCCATTTACTGGAAAATCAATGAGCTTATTTTTGAAAAGCGCTGCGTCCGGTTGGGAACAGCGCTTTTCGTGTACGCTAAAGAGGACGCAGGAAAATCTGCCGGCTGAAGCTGCGCCGACGGGACTATTTTTATAGAGACAGAGGAGTCGTTGGCCGATGAAGAAAGAAAAAAAACAAAATGAAGCATTTACGTGGATTCTGGCAATTGGACTGGCCGTTTTCGTTGTGCTGATTGTGCGGTCATTCATTATCGGGAACTATATCGTTCAGGGGCCCTCGATGATGCCGACGCTTTATGACGGCGACAGGCTGGTTGTGAATAAAATAGATTACAGGTTCACCCAGCCCAAGCGTTTTGATGTCGTCATTTTCCATGCGACAGCGACGGACGATTATGTAAAAAGAGTGATCGGCCTGCCCGGAGATAAAATTACTTATTCAAATGATCGGCTGTACATAAATGATAAAAAGGTCAGCGAGCCCTTCCTGGACCGCTATAAGCAGCAGCTGGCAGGCGGGGTGCTGACCGGGAATTTCTCGTTAAAAGGGCTGACGGGACAGATGCGCGTGCCGAAGGGCGAATTGTGGGTGATGGGCGACAATCGGCAGAACAGTGCGGACAGCCGCATATTCGGCTTTGTTAGTGAGAAGAAACTGGTCGGGAAAGTAGATGTTCGCTATTGGCCGCTTAATCGCCTGGGAATCATACACGGCAACTAAAAAAGCCCTCATTCGGGCACTTTTTTAAAGAAGATCGGCAAGCCCCGGCCCCGATCAAAGGCTGGGCCCCTGAAATTGCGGGGAGAGACTAAGACCGCCGGGCCGTTCAAATGGCAGTGCTTTCGGGCTCTTTATGAAAAAAGTATTTCATCGCATGATAGACATCGCTCTTCTGTTTTAAGATAAATGAACGAAAGGCATCGTTTTTAATCGTCCGGTAGGCACTCATCAAGGTGCTCGATCTGTGATAGGGATTGATTTCCCCGTAGCCGAAAAAGTCGGTCAGCGACATAATTTCATTGACCAGGCGGATGCATTTCGGATTATCCGATGAGAGGTTGTCGCCGTCTGAAAAATGGAATGGATAAATATTATATTTTGAGGGAGGGTAGGACGTCCGGATCAATTCCAGCGCTTTTACATAGGCTGATGAACAGATGGTGCCGCCGCTTTCACCCTTGGAAAAGAAATCCTCCTCCGTGACAATTTTCGCTTCAGTATGGTGGGCGATAAACTGAATACTGACTCTTTCATACTTGGTTCTGAGAAAGCGTGCCATCCAGAAAAAGAAGCTGCGTGCGATATATTTCTCCCAGACGCCCATCGATCCGCTGGTGTCCATCAGCGCAAGCACGACGGCCTTGCTCTCCGGTTTAATAACGGTCTCCCATGTCTTGAAGCGAAGATCTTCTTCGCGGATCGGATAGATCTGTGTTTTTCCGGAGCGGGCATTTCTCCTGATTGCCTGCAGGATCGTCCGCCGTTTATCAATGTTGCCCATCAGTCCTTTTTTTCGGACATCGCGGTAATCGATGCTGTCGACGACAACGTCCGCTTCCAGTTTGCGTTTCAGGTGGGGAAGTTCCAGTTCCTTGAAAAAGAGATTTTCAATTTCCATAATCGAGACATTGGCTTCATAATAGTCGATTCCGGGTCTGTCGCCTGCGCCGTTTCCTTTGCCCGTTCCCTGGCCCGCCTGTCTTCCGGGTGCCTTGGCAATGACATCGCCGACTTTGCTGTCGCCTTTTCCCTGGCCGACGTGCTTTGTTTTTTCAAAGTTGTAACGCAGTTTATACTCGTCCAATGAGCGAATCGGGATCCGGGTCATCTTCTGACCGTCCGAAAGAATGATGCTTTCATTGCTGATCAGATCAGGAAGATTGTTCTTGATTGCTTCCCTGACTTTTTCCGCATGCCGGCGCTGGTCCTGATAGCCCTTT
Organism: Sporolactobacillus sp. CQH2019; assembly: GCF_028765345.1. Lineage (GTDB taxonomy): Bacteria > Bacillota > Bacilli > Bacillales > Sporolactobacillaceae > Sporolactobacillus. Next base: position 80,880 of record NZ_JARAJZ010000008.1, read on the forward strand.
TGATGAAGGTCCCACTGTTCTTCGGAAATCAAAAAGTCCGCCATAAAAGAATCCCTCCTTACTAAAGATGAGCCGGGTACCATAGAGTGCGGCCGCTTATGAGGTTGATTAATTTAGTGTATGCGCGCTTCCTGAAACCTTGACTCTTTTTATACTATTAAGTATAAAATTTCAGCGGATTGTATCCATGCGGCTCAGGCTCTGTCCGCGCCGTGGGCTTGCCAGCGGGGCGCTCATGAATGTGCCGATCGTCGAAAGCACGGAGCGGATTTGGAACCTGAGACAGGCCGCTCCCTTCTTTTGAGACGGCGCCCTATTAAAAAATAATCCGCATGCCGTCAGGCGGCAGCGGATCATTTCCATATCTCCTAAAATCCATATTCGTTCGAAACTTCCTCTGCTTTCGAACCTCCTTATTTTTCGCGGATCATGGCGTTTTGCTGCCGGCGGCCGGATAAATTTCCTGCCATTCCCGGCGGGTGAGCTGATGCCGGCCCCTTTGGCAGATTCAATGGCCCGTTTCGTTTGGGGCTGGTCGTATCGAGGATGACCTGTCCGTCTGCCGAATGGCGCAGAATCCAGGCCAATCGAGCTGATTCGTCTGCCGGCGCGTCAGGCTGCCGTGGGCTGTCTCCAGAAAAAATCATCATACGTGCAGCTTCGCCGTGAATAAGGCCGCATTTTGTCTGCAGGCTGATCCTGTTTCCTTAAGCCGGGCCGCTTTGCCGGCCCCTGCCCGGATGGGGCTTCATGGACCCTGTTGTTGTGATCAAAAAAATTGATTCCGTTTTCAAGATCCGTCCCAATCATTCCGCAGTGCCTTCAGACATATTGGCGCTTCGCATGCAGCCCCGAACAACCGCTGAAATTTGATTTTTTTCAGGCACGATAACCGGCTGCTTCATAAATGACGCTCTCCCTCGTAAACGATTTGCTTTTAAATTTTTTCAATGCCGCCGTTTTATCAAAAATGGACAGAAGGGCCGCCTTGGTTTTTTTTCTTAAATAAATTGCAGCAATCGTGTTAAAATGAATCGTGAAGCCACTGAGAAGGGTTGTTTGAAATGATTAAAGCCATAGTTTTTGATTTTGACGGTGTGATTTTGGATAGTGAACGAATTATGTATCTAGTCATGCAGGAAATGTTTCAGAGATATCATGTGAATCTGCCTCTGAGTGTGTGGAGCCAGTCCGTCGGGACGCAGCACGGTTTTGATTCGTTCGGCTATCTGGAAGAACAGGGGCATATCAAAATTAACCATGAAGCCTTTCAGAAAGAAAGATACGAACTTTTTAACAGACTTGTCGATCAGGAAGAGGTGCTCCCGGGCGTAAAATCGCTGCTCACCCAAGCTGAAAACCTGGGATTGAAAATCGGCCTTGCCACGAGTTCAAGGGGCGAATGGACGCGCAGGCATCTGAAACGCCTCGGCCTGTCCGACTATTTTCTCAGCATCAAATCAAGTGACGATGTCGAAAAAGTGAAACCCGATCCGGCGCTCTATATTCAATCGATTGACAGCCTGGGCGTGCAGCCGAAGGAAGCCATCGCCATCGAGGATTCGTTCAACGGCTCGCTTGCTGCGAAAAAAGCGGGACTGTACTGTATTGTTGTCCCGAACGCTGTGACGAAGCAGATGCCGTTCGGACACGTTGACGGCTGTTTTAATTCTCTCCTGGATGTGTCTCTCGAGAAATTGATCAGGTATTTCGCTCCTAAAGTCAGCAAATCTTAGAATAAAAAGTGGAGCCGCACACCTTATTTACGATGTGCGGCTGTTTGATTGACATGTGAATGACAGCGTTTTTTTGCTATAATAAGGAATGAAACTTCGGCAAAAAGGTATGAAGAACCATATAAACACGAGGTGGTCAGTTTGGGTTGGGAAACAGTTTATAAAAAATGGCAGGCGGATGAAAGCCTGGATGAGGATCTGAAAACGCAGCTGGATGCAATCGCAGATGACCCGGTCAAGCTGGAAGACTGCTTTTACAAAAATTTGGAATTCGGTACCGGCGGGATGCGCGGAGAACTCGGCCCGGGAACAAACCGGCTGAATATTTACACCGTCAGAAAAGCAACGGAAGGTTTGGCAAGATATATTCTGAATGCGGGCGGAGATGCCGTCAGGCGCGGGGTTGTGATCGCGCATGATCCGCGCCACTTCTCCGCGGAATTTACGGTAGAAGCCGCGAAAACGCTGGGTGCCCACGGCATCAAAACGTTTATCTTCGATACGCTCCGTCCGACGCCGGTACTCTCGTTTGCCGTGCGTTATCTGCACGCTTTCGCAGGGATCGTGATCACGGCGAGCCACAATCCGCCGCAATATAACGGATACAAGGTCTACAATGAATTCGGCGGCCAGCTGCCCCCGGCTGAAGCAGATGACGTGATTAAATATGTGGCTTCGGTTGAGGATGAACTGAAGGTACAAGTCGGGAATGAACAGGCACTGAAGACAAAGGGGCTGCTTGAAGTCATTAGTGAAAAGGTGGATCAGGCCTATCAGGAAAACCTGAAAACCTTGTCGCTGAATCCCGGAATCATCAAACAGGTCGGGTCCGATCTTAAGATTGTCTTTACTCCGCTTCATGGATCCAGCTATCATCCGATTGTGAACGGCCTGAAGAACTGGGGCTTTACCAATGTAACGGTCGTTAAGGAGCAGGCGGATCCCGATCCTGAATTTTCAACGGTCAAGTCGCCTAATCCGGAGGAGCATGCGGCCTTTAAAATTGCCATTGAATACGGAAAGAAAATCGATGCGGATATTCTGCTCGGGACGGATCCCGACTCCGACAGACTCGGTGTTGCCGTTAAAAATGATCAGGGTGAATATGTGGTTCTGACCGGCAACCAGACCGGAGCGGTTTTACTGGATTATCTGCTTTCCCAGAAGAAGGAAAAAGGCACACTGCCGGCCAACGGCGTTGTCGTTAAGACCATCGTCACGTCTGAGATCGGCCGGGCGATTGCCGCAGCTTTCGGGATCCCGACTGTCGATACACTGACCGGGTTTAAATTTATCGGTGAAAAAATCCACGAATATGAACGGAGCGGCGAGCACACGTTCCTCTTCGGCTATGAAGAAAGTTACGGCTATCTGATCGGTTCTTTTGTCCGCGACAAGGATGCGGTTCAGGCCGCCCTGTTCGCTGCCGAGGCGGCCGCCTTCTTTAAATCTCAAGGGAAGTCGTTTTACGATGCGCTTCAGGATGTCTTCAAAAAGTACGGTTATTACAGGGAAGGGCTTGAATCTCTGACACTGAAAGGAATTGAGGGCAATGCGGAGATTGAGGCGATTCTGACCGATTTCAGAAAGCATCCGCCGGTGGAAATGGGCGGAGTTTCTGTTGCTGTTATCGAAGACTATGAAAAATCCGAAGCGATCGACGTGAAAACGGCTGCCAAAACAAAGATTGCCCTGCCGGTTTCCAACGTACTGAAGTATAAACTCGACGACGGTTCATGGTTCTGCCTGAGGCCGTCCGGAACGGAACCGAAGATTAAATTTTATTTCGGTGTCAAAGGCAAAAACGAAGAGACGCGGGACAGCAAATTTGCCGCTCTGAAAACGGCCGTGATGGAACGTGTACACGCGCTCGTGAAAAAATAAGACACTGACGCCGGGCCGGAACGGTTTCCTGATCGGCCCGGGGGCATGTCTGCGATAAGATTCGCTTGTTTTTTGACAAAAGTTTTTTGCTGAGAGATTTCATGTAACTATTTGAACATACCGGGATAAAATGATAGAAGGGCATTCGCAGGGCGAGACGATGGCTTTTTCGGAAGGGATCATCCCATTCTGGGCCGCCGGGAAATGGCATCCGACTCGTAGAGTGGCGGCGAATGCCTTTTTCTTGTACTATAAGATGGTATGAATTTTATCGGAATATCGTATAAGCGGTCGAACGCAAGCGCTTGTCCTGCGGCATGGGGATCGCCGGCCGGACATAGTCGCTGTGGCATGCTGGCATCAGGACCGGCCGTCAGCTGCACAAAGGCGCAGGCTCTGCAGCGTGTTCGGTATCAGTCCGTCACAATCGGGCCTTTGTCTTCGCGTGAAGGCCTGCCGATCGGCCGGTTTTCTTTAGGTGACTCGCGGCGTGAATCATAATCGGGCAGTTGCAGACGATCAGTGTTTTTTTAGGAGGAAAAAATGAATCAGTTACAACAGGAAATTCGAAGAAGACGCACGTTTGCCATCATATCCCATCCGGACGCCGGAAAAACGACGCTGACGGAAAAACTGCTTGTTCTTGGCGGGGCCATTCGAACGGCAGGAGCCGTCAAGTCGCGCAAGGCGGAAAAGTTCGCGACCTCCGATTGGATGGAACTGGAGAAAAAGAGAGGCATTTCGGTAACTTCCAGTGTGATGCAGTTTGAATATGCAGGCTATAAGATCAATATTCTTGATACACCGGGGCACCAGGATTTCAGTGAGGACACGTACCGGACGTTGATGGCTGTCGACAGCGTCGTCATGATCATTGATGCGGCGAAGGGGGTCGAACCGCAGACGATCAAACTGTTTAAGGTTTGCCGCGACCGCGGCATTCCCATCTTCACCTTTATCAATAAGCTTGACCGCCAGGGGAAAGAGCCGCTTGAGCTTTTCGAAGAAATTGAAGATGTGCTCGGCATTGAAACGTACCCGATTAATTATCCGATCGGTATGGGACAGTCTTTTCGCGGAGTGTACGACCGCCTGGAGCATCGGATCGAGTGGTATAACGACAAACGTGAACGGCAGGTGCAGCAGCTCGGCGAAGTGGAGGAACTGGGCACCATTCTTAAAGAGAACGTCGATGACTATACACTCAGTCAGCTTGAAGAAAATCTTCTGCTGCTGGACGAGGCGGGAAGCACCTACGATTTCGAGAAGGTGAGGTCAGGGAAACAGACGCCTGTATTTTTTGGCAGCGCCATCTCAAGTTTCGGCATTCCGACTTTTTTGGAACACTATCTTAAAATGGCGCCGTATCCGCAGCCGCGGCAGTCGAGCGGCGGCCTTGTCAATCCGGACGACAAGCAATTTTCCGGATTTGTTTTTAAAATCCAGGCCAATATGAATCCGTCTCACCGTGATCGTATCGCCTTCCTGCGTATTTGTTCGGGACGATTTGAAAAGGGGATGACGGTCTATCTCGACCGCACCGGCAAACAGCTCAAGCTCGCTCAGCCTCAGCAGTTCTTCGCGGACAGCAGGGAACTGATCGATGAGGCTTTTCCGGGCGACATTGTCGGCCTTTATGATACCGGATTTTACCAGATTGGCGATACGGTCTGCGAAGCCAAGGAAACGTTCAATTTTGGAGCGCTGCCGCAGTTTGCGCCGGAGCATTTTGCCAAGGTCCGGGCGAAAAATGCAATGAAACAAAAACATTTCCTCAAAGGCGTCAGCCAACTGGCTCAGGAAGGCGCCATTCAGGTTTACAAGACGCCTTTTGAAGAGACCGTTCTCGGCGTTGTCGGCACCCTGCAGTTCGATGTCTTTGTCTACAGAATGCAGGCAGAATACGGCGTCGATCTTGATATTGAACACATGCCCCATCAGGTGGCGAAATGGATCGCCAAGAGGGAAGATGCCGAAGACTTGCGCCGCCACTCAAACAATTTGATTGTGACCGATTACAAAGATCGGCCGGTTATTATTTTTGAAAATGATTTTTCGCTGCGCTGGTTTCAGCAAAAACATCCCGATATCGAATTGCGGGATTCAAGTCATAATATGTAATCATAGTCAGTCCTGAACGGAAACAAAGGAGCCTCAGCGGCTGAACCGGGCATTAAGAAGCCCGGCTTTTTGTTCGGAAAAAATGATTCGCAGAGCGGCCGTCCGGCCGATCCGGCTGCCTGCCGGACGGAATCGTTTACCAGCCGAAATTGCGGGTTTACCGGCCGAAATCGGAGGTCTACCGGCGGGAATCGCAGGTCTACCAGCCGAAATCGCGGGTCTATCGGCCAAAATCATGGCTGTACCGGCGGAATTGCAAGGTCTATCGACCGGAGTGCGGGATAGATCCACCAAATCCGGCTGCCGACCGGTTAGGATATCGGTTTTCCCAGGCTGCTGCCGTTTCTCCGGCTTATAAAAGGAAAGCGTGGCTGGATTCTTCAAATAATCGCGGCCCATTGCGTAAAAAAAAGAACGCCTCATAGGCGTTCTTTTTTAAGACGGTGTTGTTTACTTTCCGATTTTGCTCTCCAGTTCCTTCCGGACTTCGTGGGCAGCCTCAACCATGTTTTTCAGTGCTGGAATCGCTTCTTCCGGTTTACGTGTCTTAAGGCCGCAGTCCGGGTTGATCCAGAACAGTTTCGGATCAAGCACCTGCAGTGCGCGTTCCGCATAGGATTTTATTTCATCGACGCTTGGAATGCGCGGGCTGTGGATGTCGTAAACGCCGAGGCCGATTCCTTTTTCATATTTAAAATCTTCAAAGGTCGAGATGATTTCGCCATGGCTGCGCGCGGCCTCGATCGAAATGACATCGGTATCGAGCGCATCAATGGCTTCAATGATTTCGTCAAATTCCGAGTAACACATATGGGTGTGGACCTGTGTATCGTTGTTGACGAACGAAGTGGCGAGCCGGAACGCGTAAACCGCATCGTGCAGATACCCGGCTTTTTTCTTTTCCTTAAGCGGCAGGCCTTCGCGCAGCGCAGGTTCATCCACCTGAATCATGCGGATGTCCGCTTCTTCAAGCGCGTGCACTTCTTTCTTCAGTGCCAGCGCGATCTGGTTGAAGACATCGGCCTGACTGATGTCGTTGCGGACGAAGGACCAGTTGTAGATAGTAACCGGACCGGTAAGCATGCCTTTAACCGGCAGTTTGGTGAGCGACTGGGCATAGGCGCTTTCTTTTACCGTTATCGGTTTTTGCCAGGCAACGTCGCCGAAAATCAGCGGCGGCTTGACGCAGCGCGAGCCGTAGGACTGCACCCATCCGAAGCGTGTAAAGGCGAATCCCGCCAGTTTCTCTCCGAAATATTCCACCATGTCGTTCCGTTCGAATTCTCCGTGGACAAGCACATCGACGCCGATGTTTTCCTGAATTTTAATCCATTTGCCTGTTTCGTCTTTGATAAATTGATTGTACTGTTCTTCCGACCACTCGCCCTTGCGCAGATTGCGCCGTGCCTGTCGGACCTCCGGGGTCTGAGGGAAGCTTCCGATCGTCGTTGTCGGAAGGATCGGAAGTTGAAAAGCGTCTTTCTGAATCTGCCGGCGCAGCCTGAACGATCCCGGGCGCGACGGCAATTCGGATCCGAGATGCCGCAGTTCTCTCTGTACATTCTTGTTGTTGCGGTGATCGGACTGCTGCAGCGCCTGCAGGTCGTCCCGGCTTTTCCTGATGTCTGCTTCGATTGCCGCTTTTCCCGAATTCAGTCCTTTGACAAGTGTGACCGTTTCCGTCAGTTTTTCATCGGCGAACGAAAGCGCATTTTTTAATAGCGGATCGAGCGATGCTTCATTCCTGACGGTCACAGGAACATGCAGCAGGTTGGATGACGGTGAGACAAACAGTTTATCTTTTCCGCCGACATAACCGAGCAGCTTGGAAAGAAGGTCGAACGTCGCGGCCAGATCGGTTTTCCAGACGTTGCGTCCGTCAATCACGCCGGCCGCGAGTACTTTGTCTTTCGGAAATCCGGCAGTCTGAAGCAGGCTGAGGTTCGCCTCTCTGCCGTCAACAAAATCGAGGCCGATGCCGTCGACCGGCAGTTTGATGATTTCTTCGTAGCCGTCGATGGCTTCAAAATAAGTCTGAAGGAGCAGCTTTAATCCGCGGACACCGTTTCTGATCGAGCGATACGTTTCCCGGAATACTTCCAGATCTTCCTGAGACAGCGTTCCGACTAATACCGGTTCATCGATCTGCACCCATTCGGCTCCGGCATCTTTCAGTTCATTAAATACCCGGACGTACAGCGGGATCAGTGATTCAAGAAGCGGCCTGAAATGATCGCGATCATAACCCTTGGACAGCCGGAGCAGAGTGACCGGACCGACAATCACCGGCTTAGCGATAATATCGAGCTCGTTTTTTGCTTCGTTGAACAGAGTAAGCAGGCGGTTTTCGGTGATGAAAGGCCGTGTTTTATTGCTGATTTCAGGGACAATATAGTGATAATTGGTATTGAACCATTTTGTCATTTCCGAAGCTTCTGCTTCTTTGTCTCCGCGGGCAATAGAAAAATAGGTTTCGAGCGGAATCTTTTTATCTCCCTTGTTGAAGCGATCGGGAATCAGGCCGAATAATACGGCCGTATCAAGCACGTGATCGTAAAGGCTGAAATCACCGACCGGTATCAGATCTACACCCAGGTCCTTTTGCTTTTTCAGATAACTCAGGCGAAGCTTTTTAACCGTCGCAAGAAAGACGTCTTTTGAAATTTTGCCGGCCCAGAATTGCTCCAGAGCCTTTTTCCATTCCCGTTTTTCACCGATTCTCGGATAGCCAAGATTGGAACTCAGCACTTCTGCCATACTCTCATCCTCCCGTTTCCTTTCTTTGAAAGAAGCCTTATCTATGAGCGGGAAATAAAAAAGCGGAAAAATTAAAGACCTCTCCAGCTTTGGCAGAGAGGCCTGAATGATCATCCGCACCCTCTTATTTCTCAAAACCCCGCTGATCGAAGTTTTGCTGGAATTGGCACCTTTTTCAAATTCACTGAAAGGTTGCCGGGCTTCACTGGGCCAGTCCCTCCGCCACTCTCAATAAGAGTCTTTCATAATGAAGTTTAAAGAAATTTTAGCACGAAACATTTCCCGCGTCAATTGAAAATGCAAACGGCCGATACGGTTTGATATCGGCAGATGGATCTCCAGAGTAAATTTCTTCGGCCGTTTTAAAGAAAGCCTGTTCGAAAAGAAAGCATGCACCCTTACATATGTTTGAAAATCCGTTAAAAGTCACCAGGTTCCGTTATAACCGGTTTTGTTATAATGTAGATAAATCCATCGTGAGGCCTATTCTGAATGGATCAGCGTGCCGATCATGGACTAAAGAGCGAACGGAAGCGGGGGAGACCGGGTGTTTTTTAAAAAAGGTGAGGAAGCGGTTGATGACTGGCTGGAGAGGGCAAAGTCCGAGAAAGTCTCTGTCACGGTCAAAGACGGCAAGGTGCTTGAAAAACTGAGAATGCTTGATCTGACAAATGAAGATTTGCAGCTGCTGAAGCTCTTGCGGCCTTTTGTGCAGAAAGAGATCAATGTCATCGCAAAAGATTTCTACGGCAGTGTCTATGAAATCGAGCCGCTGAAACAAATGATCGACAAGCACAGCACCGTTGAAAAGCTGAGCCGGACGCTGGCGGCACATGTTATGGAACTCTTTTCAGGAATCATTGATGAATCCTTTCTTGAAAGGCGGCTCAGGGTCGGAAAAATACATTATACGATTGCTCTGAGTCCGTCTTACTACATGGGAGCTTTTCAAAATCTGCAGAGCAGCCTGTGCCGGATCGTTTTCCGAACGGTCGGCGATATTTCTGCTGTCGAGCGAATGGTCCGGGCGATTGATAAGATCATCAGCTTTGAGCAGCAGATTGTTCTTGAAGCTTACGATCTGGAATACTCACAGAACCTGAAGAGGGAATATGAAGTAGGCCGGGAAGATCTCCGATCGGCCATAGCGCACGTCAGCGACAGTCTGACGGCTCTGACGGATCAGACCGGGGAGACGGTCAGCGCTTTGTCCGGACATTTTCAACTCGTCAGGGAGTCTTCGGCCGAAAGCAGCCGGGAGACACAGACTGCCAAAACACAGGCTTCCGCGGGACAGGCCCAGCTGGAACGGCTTTTTTCTCAGGTTACGGCGGCCAATCACTCCATTAAAGAAATGGGCAGGATGGTCGGAAAACTGGAAGAATCGTCACAGGCCATCGGCCGCGTGACCGTTCTCGTTAAAGAAATTTCGGAGCAGACGAACATACTGGCTCTGAATTCGGCAATCGAGGCGGCCAGGGCGGGAGAGTACGGCAAGGGATTTGCCGTCGTCTCACAGGAGATAAAAAGACTGGCTGAAGAAACCAATCATGCCATGGTGCAGATTTCCGATCTTATAGGCAAGTCTGTAAACGTCACGTCCCGCGTTGTCGGTTCTCTGAACGCAACGACGGGAATCATAGAAAAAGGAATGGAAGAATCGAAGCAGACTGCCGACAAATTCCGGGACATCATTTCATCGGTTGACCGGAACAGCAAGCTTTCCGAGGATATCAATAAAAGTATGGATGAACTTGTCGGCATCACGAAAAAATTGGGAACGGGAACCGATACATTATCCGTTTCGGTGGATCAGTTAAAAAACAGTCTGTAAAAAAGGCTGGTCCGTCAATGGACAGGCAGGACCGAAAAGGGAGAAATCACGCGAAAAATATGACGTGCTTCCTCCTTTTATTTCTGGAAGAAAGAATATCGGCTTTTTTAAACGGCTATGTCCGACGGACCGGGCGGTGACAGTTTTATAAAGTATAATGGGCATCTTCTCAACTCATGCATCCAGTCGGGCTGCGGCGCGAAAACACCGGCGATTTTTCCGAAAAGCGATCGCTTGGCACAGGCGGCAGTTTATTCTTTTGAATGGTTCAGGCGAACGGCGCTTGATTCCGCTGAAAAAGCGGCAGATCCCGCATGGGCAGGCGCTGCATGGCGGAAATGTCTGCTCTTTTTCTCCTGACCGCCCGCGGATTCCTGTAAATCGCAGCCAAAATCACCGGGAAACGTCCTTCCGGTTAAAGTTGCCCAAAAAGGAGCGTTTCCAAAAAGGTCAGCGGGGCTATTGAAAGTTTCGTTCCTATCAAGCAGCCGGCGGAAAATCGACAGAAACAGTCAAAAAATCAGCAGCAAACGGACCAATAAGTGCGAATAATCAGAACGGCAAGATCATCCCTGATTGATGGATCAACCGCGGCCGGGGTCTTATCAACTGGTGTGGCCCGATTTTATCGGCCGTCGCCGGGAGTTTATCGTCCGTTGTGCCGGGTTTATCGGTCGTCATCGGGAGTTTATCGGTCATCAGTAGCCGTTTATCGATCATTGCGCCCGATTCCGCGGCACCTGATCTGTCAAATCGTTGTGCGAGTTTATTAATCGCGGAAATGCTCTCTGCCGTTCGAGAGACTGACAGTCTCAGGAAAAGCCGATCCTCATTATTTGGCGATACAGCAGGAAAATGGGCTGAAGAATCCATATAAAGTATTTAAACCTGTCGCCCGGTCTGTGCCCCGCCGGCGTTCTGAGGAGCCCCGAATGGAATTACGGCCGGAAAGTCTGTACAATAGAATTGAAATGGTTGAAATAATCAGAACAAAGCGGGGAAAAAAATGAACCATGGCGCTGAACATCAACTAATCGCTGATATGATCGATCATGTTGAAACCGTCGTAGTCGGCAAGAGGAAAATCATTAAACTGATCACGGTTGCCATGCTTGCCGGGGGACATGTTCTGATTGAAGATATTCCGGGTGTGGGCAAAACGCTCCTCGTCCGTGCCATCGCCCGGACAATCGGGGCGGAATTCAAACGGATTCAGTTTACGCCCGATCTTCTGCCCTCCGATATTACCGGCCTCTCCCTGTATAATCAAAAAACTCTGCAATTTGAATTCCGACCGGGACCGCTGATGGGCAATATCATTTTAGCGGATGAAATAAACCGGACGTCTCCGAAGACGCAATCCGCTCTTCTGGAAGGAATGGCGGAAGGCAGTGTGACTGTAGACGGTGTTTCCCGGGAACTCCCGGATCTCTTTTTTGTCATGGCCACCCAGAATCCGATTGAGTACGAAGGAACTTATACCCTGCCCGAAGCTCAGCTGGACCGTTTCCTGATCAAACTGTCCATAGGCTATCCGAGCAGGAAAGACGAGCTGGCCATTTTGAACCGCACGGCCGGCCGCGATCCTCTGAAAGAGCTCCGCTCGATTCTGACGGTTTCCGATATTCTGCAGCTGCGCCGCTGTGCAGATTCGGTTTTCGTTTCGGACAGTATCAAAAATTATATTCTTGATATCGTTACGGCAACGCGCGAACATCCGATGGTTTATCTTGGAGTCAGTCCGAGAGGAACGCTGGGTCTGCTGAAAGCCGTTCAGGCATATGCTTTTGTCGAACAGCGCGATTTCGTCGTTCCGGACGATGTCAAGGCGATGGCTCCGTTTGTCATTGGGCACCGGCTGGTTCTTGAACAGGAGGCTTCCTATGAAAATATGACTGCGCTTGCGATTGTCGATGAAATCATCGATAAAATCGGAGTCCCGGTTATGCGTGAGGAATCGGTTAAATGAAAACCGGCCTCCATCGTCTTCTCGCATTCAGAAAAAGTGCGTTCTGCCGTTGTGCGGTCATACTCCTTGTTTTTGCCTGCATGTTTGTTTTCGCCATGTTTCAAGGCGGCTTTGCCGGCTGGTTTGTTTTTTACGCCTTTATGCCCTTTGTTTTTTACATGTTTTTTTTACTCGTCTACCCATTCCGATCGATTGAAGCGAAAAGAGCGATTCAAGAGAAAGAGTTGTTTGCCGGCGACACGATGCATGTCCGGATTATGCTGAAAAGAAGGTGGCCGGCCCCTTTTTTTCTGGTCACCGTTCAGGACATTTTTTCACCGCGCTCCGGCGGACAGGTGCGTGAGGGAGATGCGGTCAGGCTGTTCTGGCTGCGGCGCTCCGCCACTCTGTCCTACTCGCTTCCGAATATGGTGCGGGGGAACTATACAGTCCGGGAAATTCGGCTGAAAACCGGAGATTCCTTCGGCTTTTTTCACAGAACCGTCCGATTGAAGTGCGAAGGAACGTGGCTTGTCTATCCCAAAACACAGCCGCTTGGGATACCCGGGGCTGGTTTCGGGAAAAGCGCTTTGGACGATCTGATCCGGCAGAGAGATCTTTCGCAGTTCGCGGGTATCCGTCCCTATCAGCCGACCGACCGTCTGTCGTGGCTTGACTGGAAATCAACGGCGCGGACGAACCGGCTTGTGGCCAAACAGTTTGAGCCGGAAAGAGAAAGACAGGCTTCCGTCGTTTTCGTGGCACGCGGAAGGGACACGGATGCCCTTTTTGAACGCGGAGTGGCTTTTACCGCTTCTCTGGTCAGAATGCTTATCGAAACGGGCTTCAGCGTGCACCTGACCTGGAGCAGCACGGCTAAACCGCTTTTTCTTCAGGGGAGTGCCATTCACGCAATGGCCGGCGTCAATGAGGCGATGGCGGGGTTATCAAAGGCCGGGGCCTTAAAGGCCGATGATCTGCGGCTCTCCGGCAACAAGAAAAAAATCGGTTTTGTAGTGACGACCGACCCGGCACTGGCGCCGTTTGTGAGCAAATTCGCCCGTTCAGCCAGACAGCTGCAGATCCTGTTCCTTGTGGCCGATTCCGCCGGAAGAAACAGGCTAAAACCTTCTGCGTCTCCGTATTTTTCACTTTATCTGTCGATCAATGAAAAATTCGACAGACTCTTAAAGGCGGGTGGATGAAAATGGAGACGGCCGCAAAAAAGTCTCTGACTGCCGTGCTTTACCTCCTTGGTTCCATTATACTGTGGGAATGTGCCCGACCGGTTACCGAACTGACCGTTTTACAGTCGGAACCGATCATTCTTGCCTTTATTGCCGTGACGATGCTGCTTTCCTATTTGCGGCTGCCGGGATGGCTGCAGGCCGCCGGGAACGGGTTGATGCTTCTGTACAGCCTGCATTATTTCTTTTTTTCGAATCAGGCGCTGCTTAGTGCAGAATGGATCCGGCAGGCGGCCCGGAACATTTATCAGAATTTCGGAATACTGTGGCAGGGCAGACTGGTGAATCTGTCCGACCTGTTCAGTACATTGATCTTTTTCGTTCTGCTGTGGCTGATTGGCCAGGTCCTGCAGCACTGGATCAGGGCCGGACGCTTCTTTTTGTTTTTCTTCCTGGCGCTTGCCTTGCTTTGTGCGCTGAACACGTTTACGTTTTATGATGCCCGCCGGTCCATTGTGATTGTTGCTGTTTCCGGGCTGATGATTCTCGGTATCCAGGAATTGATGAGGGTACAGGAAAGCGGTGTGAAACCGGGAGGTAAAAAGCTGTATTCTGCCTGGTTCCTCACCATCGGTATGACCGTTGTTCTGGTGCTTGCCGCGGGACTTGCCGGCCCTAAGCCTGCCGCTCAATGGCCGAGCCCTTCATCTCTTTTTCAGAAAGTCAGTGTTCCCGTTTTAAGTAAAAACGGCTCTTTTTTTTCGGCCGGGCAGCGGATCGGTTACGATGAAGATGATTCCAGCCTCGGCGGCTCGCTTGCGATGGACACGACGGTGCTTTTTACAGCCAGTTCCGGCGGAAGCAATGACTATTGGAAGGTAGCCGTAAAGGATGTTTATAGCGGAAAAGGGTGGAAGAGCAGCGGTGATTCTTACGCATCGCTTTCCGGTTCTTACGGACGTTTTTCTATCCTTAACCCGTATGAGGGGAATACGGCTGTTTCTGAAGAGACCGCTACGCTTACATTTACGAATGAGAGCCCGGCGATACTCCCCTATTCGGGACAGCCGACTGCTGTGCAGGTACAGGGCGGAAGGCTGAAACTGGATCAGGAGACCGGCCAGATTCAAAGCAGCAGCGGTAAAAAGGCGAAGACGGAGCGAATCAGTTATCTGCAGCCGACGTTCCGGATCGATCGGCTCAGGCAGGTGCAAAACGGTGAAGACCCGCTGTCGGTCAGAGAGAAGGATCTGCAGCTCCCGAATTCGCTGCCCGGCCGTGTCCGGTCGCTTGCGCGCGGGATCACGGCTTCTCAGAATAATCGGTACGATAAAGTGATGGCGGTGGTCAATTATTTGAAATCCTCCCGATTCAGCTATTCGACAGACCGGGTGCCGCGGCCGACAGGAAATCAGGATTATGTCGATCAGTTTCTGTTTCGCTCAAAGATCGGTTATTGTGATAATTTTTCAACAGCGATGGCCGTTCTTCTGCGCTCTGTCGGTATTCCCGCCCGTTGGGTCAAGGGATTTTCTTCCGGTACATATGTCGGGCAGACAACGGAAACGATCGGCGGCAAGAAAGTGCCGAGATATGTTTCCGAGATTACCAATGCCAACGCCCATTCCTGGGTAGAAGTCTATTTCCCCGGCAGCGGCTGGGTGGCCTTTGAACCGACACCGTCTTTCAGCGGGCCGGACAAATTTAGCAGCGTTTCTTCCGGAAAGGAGCCGTTTTCATCCAGCGCCGCTCAGGGAAAGGGCATGCAAAACAAATTGCCGGCTCAGACGCAAAAAGCGGCACAGCCTAATCGGCAGCAGAAAACAGAACCGCAGTCAAAGCCGGCGCCGCAGTCAAACCGGTCCCTCAATGCGACGGGAAAAGCGGCCGCCTCTTCCGGCAATCAGAACGGGCCGGCCGTCGACTGGGGCATGGTCGGGCGGATTTTCATCGGTGTGGCTGCGGCCGGGCTCCTGTTAGCGTTGATAACGTGGAGAAGATGGCTGACGGCATTTTACGTACGGAAACAGCGGCGTATCAAAATCAGGGACAGAGACAGCTTCAACCGCGCCTACAAAAACCTGTTCCGGCTGCTGCGCCTGAAGGGCCTGGACCGGAGCGATACGCAGACACTGCGGGAGTTCGCCGAAACAGTCGATCGCCGTTTTTCCGGGAACGGCATGCTGCAGCTGACGAAGTACTACGAACGCTTTATCTATGGAAATCAAGATACGGTTTCCGAGCGCCAGAGCACGCTGCTTGACGACCTGTGCGCGGCCATTGTGGAAAAAATGAATCCGGCCGCAAATTCGGCCGGGCGTCCGCAATAGCCGCCGGACCGTTTCCGCCGCAATGCAACCGTCGGGTGCCGCGTGATTTGAACCATTGTCCGGTATATTATGACGGGGTTTGTTCATAGGATGAAGAAAAAGCATTTGCCTGAGGCGAAATCGGCCTGGAAAGGAGGCTGGCGCTCCAATGAATCAGGAAGAGTTCAAAGCCCTTGACCGTTCCATCGACGAAATAACGGAAATCGCGAGAGGTTTCGGTCTTGACTTTTATCCGATGCGTTATGAGATTTGCCCTGCGGACATTATTTATACATTCGGTGCCTACGGTATGCCGACACGTTTTTCCCATTGGAGTTTCGGCAAACAGTTTTACAAAATGAAGATGCAGTACGATCTCGGCCTCAGTAAAATTTATGAACTCGTGATTAATTCCGACCCATGCTACGCCTTTCTGCTCAATACGAACACGCTGATTCAGAATAAAATGATTGTTGCCCATGTGCTTGCCCACTGCGATTTCTTTAAAAACAATGTCCGCTTTGTCAATACCCGCCGGGACATGGTCGAGAGCATGAGCGCCACTGCGGAACGCATTCATGATTACGAAGAAAAATACGGCAGGAAAAAAGTGGAAAAGTTCATCGATGCGGTGCTCGCTATTCAGGAACATGTGGATCCGCGTATTATAAGAAAGGGAGACTGGCTGGACAGCAAGCCCGGAAAGCCGACCAGGAAGAAGAAACGTCCGCTGTCCCAGTACCAGGATTTGCTTGATCTCGATGACGTCGAAGAAAAGGGCGGCGAAGAAGAAGAAAAGAACAAATTTCCGAAGCGTCCCGAAAAAGATCTTCTCTTTTTCATTGAAGAGTACAGCCGGGTCCTTGAAGACTGGCAGCGTGATATTTTAACGATGCTCAGGGAAGAAATGCTTTATTTCTGGCCGCAGCTCGAGACAAAGATTATGAATGAAGGATGGGCCTCATACTGGCACGCACGGATCATCCGCGAACTGGATCTGACATCCGACGAAGCAGTTGAGTTTGCGAAACTGAATGCCCAGGTGGTGCAGCCTTCGCAGCAAAGCATCAATCCCTACTATCTCGGGCTTAAGCTGTTCGAGGATATTGAGAAACGGTATAATCATCCGAGCGAGACGATGAGAGCGCATGGCATTAAAGAAGGATCCGGTTCTGAAAAAATATTCGAGGTCCGCGAACTGGAGTCCGATCAGTCGTTTATCCGCAATTATCTGACTAAAGAACTGGTTTATCGGGAGGATCTCTTTCTGTTTGAAAAAAAGGGCAATGAGTATACAATCACGGATAAAGACTGGAAAAATGTCCGCGATCAGCTCGTGTCGATGAGAGTCAACGGCGGTTTCCCGTATATTGTTGTCGAAGACGGGGACTACCAGAGCAACGGAGAACTGCTGCTGAAACATCGCTATGAAGGCATAGAGCTCGATGTCAGGGACATGGAAGGGGTGCTGAAATATCTCGTCCGGCTCTGGGGCCGGCCCGTTCATCTGCAGACGGTTATTGAGGACCGTCCGACTCTGTTCAGCTTCGAGAAGGATGAGATAAAACGCAAGAGGCTGGATTGATCGCCTGCTTTTTTGGAAAATGTGCCCGTTCTGCCGGGGCCATCCGGCAGGGAAAAGAGAGCAGTTCTTAAGGAAAGCAAAAACACGGCATCTGCCGGTAAAGGCCTTTTGAGGCCTTTTTTGTGTGCGCTCTTTTTCATTTTTTTGAACCTTTCGAACTATTCGGATGCACTCATATTTCGCCTGATTATTATAAAACCTTAAAATCTGCTTAACGCTGTGCACGCTATACTAAAAAAGTAACCTATTCCGAAAAGATAATCTGATTAAGAGGAGTTGAAAAAGTTGAGAGTTAAGAGAATGGCAGCAAGCATTGCCGGCACGCTGCTGGCCGTGAGCGCGGTCTTCAGTGCGGCGGCTCCTGATTCTGTTTTCGGCAAAAGTACTGACCATCGGACACAGACGGTGAAAACGGCTAAATCACAGACAGCAACGCCAATTAAGCACATTGTCGTCCTTTTTGATGAAAACGTTTCTTTTGATCACTATTTCGGGACGTATCCGAACGCAGCCAACAGCACGCCCGGCGAGCCGACATTTAGCGCTAAGGCAAATACGCCGAGCGTTAATGGATTAACGGGTGCTCTTTTGTCCGACAACCCGAATTCCAGCAACCCGCAGCGGCTGTCACGCTCACAGGCGATGACTCCCGACATGAATCACAGTTACAGCGCGGAACAGAAAGCCTATGACGGAGGCAAAATGGATCAGTTTGTCCAATATGCCGGGAACGGTAATCCTGTTGTTATGAACTACTATGACGGCAATACGGTGACCGCTCTGTGGAACTACGCGCAGAACTTCTCAATGAGCGACAATTCATACAATACAACCTTCGGACCTTCGACACCCGGCGCGCTTAATCTCGTATCCGGCCAGACACACGGCATGACGGCCTATCAGAATGGACAAGCCGTTTCCGGCGTTTCCGGCCAGGTTGCAAACGGCACGGTCATTGCCGATCCGGATCCCTACTATGATTCGGCCTCGAAATCAGCGGTGCGCGTTTCCGCGAGCGGCAAGAACATCGGCGATCTGCTTAACAGCAAAGGAATAACCTGGGGCTGGTTTCAGGGAGGATTTCGCAATCCGTCTGCAACCCATGTAAATATCGCGGGCACTGCGGTCACCGACTACAGTCCGCATCATGAACCTTTCCAATATTATCAGTCGACGGCCAACCCGAATCATCTGGCTCCGTCATCCGTCCGTAAAATCGGTTATACGGACCGGGCTAATCATCAATACGACCTGACCGATTTCTGGACCGCGGCAAATAAAGGCAGTCTGCCGGCCGTCAGCTTTCTGAAGGCGGGAATGTACCAGGACGGCCATGCGGGTTATTCCGATCCGCTTGATGAACAGAACTTTATTGTGACTACGATTAACAAACTGCAAAAACTGCCGCAATGGAAAGATACGGCTGTCGTCATTGCCTATGACGATTCGGACGGCTGGTATGATCACGTGGCGGGTCCGCTGGTCAACGGCTCAAACGACCCGGGCAACGATGCCTTGTTCGGCCTCGGAAACAGCGGAACGCCGAGTCTCGGAAACTATCTCGACCGCGCCGGCTACGGCCCGCGTCTTCCGCTTCTCGTGATTTCGTCTTATG
The DNA here is from genome assembly GCF_028765345.1 of Sporolactobacillus sp. CQH2019. Lineage (GTDB taxonomy): Bacteria > Bacillota > Bacilli > Bacillales > Sporolactobacillaceae > Sporolactobacillus. The sequence goes on from NZ_JARAJZ010000008.1 coordinate 99,856, forward strand.
CGAAAACAAATTATGTTGACCATACCTTGACTGACCAGACTTCAATCCTGCGCTTTATCGAGGACAACTGGAAACTGGGAAAGATCGGCAATCATTCATTTGATGCGATAGCTGGTTCGCTCAATAGCATGTTCAATTTCAAACAGGGCCCGAAAGCACAAAGATTGTTTCTTGACCCGGCGACAGGCAAACAGGTCCGGCCGGGCAAAGTGAATAAGAATTAAATCTTAGTCATCTATGAAAAATAGTGCCGGCACGGATCGCTCTGATCGGCCGGCCGCCATCGAAAACGGATTTTTAAATCGAGTGACCGGGAGAGGATGCTTCCGGTTTTTTTGTATTTTTCAGCTCTTAATCTGCAGGAGACGCGTTCAAAATCGATCCGTTCCTGCTCTAAAGGAAACTGCCTGATTCTCTGTTACGGGAATCGATAGATGCGAATAAAAAATGAACGGTCGTTGATTGCAAGTAAATGGCGAACCCGCCTCAGTAAACGAAAATCAACAAATATGAATCATTGAACAAATTCCGGCTTTCGACCGATCATGACCGTTCCGGCAATCAGCCGATGCTTCAGTGTGATGACAAAGTTAATTCCCGTTTCATATCGGAAAAGATAGGTTCTGAATGAATATTCCATTTTGCAGCGATCTTTGCGAATGGCAAAAAAGAAATGTTTAAATCAAAAGAGAAGAATTTTTTCATTTTTTTCTTGTACGAACCGGGCTCACATGCTAAAATATTTGTGAAAACAATTGATAATGATTATCAATTTCGAATATGAAGGGACGATCCTTATGTACGCCGCTTTTCTTGTTGCTCTAAGGGAAGGTCTTGAAATATCACTCATCGCCGGTATCATTTTTGCCTATCTAAGTAAAATCGGCGAGAAAGAGAAAAAACCGTATATCTGGGCCGGCCTTTTTTTAGCAGCACTTGTATCCATTGGTTTTGCAGTGATCATTTATCGCTTTAACGGCCCCGGTGAATGGGCGTATCAGGCCTATCTTGAAGCGACGATTTTTTTCCTGGCTGTAACGATACTGACTTACATGACTTTCTGGATGAAGAAGAACGGTTCGTCGCTGAACGCCGGCATCAAAGATAAAATCAATAACGCACTGCACGGCGGAAACGTGTTTCAGCTCGTCTTTCTGGCGTTTATCACCGTCATCCGCGAAGGCGCCGAATTTGTGATGTTTATTCTTGCCATCCTTAACGGCCGGTCTGCAAATCCGCTGCCCATCGTATCGGGTACGGCCATCGGGCTTGTCCTCGCCGTTTTGATCGGTTACGGTATCTACAGCGGTACTTATCGAATGAATCTGTCTTATTTCTTTCAAATAATGGGCTCCCTGCTGATTGTCGTTGCAGCGGGGTTGCTTGGGAGTGCCGTCGCCGCGTTAACAGAGACCGGTATATTGCCGGTGACCGGCTACATATATAATTTAAGCGGCGTTCTGAATCAGCATGATGCGATCGGCGCGGTGCTCAATGCCCTGGTGGGCTACTCCGACCATCCGACCTATCTGCAGGGCGCGACGTGGTTCATTTATCTGGTTGTTGTCATGATCCTGTTTACGAGAAATAAGAGCGTGCAGACGGGAAAAATAAACGCGTCGTCCGGCAAGTAATCATGGTTGAACAGAATAAAGTAAAATGGGTATTCCCCCAACTCATATATCTAGTTGGGCCGCGGCGTGAAAGCGCCGTCGATTCTTCCGAAAAACGAGCGGCTGGCACGAGCGGCAGTCTATAGCTCCAAATGTTTATGCGGACAACGGTTTATTCCGCTGAAAAGGAGGATATCCGGCACGGACAGGCATTAACCTGGCGGAAACACCTGATCTTTTTCTTTGGCCTGCCGCGTACCCATGTAAATCGTGGTGAAAATCGCCGGGAAACGTCGGCGTATCAGTAAACAGACCGGGATCAATAAGTGTGAATAATCGAAGCACCAAGATTGTACCCGATTGATTTAACCAACCGTGGCAGACAGTTTATCGGTTGTTACTTTCGGTTTAAACTCTTAACGGAGCGATACTCCGCCGGAACAGGGCGAATCGAGCCCATTTTAGGGCGATAGTTCGCTGTTTTAGGGCGATTCATTCCTTTTTTCAGGGCGATAAACTCTTAATGGAGCGATACTTCGCCGGAACAGAGCGAATCGAGCCCATTTCAGGGCGATAGTTCGCTGTTTTAGGGCGATTCATCCTTTTTTCAGGGCGATTAGTTCTTAACGGAGCGATACTCCGCCGGAACAGGGCGAATCGAGCCCATTTCAGGGCGATAGTTCGCTGTTTTAGGGCGATTCATTCCTTTTTCAGGGCGATTAGCAATTTTTTTGGAGAGAATTCTCGGACCGATGTTGGCCGGCGGCCGGGCTGTATGGATTGGATTTCAGCCCATTATCGACCGTGGCAGGCATTAGAGTTATCGGCTGTTACGTCTTGATTATCGACCGTGACAATAAGTTTATCGACCCTTGCAGAAGTTTATGGATCGTGAAGACGTTCTCGCCTTTCAAGAGATGGTTTCAGGAAGAGTCGATCATCAATTGACGGCACAGCAGAAAAATGAACTAAGGGGATACTCATATAAAATAAAAGGAGACGGCCTAACGGCCGCCTCCTTTTACTTCGCCACATCCAGAACGATTTTTCCTGTACTTTTGCGGCTCTCCATCCATTCATGAGCTTTTGCCGCGTCTTCCAGAGGATAATGTCTCCCGACTTTCATTTTCAGGCGTCCCTCTTTTAAATAACGGAAAATGTCGGCGGAAGCATTGCTCAGAAGATCCGGCCGGTTCCTGATTGTTGTTCCGAGACTGAAACCGAGAACGGCACGGCAGCTTGAATGCAGATCCGTTGTCTTGAAATGTCCCGTTCCTCCTGCTGCACTGCCGAAATTGACAAGTCTTCCGTACATGGCGAGGCAGGTAAGACTTTTTTCGGCGACATCACCGGAAATCGAATCAAGAATGACGTCAGCACCTTTTCCGTCAGTCAATTCTTTGACTTTTGCTGCAAAGTCTTCAGTCTGATAATTAATGACATGGTCCGCGCCTGCTTCCAGAGCAGCGTCGCGCTTCCGATCATTTCCAACCGTGCCGATCACTTGTTTTGCGCCCATGATCCGGGCAAGCTGGACGGCCGTTGTGCCGATTCCGCCCGCCGCAGCGTGGATCAGCACCGTCTCGCCGGGAGCAAGGCGCGCCACGTCGGCAAGCAGCTTATACGAGGTGAAGGAGACGGTCGGACAGGCCGCGGCTGTCTCAAAATCAACGTTATCCGGAATCGGGAAAGTCAGATTTTCATCGGAAACCGTATATTCCGAATAAGAGCCGTTTTTAAGAAGCGCAATGACCCGCTGGCCGGGCTTAAGACGGTGCACATCAGACCCGACCTTTTCAATGATGCCGGCTGCGTCCAGGCCGGGAATAAAAGGCGGCTTGCCGCCCGAGTGATAGCGGCCCTGCCGTGACATAATGTCGGCAAAATTGACGCTGGTTGCGATAATGCGGATCAGCACTTGCCTTGCATCTATAGAAGGGATGTCCGTTTCGGCTACTTTTAAGACGGACGGACCGCCAAAATCTGAGACAACGACTGTCTTCATTCTCTGTTCCTCCCGATTTTGAATTCTGTGTCGGATATCATGATAACATCCGTATTCATTATAACGGCGGGGTCCGGATGTTGCACTCAATGTGCATGAAAGAGGCAGTGGGATTTTTTACCCGGATCAATGATAAGTTATTGTAAATAATCGATCATTTTCAGACAAAACAGCCGTGCGTTCTATAGAATAGACGATAGAAGCTGAAAGATTACCTTCCAGTATTCCTGCACTTAACCAAAAAGGGAACGGAGCGTGTCCGATGAAAAAATGGTCCCGGGAGGAAACTAGCTGGATATTTTATGACTGGGCAACCACGGTCTTTTCTGTTGTCATGATGACGGCGCTGCTCCCGATCTATTTCAAATCCGCAGCGGCGGAAGCAGGCATGAGCGGGCCTGAGTCGACCGCTATATGGGGCTATGTCAATTCTTTTGCCACGCTGATCATTGCCCTCCTTGCCCCGATTTTGGGGACGATTGCCGACTTCAGGGGATATAAAAAACGTTTTTTTACAGTTTTTTTCTTTCTCGGCGTTCTGTTCACCGCTCTTCTCGCCCTGATCCCGGCGTCACAGTGGACGGCGGTACTCGTCTTCTATTTTATTGCCTTAATCGGATCTGCCGGGGCGAATGTTTTTTACAATGCCTTTCTTGTCGATGTCACGTCAAATGGACGGATGCATCAAGTATCTGCCAGGGGATTCGCGCTCGGTTATATCGGCGGCTCCATCCCCTTCATTTTTTGCATAGCGCTTGTCATGCTTGCCCAGAACGGCCGAATTCCGATGACTGTCGGAGCGGCGAGCAGACTGTCGTTTGCGGTGACGGCACTTTGGTGGGGGCTGTTCACCATTCCTTTTTTAAAAAACGTCCGGCAGCGCTATTTTATTGAGCGCGTGTCGAGACCGGTCACAGCGAGTTTCCGGCGCCTGTTTCATACTATTCAATCGGTAAAAAGCTATCCTGCCGTTTTCCTTTTCCTATTGGCCTACTTTTTCTATATTGACGGTGTCGGCACTGTCATCACAATGTCCACTTCATTCGGGACCGATCTCGGAATCGGAGCGGCTCAGCTTTTGTTGATTCTGCTTGTGACTCAATGGGTGGCCGCCCCGTTTGCCGTGCTCTACGGCCGTCTTTCTGAGCGGTTGGGTGCCAAAAAAATGCTTTACGCCGGCATCGCCGTCTACATCGTCGTATGCGCCTATGCCTATTTCATGAAGACAGCTCTTGATTTCTGGATACTGGCCATGCTCGTCGCCACGTCGCAGGGCGGCATTCAGGCGATCAGCCGCTCCTATTTTGCGAGGCTGGTCCCTAAGGAGTCGGCCAATGAATTCTTTGGTTTTTACAGCATCTTCGGCAAATTTTCAACGGTCCTGGGTCCTCTTCTGCTCGCTGCGGCGACTCAGCTGTCGGGGCGGACGAATGTCGGTGTGCTCAGTGTGACCATTCTCTTTATTATTGGCGCTCTGATCCTGAGAAAAGTGCCGGACCATGAATGAGCGTGCGATCACGGTCCGGGCTCCGGGCCATTTTTCATAGTCTGACAGATTGCCGATGCCCGCTTAATTTCTTTTTGCCCGGATTCTGATCCACAGAGCGATCACGAGTGCGCCGGCCACATCTGCTATTAGATCGGTCATCGTATCTGTATTGTCGATCTGCATGGTTGTACCGAACAGCTGGTCGATGCTGAATTCATAGATTTCCCAAAAGGGCCCGCCAAGCGCTGAGAATGACAGGATGAAGAGAAAAAGGAACCACGGGGAGATCCTTTGTCCCGCATCCCGGCGGCCGACAAACATCCTGTAAAGAGCAATGGCTGCAAAAGCAAGAACGACACCGCTCAGTCCATGCACCAGCTTATCCCATCCGTGAATTCGGTAAAAGCCTAGAACCGATCCGAGAAACTGAGATCCGAACAAAAAGATGAGATAGGTGATGGCGAGCGGCAGATCGGGCATGAAACGTTTAAAAACAGTCAGCAGGGCAGGAACGGCCCCGCACAGCATGCCGGCCAGTCCGATCGATCCGAAAAAAGCGTTTCCGGAGACGAAATTGAAGACGGCCACCAGAGCCATTAAAATAATGTAAAAAGTGCTGAATAAAATAACATAGCGGCGATTTGTCATCGCTTACACCTGTTTCCGTTATAATAGAATAAAATGATTATCCCGGCGACAATCGATAAAATGAGTGAAGATCGAAAAACTGCGCTTAATGACCGAAAAAGCGTTGGCGACGACCGATAAACCGAACGTTATGACCGAAAAACTGCGTCTAGCGACCGATAAAATCCCGGCGACAATCGATAAAATGAGTGAAGACCGAAAAACTGCGCTTAATGACCGAAAAAGCGTCGGCAACGACCGAAAAAGCGGACGTTATGACCGAAAAACCGTGCCTAACGACCGATAAAATCCTGCCGACAATCGATAAAATGAGTGAAGACCGAAAAACTGCGCTTAATGACCGAAAAAGCGTCGGCAACGACCGAAAAAGCGGACGTTATGACCGAAAAACCGTGCCTAGCGACCGATAAAATCCTGCCGGCGACCGATAAAATGAGTGAAGATCGAAAAACTACGCCTAACGACCGCGACAACCGGTAAAATGAGTGAAGACCGAAAAACTGCGCTTAATGACCGAAAAACCGTCGGCGGCGACCGAAAAAGCGGACGTTATGACCGAAAAACTGTGCTTAACGACCGATAACTGCGGACTGTGTGCATAAGCAAATAGGGGCAGAAAAATATCAAATATTTCAAAATTTATCATCCGCCTATGGAAATCGATCGCCTGCCTTCAAATTATATCGTTTTTCGGGAAAGAATATCCATATTTATTAGAGATGTCACCGATTCATGCTGCGGTTCGGCCGGATTTAAACTGAAGGGATACTCTCTGGAAATACTTATCATGAAAATCATGCGGCTGGGCAGAAAAAAATTTTTGAGGCTTTGCGGCTGATCTTTTTCTATCCGTCCGCAGTCCGTCGTCTGTTCTGTGCCGGGGGACCGTTGTTAATGCTTGATGACAATGCTAAGCTAATCTTTAGCTGAATATTATGAAAAAGTATCGGTTCTTTGTCCTGGCAGGTTCTTACGATGATTGATACTGCCGAAGCCCTTCGCGAGTGAAGCATTTTTACGTAAGCGGTTTAATTCTTTGAGGGGCATTGACCCGTCACTGCCGGCCGGATTAAGAAAAAGATAAAACGGATGTCCGACTGTCTGTTCAATATTCTATCGGAAAAGCGAGGAGATTATATGTTCGGCCTGATAAAACATTTTAAACAGCAGGACAATAAAATCATGATTGAATTTGAACAAAACAGCGTTCTGGCTGAAGTGATCACACCTTCGATTATTCATTTTTTCGCGCCTTTATCGGCGAAACAGGGCATTTCCAGGGCTGTGGAGAACCTCAGGGCTGCGCCGGGCAGCCTTTCCGTCAGACATGAGCATCGAAAAATTGTTGTCAGGACTGAAAAGTTAGTCGTGAATATCTACGATGAGTTTAAGGTTGATATTTTCAACGCCGACGGAACCGTTTTATGCGAAGATTACAGGGGCGGCGATCAGCCGTTCGCAAGGAGGGGATCCGGGGAAGGGCTGGATCTTGCGGCTGAAGAAGGGCACAAGTTCGCGGCCGAGAAACAGCGGCTGAAAATAAAAGTGCTTAAAAAGATGGAGAAAGCGATGTACTTCTATGGACTGGGAGATAAAACCGGCCATCTGAATAAAAAAGGCACCCATTACAAAATGTGGAATACGGATGATGCAAGCCCTCATGTTGAGAGTTTCGAGGCAATGTACAAATCGATTCCTTTATTTATTGCGCTCAAAGAGAAACAGGCCTTCGGCATTTTTTTCGACAATACGTATGAATCTGTCTTCGATATGGGCAAAGAGAACAGCGGCTACTATTCATTCGGCGCCGTCGACGGCAATCTGGATTATTATTTCATCTACGGGCCGTCGGTCGGGGAAGTTGTCGGCGGCTATACTTATCTGACCGGAACAACGCCGCTGCCGCCGCTCTGGGCACTCGGATACCAGCAGTGCCGGTGGGCGTACACACCGGAGAAAAGGCTGCGCGAAATTGCCGGCCTTTTCAGAGAAAAGGATATTCCGTGCGACGTTCTCTACCTCGATATTGACTATATGGACGGCTATCGGGCCTTTACCTGGGATAAAGCGAAGTTTGCCGATCCGAAAAAAACGCTGGCCGATCTCAGAAGCAGAGGCTTTAAAGTCGTTACGATTATCGATCCCGGGATCAAGAAGGACAAGGGTTATACCATTTACGATCAGGGAATCAGAAACGGCTATTTTGCCACGGACAAGGACGGCATTCCCTACGTCAATCGGGTTTGGCCGGGAGACGCGCTCTATCCCGATTTTGCAAATGAAAAGGTCCGGGCATGGTGGGCGGACAATCAGAAAATCATGACAGACACCGGCGTTGCGGGCATTTGGAATGATATGAATGAACCGGCAAGCTTCAACGGGCCTCTTCCCGGCGATGTCGTTTTCAATGATAACGGCGTGCCTGCCGATCATAGAGAAATTCATAATGTCTACGGACACTACATGTCGAAAGCGACTTATGAAGGTATAAAAAAGGCAACCGGCAAACGGCCGTTTGTTGTTACACGGGCATGCTACGCCGGGACACAGAAATATTCGACCGTCTGGACCGGCGACAATCAAAGCATATGGGAGCACCTGAGAATGTCGCTGCCGATGCTGATGAATCTCGGATTAAGCGGCATGGCTTTCTGCGGCGCCGATGTCGGCGGATTCGGATTCGACTGCACGGCGGAACTGCTCACACGCTGGATTCAGGTCGGCTGCTTCACGCCCCTTTTCCGCAATCATTCCGGCATATTCACCAGGGATCAGGAGCCCTGGGCATTCGATGAAGAATCGGCGAGCATTAACCGTAAATATATCAAACTGCGCTATCGGCTGCTTCCGTATTTCTATGATATTTTCCATCGCGAGGAAGAAAACGGCCTGCCGCTGATCCGTCCGCTGCTGCTGCACTATCAGGACGATCCGAAAACTTATGAGATCAATGATCAGTTCCTCTGCGGTGAAAATATCCTGGTCGCTCCGATAGTGGAACAGGGCGCAAAGGCGCGGATCGTTTATTTGCCCGCGGGCAGCGGCTGGGTCGACTACTGGACGAAAGAAGAGTTCAAGGGAGGCCGGTATGTCATCAAAGAGACGCCCCTTGACGTATGTCCGGTTTATATAAAAACGGGAAGCATCATCCCGAATTATCCGGTTCAACATTATGTCGGTGAGATAGAGATTGAGGAGCTGGCTCTGGACATCTATCTTCCGGACGGCGGCGCGGACAGTTATTATGAACATTATCAGGACGACGGCGAGACATTCGCGTATCGTCAAGGCGCCTATAATCTCTATCAAATTACCGTTCGAAAGGACGGAACGGGAAAGACGGTAAAAATTGCTTTAAATAAAAAACATTCAGGTTACAACAAGGCTTACCGATCTTTTAAATTCATTCTCAATAATATCAGGCCGTCCGAAGTGGCCGCAGACGGGAAGCCTGTTGCGTTCGAAAGAGTAGAAAACGGCGTTCAGTTCCGCGTTGCCCGGGCGGCGGAGATCGTTGTCAAATGCTAAGCAGAAAGGGGATAACGAATACAGGAAACCGATTTTAGCGCCGGTCTTTTTGCATCGGCAGCTTATCGGATGTCGCGGACATTCCATCGATCATTGCTGAGATTTATCGGTCATTAGGCACGTTTTATCGGTCGCCGGGATTTTATCGGTCATGACGTCCGGTTTATCGGTCATTAGGCGCAGCTTATCGGTCATCGCCGGGGGGGTTATCGGATGTCGCGGACATTCCATCGATCGTTGCTGAGATTTCTCGGTCGTTAAAAGCGGCTTATCGGTCATTAGGTACGGTTTATCGGTCATGAGTCCGGTTCATCGGTCATTAGGCGCAGCTTATCGACCATCGCCGGGGGGGTATCGGTCGCCATTGATTTTATCAGTCTTCAGCAGGTACACCCGGTTTATCAACCGCGGCAGGACGTTTATTGACTGCTGCAGAAGTTTATGGATCGTGGAAACGCTTTCCACCTTTCATAGATGGTTTCAGGAGGCGCCGGCCATCAATTGACGGCACAGCAGGACAATGAGCTAAAGGAATACTCGTAAAATTTTACCGGCTGAAAAAAATAAAACATCCTGCCTGTAGCGGCAGGATGTTCTGCTTCATTCGGGAATAGCAACAAGACCTTCCTCAAGATTCCGCCGAAACAACTGATAGGCCCTCTTCAGTTCCTGGTCGGAGGGAGGCTGGACTTCTTTTAATTCATAATTGAGTCCGAGTGCCTCCCATTTATAGATACCCATCTTATGGTAGGGCAGAATTTCGACACGCTCGACGTTATCGAGTGTGCTGATGAATTTGCCGAGCCGGTCGAGGTCGTCCTCGGAATCGGTCACTCCGGGGACGAGGACATGGCGGATCCAGACCGGAATGTTCTTGTCTGCCAGAAGCCGGGCGAAAGCGAGGATGTTTTTATTCGGCAGGCCGGTCAGCCATTTGTGCTTGTCGGAATCGATTTCTTTCAGATCCAGCAGAATAAGATCCGTGTAGTTCGCCAATTGATCAAAAGCTCTGTGGAAAAAAGGCGCATCGACATAACAGCCTCCCGATGTGTCAATTGCTGTATGGATGCCGATTGCTTTGCACGCTTTGAACAGCTCCGTAAGAAACGGCATCTGCAGCAGCGGCTCTCCGCCGCTGACCGTTATGCCTCCGCCGGACGACCGAATAAACGGAAGGTAATCTTTTAATTCGCCGACAATCTGTTCAACGCTGATCGATTTTCCGCTGCCGATTTCCCGGGTATCGACATTATGGCAGTATTTGCAGCGCAGGGGGCAGCCCTGCAGAAACACCACGAAGCGAATGCCGGGTCCGTCAACCGTGCCGAAAGATTCAATCGAATGGATATTGCCCGCAACCATGTTATCCCTCCTCCCGGCTCATCATCTTCATTGGCCGGATACAGCCGCTCATATCGATTCATGGAATGTGCGGTGCACGACTTCAAGCTGCTGTTCACGAGTAAGTTTAATAAAGTTAACGGCATAACCGGACACACGGATGGTCAGCTGCGGATACTTTTCAGGGTGATCCATGGCATCAAGCAGCGTTTCGCGGTTAAACACGTTGATATTAATGTGATGACCCCCTTTCTCGGCATAGCCGTCAAGCATGGCTATTAAGTTTGCAACTCTCGTTTCTTTTCCTTTTCCGAGTGCCTGAGGCACGATCGAAAATGTGTTTGAAATGCCGTCCAGTGCATAGCGGTACGGGAGCTTGGCGACAGAAGTCAGCGAGGCAAGCGCTCCTTTTGTGTCGCGTCCGTGCATCGGATTGGCGCCCGGAGCAAAAGGTTCGCCCTTTTTGCGGCTGTCCGGCGTGTTTCCCGTTTTCTTTCCGTAAACGACATTGGACGTGATCGTCAGAACCGACAGAGTCGGTACCGACTCGCGATAGGTTTCGGTCTTTTTCAGCTTCGTCATGAACCGTTTCACCAGATCAACGGCAATAGAGTCGACACGATCGTCGTTGTTGCCGTATTTCGGGAAATCGCCCTCCGTATTAAAATCTACGGCCAGGCCGTTTTCGTCGCGAACAACATGAACCTTCGCGTACTTGATCGCGCTCAGGGAATCCGCGGCGACGCTCAGTCCCGCGATACCCGTCGCCATCGTACGCAGGATATGCGTGTCATGAAGCGCCATCTCGCTGCGTTCGTAGCAGTATCTATCGTGCATGTAATGAATCACATTGAGCGTGTTGATATAAAGATCGGCAAGCCAATCCATCATCCGGTCGAATTTAGCCATCACATCGTCATAATCCAGCACGTCGTCTGTCACCGGGGCGTAAGGAGGCGCAACCTGAACCTTCTGAATTTCATCGACACCGCCGTTGATCGCATAAAGCAGCGTCTTGGCCAGATTTGCCCGGGCGCCGAAGAATTGCATCTGTTTGCCGATGCGCATCGCCGACACGCAGCAGGCAATGCCGTAGTCGTCGCCGTATTCGACACGCATCAGATCGTCGTTCTCATATTGAATCGCACTTGTTTTGATCGAAATCCTGGCGCAGTATTTCTTGAATGCTTCGGGCAGCTGTTTGGACCAGAGAACGGTCAGGTTCGGTTCCGGCGCGGGCCCGAGATTTTCAAGAGTATGCAGGAAACGGAATGAATTCCTGGTCACCAGCGAACGGCCGTCGACAGCCATGCCCCCCAGTGATTCTGTTACCCATGTCGGGTCGCCGCTAAACAATTCATTATAGTCCGGTGTGCGGGCGAATTTCACAAGACGAAGTTTCATGACAAAGTGGTCGACCAGTTCCTGGACTTCCGATTCTGTCAAAAGATGTTTGGCCAGATCTCTCTCAATATAGATGTCAAGGAATGTCGAGGTACGGCCAAGGCTCATAGCGGCCCCGTTCTGTTCTTTTACCGAAGCGAGATATCCGAAATACAGCCACTGAAAAGCTTCTCTCGCATTCTTTGCCGGTTTGGAAATATCGAAGCCGTAATCAGCCGCCATCGTTTTCATATCCCTCAGCGCACGGATCTGTTCCGTCAGTTCTTCTCTGAGCCGAATGACGTCCTCCGTCATTTTGCTGCCTGTATTCTTTTTATCGATTTTCTTCTGTTCAATAAGGTAATCGACTCCGTAAAGTGCGACGCGGCGGTAGTCGCCGATGATCCTTCCGCGTCCGTACGCGTCGGGGAGGCCGGTGATAATACCGACGTGACGGGCCAGTTTCATTTCATCCGTATAGGCGTCGAACACACCCTGATTATGCGTTTTTCGGTAATCGGTAAAAATTTTTTCCATTTCGTCGCTGACCTTATAACCGTATGATTCGCAGGCCAGCTTTGCCACGCGGATGCCGCCGAAAGGCATCAGCGCACGTTTGAACGGCTGATCGGTCTGGACGCCGACTATCTTTTCAATGTCTTTATTCAAATAACCGGGTTTGTGCGATGTCATCGTGGATACGACTTCAGTATCCAGATCCAGCACGCCGCCTTTTTTTCTTTCTTCTTCGGACAGCTGCATCACTTGTTTCCAAAGCCGTTCCGTATTTGGGGTCGGCCCTGCGAGAAAGGATTCGTCACCGTCATAGGAGGTCAGATTTTTCATGATAAAATCACGGACGTCTATTTCTCTTTTCCAGTTCCCGTCGACAAATCCGTCCCACGCTGCGCTATTTCTCTCCATTACGGCTTCCATGGTTTTTCATCCTCCTTCGTGTAGAGTAAATGTATCTACTCTCCCATCATTATAGCTCAATATTAGAAAACGCTTTCATTCCATCTGTGACAATTTGTTCACAATAGTTGAACCCGGCTTTTTCAGAAGTATCTTAAGCGTTTTCCGGAAATGGGGCGCATCCATCACCGGCATTTGGTCTAAATCATCACCGCTAAAAAAAATTTGTTATAATAAAATAAGGGGAATTATACAGAAGGGGAGCGATGAAGATGAATTGTCCGGCATGCGAAGATGTGCGAATGAAAGAAATGGAGCGGGACGGCGTGATCATCGATATCTGCCCGAGCTGCAAGGGAGTCTGGCTGGACCGCGGAGAGCTGGAAAAAATTACGGAGCGAGTAAGAGAAATCCGACAGCCGTTTAATCAATGGTACGAACAAGACGACAGGGAATATGAAGATTGGCACGACCGCAGACATGACGATCACGAGCATCATGATCGGGACGATGACAGACATTCGGAGTATCCCCGGAAGAAAAAGAAGAAATCCGTACTGGATATGCTGGGGGACATGTTTGATTGAATGATTCTTTGATAAATGCTTTGACAATATAAAATCCGTCCGGATTCTCTTCGAACGGATTTTTTTGTATAAAGTAAGAAAATGAGCGGATTTTTTTATCGGCGGGCGATTCAGGCGTTGCGATTGCCCGGCATCGGGACGCCGTTCCCCCCTGTCCTAAACGGCAACCGCTGCCCGACGTTGATGATCAATCTTTTTTTGTTCCGTCCGTGATGATACGGAATTTTTCCGGTGCACGATCGTGCGGCCAGCTTCCGCAGCAGAGCTGATGGCGTCCCGGGCAAGTTAAAGAGATTGTTTTTATTAACCTGTCTGTTCGCTTTTAATAGCGTATTTTTTTGAGAAAAGCCCGGCAGACGCACGGCCTTATTCGTTGATCCTATATAATGATAGTACATGCTCTTTGTGCCGGAAACGGCGCATTCGAGAATTTATCGGCAGATCCGAGGGTATAAAACAGAATGAAAGGAAGTTGTCCGCAAAATGCATATTCATTACTTTCAGCATGTTCCGTTTGAGTCGCCCGGGAACATTGCCGTCTGGGCGGCAGAAAGGCATTATTCGTTCATCGGGACGCATTTTTTTGAATCGCATAAGCTTCCGGATGCAGAAAATATCGATTTGCTGGTGATTATGGGCGGGCCGATGAATATTTATGAGGAAGAAAAGTATCCCTGGCTCCGCAAAGAGAAAAAATTTATCCGGGACGTTCTGGAGCGCGGGCTGCCGGTTCTCGGTATTTGCCTGGGTGCCCAGCTGCTTGCCGATTGTCTTGGCGGGAAAATTTATCCGGGGGAAGAAAAAGAGATCGGCTGGTTTCCGGTCTTTTTCCCGGAAAACAGGAAGGGCCCGTTTCGGCTTTTCCCCGGCACACTGGATGTGTTCCACTGGCACGGCGATACCTTCACGCTCCCTGAAGGCGCGGTGCGGACGGCTTCCAGCGCTGCCTGCAGAAATCAGGCCTTTATCTACGGCGATCGCGCCGCCGGCCTGCAGTTCCACATCGAAATGAACGAGGAAACTATCAGCCGTCTGATCGCTCAGTCTCAAGATGAGCCGGAAGGCGGGCGTTTTATTCAGAAGAAGCGGGAGATGACCGGCCGGCCGGATAAAATTGAAAGAAATAAGACACTGTTATTCCGCTTCCTCGATGAATTTTTAAAGGGAGCATCGGCCGGCGGACCGCAATAGCAATAAGTGCCGGTTAGATTAAACCGTATGCTTCGAGTGCGGCCGGAATGCCGTCCTCGTCATTGGACAGCGTCGTCGCATCGGCGCCTGCTTTGACTTGATCCGGGGCATTGCCCATTGCGATGCCGGCGCCGGCAAAACGCAGCAGGTCCAGATCGTTGAAGTTGTCGCCGAACGCCATGGTTTCTTCCCTTTTAACATGGCAGGATTCCATCAGCAGAGCCGCGGCTGCCGACTTGCCGGCTCTTTTCGCAATGATCTCCAGATAAGAAGGTTTCGATTTATAGAACGAAGCACTAATCCCGTTTTCCGTCAGCACCGTTTCAAGAGAATCGATGGCCGCGGGAGGTCCCATGCACAGGACTTTGTTGATTGCGGGGAAATCTTTATTCATGCCGTCGTCCGCAAAATGCAAAAGATGGGTCCGGGTACCTGTGATCGCCTGTTCCTGTGTAATCCAGGCATTATCCGGTTCCGGAACAAACCATTTATCCGGGCTGTAGGCGGACACGCTGATAGCGGGGAAATGCTTATGGACCAAGTCATAAATAGAAAAGATTATATTCGGCTCGATGGGCCTGCTGAGCATCACATTTCTCAGACCGTCCGATTTTTCGCAACCGAGAATCAGCGCTCCGCCGTAACAAATGATCGGATCGGAAATGGCAAGTTCATGCTGCAGAGGAAGTATTCCGTCCGGCATGCGCGCGGAAACTAAAATAAAAGGGATGCCCTTTTGTGACAAATCATGAACAGACCGGCGTGTTTTTTTGCTGATTTGATGGCTGGAGTTGAGCAGTGTTCCGTCGATGTCGCTGAAGACAAGTTTAATAGACATTTTATCTCCTTCGAATATTTATTTTGGGCGCTTTTAGACAGCGTTTCCGGCTATTTCGCAATCATGAGTTCCGTCCCGTACAGCGATAAAGTATGCATGAAGGGTGCGGGCGGTCTTTCGCTGGTGATCAGTGTATCGACGTTTTCCCAGCCGAGTCCTTTAAAACGGCTCACTTTTGTGAATTTCTTGCTGTCGGCAAGGACGATGGTCCGGTCGGACCGGGCAGCGGCTGTTCCTTTTATAAAAGCGTCATCTTTATCGTGATAGTAAAAACCGTCTTCCGCTATCGCCGCCGCGCCGAGAAAGGAACAGTCAAAGCGGATCCGCTCAAGCTGACGGGCACTTTCGCTATCAAACAGATAACGATTTGTCTTGTTGAGCGCCCCGCCAAAGAGAAAGACGGTCGATCGGGCCCGATCGGACAATATTTCGGCAATATCCAGGGAGTGGGTGTATACGGCGGTTTCTATGTCGAGCTGTCTTGCCATCGCTGACACGGTGGTCGATGTATCAAAGAAATAGTGGCCCTTCTCGTGAATGAACGAAAGAGCCGTTGATCCAATCCGTGTCTTCTCGTCGGAAAAAGTTTGAAGTCTTTCCCGGTATGCCAATACTGTGTTTTGTAAATCGGGCAAGGCAATGCCGCCGTGCGTCCGGATTGCCGCGCCCTGCTCGGTCAGTTTGACAATGTCTCTCCTGGCTGTGTCGCGCGAAATATGAAGGTGGGCGCATATCTCGTTTACGGACATACTTTGATGGGTTTTCAAATAATCGAGAATACTGACCAGACGTTCTTCTTGATACACAGCATTCATCTCCCTGCTAAGCAATTGTAATTCATAATGCCTTTTTTATCAAGCGATTTTAAGCATTTATTTTAAAACATTACGCTTATATAAGTATTTTGGCTGTTCTGTTTCACAATTGATACACTAAAAGTGTCTTATGTTAAAATAACAGTGAAATCATTTCAGCCCGTATAGTCTAAATGATTCGGAAACGGTGTTTTCAGAAATAAATTTTTCACTGCGGAGGAATCAAAATGAAAAGAATCGACCGCATTTATCAACAACTGGAGGAAAAGTGCGATACTTTGACGAAAGATCAGCTGCTGGACCGTGAGGGTTTTTCGGCAAATGAGCTCGCGGACGATCTGGAAATGCTGAGAAACAACGTCAGCCTTGAACTGAACAATCTTGTTCGGCTGGGAAAGGTCATTAAAATAAAAAAACGCCCCGTATTGTATATTCCCCGGGACACGGTAAAGAAAAATTACGGCTATATCATCGACAATACCATTCTGGACATTCCATCATTGAAGGAACTCTACCAGGCCAAAGAGAAGGCGGACATTGACAAGGATGAAGATCCGTTCAGCCTGCTGATTGGTTCGGAAGGGAGTCTGAAGAAACTGACAAGCCAGGCCAAGGCGGCTGTTGTTTATCCTCCGCGCGGCCTGCATACGCTGATCCTCGGACCGACCGGTTCAGGAAAGACATTGTTTGCCCATATGATGCACAATTACGCTATCTATATGAAGAGAATGGATAAGGACTCTCCCTTTATTGTGTTTAACTGTGCGGACTACTATAACAATCCGCAGCTTCTGATTTCACAAATTTTCGGCCATGCCAAGGGCGCTTTTACAGGAGCGGAAAACGATAAACAGGGTCTGGTGGAGAAAGCGGACGGCGGCATTCTGTTTCTCGATGAGGTCCATCGCCTTCCGCCCGAAGGACAGGAAATGATCTTCTATTTTATGGATACGGGGCGCTACAACAGGCTGGGCGAGACAGAGAAAAGAAGACAGGCCCAGGTTCTGATTATTGCAGCGACTACCGAAGATCCGTCTTCCTCGTTTCTGCAGACGTTCCTGCGGCGGATCCCGATTACGATCACAATGCCGTCGTTTCATGAACGGCAGACGAGAGAAAAAGTGGATCTGACCAAATATCTGCTGTCGAAGGAAGCAAAGCGGATTCATAAAAACATTAAAGTGAATGAAGACGTGATCAAGGCGCTGATCGGCAGTGTCACTTTCGGCAATGTCGGACAGCTGAAATCAAATA
The DNA here is from genome assembly GCF_028765345.1 of Sporolactobacillus sp. CQH2019. GTDB lineage: Bacteria > Bacillota > Bacilli > Bacillales > Sporolactobacillaceae > Sporolactobacillus. Next base: position 117,463 of record NZ_JARAJZ010000008.1, read on the forward strand.
TTCAATTTGTCTGCGCGCAGGGATTCCTTGACAGTATGGACAGTCCGTATGTGAATCTGTATGTCAAAATGCTGCCCGAAGAGATGAAAGAAGGACTCAGCCTCATTTCGAGAAATGCCAGGGAAAACGAGGAAATATCGAATTACGTAGGCAAGGTGACGGTAATTACAGACGAGGGAACGAAGGAACTGGTTGATGACGATGTTTACGAACTTCCTTTTGACATGTACAAAATCATTGAGGATAAGGCGAGCCTGCTTAAGCAGGAGAATGTGGATCCGGCCGAAATCAATCGTTTTGTAGCGACGGATATCAAACTGCACATCAAAAGTTTTTACCAGCAGGTCACCAAACGCCCCAACATGAAATTGTCCAAACTGGTGGACGGGCGTGTAATCGATCTGGCGGAAGAATTGCGGTCGCTGGCCGAGAGTATGCTGAACAAAACCTTTAATGATAAATTTCTTTATTTCATCAGTCTTCATATCGACGGTTTTCTCAAGAGAAAAAACAGGCTGAGTGCGGGTGCGCCGACTTCGTATGAAAGGCTGGTTGATGAGAACGAGCCTGAATACCAGGTCGCTTTGAAAATGAAGGAGATGATTGAAGAAAAACTGAGAGTCAGACTGCCGAAGGTTGAAGTAATGTACCTGGCAATCCTGCTGGTTTCTGCCAATGAACTGAATCAGAAAGGGAAAGTCGGCATTGTGGTTGCGGCTCATGGAAATAGTACGGCGACGTCGATCGTCAATGTAACGAAGGAGCTGCTCGGCGATTATAATATTCAGGCTGTCGATATGCCTCTTGACGTCAGCTTTAAGGTCGTTCTCGATGAAATTGTATCGGTAGTCAGGAAGGTGGATCGCGGGGAAGGGGTATTGATGCTGGTCGATATGGGATCGCTTTATTACTTTGAAGAAAAAATCGGCGAAAAATCCGGTATTGAAGTGAAGGCCGTCGATATGGTATCGACGCCGATGGTTCTCGATGCCGTGCGCAAAGCCAATTTTCTGGACATGGACCTGAAATCGATCATTGCCTCTCTGAGAAACCCGCAGAACTCCGTGGAAGAGGAAATCATTCAGGTGTCCAAAAATCGCGGAAAACCGAAAGCGATACTGACCATCTGCTCCAGCGGCCAGGGAACGGCGAAAAAAATGGAAGAACTGCTTAGAACCTTTATCAGCGACATTACCGATGAGGAGATCCACATCATTCCGATATCTGTCATCGGAATGAATCAAACCGTACAGGAGCTGGAAAAGAAATATACGATCATCGCTTCGATCGGGGTCAGAAAGCCAAAGGTCAACGCTCCTTTCATCTCACTGGAACACTTCATCGAGGGAGAAGGCCAGCTGACAATTGAGCAGGCCATCAGGAACAAGCACATTCAAATTAAAAACGGCAAAAGCGGGCAATCCGACAAGATCGTCCGCGGGTTGTGCGAAGACAGCTTAAAAATGATGCTGACCTATCTGAATCCCTATCGGGCCATTTCAACCTTGCTGCACTTCTGCGATAACCTGCAGAAAGAATGGGATGTTCATTTTAAAAATACGACCACGCTCCGGGTAGTGGTCCACAGTGCCTTTGCTATGGAACGCGCGGTCAGGGGCGAGGTCCTGCATTACAGTAATCCGGTCACGGATGAAAAAAGGGCGGTACTTGCCAGGGTCAGAAACGCTTCGCAGGTCATCGAAAAGGAAATGAATATCCAGCTGCCCGAGGATGAACTTTTCTATCTTGTTGATCTGCTTCAGGATGAGTTTCCGGACCGGCTGCAAAAAGCAAAAAGCGTCGAAGCCGACTGAGCGCTGCCGGATAGAAGTGTATTAAATGGGTGTTTAAATGTCTGAAGTGTATTATTTTTGCGGTATAGATTATGTTGAAACGGTTTCAATAAATATAGTGTATTAAAATAAAAGAATATGCTCTTAATCATCCTCTTTTCGGCCTATGAAAAGAGGATTTTTACTTATTTTAAATAACCGGGGATTTTAATACATAAATTGGCACAGAAATTGCATACTAGAAAAGTGCTGGATAATGTGATGGCAAGGGGGGGAGAAGATGGTCGCACTGATTGTTGCTACTCATGGCGCATTTTCAAGAGAAATCGTTAAATCTGCAGAAATGATCTTCGGCAAGCAGGATAATCTGGCGACGGTTGAATTTACATCCAATGAAGGGCCGGATGACCTCAGAAAAAAATATGATCAGGCTCTTCAGAACTTGGATACAAGCGACGGTGTGCTTTTTCTGGTCGATTTATTCGGAGGAAGCCCCTTTAACGCCGCGTCGAATCTTGTGGCCGATAAAGAAAATATGGACGTTATGACCGGTGTGAATCTGCCTATGTTGATTGAATGCTTTGCACAACGCAATACTCTGGGTCTAAAGCGGCTGGTCGATACCATCGGAAAAACGGCGGTTGAAGGTGTGAAGTCACTGAGAAAGACACTTGAGGAAACATCAGAAGATTCAGGGGAGGAATTTTAAATGATCATTAGATTGGCTAGAATCGATTCACGATTGATCCACGGCCAGGTGGCAACCGTGTGGACGAAGGAAACCGGTGCGAAACGATTGATTGTTGTCAGCGACGGAGTGGCAGGGGATAAAGTCCGGAGCACTCTTCTGAAGCAGGTGGCTCCTCCGGGGGTCACGGCACATGTCGTCAGTGTTGATAAAGCCGTTAGGGTTTACAACAATCCGAAATACGCAAAGGATCCGGTTCTGCTCCTGTTTGAGAACCCGACGGATGTTCTCCGTGTGATTGAAGAGGGCGTGGACATTCAGTCAATCAATATTGGCAGCATCGCTTTTGCAGAGGGCAAGACGATGATTACAAATGCCGTAGCGGTCGGCAAAGACGATATCGAAGCGTTTAACAGCCTTCACGGCCGCGGGATTGAACTTGAAATTCGCAAGGTTCCTTCGGATAGAAAGGAAGATATCATGCCCTTGCTGAAAAAACTGGAGAACAAATAAACACATGCTTTTCTTAAAGATGGGTTTAATGAAATTCATATAACCAATTCGAATTTTTAGGGGGGAAAGAAGATGACCATATCTTTAATTCAGATCATCTTGGTCTTTATCGTTTCGTGTATTTCGGGGATGGGATCGATCCTTGATGAATTCCAGACCCACAGACCACTGATCGCCTGCACGCTGATCGGCCTTGTGCTCGGCAACGTGACAACGGGTATTATTGTCGGTGGTACGTTGGAAATGATCGCTCTCGGCTGGATGAACATCGGCGCAGCAGTCGCTCCTGATGCCGCCCTTGCCTCGATCATTTCAACGATTCTGGTTATAGCAGGCCATCAAAGCGTCGGTGCCGGCATTGCCCTAGCGATTCCGCTGGCGGCTGCAGGACAGGTGCTGACGATTGTTGTCCGTACGCTTACCGTCGGGTTCCAGCACGGGGCCGACCGGGCGTGTGAGACCGGCAATCTGAGAGCGATGGACTGGTGGCATATGTCGGCCTTGCTGCTGCAGGCGATGCGTATCGCTATTCCCGCACTGCTCGTCGTCATTACGGTCGGAACTTCGTCCGTACAGCATATGCTGACCGCAATTCCGCAAGTTATTACCGGCGGCCTGAATGTCGCAGGCGGCATGCTGGTCGTTGTCGGATATGCGATGGTTGTTAACATGATGCGTGCGGGCTATTTAATGCCACTCTTCTTCCTTGGTTTTGTTGTCGCTGCGTTTACGAATTTCAACCTCGTTGCCCTTGGCGTTATCGGCCTGGTACTTGCCATTGTCTATATCCAGCTGAATCCGAAATACAACAAACAGGTGGCAACGGCTGGCGGACCGGCAGAATCATCCGATAATGACGATGAATTGGATTAAAGGAGGGAAAAGAAAATGAGTAATGAAACAGCCGCAGTAGCAGCAGATAAGAATGAAAAAAAGCTGACTAAAAAAGATTTGTTCTGGGTATTCGTCAGATCGAATTTACTTCAAGGTTCATGGAATTTCGAAAGAATGCAGGCTCTTGGATTCGCTTTCTCGATGACTCCGGCGATCCGCAGACTCTATCCGGCAGGCAGCGAGGAACGGAAACAGGCAATGAAACGGCATAATGAATTCTTCAACACGACTCCGGCGATGGCTGCGCCGATCACCGGCGTTGCTCTGGCTCTTGAGGAAGAGAAAGCGAACGGCAAGCCGGTTGAAGATGCCGCGATCAACGGCATTAAAGTCGGCCTGATGGGGCCGCTGGCCGGCGTCGGCGACCCGATCTGGTGGGGCACATTGCGTCCGATCTTTGCGGCATTAGGTGCCGGCATCGCGATGCAGGGCAATATTCTCGGGCCGATTCTCTTCTTCGTCCTTTGGAACGTTGTTCGTCTCTGGTTCAGATGGTGGGGCGTTTCATACGGTTATCGGAAAGGTGTCGATGTTGTTCAGGACATGAGCGGCGGACTTCTGCAGAAGGTAACCGAAGGCGCTTCAATACTCGGTTTGTTCGTCATGGGCGCACTGGTCAATAAGTGGACGAAAGTCGATATTCCGGTGGTTATTTCCAAAGTCAAAAACCCGACAGGCGGAGGCTACACGACGACAACCGTTCAAAGTGTACTGGATTCGCTGATGCCCGGGCTGGTACCTTTGCTTCTGACATTCATCTGCATGTGGCTGCTCAGAAAAAAGGTCAATCCTCTGGTCATTATCCTTGGATTCTTCGTTCTCGGCATTTTGGGGTACTGGATAGGCTTGTTCAAATAAAATGTATTCTGAATCCCGGAGAGCCGGCCGTTTTTGCCGGCTCTCCTGTTTTTTTAGTATGGCCGGGATATTGGCTCTTTGCCTGAAACGCCATAGGGTATAAAATAACTATGATCGCTCCCATGCCGCTGGAAATATGCGGCACTACGAGAAAATCGGAGGCCTGTGATATGCATATTACCGATATTATTCTGTTATTAATTATTATTGCCTATGGAGGCTATCTTCTGACGGACGGTCTGATTCTCCCGCTTTTCTGGGGAAAGACCCTTCTGGCGGTCAGGATGAGAAAAAGAAATTATGTCGATCAGCTGATTCTTGCCGGCCTTGTCGTCATTATTTACATTGCGAGCAAGGTGCGCGGAGACAGCGGCGGATTAACCGGCCTGCTGCTCATCTGTCTTGCACTGATCCTGCTGTACGGCGTACTCATTTATGCCCCGAAAGCCAGGTTCAAGGAAAACGGTTTTTATTACGGCCTGTCGTACACTGCATACGATCAGATTAAGAATATAAAGCTCTCGGAAGACGGGGTGCTGGTTATTGATAACGGACACCGCAGGATCCTGCTGTATGCACGGAAAATGGAAGACCTTGAGAAAATTCTTCATGTACTTCAGGAACATTAGCTGACAGGGAGCGGCCCGCTGTTTCGGTTCTTTTCTCCGCAGGAGGGCTTCGCGCCCCTTTTTATTTTCAGTCGGGCGGATCTGAATATTCGGATGGGTTCCTATGCCCCGTTCAGACGGAATGACGCCGAACGGATCGGGCCGCAGCGGTTCATATGCCGATGTCTGCACGGCTGCTTTTGGTTGCTGCCGATTTTTTGCGGCTGCCGCTTTTATTCTGCCGTTTCGCCCGTTTCTATAAGCGGGACGGAGCAATAAGCTGGATGAAACCTTTATATTTCCTTATGATAGTTGGGGATGCATGATGACCGACGGGGGAAAATAAAAATGGAGCAGTTAAAAGAAATTTTGAAGTATAATGAAAAATTTGTCAAAGAAAGGGCTTACGCTCCCTATCAGGCGGGAAGCCGCCCGGTAAAAAAGATGACCCTGGTGGCCTGTATGGATTGCCGCCTGATTGAACTGCTTCCGAAAGCGTTAAATATTAAAAACGGCGACGCTATTATAATTAAAAGTGCCGGGGGCATGGTGGAGCGCCCATACGGCAGCGTCATGAAAAGCATTCTTGTTTCTCTGTACGAGCTGGGATCTGAAGCGGTTTACGTGATCGGCCACAGCGGATGCGGCATGCACGGCCTCGAAGCGGATAAAATGATCCGTGACATGAAGAATCGCGGAATCGGAGAAGAAACTTTTGCTGGCCTTGAAAACGACGGCATTGACGTGAAGGAATGGCTGTGCGGCTTTCAATCGGTTGAAGCACAGGTCAGGAAAAGCGTGTCGATCGTGAAGAATCATCCGCTGCTTCCGAAAGGAACGCCTGTTTACGGCCTGGTTATTGATCCGAAAACCGGCGAATTAAAACCGGCCGGTTAAAGCTGACCGTATCCTTTTTTCTTAATCCGCCTGCCGTCGGCCAAGCCTCTTTTCAGTGCTATGTCCGCTAACAATTTCCAATCGCTGATCGGAATATAGAATCTGAAAGCAGCGCACAATAGGCTTACAAGGGAGGTGAGACACATGGCAAATTCAAATCAATTAGTTGTGCCGGGTGTACAGCAGGCGCTTGATCAGCTGAAAGTGGAAATTGCCCGCGAATTCGGCGTCAGCCTCGGGGCCGATACGACTTCCAGAGCGAACGGCTCGGTTGGGGGAGAAATTACCAAACGTCTGGTCGCTCAGGCTCAGTCTCAATTCGGCGGCTATCAGAAATAAGCAATGAAACGGTTAGAGGAAATATACGGAAGGGCGGCTGTCAAGCCGCTCTTTTTGTGCCAGAAAAGCATGGGGTGGTCTGAGCCGGGAAATCCTTCCCGGGTCTTGTTCTATTCGGCCGGTGCGCTTCATATGTTTAGAACAGGAATAAGGGATATTCTGGATTCCAAAAAGGGGGAGGACCTTGGTATATCGCTTACTGGCATTGGACATCGATGGAACCCTTCTGAACAACAGCAACAGACTGGACCGGCGCACAAAAGATGCCGTTCAGTACGCCCGGAAAAAAGGTGTTGTCGTTACCCTTGTTTCCGAACGCCATTTTCACTCAGCAGCAAAAGTGGCCCGTTTACTCAGACTGACTCATCCGATTATTACGCATAATGGGGCCTTCGTGTCTTCCTCAATGGATAACCCGGTCTACACAAGCAAAATCGAACATAGCGTCCTGCTGCAGCTTGTTGAATTTCTGGAAACCTATCCGTGTCAGATTCAGGTTTCTCACGAACGGCTGTCGATCAGCAACAGGCCGCGTCAGAAAAATCTGATCGCCAAAATGACGATCGGCATGAATGAGCCGCTGTTTTATCCGGTGACCTACGTGGATACACTCAGCCAGTATCTTTTAGAGAATTATGAGAGTGCGACGGATGTAAAAGTCAAATTGAAAGATGAGAAAGTGATGAACGACATCGAACAAGCAATAGACGATTATTTTCCTTCGCTCGCAGTCAGCAGGCCGTCGATTCACGACATCACACTGGTGCGCCAGGGAACGTCAAAGTTTAACGGGCTGCTTTTCTTTGCCGGGCAGCTTGGCATTCCTCTTCATGAAATTGTGGCGGTCGGCGACGGTCCGGAAGATGCGGAAATGATTGAAAAAGCAGGGCTCGGCGTTGCGATGAGGAATGCCTCTCCCGATGTGAAAGCAAAAGCGGACTGGGTGACACGGACAAATGAAATGGACGGTGTCGCTTACGTGGTCAGGGAAGTGTTTCGGAAACAGCTGCGCGTTCACTGACAGGGGCCTGACCACCCATAAAGGCTGGAGCACGTTCGCCGTCACCGGGATTTCCGTCTGAAGAGGGCGCCGTAAATCCGGATCAGAAAATGAAGGGAGCGGACGGGTGAAGCGAAGAACGAAACCGATCACTTAACGGGCTTGCCCCACAGTCGACTTTTCGGCTGCAGGGCAAGCCCGTTAACGTTGATCCATCCATTTTATCCGATCCTAGAAAGGGCAGAGGATTCTTTTTAAGAATCATTCTCTTTCACATTATAAGAGAACGTGTGATCGGTCGGAAGATATGCTAAAATATAAGACAAATACGAATGAAGGAGAGGGAGCATGATATGATTCGTTTCATTCATGCCGCCGACCTGCATCTGGACCGGCCTTTTGAAGGGCTTTCGGAACTCCCCGCGCCTCTGCATGCACGTGTGAAGACGAGCACGTTTACGGCTCTTGCGCGGCTGATCGACCGAACGCTGGCGGAAAAGGCGGACTTTTTGATTATTGCCGGCGATATTTTTGATGACAGCCATCGGAGCCTTAAGGCACAGAAACGATTTATTCAAGCCATGGAACGTCTTCAGGCGGCCGGAATTGAGGCATTTCTGGTGTTCGGAAATCATGACCACCTGGATGATCCGTGGAACCGGCTTGATTTTCCGGAAAACGTCCATGTTTTCCCGGCTTTTCCGACGATGATTCCGTACAGGACGCGGGACGGCCGGCTTGTCCATTTATATGGGTTCAGCTACGCTCAGCGCGGGGTGACCGAAGACATGGCCGCGAAATATGTCAGAAAAGACGGCGCCGATTATCAGATCGGCATTCTCCACGGTGCGGAGCGGACGGCTGCCGGCGATGATCGTTATGCCCCTTTTGCGATCGGGGAACTGGCGGAAAAAGCGTTTGACTATTGGGCTCTCGGCCATATCCACAAACGGCAGCAGCTCTCCCCGCCCCTGCCTATCTGGTATCCGGGCGATATCCAGGGACTGTCCGTAAAGGAAACAGGGGAAAAAGGAGCGCTGCTTGTCGAATTGGACGAGCAGGGATCCCGTGTCCGTTTCATTCCCACAGCCGATATTTTGTGGAAAAGGCAGGAAATCGTTTTAAAAGGTCCGGTCACGGCCGAAAATCTGGGAAAAGCAATTGACCGTGCCAAGGAAGAAGTACGCAGCGGCCAATACGGTGTTTTTCTGACAACGGATTTTTCTTTTTCCGATACAGATCAGGATCGGGACGAGCTGAGTGATCTGATTCAGGAATTTACTGAAGCGATGAACGACGGTGAAGAGGAACGGAATGATTTCGTCTGGCTGAACCCTGGCGAGATGCGGGTCGGAACGGACTGGAACCGTGAGGAGCTTCTGCGGAGCCCGCATTTTATCGGCGATCTCTTCAGGCTGATTGAAACGAACGGGGCCATGGAGGAAGCGGCCGCCCTCCTTTACAGCCATCATGCCGGCAGGCGCTTTCTCAGCCCGCCGACCGATGAAGAGAAGGAAAAAATCAAACGAGAAGCGGAGCGGCTGCTTGTTGAAAGGCTTCTTCCGGATGTCCGCAGAAAGAACTGACGAGAACGGCGCTGCAGAAAAAAGCGGAAACGCAAAGGAGCGTCTCGTCCGTCAGGGTTAAAGGAGGGTGCGGAGCGGCCTGGTAAAACAGAACCGCCGGACAAATGAAAATCAGAACATTGGACATCAACCAATTCGGCCGTTTTGAAAATCGGAAAATCATTTTGCCGGATTCTTCTTTCGTGATCGTCTATGGAAGGAACGAAGCGGGAAAATCAACGTTGATGCATTTTATGCTGGATACGCTGTTCGGATATCCTCAGAAAAATGCGCTGGTCAGGTGGCTGAGGAACAATGAGGAGAACCGTCTCGGCGGATCGCTGACTTTTCTCGGAGAAGACGGGCGCGAGTTCAGGCTTGAGAGAATGTTCAAAGAGAAAGCGTCTCCCCGCCTTTTTATCGGCAGCAGCGGAACGGGCGACGTGAATGCACTGTTTCACGGAGTGGACCGTTTGTTATATCAGAGCGTCTTTTGTTTCGACCTTGAGGGGCTGAAAGGCATCGAGAAAATGAAACCTTCCGATCTGAACGACTTCCTGCTTGGAGCAGGGATGATCGGGAGCCGGAAACTTGCGGAAGCGCAGCAGGAACTGGAAAAAAAGTGCAGCGCCCTCTTCAAAAAAGGCGGAAGAAATCCTGAAATCAATCATCTGCTGAACGAATTGGACAAGCTGCGGACCGAAATAAGGGACCATGAGAGAAAGCTGGAAGGTTTCAAGCAGATTGAGGAAGAAATCGATCGGACGGGCGGGAAAATCCGGCTGCTGGAGCAGAACAAAAAAGATGTCCTGCAGCGTCAGCGGGAATGGGCCGCATTCTCCGCGATCCGGCCGGTTATCGTCAGTTACCGCGCGCTGGAGAATGAAATCAAAAGTATGGGGGACATCGCCCGTTTCCCGGAAGACGGCAAGATTCAATATAATGACTGGCGCAGGCAGATCGCCGCTGCGGAGGACGAAGCGGCCGGCCTCGCCGACCGGATCGATCAGCTGGACGAATCGATCCGGTCGATTCGCGTCGATGATGCGTGGTTTTCCGAAGAAGGAAATCTGACGGCGCTGTTTCGCGAAGCAGTAAAAGACGAACAGAATCTGAGAGAGACAGCCCTGCTGGAGGATGACCGGCGGAAAAATCAGAATGAATACGCGGGTGTACTGAAGAATCTCGGGCCCGGCTGGGATGCGGATAAATTGCGCGGAGCTTCTGCGAACCTTGCCTTCAAACGCCGCCTGCAGGAAAAAACAGAGCGATTGAAGGAATCGGCGGAGGAGAAATCCGCCGCTTTCCGGAATCTTGAGGAGCGGGAAGCAGAGGTCCTGCAGCTGAAGAAACGTCTGGAAGAGCTGAAAGGCGGACATAGGGAAGAGAACGGAGGAGCGCAGAAACGGGAAGACCGGACCGGGGCAGGCCCGTTTTCCGCTTCGGTGATCGTTCCCGCATTTTTAGCGACGGTCTTAGCGGCGGTACTCTCTTATTTTCTGATCGCGCCGGCTGCGGCTGTTCTCGTTTTTCTGTTCGGGCTGCTGCTCGGCGGCCTGTTTCTTTACACTTCCCGGCTTGCGCTGCGGCGCGCCGTTCGGCCGTCCGCCGGGGCGGAAACGGAAGCGGCCGTTGATCGTCGTTATGAAGCGGAAATGAGTTTTACGCGTGAACAAATTGTCAAGACTGAGAAGGCCTGTGAGCAGGCGCGTTCGGCCGCCGGGGATCTTGAAAAAAGTCTGGGCGAAGAAAGACGCCTGTTTCAGGAATGGCTGGCTGCGAACGGCTACAGCGTTGAGCGGACGGAGTGGGCCGCGGATATTGTGCGGCTGGTTGATGAGGCGCGGACTGTTCTGAACAGGATAGAGGCGCTTGAAGCGCGCATCCGCGACAGGCGTAAGGAACACGAATCGTTTGAACGGGAGAGGCAGCGGCTCGCGGAGATTCTTCATGTGCCGGGAGGAAATGCCGCTTTTATCGAAAAACGATACAATACGGAGAAAGAAAGGCAGCAGCAGGCCCGGGATCTGAAGAAGCAGAGGGATATTTATCTGAAACAGGCACAAATACTGAAAAAAAAGCTGGATCGTTTTTACGGAGAGCGGGATCGGCTGCTTGAACGCACCGGCGCCGCCGATGAACAGCAATTTTTTGCGCTCGCCGATCGCTCTGATCGGTTCCGGAAACTGATAGAAAAAAGAGATGATCGGCTGATCCATATGCGCGAACTGGCTGAGAATGAAGAAAATCTGCGGCGCTATTTTCACGATCTCGATGCAGGCAGGTGGGACGGAGTCACGGAAGATGCGCTCAAAAACCGTCTGGCGGATCTGGAGGAAGGGCTGCAAAAGGCCAGAGAATATGTGATCCAGAAACAGACAGAGTACCGGAGTGCGGCCGATGACGATTCTTACCGCGACGCACTGGATCGTTATCATTCACTGCTGGCCGAAGTCAACGGCAAAGCAAGGGAATGGACCGTCTTCCGGATGGCCGAATGGGCAATAGCCAGAACTAAGGACAGTTACCGGAAACAGAGGCTGCCTAAAGTCCTGAAAGAAGCCGAACGCTATTTTAAACAGGTGACGGACGGGGCCTATATTTCCCTTAATCTCAATGATGACGACGGGTTCGTCGCAGAACGCAGGGACGGCCGGATCTTTCTGGCCGGCGAACTGAGCAGGGGAACCGCCGAACAGTTATATTTGTCGCTTCGCCTGGCTTTGACGGATGTTTTTGACGGCGGCGAATCGCTGCCCCTGATCATTGATGAAGGGTTTGTCAATTTTGACCGCCCGAGGGCCGAGCGTGTTTATTCGCTGCTGAAAAAAATATCGGACCGGCGCCAGGTGATCCTTTTCACCTGCCACGATTCGGCCTTTCTGAAGGATCACCCTTCCTGCGTTCTTTCACTTTCCGGACAGAGCCGGCAGACGGCCGTCTGAATGAGCCGCACGGCGTACAAGAGTCCGGCACTCGTGTCCGGGAATAATGAAAATTGTTTCATTTATCACGCGCTGTAAGGCCTCATGGTATAATAAATGGACAGTATGGGAATTTTGAACGAAATAAGGATGAGTGTATATGAGCGGAACTGTCTTTCAAATTAATCTTGTCGAAGATGAAGAAAGCCTTGCTTCCATTCTGAAGGTTTATATGGAAAGGGAAGGATGGAATGTTTCCGTTTTTCGGACAGGCGAGGAAGCGATCAAATTCCTGCATAACGGCGTGCATCTCTGGATTCTTGATATTATGCTTCCGGGAATGTCCGGCTATGATCTGATCCGGAAGATTAAGGAAAATCATTCAGAACAGCCCGTCATTTTTATTTCAGCCAGAGATCAGGATCTTGACAAAATTATCGGGCTGGAACTCGGCAGCGACGACTACCTGGCCAAGCCTTTTCTGCCCAAAGAGCTGGTGATTCGCGCTAAAAAATTGTTGCACCGTGTTTACGGCGGCGGACTTCACGAAAATCTTCTGTCTATTTCCAAGTATCAGATCGATGTGGTCCGCCGAAAAGTTTTTGACGAAGAAAAATCGGTCATCGATCTGACGTCAAAGGAGTTCGATGTCCTGTTATATCTTGTCGAGAATGCCAACGTTGCTAAATCGCGAAGAGATATACTCAAAGAGGTATGGGGTGAGGATTATGTCGGATCGGATCGTGCAGTCGACGACGTGGTCCGGCGAATCCGCAGAAAACTGAGCCGCCTGTCCCTTGAAACAGTTTACGGCTCCGGGTACAGGGTCGTGTCCTAATGTTCAGATGGACATTGGCGAAGCGTATCTGGCTGTCGTTCGCTCTTCTTGTAATGATTATCGGCATCATTATGGTCGTCGTCTATCCTTACTCCATTCAAAGCGCTTTGAAAGAGGATTCTTATGAGACGATTGAGCAGGAGCAGCTGCAGAATGTGCTGCATCAGGATGCGGGAAACTACGGGGTGGACAACTCAGGCTCCGGTTTTCTGGATCGTCAGCAGGCGGTTAAATCGGTCGGCAACCTGCTGATTGATTCGAATTACCGCCAGATTCTCGGCAATTCGATTCCGGCTTCTGTTTTCAACGAGATGAAAGGCCATATCAAACAGCAGAAAGCGAGCATTCAGCGTTACGAACTGGTTTACCGCGGGTCGACGTTGTATTATGTCGTCAGACGGGTGAACGTCAATATGGAAACCGGTTATCTCATTTCCTATATGTGGAATACTTATACTAATGAACTGATGCATAAACTGTGGGCCAGGCTGATCTTTATCTTCGTCCTGACGGGCATTCTCGGTCTTTTTATCGCATTCTGGCTGGCACGCTATTTAAAACGTCCCCTGGATATACTGGGCAGCCGTTTCGAAGAGATTTCACGGCTGAACTGGGAAAAACCTTTTGAATGGAAAGGGGACTATGAATTTGAACGCCTTTCTTCGCAGTTTGAAAAAATGCGTCTGAATCTGATGCGGTACGACGAGTCGCAGAAAGTATTTCTCCAGCAGGCGTCTCACGAACTGAAGACGCCGATCATGGTCGTGCACAGCTACGCCCAGTCCGTAAAAGACGGGATTTATCCCAAAGGGGATCTGATGGATTCTATGGATGTCATTATCCATGAATCGGAACAGATGGAGAAAAGAGTCAGAAAGCTGCTCTACTTTACACGCTTTGATTCTCTTCGCGACCAGAAGATTCATTTTACGCGGATGGCTTTCGGCGATATTGCCCTGTTCATTAAGAAACGGCTGAAGACCCAGCGCCCGGATATCAGGATTCATGTCTCGGGAGAAGAAACGGCCGTGTGGGGAGATAAAGAACAGTGGCAGACCGTTTTCGAAAATCTGGTGGAGAACGGGCTGCGTTATGCGAAACAAAATATATGGGTGACCGCGGAGGAACGGAACGGCGAGACAATCATGGTTGTCGAGAACGACGGCCGGAAGATCCCCGAGAACGAAATGGAAGCGATGTTTGAACCCTTTAAAAAAGGGGAAAAAGGCCAGTTCGGTCTCGGCCTGGCCATTGTCAAACGTATTGTCCTGCATCATCGGGGCGGGATCAGAGTAGAAAACAGCGCGAACGGAGTGGCCTTTATAATCACTGTGCCCGCACCGCCGAAAGATAAACGCTTACCGCCCGCTCAGGCGGACTAGGTGATTCCTCGGCTCGGAGGGGAGCTTGCCGCCCGCCTTCGTGCGGATTGAACCGTCAGTATCCGGCTGCGGCCCACTTATGAAGGGAATGGGGAAATTGAAAGGAATTGCGTTTTATAAAGAAGGCGAGCATGTCCGCGACTACTTGCTGATTAAAACAGTAACAAGGGGAACGGCGAGCAATGGGAAACCCTTTCTCACCATTGTTTTGCAGGATAAGTCCGGAGATATTGAATCGAAACTGTGGGGAAGCACGTCGGAGGACGAGTCGAATTATATTCCCGGGGCAGTCGTATTGGCGGAAGGAGATATTACGACTTACCGGGGAAGAAATCAGTTTAAAATCCGCACAATCCGTCTCGCGGACGAGCATGATGCGGTTAAAAAATCCGAACTCGTGATGGCCGCCCCGCTTTCTGCGGAGGCTCTCGATGAAAAAGTGACCCAGTATCTTTTTGAGATTAAAAATCCGGTGATCCAGAGGCTGACGCGTGCGCTCCTGAAAAAACACCACCGTGCATTTTTTGAATATCCGGCGGCAACAAGCATTCATCATAATTTTCTTTCCGGCCTTGCCTACCATGTGTGCTGCATGCTGGACATGGCCAAGGCGATTGTCGGGCTTTATCCGGAAGTAAACCGCGATTTGCTTTATGCGGGCATCATTCTGCATGATATGGGCAAACTGAAGGAATTATCCGGCGTGACATCAACCAGCTACACGCTTCCGGGCAACCTGCTCGGCCACATTTCAATTATGATTGATGAAATCGGCAGAGCAGCCGGCGAGATGGGAATAGGCGATCGGGAAGAAGTGCTTCTTCTGCAGCATATGGTGCTCAGCCATCACGAGAATCCTGAGTGGGGCAGTCCTAAACCGCCGCTTTTCAAAGAGGCGGAAATTCTTCATATACTTGATGATCTGGATGCTAAAATGAACATCATGACACGGGCGATCCGGAAAACGCGGCCGGGAGAATTCTCAGAGCGCGTCTTTGCGCTGAACAACCGTTCGCTGTATCGCCCGTCCTTTGATCGGGACGACGGAAATGAGACCTCTGCCCTTTCGTCCGGTTTAGAGCACAAACAGTGACAGATTGTACTATTTGTGCGGGCCTGTGCATAAAAATAGAGTACAAGACGTCATCCGGAAGATTCGGATGACCGGAAAACTTGAAATTGTGCAGAGGAGGTCGGAAAATGAAACAGGCAAGACGTTCTCTATATGCCGTTGTCCTGCTGTTCATGCTGTTTATGATGCAGCAGCTCGGTTTGATTGATCCGATTCTTTCCGGAATTGAAAGTGTGCCCTGGTGGGTATATCTGTTAATCGCCGGTATTCTGTTCAGCGGTTACCGGGCATTTTCCATTTCCCGAGAAGATAAGGAACTCGATGACGAATGGGTCGAGAAGCAGGGAAACATTTATATGAAAAGGATAGAGGCGGAAAAAGAACGGCGCGATCGCAACAAGGATCCGAAGGCGATGCTTTGACGAGCGGGGGGCTTTCGGATTTTTTTTCGACTGAAGCCGCTGATGATTCGCCCGGCTGGCCGGGCCAAGGAAAAACGATCCTGAAAAAAAGCCGCTGACGGTTAATTACCGTTTCAGCGGCTGCTTTTTTTTTGTTCACATTATTGTGCGGTTGAGGATGATGAAGTCGTCGTTGAATTGAACAAGTTCGAGAAAGATTTGTCTTTGACCTGAACGTCGGCATTTTTAATCAGTGTCTGCATTACTTCACTCTGGGACTTTTCTTTACTTGTCAGATAAGCGGATTTGACTTCCGACTTAATCTGATTGTAGGCATCTTTTTTCCCTTCCAGTTTGATGATGTGATAGCCGCCGTCCGTCTTCGAATAGACAGGACTGCTGATCTCGCCGACTTTTAATTTCAGCGCGGCAGTGCTGAACTCAGAAACCATCGACGACGCCTGGAACCAGCCAAGCTCGCCGCCCTTCGAGTTTGTCCCCGTATCGGTTGAATACTTCTTGGCGAGTGCAGCAAAGTCGCCTCCCTTTTTCAACTGCTGGACAATAGACTGCGCTGTTTTCTGATCCTTGACCAAAATATGGCTTGCTTTCAGCTGAGTCAGCGAGGCCTTATTTTTATTATAATAGTCAACGAGATCTTTGTCGGTCACCTTGATGCCGGCCTGCTGTGCCTTGGTCATCATCAGGGAGTCTTTGATGTTGCGTTTGAACTGGCTGTCGGTCAATCCGTTCTGAGAGAGTGCCGTTTCAAAAGACTGCTTGTCGGAGAAAGATTTTAAAACCTGATTATACTTTGCATCGACTTCTTTTTGCGACACATTGTATTTGCTTGACAGCAATTTTTCATACACCAGGTTTTGAAGAATCTGGCTGCCGTTACTGCTTGTTTTCAGTTCATTGTAGAAATCCTGCTCTGTAATATTGCCGCTTTTAGTCTGGACGACAACGGCGCTGCCCAAACTGCTGTTCCCGCATGCCGCGAGACCGGAAAGGCCCAGCAATGCGGCAAGAACAATGATAAATTTCTTCACTGCGTCCACTCCTATTTGAATTAGTCCCTTCATTTACAAAATTTTCGAAGAGACTTATTTTAATCCGTCGCACCCGCCGCGAAAAACAGGTCGGCTGCTGAAAAGCATGTGCGCGGACTGCTTCCTGTTAACACTGTCCATTCTACCCGAAAGAAGGCCGGCTTGTCGAGGATATTCAATGATTCGTCCGTTCGGCTGATTCGAAAATATCGAGAATGGGTCAATAGCAAACGCTTCTGAAAAAATATAAAGATTTTGTCAATGCTCGGAAAGCACAAAGAAATGCGCTATGCTATAATTAATCAATTTGAAACGTATTTCCCTCTGATTTCTTGAAGATACTGCAAGAGGAGTCTAATCAAAGGGGCGCATGCATGGAAAGGAGCAGCTGCATTGATCGAGAAAAGGCAAACATTAAATGAAAAAAAGCGGAAAAATTTATGGAAAGCTGCTTTTTTTGCGTTGCTTTTCATTTTTTTACTATTTGTTTTGCTGCTTTTCAGCCTGCTGACGTCGGGATTCTCCGGCACATCGCAAACCGTCCCTTCGAGATTGACGGATGGACAGGCTATTTTCACCGTTCAGGCCAATAAGCGGCAGCTGCAGAATATGATTAATGATCAAATAAGCAGGAACGGGAACAACCGGCTGTCTTACCAAGTGGCGATCGGCAACCGGGTTGTTTTGAAGGGGACTTATAAACTGCTGTTTACGGGCATTCCGTTCACACTGACATTTGATCCCGTTGTCAGTCACGGAGCGATTATTTTGAAAGAATCCAATGTACGCGTCGGCAGCCTGGAACTTCCCGACAAAGAAGTCCTGAATTTCTTAAAAGTCAGCGCCGGCTTTCCGGACTGGGTTGTTTTCCAACCGGACAAGCAGCAGATTTATATTGATCTGTCGAAGATCAGCATACAGAACGGCCTCTATCTTCAGGCGGAGACCATCGATCTTCCAAAGAACGTCGTCGCTTTCACCGTTCATCAGAAGCCTTAAACATATCCGGATGGGTTATGAAACCGCTGTCCTTTTTGCGTATATTTATCGATAAAGTGATAAAATAATGTCGATACATTGGAATAAGGGGGGGCGGCCGTCTGTTTGTCAGTTCAATCATATGGAGGGCGGGAAAAATGAAAACTTTTGCACAGAAGCTGGAAAAATATGCTGATCTTGCCGTTAATGTCGGGGCAAATGTTCAGAGAGGGCAGGAAGTGATTATTAAGGCTCCGGTCGATGCGGCGGAACTCGTCAGGATCGTGACGGAGAAAGCTTATGAGGCAGGTGCAAAACGCGTTTTTTTTAACTGGACGGATGATCGGCTCGATCATTTGCGTTTAAAATATGCTGCTGAAGATGTGCTCCGTGATTATCCGGCATGGAAAGCGGCGGGTCTTGAAACCCTGGTGCAAAGGGGCGCGGCCTGCATCGACATCCGCACGCCGGGCATCGGCATTACTGACGGCATCGATCCGCACAAGTTGGCCGTCGATCAGCAGACGGAATGGAAAGCCTTGAATACGTACTATGATTACCGCATGTCTGATCGCGTCAGCTGGACGATCCTGATTTACCCGACCGTCAGGTGGGCGAAAAAGATGTTCCCCGGGAAAATAAGGGAACTTGCTATGAAAGACCTGTGGAATGTCATCTTTAAAATGACAAGAATCGATCTTGAAGATCCGATCCAGGCATGGAAGGATCATCAGAAAAATCTGGCAGACAAGCGGTCGGTGCTGAATCGAAAAAAATACCGCAAGCTGCATTATCAGGCGCCGGGTACGGATCTGGAGATCGCTTTTGATCCGGCTGCTCATTGGGACGGCGGTGCGTCGATTAACAGCCGCGGAACAAGATTCGTTGCCAATATTCCGACGGAAGAAGTATACACCCTCCCTATGAAGACAGGCGTCAATGGCACGGTGACCAGTACCAAACCATTAAATTACGGAGGAACATTGATTGAAAAACTGTCTCTGACGTTCCGGGACGGCCGGATTGTTCAGGCGAACGCTGAAAAGGGACAAGATGTAATCCGGCATCTGATCGACACGGATGAGGGCTCTCATTATCTCGGAGAGGTGGCGCTCGTGCCGAATGATTCCCCCATTTCCCAATCCGGCCTGATTTTTTATACGACGCTTTTTGATGAAAATGCTTCCTGCCATCTGGCTATCGGGAAAGCCTATCCGACTTGTCTCGACGGCGGTGCTGAAATGTCCGGGAAGGAGCTTGAGGCACACGGTGCGAATAACAGCCTGATTCACGTAGATTTTATGATCGGCTCAGGCCGGCTGAATATTGACGGCCAGACAGAGACAGGCGCATGGGAAGCTGTTTTTCGGAACGGTGTCTGGGCACTTTAATCTTTCTGCAGACTGTCCGCCGTCAGCCGGGGATCGCGCATTCAAGAGAATAAAAAACAGGAGACATCTCGCCGGTCGTTTTGCGACTTTGAGATGCCTCTTTTTAAAAATGGATGGACCGGCGGACCTCAAGATTCCGCGGATTCCTGTTCCGGACCGGATGATCGTGCTTGTTTCGGCAAGAGCTGTAAATTAAAGAGAAGGAGGTGTTTCTTCTTCGCCTGGCTTCTTTTCCGGTGCGTTGGACTTGAGTTTATTGCTCAGTTTTTCTTTTGCCGCTTCGAGCTGAACGACGTTATTTTTAATTTTTGTCAGATAGGGCTGGACGTCTTCCTTCCACCCTTTCAGCAGGTCGCCGATATCCGACATCGTCGATTTCAATACCGGCAGGCTCTCATCCTTCAATGATAAAACGCGGTCTTTGACTGTATTCAGATTGCTGGCGGCATCCTTGAGCGGCTGCTGAATAGAGGAAGCCTTCTGCCAAATATCATTTCTGACGTCCTCGCCCTTTTTCGGCGTTACGAGAAGTACAACCGTTCCGCCGACAAGTCCGCCGATTGCGGCTCCGATCGTATACGATATAAATTTTCCCATAGCGTTTCACCTCTTCAGATATCTAAACTTACTATTATTATAACCCAGCCGGATCCGATTATCACTCTGCCGGCACATTAAAAAACCCCGAAGCGGATTTTGACTGTCCCGCTTCGGGGGAGAAATTCACGATCTTGCGATTGCCGCCCTCACTCTGCCCGTCAGTTTAACGTTCTTCCGGTACGGAAAGCCGCGCTGCGCCCGGCGATTCGGCTAATGAGCGGAAAAAGAACGGCCGTCAGAACAGCATTTACAGCCGCTGTCGGAAGAACTAATACGACGAAAAGGCTGGTAAAGGTTGCGGGGTTCAATCCGGCCAGAAGAATCATCATCGAAAGGAACACTGCACCGCTCAGTGCCGTTCCTAAACCGGCCAGCACGATGCCCGCAATATATTTGGCAGGCCTTGAAAAGTAGTGCCCGGCGACTGAGAACAGAGGAAAAACAACTGCTGAGGTTACGAATTTGTCAATCACGCTCGGGAAAAATCCGCCCGGCATGTTTGTCGTCAATCCGGCCAGAATCCCGGCAACAAGGCCGATGACAAGAAAGCTTTTCCTGTCGGCAAAGAAATAAAGGGCAAGGAACAACATCACAAGCAGAAGATCGGCTTTCATTCCGAACAGAAGCCCGGGTACAACTGTGTGAAGGACTGTCCCGATTGCTAAAAATAAAGCGACAATGATTAAATTCTGAAGTTTCATGCTCATCTCTCCTCAAACTAAGCTGATCATCCCCGGCAGTACTCTTATGGTCTGCCGCAGGATTTTACTAAAAATATACACTTCTTTTTTTGAAAAAGCAAACTTATCAGAACCGGCCCGGATTATGCTTCCCTTATATTTTCAGCAATTGTTGCGGCGATGGCCGAGCGCTGTTCATTTGTGTAGTCTTCCGCGTGCGATTGAAAGCCGAACGTAAATGTATCTGTCTTGCCGTAGCGCGGAATGAGATGGATATGATAATGAAAAATACTCTGCCCCGCCAGAGTGCCGTTATTATTCAATAGATTCAGTCCTATCGGATGAAAAGCCCTGTTGATGGCGGCAGCGATGAGCGGAACACGGCGGAACAGTTCTGCGGCGACGTCCGGGCTCAGGTTAAAAATATCTTTTTGATGCACTTTCGGAATAATCAGCGTATGCCCTTTCGTAACCTGACTGAGATCGAGGAAGGCGTAGACGTCTTCATCCTCGTATACCTTTGCGCTCGGAATCTCGCCGTTAATAATTTTACAGAAAATGCAGTTTGATTCATCTGACATGTTGGCTCATCCCTTCTTTTTCTCATTTTAATCGTCTTGCGGCCTGCTAAAAGATCCCAATGAATTGTCTTCATTTTAACACATCTGAGGAAGGGGCTGCCTATAATCATCTCAAAGGATCAAGATTTCAGAACATTTACGGCCGGTGCTTTTTTTTGTTAGACTGGTAAAAGAAGAAAAGATTAAACTTATTCAAAGTAAATAAACGGCAGGTGTGAACACATGGATACAATCTTGACCGTGGAGCATCTCAGCGGCGGCTATTCGCGACAGCGCCCTGTGCTGCACGATGTTTCTTTTGAAATGAAAGCCGGCGAACTTGTCGGCCTGGTCGGCCTGAACGGAGCAGGCAAGAGCACGACAATCAAACATATTCTCGGCCTGCTTCAGCCGTTCGCGGGCGAAATCCGGGTCAACGGACGGACGATCCATGAGGACAAGCTCGCCTATCGGCAGAAAATGGCCTATGTCCCCGAGATGCCTGAACTGTATGAGCAGCTGACATTGGAAGAACATCTGAAACTGAGCGCAATGGCTTATCACCTTGACAGGAAGACCTATGAGGAACGGAGCGGCCGTCTGCTGGAACTCTTTCACATGGAGAAGAAGCAGCACTGGTTTCCGACTCATTTCTCGAAGGGCATGCGCCAGAAGGTGATGATCATGTGTGCCTTTCTGATTCGGCCGGAATTGTATATCGTCGATGAACCTTTTGTCGGCCTTGATCCGCTCGGAATCCAGTCTCTTCTCGATCTGATGGAGGATATGAAACGCCGCGGAGCGGCGATACTGATGTCGACTCATATCCTGTCGACGGCTGAACAGTACTGCGACCGGTTTATTATTCTTCACGAGGGCAGAATCGCCATTCAGGGAACGATCGATACAATCAGGCGCCGCTACGGCGACGACAGGGCATCGCTGCATGATATTTATCTGGCTGTGGCAAGGGGGAGGACAGAATGGCTGAACTGATCCGGCTTTGGCGCCGGCGCCGCGCCGACAATTTTCAAATGCAGCTGCGTTATTGGAATCTGATCGGCAAAAACAGCGGCCTGATGTTTGTTCTTTATGCGGCCGTCATTATCGGCGGGTTTTACTATAAACGCTGGCTTGACGTTCTGCCGCAAGCTTTTCCTGCGGCCCTGGCGGTGACCGCCGTTTTGTCCGTCCCTGCCGTCCGTTCGCCGATCCGCACATTTATGCAGCCTGCGGACAAGGTGTTCCTGCTTCCGGTTGAAGCGGAACTCGGCGGCTATTTCCGAATGAGCAGAATGTACAGCTTTATTTTTCAAAGCCTGTTTCTTATTTTTTTTCTGCTGATTTGCGCGCCGCTTTACGCCAAGAGTTCCGCCGGCGCCGCATCTTATTGGATTGTCGCCGCCGCGGCGATTGCAGTCAAGGGCTGGAACATCGACTGCCGCTGGCAGGAACAGTCGATCGACGGCACCGTGCCGCTGAAAATCATTCGTTTTGGGTTTTCATTCCTGTTTTTATACGGTTTTGCAGGCGGACTGAACCTGGCAGTGCCGGCCGTCTGTGCGGCTGCCATGCTGCTTTCCAGCATTTTCCTGTTCCGCCGTCCGTCCGGCCGCTCCCTCTTAAAATGGGATCGGGTCATCGATATGGATAATAAACAGGAAATGCAGTTTCTCCGCTTTGCCAACCTTTTTACAGACGTACCGCGCCTAAGGCACCGCGTCAAAGCAAGAAGGCTGATCAGTGCCCTTTTCCCTGTACGTTCATTTGACGAAGAAAGCGTCTACCGACAGCTGTTTATTAAGACATTTCTGCGCGCGGACGACTATTTCGGCATTTATCTAAGACTCACCGCAATCGGGGCGCTCGTCTGTTTTTTTGTCAATAACGGCTATTATACGGCGCTTGCAACGGCGGCGTTCGTTTATCTGACCGGTCTGCAGCTGCTGCCGCTGTGGTATCATCCCTTTCCGCAGGCGCTGGCCGGCCTGTATCCGATCGCCGGACGCCTCAGGAGAAGGAGTTTCCTCAAGCTTATCTTTTCACTGTTTGCGCTGCAGAGCCTGATTATGAGTCTCGCCGGTGCGCTCGGCAGCCGCAGCCCGATCGGGTTCCTGCTTTTTCTTGCTGCCGGAATGGCGGCCGGCTGGCTGTTCACCGTGGCCTATACCAAACAAAGGCTTGAGAAAGAAGACGTTCGCTAGAAGGCCGTCCGGTGATTCAGGGTCGATCGGACCCGCTGCATTATGGAAAAGAGAGGGCGAATCTCATTGCTGCTAATCCGTCTCAAGGCGGAGGGAAAAAACGCTTTCAGTCTGTGGAAATATGCAATGGCTCTTTATATAGTAGGAATAGAGGTTTCCTAACTGAAAGGATTGAGCTGAATGCCGTTTGGTAAAATTTTAATCGCCTTAATGGTGATACTGCTCGGGTGTTACTGGCTTCTCAGCAGTCTGAATCTTATTTCCCCGGGAATAATGGCGATGCCCGTCGAAATTTTGCCCTATCTATTCATTCTATTAGGCATGCTGCTGATCATTGTGCCGCTGGTGCACCGAAAAAGGCCGGGCTTTTTCTGGGGACTGTTCTTTCTGATATACGGCGGCCTGATTCTGGCAGGCAATTGGGGACTGCTGGTTTTTACCTGGCGGGATTTTTGGAAACTGTGGCCGTATCTGGTCGTCTATTTTGGACTGATGATGCTGTTCGGAGAACCGTTGACGACCGCGCACAGGAAACATAGGAACAGAATACACAGAATGCGCAACTTTATGGATGACGGTGAGGAAAATCGATTCTGGGATGATCGGCCGGACAGGACATTCCATTTTATCCGTGATGCGTCGTATAAGGAAGAAAATTGGAAGGCCCGGCCGGTCCATGAGCGGGTAAGAATCGCGAACTACAATTTCGATTTTACAAAAGCCTTTATTCCTGAAGAAACCATTCCGGTCACGATATCGGGCTGGGTCGGGGACATCAAGATCATTGTTCCCGAGGACGTTCCCTTTCGGGTCAGTGTCAGAGCGACCGTCGGCGATGTCAGAATTGACGGCGATGAACAGAGCGGCAGCCTGAGAAATATCGATTATCAAACGGTCCATTACGATCAGGCGGTCCGCAGGATTGATTTTAAATTTGATTTTCAAGTGATCGATTTGACGATCAGTCAGGTGTGAAGCCAATGTCCAACTATCGAATCCGGGTCGCTAAAATTCAGATCGCGTCGAGCTTTTTCTCCTCCGTGCTGCTTTTTGGCATGCTGCAGCTGTTTTTTTTCTATATTTCCGACCCTCACGGGCTGCTGATCAGTGCCTTGGCATTTTTCCTGAGCTTTCTGATCAATCTGTTTATCGGGACACTGCTCGTTACAAAGGATTATCGCCTGATCAAGAATCGGATCGAGAACATCGATCTGTTTGTCAGAACGCTCTCGTCCGGAAAATTATCCGCCCGGATAAAAACGGAGAGCGAAGGAACAATTTCGCAGGTCGAACAATCGCTGAACGAACTAGCGGATAAGATTGATACACAGGTGAAATTTCTGCAAAAACTGATCAATGAAAATGTCGAGATCAATGCAAAGGTCAGGAATGCGGCGGTGATCGAGGAGAGGCAGAGGATCGCGAGAGATTTGCACGACGCGGTAAGCCAGCAGCTGTTTGCCCTGTCCATGTTTGCGTCGGCGGCGAAAAAATCGGTTTTCACCAATCCGGACAAGGCTGCCGAAAATATAGCGGATGTATCGGATATAGCCGGCAAAGCACAGGGGGAGATGCGCGCCTTGCTGCTTCATCTGCGTCCGGTCCGTTTGCGCGGCGAGTCGCTTGATAAGGGGCTTGAGCGTCTGATCGCCGAGCTTGACGGCAAGACGCCGATTCACTTCGAAGCTTCGGTCGATCCGATTGCCGGCTTATCGAAAGGGATCGAAAATCATCTGTTCCTGCTCAGCCAGGAGGCCCTTTCCAATGCGCTGAGACATTCGGAGGCGACAAAAGTCAGGCTGACGCTTTATGCGAAGGAGCAATCCGTTGTCTTGAACATATTTGATAATGGCCGCGGCTTTAATCCGGCAAAAGAAAAGATTGCGTCCTACGGACTGAAAACGATGCGCGAGCGGACAGAGGAAATCGGCGGACACTTTATACTGACGACGCAGGAAGGGGAAGGAACTTCCATTCATATCCGTGTCCCGATACAAGAAGAAAGGGTTGGCCAAGATGGATAAAATCCGGGTAATGGTTGTCGATGATCATGATATGGTAAGAAAAGGGCTGAAAGCCTTTCTGTCGACGGAAAACGACATCGAAGTGGTCGGTGAGGCATCCGACGGGAAGGAAGCGGTTCTGTTTGATCAAAAAATCGCACCCGAAATCATTCTGATGGATCTGATCATGGAAAACGGCGATGGCATTACAGCGACGAAGACTATTCTGGCGAGGGATCCGGGACGAAAAATTATTATTCTGACAAGTTTCTATGATGATGCGCAAGTATTTCCGGCTATCGAAGCGGGAGCAATCAGCTATCTCTTAAAAACGGCATCTGCGGAAGAAATTATACAGGCCATCCGCAAGGCCCACGCGGGCGGGACGGTCATTGACGGAAAAGTGGCGCGGAAGCTCGTCGCGGGTCTGCATAAAGAGCCGCAGCCGTTCGAACAGCTGACAGAAAGGGAGCGCGAGGTCCTGCGGCTGATTGCGTCCGGAAAGAGCAATGCCGAAATCAGCATGCTGTTATTTATCGGAATCAAGACAGTCAAGACGCATGTCAGCAGCATCTTCGGAAAACTAGGCGTTTCAGACCGCACGCAGGCGGCTATCTATGCTTATCGGAATCATCTTTTTCCGGATGAATAGGATGAAAATTTTCATTGACAGAACGGAACAATTATTATAAGATAATCTTAACAAATGAATCATCTCTCTATAAAAGGGGAGTAGCCTGCAAAGAAGCGCCGTCATTACGGGAGTATCCCCGGCCTTCTTTGGCAGCAGTCATGCTGCTGGCGAGACCTTTGCCTCGATCGGATGAAATGGGCAAAGGTTTTTAAATACAGACAGCCTTTCCATCAGACGGTGGAGCGGCTGTCTTTTTATTGAGAAAACAGCCCGTTGCCGTATGGGGCCGATTGACCGGCGCTTTCTTAAGAGAGACCGGTCATCCGTTGTTTCATTTGAATGGTTCAGATAACATGACAGGAGGACTGTTTGTTTATGGAGTTTTTGACACCGGAATTCTGGTATTCTCTTGCTATCATCGTCGGCATCGATTTGTTTCTTGCCGGAGACAATGCGATTGTGATCGCGATGGCTGCCCGCCGGCTCCCCGACCGCCAGCGTTCGCGCGCCATTCTTTACGGGACGGCAGGGGCGGTTGTGCTGCGTGCACTCTGTACTTTGATCGTCGTCTATCTGCTGATGATTCCCGGCCTTCATTTTGTCGGAGGCCTGCTGCTGATCTGGATTGCCTATCGCCTTCTTCGCCCGGAAAGTGACAAGGGAAAGAAGAAAAAGGTCAAGGCGGAAACCAGTATCTGGGCGGCCGTCCGCACAATTATCGTTGCCGACGCGCTGATGGGCCTGGATAACGTGCTGGCCGTGGCAGGAGCCGCACAGAGCGACCCGCTTCTTGTTATTTTCGGCCTGCTGATCAGCGTCCCGCTTCTTATGGGCGGCAGCGCGATCATCCTGGCGCTGATCAATCGGTTCCAGTGGCTTGTTTTTCTGGGCGCGGCCATCCTTGCTCTGACCGCGGGACGGATGCTGTTTGCCGAGCCGGTCTTCATTAATCTGCTCGGCAGCCTGGAGGCCTGGGTGAAGTGGCCCGTCATCATTGTCATTATTGCAGCCGTTCTGTATTCGGGATGGAGAAGCCAGAAAAAAAAGGCGCAGGTCGAAAGGCGGAATCGGGCTGTCTAAGTTTATACAAATAAAAAAGTATAAAAAGATGAGCGGAATGCAGTATTAGAAAAACGAAGGCTCGCCGGCGGTCTGGCCCGGCCTGCCGATTTTTTCTTTTTAGGCGGACGCTGCAGCCGCGTACGGCATTGCCTGATTATGAATGATTCAGGGCCGCAAAATAGTGGATAACGAATTGCCGGAACTGCGCGGCAATCGGCGAATGATAACGGTCCTCGTTCCAGACGAGGCTGATGGTGCGGAAACAGTGCGGCTGACTGATTCTTAGCGGGACAATCGACGAATCCCTGATCGTCCGCAGGGTCAGCGAGGAAAAAAAAGCCACGCCCAGCCCTTCCCTGACGAGACCGCGGATTGAAAGTGAATCATCGACTTCAAAAGCGATGTCCGGCTGAAACCCGGCCATCCGGCAATAAGCATCTGTTGTTTCACGGAATGCTCCTCCTGACTTCAGAATGAAGGGTTCATGAGCGATTTCTCTGAGGCTGACGCTTTCTTCCGAAGCCAGAGGATGTGATTTCGGCACGGCAAGATAGATCTCGTCGTTCATCAGTTCCCGCCAGCTGAACCGGCTTTCTCTTTCACGATAATAAGGTGTGATGCAGATATCGATGTCTCCGTTTTCCAGCTGCCTGTTAACGGTGTCGCGGGAAATCTGTTTGACCCGGAAACGGACATAAGGATGCTTTTTACGGAAACTGCTGAGCAGATCGGGAACAATCGGCGTTCTCATAACGGCGAGAGCAATGCGGTCATTTTTCACCTGCGCGAGGTCGGACACTTCCCGTTTGCCTTCCTGCAGAATGGACAGGGCCGTTTCCACCTTTTTTAAAAATAATTTGCCATAACTATTCAGTTTGATGCGGCGCCCTTTCCGATCGAAAAGCGGAACGCCGATTTCGTTCTCAAGACGTTTAATCGTCTGGCTCAGGGACGGCTGCGCAATGGACAGTTCCTTTGCGGCACGCGTCATGTGTTCGAGGCGGGCGACGGTCTGAAAATATTTAAGCTGGAGCAGCTCCATCATACATCCTTCCTTTTGGCTGGGGTTGAAACCGGTTATGAACAGCTATTATATAGCTTACGACCTATGCTTTTATAATAATATATATATTGGTTTAAATGAACAGTTGTGTCTATTATTAAGACTGTGTAAAAAGTGCCCTTCTTACGAACAGGGCGTTATTTCTTTCTGTTTACAATTTAAAAAAGGCTGTGTTCAAAAGCCGACAAAGTCATTTTATAAAGCTTTGGAAAATAGAAGCAAGGTGTTTTTTTCATGTCATTTCCTTTATGGAAAAGAAATCTCTATGTATGCTGGTTCGGCGCATTTGCGACGGCAGCGGGGATGAGCCAGATTGTTCCGTTTCTTCCGCTTTTCATTGAACAACTTGGGGTCCATAATACGTCGGATATCGAAAGATGGGCAGGTCTGATTTTTGGTGCGACATTTCTCGTGTCGGCCATTGTGTCGCCGATCTGGGGATCGCTTGCGGACAAATACGGACGAAAACCGATGCTGATCCGCGCCGGCCTTGGCATGAGCCTGGTCGTGCTGTCCATGGCCTTTGTGCAGAATGTCTATGAACTGTTTGCACTGCGCCTGATTATGGGACTGGTTTCCGGGTTCATTCCCGCCTCCATTATTCTTGTTGCGACTCAGACTCCGAGAAGCCATTCAGGCTGGGCGCTCGGCATGCTTTCGACGGGAGGCATCGGCGGTTCGCTGGTCGGCCCGCTGATCGGCGGCTTCCTCTCGCAATTCATGGGGATGCGCATGGTTTTCATCGACACAAGCATTCTGCTTTTTTGCGCATTTCTCGCCTCGCTGTTTTTTATCAAAGAAAAATTTGTCCGTACAGAGAAAAAAATGCCGTCCTTTCGCGAGGTATGGAAGATCGTTCCCAGCCCCGGCATGTTTGTCGCTATGTTTATCACGACGTTCATGGTTCAATTGGCCAATATGTCGATTGAGCCGATTATCACTGTGTACGTAAAGATCCTCATGCCTTCTTCCCGGAATCTTGAAATGATTTCGGGAATCGTTGTTTCTGCCGCCGGACTGGCGAGCGTAATTTCCGCACCGCTGCTCGGCAAGCTGTCCGACAGGATCGGCCCGCGCCGCGTCCTGCTTAGTGCACTGATTTTTATCGGTTTTATTTTCATTCCCCAGGCTTTTGTCTCCAGCCCGTGGCAGCTGATGGGTCTTCGCTTCCTGATGGGCCTGGCGATTGCCGGCATCCTGCCGTCGATTAATACCATCGTCAAGAAAATGGCTCCGCCAGCTATTACCGGCCAGCTGTTCGGTTATAATCAGTCGGCCCAGTTTCTCGGCACTCTGGGGGGAGCGCTGCTCGGCGGACATATGGCTGCCCAATTCGGGATGAAGTATGTCTTTTTTTCGACAAGCGCGCTCCTCTTTCTTAACGCCGGCTGGGTCGTCGTGTCCGCTCATCTGGCCAAAAAAGGGAAACGGGTCGAAGCCCGGTTCCGGTAGTACGATCTTTTCCGGAACGGGCAGGAAAATGCCTGCCCGTCAGTGAATGCGCCGTTTTTTAAAACGGCCGCCCTTGACGTCATGAATGTCGCTGATGGCGAGAAAGGCGTTTCTATCAAGCGAATCGACGATGCTTCTTACTTTTGCCTCCTCAAGACGGCTGATAACGGTGAAAATGACATTTTTGTCGTCCCCGGTGTAGGCCCCCGATCCGTTCAGATAGGTGACGCCTCGCCCGAGCCGGTCGTTGAGCGCATCGCCGATTTCGGTATGGCGGTCGCTGATAATCCAGACCGCTTTAGAGGACTCGAGGCCGGTCGTCGTCACATCGATCATCTTGAATGCAACGAAGTAGGCAATCAATGAGTACATGGCATAGTTCCAGCCGAAAACAAAACCTGCTGAACCTAGAATGAAAATGTTGAAAAACATGACCGTTTCACCGACGGAAAAGGGAACCTTTTCGTTAAAGAGCACAGCGAGGATTTCTGTGCCGTCGGAGGAACCGCCGTTTCGGAGGATCAGGCCGACCCCTATTCCCATAATCACTCCGCCAAACACAGCGGCGAGCAGCAGATCGTGGGTAAATGTCGGAATCCGGCCGAACAGAGAGGTCAGGACGGCGAGCAGAGTGACACCGCCAATGGATGTAATGGTGAATGTTTTCCCCATTTGCTTGTAGCCGATCACAAAGAAGGGGAGATTGATGACCAGTAAATAAATGCCGATCGGCAGACTTGACAGTTGAGCGAGCATAATCGAGATGCCGACTACTCCGCCGTCAATGATTTTATTGGGAACGAGGAAGGCCTCAAGAGCAATTGCATCAAGCGTGACACCGATGATAATTAATAAAAAACGCAGAATAAGTTGATGAACGGTCAATTTTTTATGCTGCTGCTTTTGCATCAATGCTGTCTGGGCAGCAGTATCTTCTTTTTCCATATTCGGAATCGCACCTTTCGATGATTATGATGGAGTGTAAAGGCAGCCGGCTGTCTGCACAGATGTTCCGGCCGGTTTCTTCGAAGAGGACTGAGTCGGTAAACAGTTTAAAAAACCGGCAAATAATAGCGCTGCCCGGCAGCACCCGCTGCCGGCCAATGAAATCGATGGAATAAATGAGAAAGACGTTCTTTAACCGCGGTGTTGTTCATATTCCCGGCGAGTCGGGGAAGCCATAAGCTCAGAGCTTAATGGCTTTTTTAATATGCCTTTCAAGAATGCTGTCGATAGCGTCCAATGCCTGTTCGTCCCGTTTGAAATCCGCCGCTTCGGCCGCCGCCGTGATTGGCTCGGGATGGCGTGCGCCGCCGAGCGATGCCCTGATCGAAAATTCAGCGGATGGCCGGCACGCGAGCGGATCTGTTATAGCGTTCCTCCGCATAATTTTCCGGATCCTGCACGGCTGCGAGGTAATGCACCAAATGGGTGTGCTCGGAATTTCGGAGCGGCAAGCCGGAGATCGTCCCCTGTGAACGTGCGGTCTCCCGCCATTTTTCCGCTCGGCAGGGCTCTGCACAGATTCCCGTAATAGATAGAGTGCCGTTAATTCGTGTTCCTGACTGTAAGGCAGGATCTTTCTTTCAAATAGACTAAGGGGGCTGAACGGTGTGGATCGGCGCAGCTTTGCGAAATGCCGCATTTGTTCGGCCGTAAAATTGCTGACGCCGCTGGCACGGATTTTACCCTCTTTGTACAGCCCGCCCATTGCTTATACCGTTTCTTCAATAGGAACGGGCGGGGTCCGGCCGGTGAACCTGATAGATATCGATATAATCCGTGTCAGGCCTGGTCAGCGAGTCGTCGATCTCTTTGCAGATCCGTTCCGGCCCAGTCAGGGCAGACCTTTGCGCGATCCCCCCCTGTCGCCGCGCTTTCCGGATTCTTTCAGTGCCCGGCTGCCAACCTTCTCGGCGTGTCCCTGTCCGTAGGTCGGAGCCGTATCGGTTCTTTGTCGTCCGCCCCGCATCCATTCTCCGATTGCCCACCTTCCGGGAGCAACGCGCGGCTACTGCATCGTTCCCGAAATTGTCGTTCTTTCCAAACAGATCGCCTCTGTTTTCTGAAAAATTTTCATTCTCCCTTTATTATTTATTATAAAGGGAGAAAGCAGGCAGAATCAAAAAATTCGTTGCGCACGGCGTTACAGATCGTGCGCAACCGTCCCCTCAATGATTGGAGATCAGCCGGCGAAACGTGTAAAATAACGGATGAAAAGAGCGGCCACGGGGCTTTTCATCAGGCGGTAACGGATGAATCTTGAAATGAGGGAAATAAACTTTGAAAAAAAAATTAATTTGTTTCGGGGACAGCATTACCGCGGGCTGGGACGGCAGCAGGGAACGGCCCGCACTGACAAGAAGGCTGGAAAAAGGACTTAAATGGCTGATCCGCAACGCCGGCGTCCCCGGGGAAACGACGGAGCAGGCGCTGACAAGAATCGACAAAGATGTCCTGAGCCGGAATTATAACCGGGTGACGATCTTATTCGGCGCTAATGATTCTTCTCTTCATAAGGGGATCTCTCTAGAAAAATTTATGGACAATATGACTATCATGGCCAAGAGCTGCGGAAGCGGAAGGACGATTCTGATTACCCCTTCCCCGGTCATTGAAGAAAGGCAGAAGGGAAAAAGAACGAATGGCCGGATCTCAATATACGCCGAAGCGGTTCGGCGCGTTGCTGCGGAAACGGGAAGTGCGCTGGTCGATCTGCAGCGCCGTATGCTGGAAAAAGCGGATTACAGGCCGATGCTGCAGGCCGATGGCTTGCATTTTTCCAGTGCCGGCTATGATTTCCTTTCCGGATTGATTATTCATGAGATCGAAAAGGGTGGAAATGATTAAAAATGCTATTTTTACCTTGCTGAAAATGAAATAATAAAAGAAGAACGGCCCTGGATGCGGCAATAATTCGTAATCTGCGGCTTTGCACGCCCATGGCTGTCCGGTTATGATCAATAGGCAGGAAGCGGCCGGCACTGAATAAGGGAGCTGTCCGCCGGCCGGGAATTTCGAAGCGGGGAACCCAGATACGGCAAATACTTGTAAAAGAACTCACCCTGAACATTTGCCGGCGCGTCATTGTTTTTTGCAGCAGCAATGATCCGCCGATGAACGAGAGATCACGAGGCCTGAAGCAGCGCCTGAAAGCGATGTATGTTTTCCAGCGGCTCGACCGGCCAAACGGTCTTGTCCGGTTCAACAAAAAGAAGTCAGGTACAGTGCCGGAGGGGCGAAGCTCAGAATCACGTGGCCGGCGAGGACCCGGGACCGTGTAGCGCCCGGCATTCAGCGTCCGAAAGATTCTCCTGCAGCCTGTAAATCACTATCTTCTTCCTCATGACGGTTGCCGAAAATGGATATGAATTTCAGACCGGCGCCGTTCCACTCTCCTCTCACTCATACGAAGCAAAAAAGGCGGCAGCCTGATGCCGCTTTTTTTGTGTTAAAAGTACAGAGCCTTTATAGTATAAACGCAGCCTTCTGTCCTGCAGCTGCACCGACTGACGCAACAAAGGCTTCATTCGGATGAAGCCAAGCTTTCTAAGCCGCGGCACAACCGGTGGCTCATTTCATTCCGGCGGCGAATGGGGCCGTTCACCTGCTTCTTTATTTTGTAACCATGTTATTAAACGAAAGTTATGTAAAATTCATCAAAAGTTCAAAACTTGCAGCCGATATTTTATCACCGGCAGAGCCTTTTGATGTATCATAGAAATGGAAAATATAATAAGTGGCTCGGAGATATGGAAAAAGCCTTGAAAACTGCCGAGGGGCGAACCCCAGGCGTGTTTTCTGTGGCTTTTTTTGTGCTTTTTTGTCGGGCCTGAGTCCGGCAGAGCGCCGATCCGCTCTATTTGTGAATCCGCTTACATTTTACCGTATGGATCGGCATCCCGAGAGTTTAATCGACTGATTGGAGGAAGTTGTGCCGGGACCTATGAAAACCGGGGAAAGTGGGGGAGAAGAAATGGAAGAAAGATTGGAAACACAGGTGGCTGTTATCGGAGGAGGAATCACCGGCGCAGGAATCCTCCGTGACCTGGCTTTACGCGGGATCAAGGCCGTTTTAATCGAACAGGGAGATCTCGGTCACGGAACATCGACGCGGAATCACGGGCTGCTGCACTCCGGAGCCCGTTATGCCGTCCGTGATCCGGAAGCAGCGGCGGAAAGTTATCATGAAAATCTGATTCTGAAAAAAACGGTTCCCGGTTCCATCGAAGGGACAGGAGGCCTGTTTGTCAAAGTGCCGGAAGACGATGATGAATATGCGCGCAAGTGGCTGGCATCCTGTAAAAAACTGGGTATACCGGCTGACGAAATCCCGGTCGGGCAGTCACTGCAGGAAGAGCCCTATCTGGACAAAAAGATTCAGGCTGTTTTTCGTGTGCCCGACGGAGCCGTGGACGATTTTACCCTGCTGGTGGATGTGGTTGCCGATGCCGTCCGCCGCGGAGCAAAAGCGCTGACTTATCACAAAGTAACGAACGTGCTGATCGAACAGGGCCGTGCTGCCGGCGTCCGCATCCGCGATCTGCTCAGCGGAACCGAAAAAGAGATCCGTGCCGACGTTGTTGTCAATGCGGCCGGACCCTGGGGGATGGAAATTGCTCAAATGGCCGGAGTGCCGCTAAAGATTATCAATAATAAAGGGATGCTGGTTGTTTTCAGTCACCGTTTTAATAAGCGGGTGATTAACCGCTTGCGCATGCCGGGCGATGGAGATATTTTTGTCCCGGCTCACGATGTAACGATTTTCGGCACGACCGGGATCAACACGGAAGATCCGAACGATTTTTCCCTGAGCAGGCCTGAACTGGAGCGTATGCTGGCCGCCGGGAAGACCATCATTCCCGCGATCAATGAGATGCGCCTGATCCGTGCCTACAGCGGCAGCCGTCCGCTCTATCAGGAATCCGCCGGCCATGATTCCGGCGGCAGAGACGTAACCCGGGGAATGGCTCTGCTCGATCATCGTGAGCGCGACGGACTGGACGGATTTATAACGATTACGGGCGGCAAACTGACGACATTCCGGCTCATGGCAGAGAAGACAGCCGACCTCGTTTGTAAAAAACTGGGTATTCAGGCAAAGTGCACGACGGATACAGAACCGATTCCGGATAGAAGGAGAAAGGACGCGTTCGATCAGGCCGATCTCGCACCGGCGGCAAGACATAAATTGAAAAACTGGGCCGGTGTGCGCGCGGCGAGGATCGAGTCCTC
Source organism: Sporolactobacillus sp. CQH2019 (assembly GCF_028765345.1). Lineage (GTDB taxonomy): Bacteria > Bacillota > Bacilli > Bacillales > Sporolactobacillaceae > Sporolactobacillus. Next base: position 152,149 of record NZ_JARAJZ010000008.1, read on the forward strand.
TCTGAAGGATGAGGAGTCGGGCCACATTGTCTGCGAATGCGAGCAGGTTACCTGGGCGGAAATTGAGGCGGCGATGCCTGAAAAGGGCAGCTTCCGCCTCGGCGATATCCGGCGCAGGACCCGTCTCGGGATGGGGCCGTGCCAGGGAACGTTCTGTAATTTCCGGGCCAGTGCTCTCGCCGTTGAAAAAGGGCGGGCCACGGTCGGGGAAGCGGACCGCGCACTTCTTGATGCCGTTGCTGAAAGGCAAAAGGGAATGGGCGTCGTCGCGACGGGGGAAACCGCCCGGCAACTGTGCTTAATGAAGACGATCTACCGGGTTTCTTTAGGCTTCAGAGAGGAGGAACAGCAACATGTATGATGTGGTCGTTATCGGACAAGGGCTCTCGGGTCTGCTGTCTGCCATCTGGGCAAGAGAAGAAGGGCGCCGAACGGCATTGGTGGCGGCCGGCGCCGGCAAAATCATGCAGTCGACCGGAGTGATCGATCTCATTCCGGGATCGGACGGAAAACTGAAAGAGTGGACGGAGCATTACCACGTCGGTCCGCGGCAGCAATTGCAGCTCGCGGAGGCGGTCGGAAAGTTTCAAAAACTGATGAATCGATTGGGTTATCCTTATACGGGCGACATAGAAGATCCTGCACCGATTGTGACCGGATCGGGCCGCGTCAAACGCACGGCTTTGTACCCGCAAACCGTTGTTCCGGTCCCGGACCGGGGATCGGCGATTGTCGTCGGGTTTGACGAACTGGCCGATTTTCAGCCGCTCTTTGTCCGGGAAAATCTGCGAAGAGAACGCCCGCAGCTGTCCGTTGAATCGATCAGGATCCATTTGGGAATGCATTCACAGCGCCTGATGACTCAGCTGGACGCGGCACGGCTTCTCGATCGTAAAGATATTCGTGAAGATTGTATTCGGCAGATTAAAAGACAGATGGCTCAAAAACATATCGGCCGGCCCGATCTTTTCATTTTTCCTGCTTCTCTTGGGGAAAACAGATGGGAAGAAACAATCGGACAGTTTCATATCGAGCTCGGAGCAAGAGTGACGGAAGCGCCCGGCCTGCCGCCGAATGCAACGGCCGTCCGCCTCTACGAACGGCTGAAGCGGGCCGCCGTCCGGTCGGGTGTCCGCTTCTACAGCGATACGACAGTAGTCGGAGCCAGTATCGACGGAGAAGCAATCAAATCTGTGAAGATCAAAACGCCGGGCCGCGTGAGCGAGTTGAGCGGCGAATACTTTATTCTGGCGACCGGCGGCATTCTCGGCGGCGGATTGGAAGTCACTTCGCAGGGAATAAAAGAGTGCGCCTTGCATCTTGAAACGGATGCATCCGGGAAAGCAGTCCGTCCTCCGATCAATCTGCATCCGGCGGGTGCGAGCAGGGGAGAGCGGACGGCAGGCCCGGGAATCGTCGGCGGCGCGTACACCCTATTGTCCAGTTATGAGGCGGTATCCGGACTTCGCCGCTCCGTTGCGGGAGGCGTCGAAAATGTTTGATCTGAATCAATTGGAGACCAGCTATGATAAATGTCTGAAATGCAATGCCTGTGTTGCCAGCTGTCCTGTTTCCGCTGTGACCTTTGATTTCGGCGGCCCGAAGCATATGGGTCCGGAATTAAAAAGGCTGATCGACAATCAGCAGATTATTGACGATAAACGGATCGAATTCTGCACATTATGCGGCAACTGCGATATTTCCTGCCCTGAAAATGTTCATATTTCGACTCTGACGGCCTATGCAAAAGCGATTCATACCAAAAAATCAGGATCCGGTTTTCGTGATTTTGTTTTAAGCAATGCGGAGCTGGTCGGTAAAATGGCTTCCGCCTTTGCCCCTGTTACCAACCTGGCCATGAAGATGAAGCCCATACGCAAAATGATGGACAAAATGATGGACATTCCCGAAGACCGCCGTTTTCCAAGCTATCGATTCAAAAATTTTAAGCGGATATACAAGAATAAAACGGCTGGCAGCAAACGAAAAGTTGCTTATTTTGTCGGCTGTTACGCAACATACAACGCGCCGGAAGTGGCTGAGAGTTTTGTCAAGGTGATGAAGTTCAACGGCATTGAAGTCGTCAGGCCCTGTCAGAAATGCTGCGGCATTCCGATGCTGGCCAACGGCCGTATGAAACAGGCACGGAAAAATGCGGATTATAATATTAAGAGCCTCCTCCCCTACGTACGTCAGGGGTACGATGTCGTTGCGACATGTACGAGCTGCAGCCTTGCGCTCAAAAAGGAATATTTGTCGATCGACGGGACCGATGAAGCGCGAGAACTGGCTGCGCACGTGTACGATGCCGGCGAATATTTGCGGATGCTGAAAGAAAACGGAGAATTGAACATGAATCTGGCGCCGCTGAAAGAAACGGCCGGCTATCATGCGCCCTGCCACATGAAAGATCAGGGGATGGGCAGTCCGGCCATGGATATACTGGAACTCATCCCCGAATACACCGTTCAGGATCTGGGCGCAGGCTGCTGCGGACAATGCGGCACGTTCGGCTTTAAAAAAGAGAAATACGATGTATCGATGAAACTCGGCCGTGCAATGGCTCAATCCGTCGAAGAACTCAATGCGGATTATACTGTGACGGAATGCGGCATGTGTAAAAATCAGCTTGATCAGCTGACGGACAAAGCCGTGAAGCATCCGATGCAGATTCTGGCCGAATCCTATGAACGGGCAAAGCAGGCCGTCTGATCGGGAGCAGGCTGTCTGCCGATCAGACGTTCCGTATAAAAAAAGCAGGAAAAGCCGGGGCTTCCGTATCCGGCTTCCTCATCGAATAATGATGAGGCTTTTTTGATTCAATCATGCCGGAGAAGGCCCGGCCGGCGCTTAAGGAGAATATTTAAGTGTGCTATGATAAGGAACGGCCGAAAGGAGCTGTATGAAGGATGCTATTTGCGGAAAAAAGTGTGATACCGGCAGTCAATAACATGAAAGATTACGAGAAATTGCTTGAAATGCCGATTCGTTCTATTGTTGTTCTCGACAGTTATGTTTCTCAGATTGCTGAGATGGTTCGTATGGCGAAGCGGCACCGAAAACATCTGTTCCTGCACGCCGATCTGATTCAGGGATTGAAGAACGATCTCTATGCCGCGGAATTTATCTGTCAGGATGTGCGCCCGGCCGGGATTATTTCGACGCGAAGCGCGATGCTTGACGTCGCGAAGAAACGGGGCCTCGTCACGGTCCTTAGAATCTTCCTGCTGGACTCGCGATCGATTGAAACAAGTTATCGCCAGCTCGATCAGATGCGGCCGGATATGGTCGAAGTGCTTCCGGGGCTGATTCCTTCTATGATCGGCGAGGTTCGCCGCCGAACGGGCATCCCCGTGATCGCCGGCGGATTGATCCGTACAAGAGAGGAAGTAGAAAACGCATTTAACGCGGGAGCGGTCGCTGTCTCGACATCGAACAAAGAGCTGTGGGATTTCATGTAAAAAGGCAGAGGTTCAATGGAATCATTTTAGGAAGCTGAAAAAAAAATAAATAATTTCCGCTCTCATTATTGACAGCGTTTTCACCAGGGATTATCATTAGTTACGAAAAGTTAATTCATAATCTCTGGATGTTGAGATCGGGTTACTCCACTTCAGTTTATTCATGCGTTTCTTGGAATGCATGCATCTTTCTGGAGTGTTTTTTTATGCCTGATTTCATCGGAGGATGAAAGGGAGGGGCATTTATGTCCGGTTTTTTGGGCGAATTAATCGGCACTATGATCATGATTATTCTTGGAGACGGTGTGTGCGCCGGCGTGAATCTGAAGAAATCCTATGCGAATCGATCCGGCTGGATTGTCATCGCGTTGGGCTGGGGACTCGCGGTTGCAATCGGCGCATACGCAGTGGGCCGTTTCAGCGGCGCGCACCTCAACCCCGCATTGACGCTCGGGCTTGCATCTGTGGGCGCTTTTCCATGGAGCAAGGTGCCGGCTTATCTGGCCGGTCAGCTGATCGGAGCATTCCTCGGCGGCTGCGTCGTTTATCTCCACTATCTCCCGCACTGGCGTGAGACGGACAGCCCGTCCGTAAAGCTCGGCGTTTTCTGCACGGGCCCGGCGATTCCGCATAAGTGGTCGAATCTGCTCAGCGAAGTGATCGGAACATTTGTACTTGTCGTTGGCATTATGTCGATCGGAGCGAATAAATTCGCCTTCGGTCTGAATCCGCTGATTGTCGGTTTTCTAATTGTCGTCATCGGGCTGTCGCTGGGCGGGACGACAGGCTATGCAATTAATCCGGCCCGTGATTTTGCCCCGCGGCTGGCTCATGCCGTGCTGCCGATTCCGGGGAAAGGCGGATCGAATTGGGGATACGCATGGATCCCCGTATTCGGGCCGATCATCGGCGGTGTTTTCGGGGCTCTGTTCTATCAGACATTTTTTACCGGCACAACGACACCTGCTTTTTGGATATTTGCTGTGATTGTCGCCGTTATTGTTGTTTCAGCCGTTGTCAGTGAACGAAAGCGGCTGATTGAAACCGTTTCAGCGCAGGAATCCGCTGCGGGTCAATAATCATCAAGATGAGAGGAGAATGAGCAATGAAAAGATATATTATGGCGCTTGATGCGGGAACGACCAGTGTAAGGGCAATGATTTTTGATCAAAACGGTGCGATAGTTCAGACTTCGCAGAAAGAGTTTAAACAATTTTTTCCCACTCCGGGCTGGGTTGAGCAGGATGCCAATGAGATCTGGGCGTCCATTCTGGCAGTGATCGCCGACTCTCTGTCCACGAGCGAAATCGATCCGCAGGAAATTGCCGGAATCGGCATCACCAACCAGCGGGAGACGACCGTTGTCTGGGACAAAGAAACAGGCCATCCGATCTATCATGCGATTGTCTGGCAGTCGCGCCAGACGGCGGATATATGCAAAGAACTGAAGGAGAAAGGGTATGATCCGATGGTCCGCAGCAAGACCGGGCTGCTGGTTGATGCCTATTTCTCCGGAACAAAAGTGAAATGGATTCTGGATCATGTGGACGGCGCAAAACAAAGAGCAGAGAACGGCGAACTGCTTTTCGGTACGATCGATACATGGCTGATCTGGAAACTTTCCGGCGGACGCGTCCATGTTACGGATTATACGAACGCTTCGCGCACGTTGATGTTCAACATTTATGATCTGAAGTGGGACGATGAACTGCTGGATATGCTCGGCGTCCCGAAAAAAATGCTTCCTGAAGTCCATGCTTCGTCCGAAGTTTACGGCAAAACGATTCCGTATCACTTTTTCGGAGCGGAAGTGCCGATTGCCGGAATTGCCGGCGATCAGCAGTCCGCCCTGTTCGGCCAGGCCTGCTACGATGAAGGAATGGTGAAAAATACGTACGGAACCGGCTGCTTCATGCTGATGAACACCGGAGAACATGCCGTCCGCTCGAAGAACGGCCTGCTGACGACGATTGCCTGGGGCCTGAACGGCAAAATCACCTATGCGCTGGAGGGCAGTATTTTTGTCGCCGGCTCGGCGATCCAATGGCTGCGCGACGGCCTGCGGATGATTAAGACTTCGCCGGAAAGCGAAGAGTACGCCGTCCGGGTCAAATCGTCCGAAGGCGTTTACCTCGTGCCGGCATTTGTCGGTCTGGGAACGCCATACTGGGACAGTGATGCCCGGGGTGCGGTATTCGGGCTGACACGGGGGACGACCAAAGAACATTTTATCCGGGCCACGCTCGAATCGCTCGCCTACCAGACCAAAGATGTGGTGAATGCGATGGAGGAAGATTCCGGAATCAAGCTGAAAACCTTGCGGGCGGACGGCGGCGCTTCGCTGAATAATTTCTTAATGCAGTTTCAGAGCGATATTCTCGGCGTACCGGTCGAACGGCCGACAAACAGTGAAACCACGGCGCTGGGGGCCGCTTATCTGGCAGGGCTTGCCGTCGGTATCTGGAAAGACCGCAGCGAGATCGCGAAAATATGGAAACTGGGCAAAAACTTTCATGTGCAGATGAGTGTGGAAAAACGTGCGGCACTTTACAGCGGCTGGAAAAAGGCAGTGGAAGCAACACGGGTGTTTAAGCCGGCCGCTGCCGATAAGAATCCGGTTACGAATGCCGACTGAGAGCAATTCATTGGTATTTTGCAAGGACTTGCGGGAGAATGGAATATGTAAAAGTTAATAAATCGGTCATGAATCTGGAGCGGCCGCTGAGTATGCCCGAAGAATCCGTCATTTTCAGGAAACCGGGGTATACCGGCGGTCTGCTTTTATTTAATCTGAAAAAACGGAGGATGAACGGATGGCTTTTTCCACATTGAACAGGACACAGTATCTTGATAAAATGGCGGACGGACCGCTCGATTTGTTTGTCATCGGCGGCGGCATTACCGGTGCCGGCATTGCTCTCGACGCTACGGTGCGCGGACTGAAAGTCGGGCTGGCCGATATGCAGGATTTCGCCGGCGGCACGTCGAGCCGGTCGACGAAACTGGTTCATGGCGGGCTGCGCTACCTGAAACAGCTGGAAGTCAGAATCGTCGCGGAGGTCGGCAAGGAACGGGCCGTTGTCTATGAAAATGCGCCCCACGTCACGAGTCCCGAGAAAATGATGCTGCCTATCTATAAACATGGAACTTTCGGCAGAATTTCTACCTCGCTCGGTCTGAAACTTTACGATTATCTGGCGGGTGTGAAAAAGAGCGAACGCCGGGTCATGCTCAGCCGGAGCGAGACACTGGATAAAGAACCGCTTTTAAAGAAGGAAGGGCTGAAAGGGAGCGGCTATTATGTGGAATACAGAACGGACGATGCCCGGCTGACGATCGAAGTCATGAAAGAAGCCGTCCGACGGGGTGCTGTCGCCGTCAATTACGCGAAAGTCGACGATCTGATTTACAGTTCGGGACACCGGCTGACCGGGGTCAGAGTCACCGACCGCCTGACAGGCAGGACATACAGTATCTATGCCAATAAGATTGTCAATGCCGCCGGCCCGTGGGTGGATTCCATCCGTGAAAGGGATCATTCAAAGAAAGGCAAGCATCTTCATCTGACTAAAGGCGTACACATCGTCATTGACGGCAAGCGCTTCCCGATGGATCAGTCTCTCTATTTTGACACAACGAACGGAGACGGACGGATGATTTTTGTCATTCCCCGCGAAGGAAAAGTGTATGCCGGTACCACGGATACGACCTACACAGACAAACCGATCGATCCCAAGCCGGCGGCGGAGGACCGGGATTATATCCTTGCAGCGATCAACGGCATGTTTCCGTCCGTCCATCTGACGGCCGGCGATGTCGAGTCCTGCTGGGCCGGCGTTCGCCCTCTGATCCAGGAAGAGGGCAAGTCTCCTTCCGAAATTTCCCGGAAAGACGAAATTTTTCTTTCTGAATCGGGACTGATTTCAATAGCCGGCGGCAAGCTGACCGGTTATCGGAAGATGGCGGAACGTGTGGTTGATGAAGTCGTCGGCCAGCTGCACAGGGAAACTGCAAAGGACTATCCGGCATGCGAAACAAAACAGGTGGAACTGTCCGGCGGCCATTTCGGCGGGGCGGAGCATTTTCCGGCTTTTATTAAGAAGAAAACCGCGGAAGGAATCGGGCTGGGACTGACAGAAGCGGAAGCACATTGGCTGGCCTGCAAATACGGAACCAATACGGATCTGCTGCTGGAACTGATCCGTTCGCATCGTGACGAAGCGGAGGCGCACCATCTCCCGCCGCTTATTTACGCGACGCTCGAATATGCTGTGACGGAGGAAATGGCTGTTTTGCCAGTCGACTACTTCACGCGAAGAACAGGTACGACGCTCTTTAACATCGAGTGGGCCAGGGAATGGGAGGAACACGTCATCGATTTTTTGGCTGCCCGATTATCCTGGAGCGAAGAACAGACCCTCCGCTATCGAAAAGCGCTGGAAGCCGCTTTTGACGAGGCCTCAAATCCGCAATGACGGCTTTCATCCGCTTTCCGGCCTGAAAGAACGGGCAGAGTTCGGATCAGGCTGCAAAAACAGAACCGTTTTCTCCCTTTGCTGTGCGGCTTTTTGTCTTTCGGACGTGTTTGCCGGTAGAAGGCCTGCAGAATAAAGCGGCTGAAAAAGACAGACAAACCCCGGCCGATCAGGATAAAAATCAGTTTGCCGAACCGAGAGAATCTTCGGCCGCAGGGAATGGCGGAGTGTATGAGCCGGAAAGCAAGACCTGCAAACCGGGGAGCGAGGTCAATGAATCGTAAAGCCTGATAAGGCCGTCCCATCATCGATTTTTCGACGATGGGGCATTTATTTTGTTTTTAGTCAGAGGGATGCCGAGAATGGGAGAGGACTGGCGGAGAACCGCTGTATTGCATAATTCCGCATTTTTAATGGCAGACTTATTTAAAGAATCTTATTTGCGGAAGGTGGCCTGTATGCATCCCTCCTGGTTATCGCTCATCCCGTTCTTTTTAGTGATTCCGATATCGATTTTTACACGTCAGGTCCAGCCGGGTTTATTTGTGGCTTTGCTGGTCGGCAGTTATATCATCGAACCGACGCTTTTCGGAGGCATTCATAAATTTCTTGATTACGTCTTCCTGGCCGCTGTCAAGCCCAACAATATGAAAATCATTTTATTCCTGTACGGTTTCTCGGGGCTTCTCAGCGTCGTTAAAATGGCCGGCGGAATTAAGGGCTTTGTTGACTGGGTTACAAAAAAAATTAAAACGAAAAAAGGCGCCATGGCGCTTATATGGATCTCTACACTCGGAACTTTCAGCGATCCCGACTTCCGGATTGTCACCGTGGCCCCCATTATTAAGGCCCTTCAGGAAAAGCTGAAAATGTCCAGGCGAAGTGCCGCCTATATCATCGATGTGACCTCGAACCCCGTTGTGGCCCTGGTCCCGGTTGCAACGGCTTTTGTCGGCTACATGGTCAGTTTAATCAATACCTCATTCAAACAAAACGGAATCGGCGGACAGCCCTATACGGTCTATATCAAGAGCATTCCCTTTAACTTCTTTTCTTTTGCGATCATACTGGTCGGGCTTTACTACACTTTTTTTACACAGCCTGAAAATAAAAAGGGCGCCGGGGCCGGTCAAAATCGGAAAAAATCAGACGGTGTGCAGTCCTATGCCGATAATTTGCGTTTGGACGCGGCATCGGAATCAGATGCATTTTCCGCTCGGCGTCATCCGAAAACGGCACAGACGGCTTTGCAGTCGAATGAATACAATAAAACAGAAACAGAACGGATCAGTCCGGCGTCGGGGCAGGCTGAAATGTCCGATTCTTCATTACCGTTAGATCCGACGGCGGAAGCCATGCACGGTATTAGTCAAACCGGAAAGAGGGAAACAGCCGATCGCTCATTAAATACGCCTGATCCGAAACCGCCGGGAACCGGCAATCCTTATTCGCGATTGTATCGTGAAGAATACGCCCGCCATTTGGACGCGGCCGATCGCTCCGCGCTAAGCGATTCGGGGAATCGGAATGGCGAAGAGGAGAATGAGCCGTCGCGGCCGTATAATCTGCTGGTCCCGATCCTGCTTTTAATTTCTCTGACACTTTTTCTGAGCTGGTGGAACGGTCATTATCATGCCCATTCATTTGTAGATGCCTTCCTGAAAGTGGACGAACTGGATGTCATGCTTGAGTCTGTGCTGATCACGCTGATCGTGACAATCGTTCTCGTCATGCTGCAAAAATTCCCGACTGCCAAAGTGGTTACCCGCTTCATAAACGGGGGCAACCAGCTGATGTCCGTCATTGTCCTTCTGACACTTATCTGGGGTGTTTCCGACGTTTCCACGGATTTAGGTTTTTCACAGTATATAACCGGCTCTGTCGGCGGGTGGATTCCGCCTCATTTTGTCGCTCCGATCCTGTTTATCCTCGGTGCCTTTCTCTCTTATTTCATTGGCTCTTCCTGGGGAACATGGGGCCTCTTAATGCCGCTCGGAATCACACTGGCCCATCAGTCCGGCGCCAATCTTTTTCTGGTGATCGGCGCCGTCTTTGCAAGCGGGACTTACGGTGCCACCTGTTCTCCGCTCAGTGACAACAGTGTGACTCTGTGCACCATGATGGATATGGATGTCATGGACTATTGCAGGTGGAAGCTGATTCCGACAACTATTGCCGCGGGAATTGCTCTTGTCCTCTTCGTCGCGGCTTCCTTTATTTTTAAATAGGCATAGCGGGCACCGCTCGTTCTTCAGTAACATCGGAACAGGGCCTCCCCTTCCTTTTTTCGGATTGGCTTCCGTTAAAAGTCTTTTGACTTTAATAATGAAGTATTTGTTTTGCCTGATCTGTCTTTTTACCGAACAGCCGTGGAGAAATTGCCGCTTTTTCCGTATGGGAATCACTGAAGCGATATTGAGCGCGTATATTGCTGATGAAGATAGATGAAGCTATTTTATGTAACTTGATATAAAATTTATATAAGGGAAAGAGTGCCATGCCAACGATCAATGTGCGGACGGAGCGCGATTTTCTCGGCGCACGGGAAGTGCCGGCCGATGCCTATTACGGCATTCAGACACTGCGCGCTGCCGAGAATTTCGCAATCACCGGATATCGAATACAAGATGAACTGATTAAAGCTCTGGCTGTCGTAAAAAAAGCGGCGGCTCTTGCGAACATGGATGCCGGACTCCTGAATCCGGAAATTGGCCGGGCTATTGCACAGGCCGCGGAAGAAATCATTAACGGCAGCTGGCATGATCAGTTTATCGTGGACCCGATTCAGGGCGGGGCGGGAACGTCGATCAACATGAATGCGAACGAGGTCATTGCAAACCGGGCCCTTGAATTAATCGGAAAAGCAAAGGGCGAATATGCCGTAATCAGTCCGAACAGCCATGTCAATATGTCCCAATCAACAAACGACGTCTTTCCCACAGCCACCCATATTGCCTCGCTGCGGCTGCTGAAGCGTCTGCTGCAGACGATGCAGCAGATGCATGAGGCGGTTCTTAAAAAAGCGCGGGCCTTTGACTCGATTATTAAACTTGGCCGCACCCATCTGCAGGATGCCGTACCGATCCGGCTCGGTCAGGAATTCGAAGCCTATGCCCGGGCCATAGGCCGGGATATCGGACGGATCAGGGGTCTGGCCGACGGCCTCTATCAGGTGAATATAGGCGGGACAGCGGTCGGAACGGGTCTGAACGCCGATCGGAAGTACAGGGAACACGTCGTGGTCCGTCTGGCGGAGATCAGCGGCCTGCCTTTAAGAAGAGCCGAGGATCCTGTCGACGCCACACAGAATACAGATGTTTACACCGAAGTCTCGGCGGCGCTGAAGATATGCATGATCAGCCTGTCAAAAATAGCCAACGATTTACGCCTGATGGCTTCGGGACCGCGGGCAGGTTTCGGTGAGATTATCTTGCCCGCCCGCCAGCCGGGCTCCTCGATCATGCCCGGAAAAGTCAATCCGGTCATTGCCGAAGTGATCAATCAGGTTGCATTTCAGGTAGCCGGCAACGATCTGACCATTTCGATGGCCGCCGAAGCCGGGCAGCTGGAATTAAACGTCATGGAACCGGTCCTGGTGTTCAATCTGCTGCAATCGCTGACGATTATGGATCATGCCTTTCTTTCATTTACAAATTATTGCCTGAACGGGATTGAAGCGAATAAAGAACGTCTGAAAGCCTACGTTGAGAACAGTGTGGGGGTCATCACGGCGCTCAGTCCGCATATCGGTTATGAAGCGGCTTCCCGGCTTGCCCGTGAAGCAATTCTGAAAGGAAGACCGGTCCGTGAAATCTGCTCTCAAAGCGGTCTGCTCTCGGAAGAAGAATTGAATGCAATGCTGAACCCTTATGAGATGACAGAGCCGGGTATTTCAGGTAAAAAAAAGGATCAGGATCTGTCTTTGCAAAATAACGGGCAGAAGATTAGAGAAATCGGCCGGTTCCGGTGAAACGGACAACGATCCGGCGGAACAGAATAAGACAACGTTCGCAGGGAAAGTGATTCTTGCGGACTTTTTTTGTATTCCGGAGCGATCTTCGGCTCTGAACGATCGATCCGTAAAAGTTCGCAAATCGACGGTAATCGACCGAGAAACGGTAATAAACGACTGAGAATCGGCGGCAGCGCCCCAAAAATTGCCGGTCGGCGGTTGACAATTATCGTTAAAACCCAAAAAATCAATATAGGCCTATAATCGGTGTTTATTCGGATCTTTTCGGCCGGCGCCGGACGATGATCTTTGCCTGCTGAGGGCGGGCTTTCAAAAAGAACGGGCGCTCTTTCGTCTGTTCAGACGGATGCGGCGGAGGATCCGGCTTGATATAGATACCCTGCAGGGGTATAATAAATATACAAAGGAGGGAAAAGCGATGAATCAGGATGAAGACTGCCGCTGCTCCCATACTGAACTCGGCATGCAGCCGGGAAAATCGCCCGTTGAACCGCGGACAGCCGAAGAGAAGCAAAAGATTATCAACCGGCTGAAGCGCGTGGAAGGCCAGGTTCGCGGGCTGCAGAAGATGATTGAAGAAGACCGTTATTGTGTCGATATTCTGATCCAACTGTCCGCCGTTGAGGCTGCTCTGAAAAAAATCGGCTATTCCGTGCTTGAGCGGCATACAAGGACGTGCGTTTCCCGGGCCATAGAAGAAGGCCGGGGGACCGATCAGGTCAATGAACTGTTAAAAGTCCTGAAACTTTTTTAAATATAGAGGATCGGGGGGGTGTATGTGACTAAGAAAAAAGAAATGCAGATCGGCATCACAGGCATGACCTGCGCATCCTGTTCCAATAGAATTGAGAAAGTGCTGAATAGGATGGACGGAGTGACGGCAAATGTCAATCTGGCGCTTGAGAACGCGCAGGTCACTCTGGATGAGGATCAGGCAAAACCGGAGGATATCGCTGAAAAAATTCGGAAACTCGGTTACGGCGTCCTCGAGAAGCGTCTCGATGTTGCGATTCACGGCATGACCTGTGCGTCATGTGCCGCACGGATTGAAAAAGGATTGAATCGGATTGCCGGCATCTCTTCCGCCCGGGTGAATCTGGCGACAGAAACCGGCACGATTATCTATCAGCCCGGAATTGTGGAACCGGATTCAATATATGATAAAGTGAAAAAACTCGGCTACGAGGCCGTTCCCCTTCACGATACGGGAAACAGTGAAAAAAATAAAGAACTAGTTGGGAAAAGGAACAAGCTGATTCTGTCGGCACTGCTCTCGCTTCCGCTTCTATATACGATGATCGGGCATCTTCCCTTTCAAACGGGCATGCCGATGCCGGCGCTGCTGATGAATCCATGGTTCCAGTTCCTGCTTGCAAGCATCGTTCAGTTTTATATCGGCTGGCAGTTTTACAGCGGGGGAGCGCGGGCACTGCTCAATAAAAGCGCCAATATGGATGTGCTCGTGGCGCTCGGGACGAGTGCGGCCTACCTTTACAGTGTGGTCGGGACTTTCCGCTATCAGCTTGCCGGCGTCAAAAATCCCGCTCTCTATTTTGAAACAAGCGCGATTCTGATTACGCTTGTTTTACTTGGAAAGTACCTTGAAGCCCTGGCGAAAAAACAGACGACAACGGCAATCACCGATTTGATGAAACTTCAGGCGAAAGAAGCGACCGTGATTGAAAACGGCCGTGAACGGAAAGTATCTGTCGATGAAGTCAGATGCGGCGATTGGCTCCGGGTCCGTCCAGGCGAGAAGATTCCCGTTGACGGAATCGTCGTCGACGGACATTCTTCAGTGGATGAATCGATGATTACCGGCGAATCTTTGCCGGTAGAAAAAAATGAGGGCGACAGAGTGATCGGCGCCACCGTCAATGCTCATGGCCTATTGACCATGAAGGCGGAAAGGGTCGGCAAGGATACGGCTCTGGCGGGAATCGTCAGGATCGTCGAAGAAGCGCAGGGATCGAAAGCGCCGATTCAGCGGCTTGCCGACAGTATCTCGGGCATTTTCGTCCCGATTGTGATCGCCATTTCAGTGCTGGTCTTTGTCGTCTGGATATCGGCTATTTATCCCGGCGAACTGGCGCCCGCGCTGACGGCCGCAATCAGCGTGCTTGTCATTGCCTGCCCGTGCGCACTCGGCCTGGCAACGCCGACGTCAATCATGGTCGGAACCGGCAAGGGGGCCGAGAAGGGTATTCTTTTCAAGGGCGGCGAATACCTTGAGGCCACTCAGAATCTTCAGGCAATCATGTTTGACAAGACCGGAACGATTACAAACGGAAAACCTGAAGTCACGGATCTCATTCCTTTCGGCGAGATGGATCGGCACGAGCTGCTGATACTGGTCATGGCGGCGGAAAACGCCAGCGAGCATCCGCTTGCCCGGGCAATCGTTTCTTATGGTGAGGATCAGGGCATCTATACCTTCCCCGCACCCGAAAATTTTGAGGCGCACGCCGGGTACGGTATTACCGCCGAAGTTGCCGGCCATAAGCTGGCTGTCGGCACCCGGCGATTGATGGGCCAGCAAAAGACTGATATCCGCATGGCTTCGGAAGAGGCGCGGAGACTCGAATCCGATGGAAAGACGGTCATGTTTGCCGCGGCAGACGGCCGGCTGCAGCTGATTATTGCCGTGGCCGATACGATCAAGGATTCATCGAGACAGGCTATTGCCGATCTGAAGGCACGGGGCCTCGGCGTCTACATGATCACGGGTGATAACAGGCAAACGGCGGAGGCGATCGCCCGAAAGGCGGGGATCAGCCATGTCATTGCCGAAGTTCTTCCTGAAGAAAAGGCGGAAAAAGTTAAAGAACTCCAGAAACAGGGGCTGAATGTGGCCATGGTCGGCGACGGCATCAACGACGCTCCCGCCCTGGCTGTGGCCGATATCGGCATGGCGATCGGCACAGGAACCGATGTGGCGATTGAGGCTGCCGACATAACGCTGGTCGGCGGCGATCTGAAGCATGTAGCCAAGGCGCTGGATCTGAGCCGGAAAACAATGCAGAACATACGCCAGAACCTGTTTTGGGCCTTGTTCTACAATGCGATCGGCATTCCCGTCGCGGCCCTCGGCCTGCTTGCTCCGTGGGTAGCCGGAGCAGCGATGGCCTTCAGTTCCGTCTCGGTCGTTTCAAACAGTCTGAGATTGAAACGCATGCGCATCTGATCCGATACATTGATTCGTTGCGGTTCGGAAGGAGGTGATAACAGGTGGCGGAAAGGACTCTTGAAGTCGAAGGCATGAGCTGCGACCATTGCAAAATGGCCGTTTCGGGTGCATTGAATGGATTGGACGGCGTTTCTGCCGTTTCTGTCGATCTGGCAGCCGGCAAAGTGGATGTCAGTTATGACGAGAAAAAAGTAAGCTTTGAACAGATGAAAGACGCTGTAGAAGACCAAGGTTATGATGTGGTTAAATAAACTGCTGCAAAGATAGCGGAATCGGAAAATCACGCTGGAAAAACGTCTCTATTTTGTATGCCGTGCGTGCATACAAGAGAGACGTTTTTTAATGTAAAAAAACCGCCGCTGATCTATTATTCTCTGTTTTTTTGCCGAAAGCACTCTCTATTCGGAGGAAAATGTTTTATCCTATATATAATAATAGAAGGAGAAATCGGAGGGGGACAAGGTTGACGATGCTGGATGCTCAGCTTGCACAAAAAATCGTCGGGGAAGTCCGGCTGCTTACCGAGGAAAGCATCATTATTGCGGATCGGAACGGCATTATTATTGCAAGCACCGACGGGGAACGGCTGGGGCAGCTTCATGAAGGGGCACGCCGGGCGATTGTCAGAAGGGAAACGCTGACTATTACACAAGCGACGGCCGGACAGTGGCAGGGCGTCCGGGCCGGCATCAATCTGCCGATTTTTTTCCGGGATGCCGTTGTCGGTGTGATCGGCATCACCGGAGAACCGGAAAAGGCCGCTCATTACGGGCATCTTCTGCAGAAAATGACAGAACTGCTCATTCAGGAAAGCTACTATCAGGAACAACAGGATTTTCATGAGCGGATGCTTGAACAATTTGTATTTGACTGGCTGAACAATCGTGAATGGGATGATTCATTTATCAGCCTGTCAAAGATACTGAATATCAATCTCCGCTGTGACCGCCAGGTTGTATTCGTGCGCATCCTCCGGCCGGCCGGAAAGAAAGACGGCCGGCCCGGTGCCGTACTGCGGGAACTTCTTAGCCCGAATAAGGACGATATCTTTGTTCGCTGGGGGAACGATCATTTGCTGCTGCTGATCGACGTATCCGACCGCCGGCGCGATCTGCCGGGTCAGATCGAAGAATGGGCGTCCCGTATTAAAAAGCGGATAGGAAAACAGCCGACGATCGGCGTCGGTTCGGCTCTCCCCGCGAAAAAGCTGAAGTATTCCTTCCATCAGGCGAAACGCGCCCTGAACGTCACCGGTAAACTGCAGCCGATCATCTATGACAAAGATCTGACGCTGGAAATGATCAGCGACGGCCTGGATAAAGAAACAAAGCAGCTGTTTACCGAACGGGTGATCGGTCAAATACTGTCGGACCGGGAACTGCTCGATACATTGAGAAATCTGTTCGCTCACAGATTTTCATTCAAAGAAACCAGCGCTGTCATGCATATTCACATCAATACCCTGCATTATCGTTTGAAAAAGCTGCAGCTGGAAACGGGGCTTGATACAAAAGATATGCGCAGCCGTGTCGTCCTTTTTCTTGCTCTGACTTTTTTGGATGATCAGACAATAATGCCATGAATGAAAGCGTTACTTTTAGCGATTTACACATAGAAAAAACAGGATTATTAAATTATAATAATACTAAACAATCACAATATCGCCATGAAAAATTCATAGATTAAACAAGATTTGACGGATACAAGCTTTACGGTAAAGAAACGGAGGAGAGAGCATGTCTTCAAGAAAATTCCAGAAGAAGCTGAACAAACTTAAAGAAGGGCTCGCCGATATTGTCGGAACGGAAAATGTCGACGATACAACAACCGGCAGGCTGGTCTATTCCTATGACGCGACGCCGAATTATCAGTCGCTTCCGGACCTGGTGGTCGCACCCGGTAACGCCGAAGAAACCGCTGCGGTTCTAAAAATGTGCAGCGAGACGGAAACACCTGTCTATTCAAGAGGATCAGGATCCAATCTATGCGCGGATACTTGCCCCGTCAAAGGCGGGGTTGTTCTGCTGTCTAAACGTATGAACAAAATATTGGAATTGGATAAAGAAAATCTGGCGGTGACGGTAGAGCCGGGCGTGATCACAAAAACCATCTGCGATAGGGTCGAGAAAGAAGGGCTGTTCTATCCGCCGGATCCGAGTTCCATGAAAGTATCGACAATCGGCGGAAACATCAGTGAAAATTCGGGCGGCCTGCGCGGATTGAAATACGGCGTGACGCGCGATTACGTCATGGCGCTTCAGGTTGCCCTGCCGAACGGGGAGCTGATCCGCACGGGGGGAAAGCTGACCAAAGACGTTGCGGGGTATGATCTGACGCGCCTTTTTATCGGATCGGAGGGGACGCTGGGCGTAATCACGGAAGCCACGCTGAAACTCATCCCCAAACCGGAATCGCAGAAGACTATTCTTGCGCTGTACCAGGATATCGAGGCGGCCGGCCGCTCGGTTTCCAAGATTATTGCCAACAAGATGATACCGGTCACACTGGAGTTTCTCGATCAGGATACTTTACGGGCAGTCGAAGATTTTGCCCACATCGGACTGCCGACCGATGTTAAAGCCATTTTGCTGATCGTCCAGGACGGCCCGCAGGAGATCGTCGACCGGGACATTAAGAAAATTGCGGAGATCTGCCGCAGCGAGCAGGCCGTGGATGTTCAGCTTGCCGCTTCCGCAGAACAGGCGGAAAAACTGGCGACGGCGAGAAGGTCGGCATTGAGCGCGCTCGCCAGGCTGAAACCGACAACGATTCTGGAAGACGCCACGGTGCCTCGTTCGGAAATCGCAACGATGGTCCGGGCAATTGCGGAAATTGCTGAAAAATACAAAGTACGGATCTCGACATTCGGGCACGCGGGCGACGGCAATCTCCATCCGACCTGTCTGACCGATTCACGGAACAAAGAGGAGATGCAGCGTGTCGAGTCGGCTTTCGCCGAAATATTCGAGAAGGCGATTGAGCTGGGCGGCACGCTTACCGGAGAACACGGGATCGGCATGACGAAAGCGCCCTATCTGAAGTGGAAGATCGGGGAAGCGGGGCTTGAAGTGATGCGCGGAATCAAGCAGGCGATTGATCCGAAAAACATTATGAACCCCGGCAAAGTGTTTGCGGAAGAATCGAAAGAAAGGATGGCGGCGGCAAAATGATGACGGCATCGGTGAAAAAGAAAATCCAGAAAGAATTCAAAGAAAAGATGGATTATGATGAATTGCTCAACTGTATGCGCTGTGGTTTTTGTCTGCCGTCATGTCCGACCTACATCGAAACCGGCCGGCAGGAAAAATATTCGCCGCGCGGCCGGATCGCACTGATGAAGGGCGTTGCCGACGGGATTATTGAACCGGACGACGACATGGCGCATTCACTCGATCTTTGTCTCGGATGCAGGGCCTGTGAACCGGTTTGCCCGTCCGGAGTAAAATACGGCCGCCTGCTGGAGGATGCCCGCAGTATCATCCAGGCGAACAAGAAACAGTCGCTACCGGTGAAAATGCTGAGAAAAGGAATTTTTGAAGAACTGTTCCCGCATCAGAACAGAATGGAGAAGGCGACCAGTCTGCTCGGATTTTACCAGCGGAGCGGCCTGTCCAAAGCGGCCCGCAAGATCGGATTTATGGAACTCTTTCCTTCCAGCATGGCGACGATGGAGAAAGTGCTGCCGGAAGTGCCGAAGCGCAGGGAAATAAAACGGCGCCCGCGTTTCTTTGAACATGAAGGAGAAAAAAAAGCGACGGCGGCGCTGTTTGCCGGCTGTCTGATGGACACCATGTTCTTTTCTACAAATAATGCAACGATCCGGCTGCTTCAGAAAGCGGGCTGCGACGTGGTGATTCCCGAAAATCAGTTGTGCTGCGGTGCGCTTCACGGGCACGGCGGGGAGCTGGAGAGGGCCAAACAGATGGCCAAGCAGAATATTGAGGCATTTGAGAAAGAAGAGGCAGATTACATTGTTACCAATGCCGGCGGCTGCGGCGCCTTTTTGATTGAATACGATCACCTTTTAAAGGACGAGCCTGAGTGGGCCGATCGGGCGAAGCGTTTTGTTTCCAAGCTCAAAGATATTTCTGCGGTTCTCATGGATCTGGATTTTCTGAAAAAGAACAGGCTTCATCTGCCTGAGCAGACGGTCACGTATCAGGATTCCTGCCACCTGCGCAACGTAATGCAGACGTTCGAAGAACCGCGCGCGCTTCTGAAGGCGATCGAAGGTGTGCACTATGAAGAAATGGAAGGCGCGAATACATGCTGCGGTTCAGCCGGTATCTACAATATTGTGGAACCGGACATGGCGATGCAGATTCTCGACCATAAAATGGAAAAGGTTGAAAAAACACACGCACGGACGATTGTCACGGCAAATCCGGGCTGCCTGCTTGAAATGAAGCTGGGGATTGAACGTGCAAATAAAACAGGTTCGGTCCGGGCCGTGCACATTGCCGATCTGCTGCTTGAAGCACTTGATTAGGCGTACTCCTATTTGCAAGCAGAGTTGATTGCCGGACAGTCCCTTACTGAGAAGCTGCCTCCGACGGCCGATAAACCAAGCGCCACGACTGATAAACTGTTCCAGACGATTGATAAACCAAGCTTCCCGGCGCTGCGGCTCGATCGTCCAGCTTCAGAGCAAGTTTCCGGCGATTGGGAGCGAGTTTTCGGAAATTCGGCGCGACTTTCTGGCAATTCGGAGCGAGTCTAGCCCGATTCGGAGCGACCTAGGCCTGATTCGGCGCGACTGTTCAAATTCAGTTTGATCGCCCGACTCTGATCCGGGGCAACCGTTCATCGGGTTCGGCTTCCTAAGTTTGGTGCAGTAAGGGGCTTTTATTTTCAGCACATCTGCATGTCAATCATTGGCTGCCCGGGGCAGCAATCTTTTTTTGAATGATCGCTTATCTTTAACGAAAGACTGCTGATTCGTGTGAGTAAACATCCCTATTTGTATATTCAGAGTGAAGACGGGGATTCCGTTCCGGCGCTCATTTGAAAGAGGGCCGATAAAAAAACCGCGATGGAAATCAGTTCATCGCGGTTTTTATGACCCGTTCATTTGCTATTTTCCCTTGCGTGCACGATCTTCAAGTTTCGAGACCGGAGCCGCGGACGTATCCGGCGGTCGTCCTGCAGGATTGACGCTGGTTGCTGTTTTTCCCTTATTTGTCCTGTATTCCTTGTCCCTTGTTTTAGCCACGCATAGCACACCTCCCCCCGGTCATAAGCTGCGCTGCCGGGGTCCGTATTATGCGTCCGTCCGGACGGGTTACAGATACTTGAGCATGTTAACGTCCGTTGCCGCAAAGCCCAGCTTTTGGTAGACATGCATCGCACGTTGATTATGGGCAAAGACATGCAGACTCAGTTTCTCCAGGCCGGCCTTTCGGCAATAATCACAAAGCGCATTCAGCGCTGCCTGGCCGAGCCCCTGATTCTGAAAGGTATCGAAGATCTCGAAGTCATAAATGAAGGCGTTCCTGTTTGACTCATTCAGATGATAATAAAGCCACAGCCTCCCGATTTTTCTTCCGAAGCCGTCCAGAAAAGTAAAAAAATGGTTATTGGGTGTGAAGAAACCGCGCGGCAGCAGGCGGTTGAACTCGTCGATCGCGTTATGCGGCGCGTCTTCCGCCGTCCACGCTCCGCTCCGCTGTTTTTCAACTGCATATTGCTGTACCATCCGGTGCATATAAGGAAGGAAATCCGTTTCTTTCATATCCGTTATTTTTACGATCACAGAAAAGCCCCCTGTCGTTCAATCTGTAAATATGCTGCGCAGATCACGGACCAGATTGAGAAAATGATCGGGATTGTTTTTAATAAAGGTCCCGAGACACCGCGCTGTCCGCCATGCCAAATCATACATTTCCGGGGTGATGATTCCGGCGTTAAGCGCTTCGTTCAGCTCATCCTCGTCAACCAGATAGAGGTCATGGCTCGGGAAAAGGATGATATCCAGGTAAAGATCATCGAACCAGAGAACACCGTCCGGATCACACCCTTCCTGATATGTGACATCAAAGTAACACTGGACCAGCTGTTTTTCCGCGTTAAACATTGCTGTCAGAACAAAATGTGCCGGAGAGGCGGGAAAAAGCTGCAGCCAGGAAAAGGAGCGGTCCACTGTTTTTGTCCGGATTCCTCCATAGATGACCGAAAGAGGAGCTTTGATATCGTCAAAAATAAGCAGTACGGCCTCTCCATGGAACGAAGGCCACATGAACGATTTTCGGGTCATGCGGCTTCCGATGATCCGGCGCCATCCCCGCCTGTCGGCATATTTTCTTTTCATTTTATTCAGCTTCAAAGAATCACCTTCTGTCCCTGCCTATCTATTGTATCGTAACTTATCCAAAAAATGGGTAGTCGGATTCCCATTTTCCTGTACTTTTAGAAAGTATTACAGTCAGGCGGAATAAAGTATCGACGGCCGGTTGAGGAAAGTATCTTTTTCAGAATACGGGAGCTGTATCTGTAAAGAAGGGAGATCGTATCGGACGGCGCTTTATTCAGAATGATACAGAAATAGGATACTGAATTGTGCGGGGGATCAGTGCCGGGATCACTATTTTATCCGGTAAAAGAAATGCAGGACATCCCCGAATATCTTTAGCGGAAACATCCTGCCGTATTTAGACTGCTTGAATAACGCCTGTCAAGCTCGTTGACCGGCCTTCATTGAAAAATCAGTCAATGACCGGAAGCATTCTCGTTTCTTTCTTCATTTCGGAGTGACAGAGCGGACATTTCGGATGACTGTCAAACGAGAAGGCATCTCTCATCCATCCCGAGCATGATTCATTGGTGCACGTCCAGACAGCCGTTTCTGCTTCAGGAACCGGTTCTTGAGGGCCTCGATTAAATCCCATGTGTCAAAATCCCCTTTCCTGTTAATCTTATTATTATATCCTATTTAGCCGAATAAATAAACGGAAACGCCCGACCTATTCCAAGTGCCGCCTGATCTTTCTCCCCCCTGATGCCCGGCATGAAAGGAACATGACGGGAAGAGGAATGCGAAAACGGGAAAAAGCCGGCGGCAATCATTCCTCTGGAACAGGAGAAGAAACCGGTCGCAAACGGAAACAGGGGTGCGAATAACTGGTGGCTGTATTCACGGGCGGAGCAAACGGCGAAAGCGGCGGTTTTTCAATGACGGACACGCCGGCTGGGCACGCTTGGGAGGATTTCCTTTTTTACTAAAGCTGTGCTAAAGTATTGATTGGAGGTTTTGCGAAACCGGCCGCAGGAAGACATGCACGACTCAGTGATGTGGAAGGATTGGATTATGAAATCTGCATGGAAAGTGATTAAAGAGCAGGTCGGCAACTTTTATCTGATCAGACGGCTGTCGCTCTATGAACTGAAAAGCGAGAACAATAATAATTATTTAGGCATGTTATGGGTGATTCTCAACCCGACGATTCAGATTCTTATTTATTGGCTTGTTTTCGGCTATATTTTGAGCCGGAATACGAAAATATATATGGGACACGGCATAGAAGTTCCCTATGTTGTCTGGCTGATTTCCGGAATATGTCTTTGGTTTTTCCTCAATCCAGCCATCATGGAAGGCGGAAGATCCATTTATTCGCGTATCTGGTTCATTGCCAAGATGAATTTTCCGATGAGTACGATTCCGAGCTATGTCATTTTTGAAAAGTTTTACCAGCATTTAATGCTAATGGCCATCATCATCGTTATTTTGCAGTTTACAGATTTCAAAATAAGTTTCTATATTATACAATTGCCCTATTTCATGTTTGCGGCGCTCGCTTTTCTGCTGTCCGCGTCGTTGATTACCTCGACACTGACGACCATTGTCCGTGATTTGCAGCAGGTGCTGATCTCGCTGATGCGCATGATGATCTATCTGACGCCGTTTCTCTGGGCACCGTCGCGGCTGCCTGTTTTTCTGCAGAACGTGATGCTGCTCAATCCGATGTACTATCTTGTTGAGGGGTATCGGGCCTCCCTTCTCGGCATCTCGTGGTACGGCATCGAACACATTAAGTATACGATTTATTTCTGGGCCGTCATTGCTCTGATGTTCATTTTCGGTTCGGTGATCCATATGAAATTCAGGGATCACTTCGTAGACTATCTGTAAGGTGGACAGGTTCATTATGGGAAAATCGGTTATCGTGAGTCACGTCACGAAAAAATATAAGATGTACACTAAAAATTCTGAGAAAATCCTTGATCTTATTTCTCCGAAGAGCTACGGCAAGTCGTTTTACGCGCTTCGGGATATCAGTTTTGAGGCGGAAAAAGGCGATGTCATCGGCATTATCGGTGTCAACGGCTCCGGTAAATCAACGCTGTCGAACATTATTGCCGGCGTTGTTCCGCCGACATCGGGCACGGTCACCGTCAAGGGCGAAACGGCACTGATTGCGATTGCTTCCGGTCTGAAGGGTGAATTGACCGGAAAAGAAAATATTGAGCTGAAATGTCTAATGCTCGGCTTCAATAAAAATGAAATCAAAGAGCTGACACCTGACATTATTGAATTTGCCGATATCGGCGATTTTATCGATCAGCCGGTCAAAACATACTCAAGCGGGATGCGGTCGAGACTCGGTTTTGCCATCTCGATCCATATTGATCCCGATATTCTGATTATTGATGAGGCGCTTTCCGTGGGGGATCAGACCTTTGCCGAAAAATGTCTGGATAAAATGAATGAGTTCAAAGAAAGCGGGAAGACGATCTTCTTTATCAGCCACTCGATCGGTCAGATGAAGCAGTTTTGTGAAAAGGCGCTGTGGATTCAGTACGGACGCGTTGACGATTACGGACGGATGAAGGACGTCATGCCCAAATACGAAGCGTTTATTAAGGACTTCAAGAAAATGACGCGGCAGGAACAAACGGATTTTCAGGAGAAAGTCAGGCGGAGCCGCATGGTCAATGCTTGATGCGTCGTGAGAGGCGCGTGTTGCTTTTCGCAGGCAGCCGGTCTCCGTTCCGTATCGTACGGATCGGAGCGGAAACATCTGCCCTATGAAAAAATCCCGCTCACAGGAGCGGGATGATACATAAAGTGTATTGGGGTTAGGGTTAGTAATCATATAGCCGTTTTTCGGCAATCCGAAACCTCATTTCTGATTTTTTATAAGAAGCGCTTTTTTTTCGCTGAAATTGCATACTTTTCCGTATATTTGATATATAATATATATATTAGTATTTAAATTTGTGAAAATAAGTACATTCTTGATTTCAGATAAAAAGTATCCGAATCCATGTGGCAAGGTCTGCGTCCGGCGGTGTTCCGTTTAAAGAGAACAGATGCTTTCAAAGATACGGAGACGCTGAAATTTTTTGGAATTGCGTTTTGGCAATCAGCCGGGTTTTAGATAGGCATGGACGGAAATGATATCGGGAAAGGCCGAGACGGCGTTCTGATAATATGGAAGGAGTGAAGGGTGCGCGTCGGATCTTTTTGAAAACGGTTACTTATCCGGCGGCCCGATCAGAGGATGAATAATGTTAATTTATTAAGAACCGCAGTGGAAAATCGGAAAAAATATCTGATTGAAATGCTGAAGGAAAACAGAGTGACCAGCGATCCGGGCAGCTTGAACAGATGGACGCTGTCTGAGCTTGAAAATGAATGGAAACGCTATCAGAAATGGCAGAAAAGGAATATCGGATAAGTGCAGCGCGCGAAAACGGACAAAAGCGGAGAAGTATGCGAAAAAACGTGGTACAATAATGAGCAACGGGCGCCTTATCCATGAGCAAAAAGCGGGCGAAAATTGCCGAAATAAAAAGAGCCGGCGGAGCGGAAAGACGCTGAAAAACCGGGGAGACGATTTTTTTTGGCTGCGATTAAAACATTTGAGGATTTTTACGGAAACAGGGTCAGTCTTGCTGTTGCCGATTTTCCGTTTTCCGATCGGCCGAAGCACGTCTGGGTCATCTGCCGTTTTCATGAACAATGGCTGCTCACGCTGCATTTGCGCCGGGGCCTCGAATTCCCGGGCGGTAAAGTGGAGAAGGGTGAAAATGCCGACGATGCTGCGCGCAGGGAAGTCGATGAAGAGACGGGGGCGCATATCGGCCGCCTGTTTCCAGTCGGCCAGTATCGTGTCGACGGAAAAACCGATTCCATCGTTAAGAATATTTATTATGGCGAGATCGATCGGATCGAACTGAAAAAAAGCTATCTGGAAACCGGAGGTCCGCGATTTATCAGCAGGCTGCCCGATTCGATTGCGACGGACGGAAGATACAGTTTTTTGATGAAAGACCGCGTGCTTTCCGAATCAATGAAGGCGATCGCTGCCGGGAAATTCGGCGGCCGCCGGGTTCTTCATGTGCATCGGGATGCATTTGATGATTAAAAAAAGGCATCGCCCTCGAAAATAAAGGGCAATGCCTTTTTGATTGTTCACATTTATTATTCAGCCAGCGGCCCTGCAGAGCGGATCGCTTCGGATGCTTCAGGAAAACTGCCGAAGTTGTTTTTGAATTTTTTGGCAAGCTGCCGGGCGCTTTTATCGTATGCATCCCGGTCGGACCACGTCTCCCACGGCAGCAGGACTTTGTCGGGAACGCCGGGGCATTTTTTCGGAATGTGCAGGCCGAAAATCGGATCCGTGACCGTTTCCGTATCGGAAAATTTGCCTTCAAGCGCAGCCTGGATCATCAATCGAGTATAGGAGAGCTGCATTCTTTTTCCGACGCCGTACGGTCCGCCCGTCCAGCCTGTGTTGACCAAATAGGCAGCCGCGTGATGCTTTTTGATTCTTGCACCCAGCAGTTCGGCGTAGGTCGATGCCGGAAGCGGCATAAACGGTGCTCCGAAGCAGGTTGAAAAGGTAGCCTCCGGATCGGTCACGCCTCTTTCGGTTCCGGCCAGCTTACTTGTGTATCCCGACAGGAATTGGTACATAGCCTGTTCCGGCGTCAGCAGGCTGATCGGCGGCAGCACGCCGAATGCATCCGCCGTCAGGAAGATGATGGCATTCGGGTGTCCGCCGACGCTCGGAATCAATGCGTTCGGGACATTTTCAAGTGAGTAGGCAGCACGCGTGTTCTCTGTCAGAGAACCGTTGTCATAATCCGGTTTGCGGTCATCATGATGGATGACAACGTTTTCGAGAACAGTGGCAAATTGAATGCTGTTGTAAATCTGCGGCTCTTTTTCTTTTGAAAGCCGGATTGTTTTTGCGTAGCAGCCACCCTCGATGTTGAACACACCCTGATCCGACCAGCCGTGTTCATCATCGCCGATTAAATCACGGTCGGGAACATTTGATAAAGTCGTTTTTCCTGTGCCGGAAAGGCCGAAGAATAAAGCGACTTTTCCGTTCTTTCCCTGGTTTGCCGAGCAGTGCATCGACATAACTTGTTTCTGCGGAAGCAGATAGTTCATCACTGTAAAGATCGACTTCTTGATCTCGCCACCGTATTCGGTGCCGCCGATCAAAACGATGCGATGCGTGAAGGAAATAATGATAAATGCTTCCGAACGGGTACCGTCAATCGCCGGATCTGCTTTGAATCCGGGGGCGGAAAGAACGGTGAAATCGGCACTGTGGCTCTTCAGTTCATCCGGAGTCGGGCAAATGAACAGCTGACGGCAGAACAGATTCTGCCAGGCGTATTCATTGACCACCTGAATGGAGAGACGATGATTCGGATCGGCTCCGGCAAAACCCTGAAAAACAAAACGATCCTGCTGATCGTTCAAGTAGCGAACGACTTTCTGATAAAGCTTAACGAAAACAGATTCACCGATCGCCTGGTTTCGATTCCAGTCAATCCGATTTTCTGTTGTTTCATCTTTTACAAAGAATTTGTCTTTGGGGGACCGTCCTGTATATTTTCCGGTCGTCACGGCCAGTGCCCCCTTGTCCGTTAAAGCGCCTTCATTTTTAGCGAGCGCTTTCTCAACAAGTTCTGCAGAAGACAGATTCACAAAGGTATTTTTCGCTTTGAACAGTTCAGAGATGAGCGTATTGGAAACCGTCACATTCATATTAACATCCCTTCCTCATTTTATAGCCATCATACTTTCGACACCTAAAGTATAGCACACTTAAAAAGTGAACCATAATTATTTCGGAAAAATTGCCGGAATCTCCTGCACGCACCGGCATAATGGTATGGCTCAAAACCGCCCTTTAAGAGGCGGCGGAATTTCATTGACAGTGGTAATTCCCTGCGTTATTATGGGAATTATAATATGGCTGCTCTTATTCCGAGTAGGTGGAGGGACAGGCCCGGTGAAGCCCGGCAACCGGCCGCTTGCGGTACGGTGCTAACCTGCAGGAGAAATTTTCTTCTGATTAATAAGAGATGCGTGATAAGAAACGGCCTAATCCTTTACACAAGGGAACGGGCCTTTTTCATGCCTTATTAAAAGAAAAGTCACGGATCGGGTACCGTTATAACTATTTTGTATATAATGTTTGAAAGGCAGGGAAGGAAAATGAAGAAAAAGTATTCAAGAAGACTGTTCACGTCGGAATCGGTGACGGAAGGCCATCCTGATAAAATCTGCGACCAAATATCAGATGCGATTCTTGATGAGATTCTGAAAGGGGATCCCAACGCGCGCGTGGCCTGCGAAACGGCCGTAAACACCGGCCTCGTTCTTGTCACGGGAGAAATATCGACATCGACTTATGTCGATATACCGAAAGTGGTGCGCCGGACGATCAGGGACATCGGCTATGACGACGGCAAATACGGATTCGATGCTTCGAACTGTGCGATTCTGACATCGATCGAGGAGCAGTCGGCGGATATTGCCCAGGGCGTGAACCAGGCGCTTGAAGCGCGTGAGGGGAAAATGACGGATGACCAGATAGAGGCGATCGGAGCCGGCGACCAGGGACTGATGTTCGGCTTTGCGGTTAACGAAACACCCGAGCTGATGCCGATGCCGATTTCACTCGCGCATAAACTGGCCAAACGCCTGGCCGACGTCAGAAAAAGCCGCGAACTGACATACCTGAGGCCGGACGGTAAGACGCAGGTAACGGTAGAGTATGATGAAGAGGGCCGTCCGGCGCGTATTGACACGATTGTCGTTTCGGCACAGCACGATCCGGATGTGGCTGAAGCCAGAATCAAAAGGGATCTGCTTGATCATGTGATCTATCCGACACTGCCGCAGGACCTGATCGACAGTAAAACCAAATTCTTCATTAATCCGACAGGACGTTTTGTCATCGGAGGGCCGCAGGGCGATGCGGGCCTGACGGGGCGCAAAATCATTGTCGATACTTATGGCGGATATGCCCATCACGGCGGCGGCGCGTTTTCGGGCAAAGACGCAACGAAAGTCGACCGTTCGGCATCCTATGCCGCGCGTTACGTGGCCAAGAATATTGTTGCGGCAGGCCTTGCCGATAAATGCGAGGTTCAGTTTGCCTATGCGATCGGTGTGGCTCAGCCTGTTTCGATTTCCGTCGATACATTCGGGACAGGGAAGGCGGCGGAAGAACGGCTGGTAGAACTGATCCGCGACAATTTCGATCTGCGTCCGGCGGGTATTATCAGAATGCTTGATCTGCGCCGGCCGATTTATCTTCAGACAGCAGCGTATGGCCATTTCGGACGGACCGATATTGATCTTCCGTGGGAAAGAACGGATAAGGCCGAATTGCTGAAGCAGCAGGTTCTGGCGGGTTCCTCGGCATCCGAAAAATAAAAACCATGATTAAAGCCGTTTTCCGTTGGGCTTGAGAGCGGAAAACGGCTTTTTAAATGATTCGGGAAAATTGAAGCCGGGCGTACGACAAGAAACGAAAATTTTTTCGATAATAGTGTATTATAATAAAAAGGGGATTGAGCCGGGCCGTATCGCTAAAATAATTTTTTAGACGGATTCGACGGCGCGGAGACGAAAACTATTTCATAGTGTAGACGGTTCAGAGAAAGACAAATTAAGACGGGCAAAGGAGGTATTCTTCATGGCCGTACCATCCGGACCGCTGCGGCTGATGGCGCAAATTTATCGGAAAGTGCTTCCGCAAGTACACGGCGAGCTTGAAAACTGGAAAAAGAAAGCGCGCGCCATTCCGGACCCGGAACTGCGCAGACAGGCGCTTGCAAGCCTGCAGACGAAAGCGTTCCACTGTGAAGGCGGCGCTATTTACAGTTTGCTCGCCGGAGAAAAAAGAAGCGAAGTGATTTCTTTTATCGTTGCCTACCAGACGATCAGCGATTATCTGGACAATCTGTGCGACAGAAGCGTATCGCTTGATCCCGTGGACTTCCGCAGGCTTCACAGCGCCATGTTGCACGCGCTGACTCCGGGCACCGGCCCGTCCGATTATTATCAATATCGGGACGTCTCGTCCGACGGCGGTTATCTTCAGGATCTTGTATCGACCTGTCAGGGCGTTCTGTCCCGATTGACTGCGCTCGGCGACATTCAGCCGGCACTGCATGAGCTGGCCGGTTTTTATTGCGATCTTCAGGTGCACAAACATGTCGAAAAGGATCAGCGCGTTCCGCGGCTGATCGCCTGGTTTCAGAAGTATAAGAACAGATTTCCTGAAATGAGCTGGTATGAATTTGCTGCCTGCTCGGGTTCCACCCTCGGCATTTTCTGCATCGTATCCTATGCGGCTGCCCGGGGCCGTGAGATGGGGCAGCTCGTTCAGACGATCAAGAACAGTTATTTTCCATGGGTTCAGGGTCTGCATATTTTAATGGATTATTTTGTTGATCAGGAAGAGGATAAACAGGAAGGGGATCTCAACTTCTGCTTTTATTACAACAGTGAGGAAGAAATGATGGCCCGCTTTAATCATTTTATTGAGGAAGCGGATGCGGCAATTGACGGCATGCCGGACCGGAACTTTCACAAAATGATCAATCGCGGGCTGCTCGGCATCTATCTCGCAGACAGAAAAGTGGCCAGGCAGCGCAATGTACGGGTTCTGGCCAGAAAATTAATTCGGCGTTCCGGGGGCTGCGGTTTGTTTTTCTTTGTCAACGGATGGATTTACCGCAGGCTGCGGCAAAGCGTCTGAACGCAGCAGACCAGAAGGCGGGCGCCCTTTCGAGTGCCCGCTTTCTTCAATTTTTCATGCAGCATTCAGTTTTCGGGCGATCGGGCAGCCTGAGGCCGATAATATTTCCCCTGCCAGCTGTCACGTCTCGCCAGCTCGTCGTCGATGGCGTCAAGCACTTCCCATTTGTTCAGGCTCCACATCGGACCGATCATCAGATCGGCGGGACCGTCCCCGGTGAGTCTGTGAATGATCATGTGCGGCGGCAGGATTTCCAGCTGGTCGCAGACCAGGTTCACATAAGTATTGAAATCGAGAAACTTCAGCAGACCTTTTTCATACTGCTTGACCATCGCTGTTTTTTTAAGTAGATGAAGAAGATGGATTTTAATGCCCTGGATATCGAGCCCTGCAACCGTTCGGGCCGTTTCCATCATCATCTGCGTCGTTTCGCCCGGCAGCCCGTCAATAATATGGACGCAGACCGGAATGCTCTTCCTGCGCAGTTTTTCGACGCCTTCGGCAAAACACTGATAGTCGTGTGCCCGATTGATCAGGCGCCCGGTCCGGTCGTGGACGGTCTGCAGGCCGAGTTCGACCCATAGAAAGGTGCGGCTGTTCAGTTCCGCCAGATAATCGACGACATCGTCCGGAAGACAGTCCGGACGTGTCGCGATCGACAATCCGACGCATCCTTTCTGCTTGAGAATGACTTCAAAACGTTCCCTGAGTCTTTCAACCGGCGCATATGTATTGGTAAAGGCCTGAAAAAAACCGATATAGCCGGCTGCATGTGTCCACTTTTTCAGCATTCTCGTTTTCACCGTATTGAATTGTGTGATCAGATCGTCACGGCGGTCTCCGGCAAAATCTCCGGAACCCTTCTGGCTGCAGAACGTGCAGCCGCCGTAGGCTACTTTTCCGTCACGATTCGGGCAGTCGAATCCGCCGTCCAGCGGAATTTTAAAGATTTTTTCTCCAAATTTGCTTCTGAGATAGGTATTCCAGGAATAATAACGTTTATCCGGGCCGAAAAAATCCGGCCGCTTTGTTTCGGGCATACATGATGGCCCCTTTCGGCAATCTATCGAAAATTTTAGCATAATTCTGCGTAAACATAACGCGCCGGGGGGTGAAAGGATGATCTCTGTTTAAGAAAAATGATCAAATTCAACCTGCCCTGTATTGACACGTTATGACGGATTACATAGAATGGACTATAAATGAACTATACAGCATGATTATCCAAGCGGCGATGAAAAGGAACAGTAACTTATAGTAGATACGGAAACAGAGAGCCGGCGTCTGGTGCGAGCCGGTCCGACGAACAAGTGAACTCGCCTTTGAGCTGCGGCGGCATCCTTTGCTGGACGCCGTCCGCCGAATACCCACGTTAAGGGAATAAGCGGGTGCTGTTCTGCCGGGCGGAGCGGGCACTAATCTGGGTGGTACCGCGGGAATGGAATCATATAGTCATCAACCTCTCGTCCCTGACATGAAGTTAAGGACGGGGGGTTTTATATTTTAAACAAAGAAAAGCGTTCAAAAAGGGAGGAATTCGCCGTGGCACTTGCTTTCGATCATCGGAAAATCGAAGCGAAATGGCAAAAATATTGGGAGGATCATCATACTTTCAAAACAAATGATGACTCGGATAAACCAAAATATTATGTTCTGGACATGTTCCCCTATCCTTCCGGGAAGGGCCTTCATGTCGGGCACCCGGAGGGCTATACGGCAACGGATATTCTTGCACGGATGAAACGGATGCAGGGATTTGAAGTCCTTCATCCGATAGGATGGGATGCGTTCGGACTTCCGGCAGAACAGTATGCGCTGGATACGGGACATGATCCTGCACAGTTTACCGCACAAAATATACAGACCTTCAAGCGCCAGATCAAATCGCTCGGTTTCTCGTACGACTGGGACCGGGAAATCAATACAACGGATCCGGATTATTACAGATGGACGCAGTGGATTTTTCTCCAGCTTTATAAGAAGGGCCTGGCCTATATGGCAGAAGTACCGGTCAACTGGTGCCCGGCGCTCGGAACCGTGCTGGCGAATGAAGAGGTGATTGACGGCAAGAGCGAGCGCGGCGGTTTTCCGGTTGTCCGCAAACCGATGAAACAGTGGATGCTGAGGATTACGGCCTATGCCGACCGGCTGCTGAATGATCTCAATGATCTGGACTGGCCGGAGAGTATTAAGGAAATGCAGCGCAACTGGATCGGACGCTCCGAAGGCGCCGAAGTCGTTTTTCCGGTTGACGGCCACCCCGGGAAATCGGTGACGGTCTTTACAACGCGGCCGGACACGCTGTTCGGTGCGACATACATGGTGCTTGCGCCGGAGCATGGACTGGTTGATGAAATTGTGACGGCAGAGCAGCGGAGCGCTGTTAATGCCTACCGCGATGAAGTGGCTGCCAAAAGCGATCTGGAACGGACGGATCTGGCGAAGACGAAAACCGGCGCTTTTACCGGCGCCTATGCCGTCAACCCGGTAAACGGCCGGAAGGTCCCTATATGGATCGCCGATTATGTGCTGATCACTTATGGATCCGGTGCCATCATGGCCGTTCCGGGGCATGACGAACGCGACTATGAATTTGCACGGAAATTCAGCCTTCCGATTATTGAAGTGGTTGCCGGCGGCGATCTGTCGAAGGGCGCCTTTACCGGCGACGGCCCGCACGTGAACTCGGATTTTCTGGATGGACTGGGCAAAAAAGAAGCCATTGCGAAAATGATCGACTGGCTGGAGAATCGCCGCGCCGGGAAACGCAAAGTGACCTACCGGCTGCGCGACTGGCTGTTCAGCCGCCAGCGCTATTGGGGCGAACCGCTTCCGATTATCCATATGGAGGACGGATCGATGAAGCCGGTGCCTGAGGAGGAACTGCCGCTCCGGCTGCCGAAAGCGAAAAATATCAAACCTTCGGGAACGGGTGAATCGCCGCTCGCCAATGAGACGGACTGGGTCAATGTCATTGATCCGGAAACCGGTATGAGAGGGCGCCGGGAAACCAATACGATGCCGCAGTGGGCCGGCAGCAGCTGGTATTTCCTCCGGTATGTAGATCCGCGCAATAAAAAGCAGCTGGCCGATCCGGAGAAGCTGAAAAAATGGATGCCGGTCGATCTTTATGTCGGCGGCGCGGAGCATGCGGTACTGCACCTTCTGTATGCCCGCTTCTGGCACAAGGCCCTGTATGATCTCGGTATCGTGCCGACGAAGGAACCTTTCCAAAAGCTGGTTAATCAAGGGATGATTCTCGGAAGCAATCATGAAAAGATGAGTAAATCCAAGGGAAATGTTGTCAATCCGGACGAGATTGTGGCTTCCCACGGCGCGGATACGCTTCGTCTCTACGAAATGTTCATGGGGCCGATCGACGCGGCGGTTGCCTGGTCGGAAAAAGGAATCGACGGCTCGCGCCGGTTCCTTGACCGGATCTGGCGGCTGTTTGTCGGTACAAACGGCAGGCTTTCGGAAACAGTATCTGAAACAGCCGTTCCCGATGCCGGATTTGAGAAGATTTATCATCAAACGGTTAAGAAAGTGACCGAAGACTATGAATCCATGCATTTCAACACGGCCATTGCCCAGCTCATGACTTTTATTAATGAAGCTTACAAACAGGAGCAGATTCCGCAAACGATGGCCGAGGGCTTTGTCCAGATGCTTTCTCCGGTTGCACCGCACATAGGCGAAGAAATCTGGTCGCTGCTCGGCCATGATCAATCCGTTGAAAAATCGCTGTGGCCGAAATACGATGTCCGCAAACTTGCCGAAAAACAAATTGAGATCATTGTGCAGATTAACGGGAAAATCCGCGCCAGACTGACCGTTGATAAAGGAACTTCAAAAGAGGCGCTTGAAGAAAAAGCGATGCGTGAAGCGGCGATCATCCGCCGCCTGGAAGGGAAAACGGTAAAGAAAGTTGTTGCCGTTCCCAATAAGCTCGTTAATATTGTTGTCCGGTAATGATGTACAGAGCCGGAAGGAAGGATCCGAAAAGATATAAGACAAAGGTGACAATCCGTTTGTTCGCTGCGTCATCAGTGGCGCGGTGTTTTTTTTTGGCTGCAGTTCGGGCGGCGGAAGAAAACAATCCGCGGTAAAGCCCGGCTTCCTTTATCTGTCTTTGTCTTTTAAGAATAGCCGCATAGCGGTAAAATCTTTTAAAAAATGACTTATCTTTTTTATCGAAAAGAAAATTAATGTGGTAAAATACAAAAGGACCGCGGGCGGACAGGCCCGAGTATACGGCTCCGGGAGCGAATGTAATGGCCACTTCAAAAATAATCAGGGGGACGATGATTCTTGCCGTCGCCGCCTTCATTTCTAAATTTCTGGGTATTCTCTTCTTTATTCCCTACCAGGCAATGACCGGTTACGAAGGTACTTTTCTTTATCAGTTTGCTTACACGCCTTACGCAATTATTTTGAGCATCTCGACGATGGGACTGCCGCTTGCCGTGGCGAAATTTGTCTCGAAATACAATGCGCTCGGCGATTATGAGACAGGAAGGCGCCTGTTCAGATCCGGCATTTTGCTGATGTCGGTGACAGGCATTCTCGGATTCCTTTTTCTCTTTCTCGGCTCTCCGTGGATCGCCGATTTGTACGGCGTCGGCAAAGCGGATGTCAGCAATGTCGTGCTGGTTATGCGTGTCGTCAGTATCGCAATTATTATCGTTCCGGTGATGAGCCTGCTGCGCGGCTATTTTCAGGGTTTTGAATCCATGGGGCCGACGGCGGCCTCACAGGTTGCCGAGCAAATTGTCCGGGTAGCGTTTATACTGATCAGCGCATTCATTGTGATGGATGTCCTGCACGGCTCGGCCGTGACGGCCGCCGCCCTGGCCACTTTTGCCGCGTTCGTCGGCGCTGTTGCCGGCCTTTATGTTGTGATGCGTTATTGGGTCGTCAGGCGGCCTGATGCACAGAAAAATGGTGTGATCAGAAAGCGGAGAACCCGTGTCTCTCTCCTGTCGATGTATAAAGAACTGACAGCCTATGCTGTTCCTTTCGTTGCCGTCGGCATTGCCCTGCAGCTTTATCAGGCGATTGATCAGGCAATGGTCTTTCATTATCTCCGCTACAGCGCAAGTATGCTGAAAATCATCGTTCCTGATCTGACGATGAATGATCAAAAGTTCGTGATGATTCCGGACACGCTGGCGACGTCGCTGGCGGCCAGCGTCGTCCCGGCCATGATCGTTTCCTATGCCCGGCACGATCTGGAAGATGTCAATCAGAAAATTACACAGGCGCTGCAGCTTGTTTTGTTTCTGACGGTTCCCGCCGTTGCCGGCCTTTCGATTCTCGGCTACACCGTTCACGGATTGCTGATTGATATCACGTCCCCCGGCCTGGAGATCGGCGGCCGCATCCTGCGCTGGTATGCGCCGAGCGCGCTGTTTTTTTCTCTTTTCGAAGTCACAGCCTCCATCCTTCAGGGAATCAATCATCAGCGTACGACGCTGATCAGCCTCGTCGCCGGCGTTATTGTAAAGCTGCTTCTTAATCCGGTTTGTATGCTGCTGTTCGGCATGATCGGTCCGATCATTGCCACCGATATCGGTTATACTTTGTCGATTGCCATCAACATCGTTTCGATCAGACGGGCAACCGGCTACCGTTTTTCGATGATTGCCCGGCAGCTGGCGCATATCATGGCCTACACCGTCATCATGCTGCTGAGTATTTCTCTGATTTTCAAGCTTTTTGGCGGAGGGTCACCGGCGAGCAGGGGCTCTGCGGCATTTGTGCTGTTTGTAAGCATTGTTGTCGGCTCTCTCATCTATCTTGCACTGGCAAAATGGACGGGACTGCTGAGAAAAGTCATAGGCAAATCCCGCCCGATCCTGCCTCTAAATAAAACAAAGAGGATCCGGTAGGCCGTGCTTCCCGGATCCTCTTTGCATTGAATCGGCAATTTCTTTCGGGCACCGGAACGTATTTTATCTGGGTATTCCGCCGGGCGGAATCGGAAGCCCGATCCTTCTTTCCAGCAGGCGCACTCGTCTGTCCATCCGCTCGAGCTCGCGTTCAAGCCGATCCTGCCTTCTCTCGAGAGAAATCAGCCTGCGCTCAAGCCGGCTGCCTCCGCCTGTCTGAACCGGCTGGTCGGGCATTCTGCTTCCTCCGCTTGTCATCGGATCGTACCACTCAAAGCTGTTTTCCGTAAAAGATGCGGCCGTTTCACTTGTGTAAGGGTAAGGAAAAGGAGTTTCCGCGGGGCCGCCGGCCTGCTGTTCGGCAGACAGCGGCCGGGACGGGAAATAAAACCTGTCGTGCGGCTTCGGAACGTCTCCGGACGAAGCAGAATCATAGAAAAAAGGAGCGCCTGCGGACAGGGATCCGTTGCCATCGTTGTAAGTCATGAGTGAAAGCCTCCCTGGTCATTGGTTTTTTGCCTGACTTAATAAACAGTCTATGACACAGAAAGCCGATAAGGGGCTGTCCGCGGAAAAATAAATCGGGGCATGTTTCCTTTATATTATTATAGATAGGAGGAAGAAAAATTTTTGAGAAGGATGGGCAGCCGAACAGAAGCACCGTGTCGCGCGGCTTGTCCGGCATGAGGCCGTTCCGGTCCCCGCAACGGTACCTTCGTCTGCGTCGGAGATTTGAATAAAGCCGGGTTTTCTAATCTTCCGGCAGAAGCGTGTGTTCATCGTACCAGCGAAGCTGTTTTCCGATGCTCATCCCCTCAAGAGGGACGATAAAATCAATGCCGAGCCGGTTGAGCTCCGGTTCAAGGTAATTGCGGTAAATCCTGCCCCCATGCAGGTAAAGAGAGACCGATTTCAGATTTTCAAGATCGTTCAGCATGGCGATGACCCGTTTGCCCCAGGCGACTTTCTGGTATTGGGGGAAGGTCCGGATCGAGATATCGTAAGGTTCCATGATTTTATCGGGGAGCAGCAGGCCGTCCCTGGCATTGTAAAAGTAAAAACGATCGTAAGTCTGCCTCGCGTAACGAAGTGATTTAATGAATAGCGGACTTTTATAGAAATCGGTGACCGGGGCGGGGCCGTGTGCTTTCTTTCTTGCTGTTGCCAAAAGGCCGATCTTTTTTTTCATCAACTCTACTCTCCCTTGACAGCGCGCTGCAATTTGTTTCTGAAATTATTATACATGAATGAGCGCTGCCCGTCTTTTGTAAGCCGTTCGTGAATCCGGGGACAAGGCGGAAGAATTTTTGCTGAAAAAGAAACGGAGAGAGGTGATTCCCGATAACGGTGCGGAAAGGGGAAGCGGGGGAAAAGTGCCTATCGCGGCCGTGCGCGCCAACAAAAAAAGAACCGCCGGAAGCAGTTCAGGAAACTCTTACTTTTTTATTTGTCACTGTCCAGTGGCCTCTTCTCGGACTCCTGACCAAATTATTATAGGTTAAAATATTCAAGTCTCTCTGCATAGTTCTCTGTGTCATGTCAAATTCTTCAACCAGCTCTTTCGTCGTGACGGTTCCCTGCTTGCGAATAAATAAATAAACAGACCTAACGCGATTTAGCATTCGATCAGTTGAAGGACTCAAGAAACCACTCCCTATTTTTTTATCAATAAAAAGATACGTCTCTTACTGACAGGAAATACTCAACCTTCTGAAAATACGGAAGAGTTTTCCGGATAGGTGCAAAACAGTTCTGAGTGAAGGAAAACACTTTTCAAAGGGTCCCCTCTTGACATTTTTAATATAACTCTTTTTTAATAAATGTCAAATGCTTTATTAGACTTTTTCGTGAATTAGATTTAATTTTTGAGAGCTGTTCAGACAGCGTTTTCAGAAAAAAGCAGCAGTTCCCGATGGCTTTCATCGGAAACTGCTGCTGATCAGCCTTGTCCCTTATTCAGTATTCAGCTATTCAACGGGAAAAGATATCCCCCGAAAGGTAGCGTTCACCCGTGTCATTGATCATACAGACGACGAGATCACTCGGTTTGAACCGTTTGGCGACCTGAAGAGCGACATAGACGGAGGCGCCGGACGACGGTCCGCAGAGAATGCCTTCCTCCCGTGCCAGCCGGCGGGTGATTTCATAAGCATCCTCATCCGTTACCTGGATAATTTCATCGATCAGAGAGAGATCGAGAGTTTTCGGAATAAAGCCCGGGCTGGTCCCGACGATTTTATGACGGCCGGGTTTGCCTCCGGAATAGACAGGCGATCCGGCCGGTTCGCAGATATGGACCGTTACGTCCGGAAATTTCTCTTTTAATGTTCTGCCTGTCCCCGTAACGGTTCCGCCCGTTCCGGCTGTTCCCACGAATGCTTTCAGCGGCATTCCGAGTGCTTCAACGTCGCGGATAATTTCAGGGGCGGTTGTCTTGCTGTGAGCTTCCGGATTGGCCGGATTATCGAACTGCATCGGCATAAAGCTGTTCGGTACGGTTTGAGCAAGTTCTTCGGCTTTTTTGATCGCACCGGGCATTTTGTCTTTGCCGGGAGTCAGGACAATCTGGGCTCCGAATGCTTTCAGCAGGTTGATCCGCTCCGGCGTCATGGTATCCGGCATGACGATGACGGCCTTATAACCGCGGGCCACCGCGTTCATCGCTAGTCCGATTCCCATATTGCCCGATGTCGGTTCGATAATGGTGGCTCCCTTTTTTAATTTTCCTTCCCGCTCGGCGCTCAGAATCATATTCAGGGCGGCTCGGTCTTTTACACTCTTGGTCGGGTTGAAGTATTCCAGTTTGGCGTAGATTGACGCGCCGTTGGGGTCGGGCAGCCTGTTGAGCCGGACCATCGGCGTATTTCCGACAAGATCGCTTACTAAATTCACAATTTTCATCATAATATGCATCTCTCTTTCACAATTCCTTCTTTAAAGAGATGTTCGAAGGAAGAGCAGAATTTTCGCGAAGAAGAAAACCTTTCGTCTCCCCCTGCCTTCCTGCCTTCCCGCTTCGAACAGGTCCTTGTAACACTGTCGCCGTTTCCGTTGCGGCGTATTCACAGTATTCACCTCATTTTCCTTCCTCATTATACAGGATGCGGCGAACGAAGGTCGACCTGTTTTTTTATATTTCCGAGTAAAAAGATTTAATTTACGTAAAAAAAGTTTGGCAGCTGTAAAAAGTTGCAGAAGGGCACTGCCAGGCGATATGATCAGAAGAGAAGGGATGGATGACAATGCCTGAACACTATTTTCTTGCCATACCCGTCCCTGACACGATCGGCCGGCTGCTGGCAGCAGATGCGGATCGGCTGCGCCGGACATGTACGTATCGTTATTGGACGGATTCCCGCGACTGCCATATTACTCTGTTTTTCTTTGGCGCTCTCGCTTCAGAAAAACTGGGACCGATCAGTCATTCGATGGAGCTGCTTGCGCGGGAGACGGCCCCGTTGTGCCTGACGCTTTCCGACATGACCGGATTCGGGGATCAACGGCACCCGCGTGTGATCTATGCGGATCTGGAACCGTCTGCAGAGCTTTTCCGGCTCAGAGCGCGTGCGGCGGACAGGCTGTCCCGCCAGGGCCTGTCTCTGGAGCGCCGGCCGTTTAAGCCTCATATTACCGTGGCTAAAAAGTGGTCGTCCGGAACGGCTGCCGCTATAACGGCCGGAGATTCGCCGTGGCGCGGCTTGTCATGGAAGGCGGACGGCATGATCCTGTACACGGTTCGGCCGGGCAGGCTTCCCCGCTATCTTCCGCTCAAACATTTTCTTTTCGGAGGGTGATAACGGGACCCTCCGCCGCCTGTTTTGTACTACAATAAGAGGGGAAGAAGGGGTGGATGAGAGGAGTATGGCTCAGCTGATAAAAATCAGGCAGTGCGTTTCACGCTATCAGATCGATCTGCCCGGATATGCCGGCCGCTTTGTCTGGCTTAAAAGCAGGAGACTTGCCGAATGGAAGGAGGAAAGAGGACTTCAGGACACGGATCGGAGCCTCTCAGGTGCAAAAGATACGACGCTTCCTGCGGATCCGGAGAGGCTATTTTATGAATGGCTGTTTGAAGAACAGCTGGACTGGGCAACGAGAACGGCGGACAAACATTCTCCGTGCCCGAATGAAGTGCACGGCCAGAACTGGCTGAAGAAAATTCTGCGGGCGGTTAACGATGTTTCATTCGTGCTGTATTGTCCGGTGCTGCTTTCAAAATCAGCGGCTGTCCAGCTTGATTCGCTGCTCATTACCAATGATACGATCTGGTGCATTAAACCCCTGATCGGGGAAGAAGGCAGCGTTTTCCAGGAGGTGTCGGCCCGTAAATGGCGGGAGATCCTGACAGGGTCGGTACGGGAACGGCTTAATCCGCTGATCTCTCTGGTCAGAACGGAAAGCGTCGTGTCCTCATTGATGAGCAATCTGGGGATCAAAATGAAGACAGCGGGAGCCGTCTTCGCTCCGGAAAGTTATATCGAATTTGTGCATAGAAAACCGGATATTCGTTGTATTGATCTGCGCAGCAAGAGAGATTGGTATGAAGAGCTTTCCGCGCATTCTCTGATGCTGAAAAAGGAACAGATCACAGCGGCCGAAACGCTGCTGGCTCACAGCGAGACGGATGCGGAAATGCGGTTTCAGGACGCCGGAATTTAGGCAGAGAATGCGGCGTGTGTGCTTTTTCGGAAAGGAAGCATCTGGAGATTGTTCAATCATAGAGAAAGTGGTATATTTTTATGCGATGGTCCATTTTTATTGATCGGATTTTGAAAGGCAAAGGTGACCTGTCTTGATGAGATTTTTTGACAGCGAGGAATGGGTTATTTCGTCTGCGGGTGGAATGACCGGGGAGGCTTATATGGCCGAGTCCGGGAACAATAAACTGTTTATCAAACGCAATTCGTCACCGTTCCTCGCCGTGCTTTCAGCCGAGGGAATCGTTCCGAAGCTTTTGTGGGCCCGGCGGATGGGCAACGGGGATGTGCTGACGGCCCAGCAGTGGATGAACGGCAGAGTGCTGAAGCCAGGAGAAATGTCATCAAAACGGGTGGCCGGGCTCTTAAAAAAAATACACACGTCCGATCCGCTTTTGTTTATGCTGAAAAGGCTGGGGAAAAAACCGGTTTCGACAGATCAGATGCTGAAGCAGCTTGTTGACCGGGCTGAGAAAGGCAGGCAGACGAAAGCGGTGCGTGAGGCCATCCTTTTTTTACAAAAGACGGCCGGACAGGCGGAGCATGCACAGAAAGCGGTCTGCCATTCCGATGTCAACCATAACAACTGGCTTCTGGATAACGACGGAAAGTCTCTTTACCTGGTCGACTGGGATCAGGCGGTTATTGCGGATCCGGCCGTGGACCTGTCGATGCTGCTTTACTGGTATGTCGAAGAAGACAAATGGGAAGACTGGCTGAATCTTTACGGCTGGGACCTGGATGACTCTCTCCATCTGCGGCTCGTATGGCACATGATTGCCACGACGCTTCGATTTATGTTCTGGCATCAGGAACATGCGGAGGTGAAGAAAATTATTCTTTTTGAAAAAGATTTGCTCTGGCTGAATGAGTATGCGGCGAATATAACCTGTTAGCCGGTTTCTTCAGCCTGTGTTTCTAAAGGAGCGGAGGCCGGCGCTTTTTCAGGAACGCCGGACCGGGTTATTTGACAAAATCGTTGAGTATAAGGAGAGCTTTACATGAGGGTACGTCATAAGCCATGGGCAAAGGGGAAACTGGACCGGCATTCGGATATTGTGATTCGTTCGCCGAAAGATTACAGCGGCGAGTGGTATGATATCTTCCGCCGCGAAGCGCCCCTTAACGTCGAAATCGGCACGGGCAAGGGCCAGTTTATCGTGGGCATGGCCCAGAAGTACCCGGACGAGAACTTTATCGGCATCGAGCTGCATGAGAGTATTATTGTGTCTGCTCTTCAGAAATGTCTGGATGCCGAAGTAGAAAATGTACGGTTGATCAATGCGGACGCGCGCAGACTGACGGAATTATTTGCGGAGGATGAAGTGGACTCTATTTATTTGAATTTTTGCGATCCGTGGCCGAAAAAACGGCATGAGAAGAGAAGGCTGACTTATCAGACTTTCCTGGCACAATATGAATATGTATTGAAAAATCAAGGAACGGTTTACTTTAAGACAGATAATCAGGGCTTTTTCGAATATTCGCTGGAGAGTTTTTCGAAATACGGTTTTACACTGCAGAATATAAGCCTCGATTTGCATCGATCGCAGTTTACCGATAATGTGACGACGGAATATGAGGATAAATTTTCTGCAAAAGGCCAACCCA
This sequence comes from Sporolactobacillus sp. CQH2019, assembly GCF_028765345.1. GTDB lineage: Bacteria > Bacillota > Bacilli > Bacillales > Sporolactobacillaceae > Sporolactobacillus. Next base: position 194,458 of record NZ_JARAJZ010000008.1, read on the forward strand.
TTTATCGTTTTGAAGCCGTTTGCGACGATTGAAAAGCCCTGTGTTTTCCGGACACAGGGCTTTTGCTTCTCGATTAATTTTGCTTCTTGAGTTCAAGCAGGGTTCCTGTATGCGCGTCGGCAAGGAAGTCATAATGGCCGACCGTTTTCTCCTCCGCCACGGTCAGGCCGCCTCTGTAGACCCGACTGGTGAGCGCATCTCTTGTCAGTGTCTGGGGAGAAAGATAAATCCATGCTCCGTCAACCGAAAGGCTTTCCTTTGCCGCTTTTCTGACTAAATGAAGCACTTTTTCCGAGCTTAGTAAACGATGACCGCCGTTTTTAAACTTTTCAACCGCTACTCCTGCGCTGAAACCTGCAATTCCTGCGGTCAGGATGACGGCATAAAGACCGGATTTCATGATAATCCCTCCGATTTCTATTTCTTGGCTGAGGCACTTTTTCTCAAGCAATGGCTATCATTTACCATTATAGGCGGAATCATCCGATAAACCAAGAAAAGCTGAGGCAGTGGAAAAATCCGATCCTGATTATAAAAAGGCTTTGTCGCCCGGCAGTGCCTGCTCGGACGAATAGAGTTATTTATAAAAAAATAATGTATCAGAAAGAGGTAGCTTATCTATGGAAATTATTGGCGTCGGAACAAAAAACCCGGCAAAGATTGAGGCCGTTACCCGCCTGGTTTCGATTGAAGGGGCAGACGCCGAAATCAGAAGCTTTGAGGTGCCGTCGCGCGTTTCCGCGATGCCGATGTCCGATCTTGAAACGCGGCAGGGAGCCATGAACCGGGCCAGGGCGGTTCTCGAAAAAGACAGCGAAGTTTCTGTGGGAATCGGACTGGAGGGCGGGGTCAGCCTGCTGGACGGAGAAATGTTTCTTTGCAACTGGGGAGCTATGGCCGATCGCTCCGGCAGGATCATTACGGCGGGCGGCGCACGGATCAGGCTTCCGGAGATCCTTGCCGAAGGCGTCCGCCGGGGACGGGAGCTCGGGGATGTCGCCGATGAGTACGTCCATCAGAAGAACGTGAGAAAACACGGGGGAACGATCGGCATCCTGACAGAAAACCGGGTCACAAGGAGCGATATGTTTTTTCATATTTTAGAACTGCTTAAAGGGTTGAGCGAACACCGGAAAAAGAGGTAATGGCGCTTCTTCCGAACGTATTCGGCTGAAAAATAAAAATCCGTCCTTGCAGACCGGGCCGGCCGGCAGTCTTCAGGACGGATTTTTTAAATACTATAAGAAAATTTTTAAGGATGATAGGGATAAGATAAGCGGACGGACAGATGCGCCGCGTCCTGCGGCCTGTTCGGCATGAGGCTGTCCCGTCCCCGCGGCGAAGGGCTGAAGGCCCGGCTAAGCCAAGTTTTTCAATCATTTACTCTCCCCTGCACTTTGGGGGCCAGTCTATGATAAAATGATGTTATTCGGAGCGAAGGGAAGGCTGTTCGCCAATGAATCAGCAGGAATTAAAAAAGATCCTTACGGAAAAGCTGGCATCGGAAGGACGCCGGATCCGTTACGATCATAAATCGGGCAAAATCAGAGTCGTTAATACTGACAGCGGGAAGGGCGTTACCCTGTCTCTGGCGGATATTCTGGAACGCAGCTCGCGGGAAGGCGCCCGTGCCGTTGAGGAGAGCGTGTACTATGCGGACCGCGCTCTCCGCGATATGGGGCGTTCCCTGAGCCTCAAGGGAAAAGAAAAGCAGATCTTTCCGGTCATCCGTTCGGCTTCGTTTCCGCTGACGACATCCGACGGACGGAGTCTTGTTTTCCGGAAACATACTGCGGAGACGAGCATATTCTATGCGGTTGATCTGGGGAGTTCGTACCGATTGCTGGACCGCCGGCTGCTGCAGCAGGAAGGAATGGATGAGCAGCAGATCGTCGAGGCGGCGGATTTTAATCTAAGGTCGCTTCCGGCCAGACCCAAAAAAGATGTGGTCCGAAACAATGCTTTCTATTTTATTAATTACAATGACGGGTACGACGCAAGCAGGATATTGAACAGCCGCCTTTTGGAGCGTATGAAAACCAAGGCCCGCGGAGAGCTGACGGTTGCCGTTCCGCATCAGGACGTGCTTATTTTCGGAGACATTGTTAATCCCGAGGGATATGATATCCTTGCGCAAATGACAATGAAGTTTTTCGCATCGGGAAAAGTACCGATCACGATTCTTCCTTTTATTTACGACAAAGGAGAACTTGAACCGATTTTTATTCTTGCCGGCAAACGCCGCATAGACGGTCGAACGACCGATCGTTAATATTTACGAAAGGGAGAAGCACATGATTTTTTATTATAATCGGGAAGGCATCGGTGATATTCTGATTACCTATCTGAAAGAGGGCGGTCTGCGAAAGTTTGAGCGAAGAGGCGATGTATCGGAAATTTTTGAGGCCGAAACCGGAGAAGTTCTCGGCTACAATTTTTTCAATGCATCGACGTATCTTCCATTGGATCATAAAGAGGGGCTGATCAAAGCGAATCAAGATTTTATCAGCCGTCTGAATGAAAAACTTTTATCATATGGATTTTCGGAGCGGATCATAAATAATGATCGGCCGTTCATTGTAACCGGGTATGTGCTCAAGTCGGAAAAGCATCCGGACTCCGATCACATGCACGTCTGCAAGGTTGATGTCGGGCCGGAGCAGCTGCAGATCGTCTGCGGCGCCCCGAACATCGAAGAGGGTCAGAAGGTTGTCGTTGCGAAGGTCGGCGCGCTGATGCCGGACGGAATGGTGATCCGGCCTTCGGTTCTAAGAGGGATTGCCTCGGATGGGATGATCTGTTCGGCACGTGAGCTCGGGCTGCCGGGTGCGCCGCAGAAGCGGGGCATCCTGACCCTTGATCCGGCGACGGCGGTAGGACAGGATTTTTATCAACTGCTGCCTCGCTGACCGACATTCCGCGGCACTGAAGCCTGCAAGAGTAAAGAGGTGAATCTGAAATGGCAGAAAAATGGTGGCACCGTCTTTTTAGCCTGGATGACGGGGAAGAGGAGGACAGCGGCAACGGACATGACCGGGCGTATGCGGGGGATGGCCGGGAACCGCACTCTGTGGGACGGTTCGAAGACTCGCATCGTCATATTGAAGTCAAGATGGCTTCGCGCTATCCGGAAGGATATAAGAAAGCTCCGGCTGAAGACGGGCACGAGCCGCTGCGCCGTGATTCAGATGTTCCGGGAGTGCTGGATAAAAACCGGGCGGACAGATCCGTCTCTGCCGGAACAGCAAGACAGGAAAACGGGAATGCGAAAGAGAAGAAAGCCCCTTTCCGCCTGACCAAAGTCCCTTCTCCGGTATTCGGTTATAAAAAGCCGCCCGCAAGTTTTTATGGGAAAAAAGCGGATGAAGATTTCTATCTGGATACTTCGAAAGAAGAACAGGAAAAAAGACAGATTGCGGAAAAAAAGAAAAATGAGGCGATGCATCAGCGCATCCCGCTTCCTTCACTGAAGACTCCGCCTGTCATTGACAGGAAAGTCATTGAGGAGCCCGCGCTTCACCGCCGGGCGGATACATCCGCTGTGTCTGAAGACAGGAACGGAAAAAAGAGGGACGAACATCCGGACGAACCGTCCGATTATCTGTCCGCGCGCGCTCATACGGTTGCTCCGGGGAAACCCGGGGAGACGCTCCGGCCTGTTCCGGAAGCGGATGGGTCGGTTCCGCACGGCCTGCCGGCTGCCGCAGCGCCGGTCTCCGTAAGTTCGGGGCTGCCGGAAGCTGCGGCGGCGACCCGGGAGACGGCCGTACCGCCACGGACAATGCCGGTAAACAGCAGCCTGCCGAGATCGCCGCACCGTCCCCACCATCAGTCGAAAGTCCCCTTCAACGTACTGATGTTCCAATCCGATCATCATACTCATCGCAGGCCTGTGGAAAATGGAGAGAGACAAGGGAATCAAGCGGGCGAGTCCGGCCTGCAGCTCCCGCTCGATCTTCTCGATGATCCTCAGGAATCCGGAGAAGAGAGTGAGGAATGGATTGCCGGAAAAGAAAGAATATTGGCTGAGACGCTGTCGAATTTTCGGGTTGAGGCGGATATACTGGGCCATGTCCGCGGACCGAGCGTGACGCGGGTCGATATCCATCTGCATCCGGGCGTAAAGATAAACAAGGTGCTCGGCCTGGCGGAAGACATCAAACTGAGCCTTGCCGTTAAGCAGATCAGAATTGCTCCGGTGCCGGGGCGCAGCGCGGTGGGTATTGAAATTCCGAATGACCGGCGCAAGCCGGTGCTGTTAAAACAGATTATGAACTCGGATGCTTTTCTGAAAAGCAAAGCCCCGCTTACAGCAGCGCTCGGGCAGGACGTCTCGGGAAACTGCATCGTGACGGATCTTTCAAAAATGCCCCATGGACTGATTGCCGGCGCAACCGGTTCCGGAAAGAGCGTCTGCATTCATTCTTTAATATTAAGCCTGATTTATAAAACGTCTCCGGATGCCCTGCGTTTTCTTCTGATCGATCCGAAGGTGGTTGAGCTGGCTCCTTATCAGAAAATTCCTCATCTGGCTGCTCCGGTTATTACCGAGCCGAAGGAAGCAGCGCTTGCGCTGAAGTGGGCCGTTGAAGAAATGGAAAAAAGGTACAGGCTGTTCGCAAAAACCGGAGTCAGGGATATTGCCGGCTATAACGGCAGCCGGCCGGCCGGCGAGGATCAAAGCGGAAAGCTTCCTTATATCGTGATCGTGATCGACGAACTGGCGGATCTGATGATGGCCTCGCCGCAGGATGTAGAGGAATCCGTCTGCCGAATTGCCCAGAAGGCGCGGGCGGCGGGCATTCATCTCCTGCTCGCGACGCAGCGTCCTTCGGTGGACGTGATTACGGGTTTAATCAAATCAAATATTCCGACCCGAATCGCGTTCAGTGTTGCTTCCCAGGCCGACTCGCGGACAATTCTGGATTGCGGGGGCGCGGAACGGCTGCTCGGAAGAGGAGATATGCTTTTTGCCGAGAACGGTGCCCGGACGATCCGGCGGCTGCAGGGATGTTTCGTTTCCGACGAGGAAATCAGGCGTGTCACGGATGCCTTTGGACATCGGCCGGCAGCGGAATACTTGTTTGATGCGGAGTCTTTTGCCGATGCGGATTCCGAAGCGGACGGCCGGGAAGACGATCTTTTTAATAATGCGGCCGCATTTGTCGTCGAGCAGGGACAGGCATCCGTCTCAAGCATCCAGCGCCACTTCCGTATCGGCTATAACCGCGCCGCACGCCTTGTCGATCAGCTTGAAAGCCGCAATGTCGTTTCAGGTGCGAACGGGAGCAAGCCGCGTCAGGTGCTGATATCCAAAAAAAAATTTGAGGAGCAAATTTCGGGCGATAAATCGTATTAGTAAAATTTGCTTTTACAACCTCGTCGATAAAGGTTAAAATAGGTGTCGAGAATTTTTTCTTAACTTTTATGAAACAGGTTTTTCATGTCTGACAGACTGACCGGCTGCGTCTTCGGTTTTCCGAAAACGCGAAGGGCGGTTTCTGTTGACTGTTTTGTTTTCCGAAAGGATGAAATGATTCGGCAGGAACGAAAAATAAGGCCGGTTTCACTGACAGCGGCATCCGGGCGCTCCAGGGCCGGTGCGGACGTTCGCGGGCGGTGCATGCCGCAGGTATTTGACGGGAAAAATAGGAAACGGGCACGGGATAGCGAAATACGTTATGGCCGGACGATCATCATGACTGCTTTAATCAAGGCAAAAACACTTATTGAAGTAAGAATGAGTATACTATTGGTATCGTCAGTTGGGTCAAGCACGAAGCATGTTATGGAGGTCGTTGTATGACGAAATACCACTTTGTCGGAATCAAAGGTACCGGGATGAGTGCCCTGGCGCAGATTATGCAGGGCCTGCATCACGAAGTTCAGGGTTCCGACTATGAGAAGCGTTTTTTTACTCAGAAAGCGCTGGAAGATAAACACATCAAAATTCTGCCGTTCACTAAGGATAATATTGCATCCGACGAGGTTGTTATCGCCGGGAATGCTTTTCCGGATCAGCATGAAGAGATTGCTAAAGCACGGGAAATAGGTATCCCTGTGTATCGTTACTATGATTTTCTCGGCGATCTTGCCAAAAAGTACACAAGCATTGCCGTCACGGGGACGCATGGAAAAACATCCACGACCGGACTGCTGTCTTATGTCTTTGAAAAATTCGCTCCGGTTTCTTATTTGATCGGAGACGGAACAGGATCGGGGAACGAGAACAGCAAATATTTCATTTGGGAATCGTGCGAATATAAGCGCCATTTTCTGCATTCCGAACCGGATTACTGCATTATTACAAATATCGAATTCGATCATTCCGATTACTACAAGGATCTTGATGACGTTGTCAGTGCTTTTCAGGAACTTGCCCTGAAAGTTAAAAAAGCGATTTTCGCCTGCGGGGATAATGAGAAACTGCAGATGATCCAGTCAAATGTGCCGATCATTTATTACGGCTTCAATGAAGAAAATGATTTTCAGGCACGGAACGTTGACTTTCAGTCCGACGATAGCGGCACGTCGTTCGATGTCTATATACGCAACGATTTTTACGGGCACTTTAAGATCCGCGGTTACGGGAACCATAACGTCCTGAATGCGCTGGCCGTGATCTCTTTCTGTAATTATATGAATGTGCCGATTCAGCTTGTCACGGAACGGCTGGCTTCGTTTCACGGCGTCAAGCGGAGATTTTCGGAAACCGTTCTTTCGGACACGGATCAGGTGATGATTGACGATTATGCCCACCATCCGACCGAAATCCGCGTAACGATAGAAGCCGCGCGGGAGAAGTATCAGGACAGAAAGATTGTTGCTGTTTTCCAGCCGCATACGTATTCGCGAACCATGACGTTTATGGATGAATTTTCCGAAGCGCTGGGAACGGCGGACGAAGTCTATCTCTGTGATATTTTCGGTTCTGCCCGTGAAAAGAGCGGCAAGCTTTCCATCCACGATCTGCAGGACCGGATTCCCGGGTCGCACATTCTGCATAACAGCAATATCGAAGATTTGAAGCAGTACGGTCACAGCGTTCTCCTTTTCATGGGCGCCGGAGATATTCAAAAATATCAGAGCGAGTACATGAGAATTTTGAATTTATAATGCGATTCTGCAGTCCTCCTGCTTTTTTTCGACATTTTTACATGATAAAATGAAACATGAAACGCCGGTGAGATGGAAATGCACCGGTCGTCGGCCTTATTCGAGGTATAGAAACGTGTTTATTTATCAAACTAATAGCGAATCGATTAAAAGGAGGACATACGGTGATCATTATTTTATATTTAGCTGTTGCCGTAATCGCAGTTGCTTTTGCGGTGCTTGTTTATTTTCTTTCACAGACTCTTCGTTCCGCCCAGAAAACAATGGATGATGTCGCGTCGACTTTGGAGGATGTTCAGAATCAGATGAAAGGGCTGAATGAGGAGACAACGGAACTGCTGCATCGGACGAATTTACTGGCAACGGATGTCCAGAAAAAATCAGCGAATCTCAACAGCGTTTTTGATGCCATTCACGGTTTCGGCGAATCGTTGAACAATATCAATACTTCCGTTCAGAAAGTGACATCAAGCATCGAAAGCAGCGGAGAAGAAAATGCGGGCAAAGTTGCCCAGGCGGTTCAGTGGGGCAAGGCAGCCATCGATTTAATCCAACGCTGGAAGCATTCTAAAAAAAACGAATAAGGAGGGATGCCCGGTGAGTGTTTCGGCCAGACAATCGGGAAAGGGACGCTCTTTTTTATCCGGTGTCTTTCTCGGCAGTATTCTTGGTGCTGCGGTCATGTTCTTCATTGCATCTCCTTCCGGGAAAGAAGCGGTGCGGAGCATCGGGAAGGAAACCATTTCTCTGAAAGGAAAGGGTTCCGAATTTTTGAAGCTCGCAAAAAATAAATCCGTCAACTTGAAGCGGCCGTTTTCACGGGACGGAAGAACCGGAAGTGAAGAGAACGGCCGGATGATCCCGATTCCGAGGGATTACGTATAACGACTTGATTTTGCCGGCAGAGCGCTTATCATTCTGCCGGAAGGGTCTTTTTACGGCAGAAAAGCATAGCATTGCCGATGCCGTTCTGATACTATAAATGAAAGGCGTCAATTTATAGTGTTGGGGCAATTTTCGAGTGCCGAAAAATGAAAACGTTCTAGAGTGCGGACCGAAATTCGGATTGAATGGAGGTAAACGGTGGAAAATCGAGGAGGACGAGGGCAATGAGCGCAACAATTTATGATGTGGCAAGAGAAGCGGGAGTTTCGATGGCGACGGTTTCAAGGGTCGTGAATGGGAATCCGAACGTTAAACCGACGACGCGGAAAAAGGTGTCTGAAGCAATCAAAAGACTGGGATACCGTCCGAATGCCGTCGCCCGTGGCCTGGCGAGCAAAAAGACAACCACAGTCGGTGTGATTATTCCTGATATTTCGAGTGTCTTCTTTTCCGAACTTGCCCGCGGTATTGAAGATATTGCAACGATGTACAAATACAACATCATTCTCTGCAATTCTGATCAAAATAAGGACAAGGAAATTCGCCTGATTCAAACACTGCTTGGCAAACAGGTGGACGGCATTGTTTTTATGGGAGGAAAAATCGCGGCAGAGCACATTGAGGAGTTTAAACATTCCTCAGCCCCGGTTGTCCTTGCGGCGACGGTCGACGAAGGAAATCAGATCCCGTCGGTGAATATTGATTATGAACAGGCTGTTTTTGAAGCTGTGTCGCATCTGATTGAATCCGGGCACAGGGAGATCGGCTTTATTAACGGACCGATTGACGTGCCGATCAATGGAAAATACAAACTGAACGGCTACAAGCGGGCGCTGGCGGAGCACGGCATCCCCTTTAATGAAACGTTGCTGTCTGTAGGCGATTACACCTATGAATCCGGCAAGGAAGCGACGGAGCAGTTCTTGAAGCAGGAGGTGAAACCGACGGCCATTTTTGTAGACTCCGACGAAATGGCGATCGGCTCCATTCATGAAATTCAGGATGAGGGCAAAGAAGTGCCGGACGACATTGAAGTGATCAGTAGCGAGAATACGCGCCTTGTTCAGATGGTCCGCCCGACATTATCCAGCATCGCAGAACCTACATACGACATCGGAGCGGTGGCCATGCGACTGCTGACGAAAATAATGAATAACGAAAAAGTGGAGAGCTCCACGGTCGTCCTGCCGCATCATATCGATTTCCGCAATTCGACGAAATAAATTTGTCACAGATTTAAGAGAATAAAATAGAGGGCGTCTCATCAGGTGAATAGCCGGTGATGAGGCGCTCTCTTTCATTTCATATTATAAACATCAATCGATCAGAATCCGGCGCGTTCTTTCGCCCCGGATTCCCGGAAAATGATGACAAGGAGTGAGGCCGGCATCGGTGAAAGATTTCCACTGTAGCGGGAGCCTGCCATCGGATGATACGTCCTGCCCCTATAGTCGAAATGGACGGTTCAGATATGCAGGTGCCGCCGATGGGCCTCTTTTGAAGCCTTATTTCTGTATTTTCCCAAGCAGGGCGGGATCTGCGGACTGTAGATCCGTGAATGGGAAATAGGTGCTTAAAAAGTCCGGTTTAATTCTGAAGCCGCTGATCTGGCCGGGCTGTGTATGACTGGGGCTGTTTCCCTTGCCGGACGGGGAAGTGAAGGCCGGTTCCAGCGCTTCAATCGTCCGATTGGGCAGGTATTTTACATTCATCAGGTCCGTTTTTACGAAACCGGCTGCCTGGCACATCGGCGTGGCCTGTTCGTCCGTGATCCCGCAGAAAGTATGACGGACGATGCCCGGCGGCTGTTCGAAGCGCTTGGCCGGGTCCATGAGCTGCGGATCGATCTGATAGGCGCCGTTTGCGAAACCGGCCCACAGCTGCCGCGTCTGTGTGGAATAAGTGAGCGGGTTCATCGGTTCATTATGCGCATAGCCGTTCCAGACGCCGAGTGTCACGTTCGGATTGGAGGCGACAAGCCATGAGTCTCGCCAGTCCTGGGATGTTCCGGTTTTCCCTGCCCAGTCCGCCGAGAATTGCAGCGATCCGGGGAGCCTGGCGCCGGTTCCGTATTTCAGAACGTCCCGCATCATATCCACCATCAGGTAGCTTGTCTGCGGCGAGAAAACACGGACGGGCGCCGATTCGTGCCGATAGATAACATGGCCGCTGCCGTCGACGATTTTGTCAATCATGTAGGCATCAACAAACTGCCCGCCGTTCGCAAAAGTTGTAAAGGCATTCGTATTTTCCTCGACGGTGATTCCGCGGGCGATCCCTCCGAGGGCTGCGGATATATTGTAGCCGTCCGAACCGGCCAATGTCGTAATCCCCATTTTTTTCAGATAGTCGGGCGCCCGGCCTGTAACGCTGTTTAACCGCGTAAAGACACTGACGGCCGGAACGTTGTCCGATTGCGCAAGCGCCGCTCTGGCGGTCTCAAATCCATGATAAATCTGATGGGTCGCGGTTGATCCGTAATCCGTCGGCTGATAGACCTGCCCGTTAATCGTCCGCTTATAAGGCAGATCGGGAAGGATCGATCCCGGCTGGATCAGCCCGAGCTCCATGGCCGGCGCGTAGACAAGCAGCGGTTTCATCGTCGATCCGTTCTGCCGGGGCACATTCGTTGCATAATTGTACTCGGATTGCTGAAAGCTGCGTCCGCCCACGAAACTGATGATTCTCCCCGTTCGGTTTTCAATCAGGATGGAGCCGACCTGCATCGGATCTTTCACTGATCCGCTTTTTCCGGTCCGGCTGCTGCCGACCGTAACGATTTTGTCGGGGCTGTAACCCGTGTAATTTTGCGCGACATGCTGCATGCTGTCGTAGATCGGTTTATTGATCGTTGTGTAAATTTTGTAACCGCCTGTTGCCAGCCTGTGGGCAGCCGTCTGCAGCAGTCCGTTGAAGATTTTATAATGCCCGGTCAGCGTGCCCAGGTTTGTTCCGTGCAGCTTGGCGATCTCTTCGGCAGATTTGCTTCCATAGAGTTTTCTGCTGTATTCATATTCGACCTTTTGATAGGCCATGTAATCATTGTAAAGCGTATCGCCGTCGTAGCTTTCCTGCTGCGCCGCAAGCTTAGCCAGAATCGTCTGCGACCGGTCGGCCGCTTCCTTCATCAGATAAGGGTAATCAACGGCTGCCGACTTCTGCGGTTTCGCAAAATGGCTGCGGTAATCATAGTTCAGAGCTGCGTCCAGCTGGCTTTTACTGATATAACCCGTATCGTACATGCGCTGCAGCACCTCATGCGCCCGGCCGACGCCTGCAGTGATATCTGTCTTGACATCGCCCTGTTTGGTAAAGGGCGTATAGACAAAAGGGTCCTGCGGCAGGCCTGCGATAAAGGCGGCCTGCGCAATATCCAGTTTGTCGGCGGCCACGCCGAAAATACCTTCCGCTGCTGCTTCAGCTCCCGCAATGTTGCTGCCCGAACGGTCCCGGCCGAAAGTAGCAATATTCAGATAGTCTTCAAGAATCTGATCTTTTGAAAAAAATTTTTCAACACGCAGCGCCAGAAGAATTTCCTTGGCTTTTCGGGCAAAAGAAACTTCGCTGGTCAGAATTTGATTTTTTACAAGCTGCTGAGTAATCGAACTTCCGCCCGTCACCTGGGGTTCATTCAGCAATTGTTCGAAACTTGCCCGGATGACGGCTTTCGGTACAACCCCATGATGCTGATAGAAAAGTTCATCCTCTGTCGCAATCACGGCGTGAACCAGATTGGGGGATACATCTTTAAGTGCCGTTTTGGTACGGATCAGATCGCTGTTCATTTTGCCGATCGGAATATTTCCCGCGAAATAGCCAACGCTGCTTTCCGAGTAGTCGTTGATGTCCCGGCTCAGAGTTTTGAAATCGGGAACCGGCTGATTGCGGACCAATTCGGCAAAGTATCCGGAAACGGTGCCAATCGCGAAAAAAAAACCAATGAATAATACGGAAAGGAAAATCAGAAATGAATTCCAGATTCTATTTTCTACTGAAAGGATTGTCCGGATCATGGAGCTTTCTGCCCACTTTTCCGCCAACCGGTCGAAAAATCGGGAAAAATTATTGAAATGGGACGTCATGGCAAATCTCCTCTGACAATTGTTTGATCCTTAAAAGACAATAAAATTCTGAAGAAATTTAAAATGACCGGGCTCTTTAATATATTATCCTAAAATAAATTTCTTGAAAAGGGAAAAAAAGGGAACCCTATTCTAAAAAAGACGGATTCCGCTTGAGAAACAGGCCTGCCCCGAATGATGAAGCGATCCGCGCGATTTGTCCGCGGGGCTTGAAAGGGATCGATCGGATCCGGCTTCCGGTGCCGGTTCACAGCTCTTAAGGAAGTGCGAAGAGTCGAGCAGTCGGGGAAAAGCAAAATATGATATCTCTTTCGTTCATTTTCCTGCTGTACCGTCCAATGATGATCGACTTTTCCTGTAAACGTCAATCTCTCGAAAGACAAGAGCGTTTCTGCTATCAATCCCGGTGATGACCGATAAATGGCAGGCAACGACCGATTAAGGTAGTTCACGACCGATAAACCGCCTGTGCTGACCGATACCGCGAACAAGTTGACCGAAAAAACGGCCGGGATGACCGAATCCATCGCCCCAGACCGATAAGCGGTGCGCCGCCGACCGATTAATAGTGGCTCAAGACCGATAAACCGCCTGTGCTGACCGATAAACTCCCTGCCGCGACCGAAAAATCGTGCGTGCCGGCCGAAAAACTTGCCGCTCCGACCGAAAGACTCCCTGTCGCGACCGATAAACAGTGTGTGCTGACCGATGAACTCCCGTCAACGAGGCCCCGATTGATAAATCGCTGCGCCGACCGAAAGACTCCCTGCCGCGACCGAAAAACCGGGGGCGCCGCCTGATAATCTCCCGGCAACGAGGCCCCGATTGATAAATCGCCGCTCCGACCGAAAAATCGTGCGTGCCGACCGAAAAATTCCCTGTCGCGACCGAAAAACTGTGCGTGCCGACCGAAAGACTCCCTGCCGCGACCGAAAAACTTGCCTCGCTGACCGAAAGACTCTCTGCCGCGACCGAAAAACTTGCTTCGCTGACCGAAAGACTCTCTGCCGCGACCGAAAAACTTGCTTCGCTGACCGATAAGACTCCCTGCCGCGACCGAAAAACTTGCCACGCCGACCGAAAAATTCCCTGTCGCGACCGATAAACAGTGCGTGCCGACCGATAAGACTCCGGCAACGAGGCCCCGATTAATAAATCGCCGCTCCGACCGAAAGACTCCCCGCCGCGGCCGAAAAACTTGCCGCTCCGACCGAAAGACTTGCTGCGCCGACCGAAAAATCGTGCGTGCTGACCGATGAACTCCCGGCAACGAGGCCCCGATCGATAAATCGCTGCTCCGACCGAAAAACTTGCTTCGCTGACCGAAAGACTCTCTGCCGCGACCGAAAAACTTGCTTCGCTGACCGAAAGACTCTCTGCCGCGACCGAAAAACTTGCTTCGCTGACCGATAAGACTCCCCGCCGCGACCGAAAAACTTGCCACGCCGACCGAAAGACTTGCCACGCCGACCGAAAAATTCCCTGCCGCGACCGATAAACAGTGCGTGCTGACCGATAACCTCCCGGCAACGAGGCCCCGATTGATAAATCGCCGCTCCGACCGAAAAATCGTGCGTGCCGACCGAAAGACTCCCTGCCGCGACCGAAAAACTTGCCACGCCGACCGAAAAATTCCCTGTCGCGACCGATAAACAGTGCGTGCCAGCCGATAAACTCCCGGCAACGAGGCCCCGATTAATAAATCGCCGCTCCGACCGAAAAACTTGCTTCGCTGACCGAAAGACTCCCCGCCGCGGCCGAAAAACCGGGGGCGCCGCCTGATAATCTCCCAGCAACGAGGCCCCGATCGATAAATCGCTGCTCCGACCGAAAAACTTGCTTCGCTGACCGAAAGACTCTCTGCCGCGACCGAAAAACTTGTTTCGCTGACCGATAAGACTCCGACCGCGGTTGATTGTCCGGCGCGGACAGGCGCTGATATTGAGCAAACAGTCCGATCTTTTTCTTTGGTCTGCCGCGGATTTCAGTAAATCATGGTTAAAATCGTCGATAAATGCAGGATATAAGCAGTAAAAAGCAAAATATCAGCAGTAACCGGCATAATATCGCCATTAATGTGCTTAAAATCAACGGTAACGCCTAAATAATTGATCGTAAATGGAACGGAATCAATAGGTGCGAATAATCAGAACAGAGAACTTGTTCCTGATTCTCTCTCTTTTTCGGAGAAATCAATAATTGTTTGTATCAGCATTCAAAAGAATAGATCGGCGCTCGCGCCAAGCCGTCGCTTTAGGGAGGAATCGACGGCGTGTTCTCGCAGAGGGTCTGATTGGATACATGAGCTGAGAGGATGACCATTAAACACAAAAAAGAACCGAAGAGAATTTTCATACGAAATGAAAATCTTCTCCGGTTCTTCGCCTTTCCCTGCGGAAAGCATCCATTCATTGTTTATTTTGAATAGAATTCGACGATCATGGCTTCGGTAATTTCTGCAGGCAATTCTGAACGCTCGGGCAGGCGCGTATAGGTACCTTCTAAAGTGTTCGGGTCAAAGGTCAGGTATTCGGGAACAAACGTATTTGTTTCCAGTGCATCTTTGATAACAATAAGATTCCGCGACTTTTCTCTGACACCGATCGTTTCTCCCGGCTTTACGCGGTAGGAAGGGATATCGACGCGATGTCCGTTCACCGTAATGTGGCCATGATTGACGAGCTGGCGCGATTGTCTGCGCGTACGTGCCAGACCGAGACGGTAAACGAGATTATCAAGACGGGATTCAAGCAGGATCATGAAGTTTTCGCCGTGGACGCCCTTCATTTTTGCTGCATCGTCGAATGTACGGCGGAATTGACGTTCATTCAAACCGTACATAAAACGCAGTTTTTGCTTTTCCTGTTGTTGAAGGCCGTATTCAGATAGTTTGATACGCTGAGAAGGACCGTGCTGTCCCGGAGCATACGGACGTCTCTCGAGTTCTTTTCCCGTTCCGCTGAGCGAAATGCCCAGACGCCGTGATTTTTTCCATACAGGACCAGTATAACGAGCCATAGAGATGACTCCTCCTTTGTCATTTTAATGGCATAAAATGACACCTCGCAAACACTTCCAATGCTATTTTGCTATCTTGCACGTTCGCCCAGGCAGTCTAGGTTACGCAGTACACCTCGGAAAGAGGAACAAAATAGAAGAAACGGACATTGGATGCTTGACGATGCTGCCTCATTTTACACGAAGAAAATTATACATTTTTTATTTGCCTGTTGTCAAGAAGAAGTGTGGGCCGCGGGCCGGATGACAGCGCCATTTCCGTTTTGAAGATCCGTATCCCCGTCCGTTTCAGAGATATTGGACGAGCGTTTCCGCAAATGCTTCAAGAAACTGCTGATCTTCTTCTGAAAAGCGGTCGGGAACCGGACTGTCAATATCCAGCACGCCGATTAAACTATTTCCTTTTAACAGCGGGACGACAATTTCCGAGCGCGAGGCCGCGTCGCAGGCAATGTGGCCCGGAAAGTCATGGACATCTCTGACGCGGACGATTTCTTTTCGCTCGGCAGCAGTTCCGCATACACCCTTGCCGACGGGAATCCGGATGCAGGCCGTTTTTCCCTGAAAGGGCCCGAGAACGAGTTCATGTTTTTCAAGCAAGTAAAACCCGGCCCAGTTGATATCGTCCAGATATTGATTGAGCAGTGCCGATGCATTGGCCAGATTGGCAATCCGGTTCGGCTCGTCGCCAATCAGTGCTTCGAGAGCATTGATCATCGTCTTATTGACAGAATTCATAATTTTCACCTTCGGTTTTTCAAGGGAGTACTCTCATTTTATCAGATCAGGTCGAAAGTTTCATCGGAAAAGTCGAACGATTTTTGCAGGGTAGACGCTTGATGAAGAGAAGGCTTATATTAGTGACATTGGATGCAGTCATTCTGAAGGGATGTGGAAGAATGCTGACGAGACATGCGAATCCGGCCAGTGGAAGAAGCACGCGCGAGGCCGTCATTCATTCGGCGCTGAAATTATTTAATATGGGCGGCTATGACGGCACTTCCGTGCGCGCCATTGCAGCGGACGCGGGTGTAAATATTGCTTTGGTTTCTTATTATTTCGGCGGAAAACAGGGGCTTCTGGAATATCTTATGGCCTCTTTTTTTGAAGGGTACTTAAACAATCTGGAGAAAGCGGAGCATGAGGCGCAGGACGCGGGAAAACCGCCGGATGAGTGTCTCGTCTCTGTTGCGGATGCACTGATCGGCTATCAGCAGCAATCTCTTTATTTGTCCCGCTTTGTCCATCGGGAGATGACGCTGGACAATCAGCTTGTCCGTGAATTGATGGCCAGTTATCTGATGAAGGAAAAGTTTCTGCTGACCCGGCTCTTTGAGAAAGCGGCTCCGGAATTAAAATTTGATCCGATGTCGGCCGACTTCGCGCTTTTGCAGTATCGGGACATGATCATGATGCCCTTTCTTCAGCCCCAGTTTCTTAGAAAAGTTTTTTATCTGCAGCCCGGTGAACCATCTTTCCGCATGAATTATCTGCGTTATATCAAAAGGTGGGTGGAGCGGCTCGCCGGCCGTCCTGTCGGAAATCTGAAATAAGCCGTGTCATCGGAGGAGGTGGGGGAAGGCGCTGCGTGTTTTTTACTGTCAGGCGCCGATTGTGGCAGGAAACGGGATTTTCACAAGATGCGGGGGCAGACCCGGCCCCTGTCCGATTCGTTATCGACGAACCGGAAGCAGGGCGGAATGGCGCCGAAACGGATCTATGCGGGCGAACCGGTCAGAATTTCTGCAGAACTGGCCGGCTTTTTTGTGCCCCGGATCGGTGACGGGGAGGTCCGGCGCAGAGAAGAGCCGCCGGTTTCCCCGGAAAAGCACGGCAGCATTCAGGCGAAGACGGCCGTTCGGCCGATCATATTTAAATGCCGTCTTCCATTTGTCGAAGAATACATAGAGGCCGGGACCGTTTGTGCGGTGCCGGCGATTTTCCGACTTCCCGGCTGCTAAAAATCGACGCATTCTTTCATTTTTTAATCTTATTGCGCCTTTTTTTGATACAATATAGAGTAGCTGAGTGTGAATGGGTTACATGCGAGAATGGGGGAAATTCCGTATGCTTTATGTGATAATCGGCCTTATTTTAATTGGCGTCATTGTGATCGTCTACGGTGCATGGATGCGAAAAAAAATGTACGGCGAAATTGATCGTATCGAGACGTGGAGAGTAGAACTGATGAATCGGCCCGTCGCGAAAGAGATAGCGAAAGTGAAAAAGTTGAAAATGGTCGGCGATACAGAGAAAAAGTTTGAAAAATCGCGATCGGACTGGGACAGGATCATTACCGCGGAATTGCCGGCGATTGAGGAGACTCTTTTTAACGCGGAAGAGCTGACCGATAAATATCGCTTTAAAAAAGCGGAAAAACTGATTAAAGCGCTTGAGGAGAAAAGAAAAGGAATTGAGGAAACGATCGATCACATGCTTCATGATCTGAATGTCGTTGTGGACAGCGAGAGCAGGAACCGCAAAGACGTGATACCGATCAAGGAAAGCTATCATCAGATCAAAAAAAATATGATTACCCAGCGCAATCAGTTCAGGCAGGCGCTGCCGTTTCTGGAAAAATCCGTTCGGGAAATCGATGAACAGTTTAAAAAATATGAAGAAGAAAGCGATCAGGGGAACTACGTAGAAGCGCGTGAAATTCTTCTGAACGTCAAGAAATCGGTCGTTAGTGCCCAGATGCGGATTGAACGCATTCCGGGACTGTTTGAAGATCTCCAGCGGACGATCCCGAATCAGCTGAAGGAACTGAGGCAGGGCAAAAAAGAAATGACGGAACAGGGCTATGCCCTTGATTATCTGCAGCTCGATTCGCAGACTGAAGAGATGGAAAAACAGCTGCACGTGCTTTCGGAGGCCGTCGCCAAAATGGAGCTGGATGAAGCACAGGAAGGCTGCAAGGGCATTCACGATCAGCTGGACTGGCTGTATGCCCAGCTTGAAAAAGAAGTGCTGAGCAGGCAGCAGCTCCATGATCTGGCGCCCAGTATTGAGAAGAGGCTGGACCGTGTAGGAGGCAAGATAAAAGAGCTGGCCGATGAGACAGAAACCGTCAGAGACAGTTATCATATTGACGTCGAGGATCTGAAAGCGCGCCGCGACATAGGCCAGGCTTATCAAAAACTGGAGGGCAGCTTTGTTGAAACGCGCGAGGTTCTGAACAATCATACGGAAGCCTTCAGCTCGATCATTGAAAAACTTGAGAAGATGCGCGCGGATATTGAGCAGGTCGAGTCTCTTGCGGATGAATTCGGCAGGAAGATTAAGGCTCTGCGCAAGGATGAACTGGCGGCCAGAGAAACCATCCAGAAATTGAAACACACGCTTTTTGAGTCCAAAAGGATCCTCCGGCAAAGCAATCTGCCGGGTGTGCCCGCTTCATTTTCCGATGCGCTTGCCGAAGCGGGGAATTTGCTGAAGGCCGTGAATCTCAAGCTCGATGAAAAACCGCTGGATATGGCGGGTGTCCGCAGTGCACTGAGCCAGGCTCAGGAAAAGGTCGACGATGTCCGCGGCCGGGCGGACCGGCTGGTGGAAACGGCCGCCCTGGCGGAAGAAATGATCCGTTACGGCAACCGTTATCGCAGCGAGTATGAGGAAATCGACCGGGAACTGAAAACGGCGGAAAAACTGTTCAGAGACTTTGATTATCAGGCGGCCGTTGAGACGGCTGTTCGGGCGATTGAGAAAAAAGAACCCAAGATTCTGAAAAGAATGGATCTGTATCAGGATCAGGAACGGCAAATGTGATTGAAACGGCGTTCTTTTATATTTTTCCCCCTGTTTCGGCCTGATTCCGCGTCCCGCGGATCGGGCCGCCGTTTTTTTATCGCGTTCCGATTGCCGTTTCGTCGACAGCCGGAACATCACATGTTAAGATTCAGATAAAGCGGTAAGAATTGAGATGAGAAATAAAAACGATTCTGCCCGTTTCTAATCGAAATGGGCCGTTGCAGGCCATCTGAAAGGAGCTTATAAACAAATCAATGATTTATCTTGATAACAGCGCAACAACCAAGCCTTATGCCGAAGCAATGGATACGTACCGGACGGTGGCCGAGCAATTTTTTGCCAATCCGTCTTCGCTTCATAAACTGGGCGGGAAAAGCGAAGCCCTGCTGTCGCGCTCGCGCGAACAAGCTGCCTCGCTGCTCGGCGTCGATAAAAAAGAGATTGTGTTCACTTCGGGAGGTACGGAAGGCAACAATCTTGCTATAAAAGGAGCGGCGCTCGCCTACCGCGGCCGCGGCCGCCATCTGATCACGACATCTGTTGAGCATGCTTCTGCCCTCAATGCGTTCGGACAGTTGGAAAATCTCGGCTTCGAGGTGACCTATCTGCCCGTGGATCACGAGGGCCGGGTATCTTTTGATGATTTTAAAAGGGCATACCGCGAAGACACGATTCTTGTTTCCGTCATGCACGTCAACAACGAAGTCGGGACGATTCAGCCGATCCGGGAAATCGGAGAATTTCTGAAGGCACGCCCGACAACGGTTTTCCATGTGGATCATGTCCAGGGGTTTGCCAAGGTGCCGCTTCGGCTGGCGGAGAGCGGCATTGATTTATGCACGATTTCCGGCCATAAGTTTCACGGTCCGAAAGGGACGGGAATCCTTTACGTCCGCAACGGCACGCTGCTTGATCCTCTTTTCGCCGGAGGCGGCCAGGAAAATCAGCGAAGGTCCGGAACGGAAAATCTTCCGGGAATCTGCGGGATGGTCAGGGCGCTCAGGATGACTCTTGAGCGCGAAAATGAAGGGATTCTTCACCTGACCGCTCTGCAGAAGAGGCTTCGCGACGGACTGCCGCAGATCGGCGGGACAGTGATTCACACGCCGCAGAGCGGTGCGGCGCCTCATATTGTCAATGTCTCATTAAAGGGAATCAAGGCCGAAGTGCTGGTTCATGCTCTTGAAGAAAACGATATTTTTGTCTCTACGAAATCGGCGTGCTCCTCAAAAGATGATGAAGCAAGCGGCGTTCTTCTGGCAATGGGCGTACCCGAAGACGAAGCAAAAGAAGCGATACGGATCAGCACGGCTTTTGAAACGACAGCGGAGGAAATCGACGCTTTCCTTTCGGCACTCGCCGTTCAGACACGACAATTGAAAAGAGTAATGGGGTGAAACAGATGGTTTATGATTATTTGATCATCCGTTTCGGGGAAATTGCTATCAAGGGAAAGAATAAGAAAGCATTTGTCATGAAACTTGAGGATGATGTACGCGGGAAATTGAGCCGCTTTCCCCGTCTTTATATAAAACGGCATTTTGATGATATTGAAATTCAGTTGAACGGGGAAGACGCCGATCAAATCATTCCCATTCTTCAAAGAATCTTCGGCATCCAGAATATCTCTTCGGCAATTAAAGTCGGAAACGATCTGGATGCGATGCACAGCGGCGCGCTGCGCATCGCCGAGCAGGAAGAAGGCGTGAAAACATTTAAGATCGCCGCGCGCAGGAAGGACAAGCGATTTCCCGTTCACGGCAGCGAGCTGAACCGGGATCTGGGCGCATGGCTGCTGAAGCATTGTCCTCATCTTAGCGTCGATGTCCATCACCCGGATCTGATCCTGCGCGTGGAAGTCGGCTATCATGAAACCCGGATCTACGGGCATGAGTACAAAGGGGCGGGCGGCCTTCCGGTAGGCGCCAGCGGAAAAGTGCTGCTGATGCTGTCGGGAGGCATCGACAGTCCCGTCGCCGGCTATCTTCTGGCCAAACGGGGGGCGCTGATCGAGGCGATCCATTTTCAGAGCCCGCCTTATACGAGTGACCGCGCCAGACAGAAAGTGATCGATCTGTCAAAAAAGCTGCAGTCGTTCGGAGGGAGCGTGCGCCTGCACCTTGTGCCCTTCACTCGGGCACAGGTTGCGATCCGGGATGCCGTTCCGGAGGATTACCGTATTACGATCATGAGACGGCTGATGTTCCGGATTGCGGAAAAAGCAGCGGCAGAGAGCGGTGCCCTGGCTATTGCGACCGGGGAAAGTCTCGGCCAGGTTGCCAGCCAGACACTGGAAAGTATCAATACCATTAATCAAGTGACCGATCTTCCGGTTTTAAGGCCGTTAATTACGATGGATAAGCTGGATATTGCTGCTATTGCCAAGCAAATTGATACGTATGAAATATCCATCCGTCCCTATGAAGACTGCTGCACGATTTTCCTGCCCAAAGCCCCGAGGACGCGTCCGGACAGATTCCATGCAGGCCGTTTTGAACGCTCGTTAGACATGGAAGATCTGGTGAATGAAGCGGTCCGGGGGATTGAAACGCTGACTTTTGAAAGTAGCGAAAGTGAGGATGCATTCAGCGGACTGCTCTGACCGGCTGTTTCAAAGCTTCTCATTTCTTCACCTTGTGCGATTTGCAATAATTACCACCGATCCTTGTGAATGCGGGAAATGGGGCCTGCACATGATAAGGGCACAAGGAGGTGAGAAACATGGCTGAAAATAACAGCAACAAGGTTCTCGTGCCGGGCGCAGAGCAGGCACTGGAACAAATGAAAATGGAAATTGCTTCCGAATTTGGTGTGCAATTAGGCCCCGATACGACTTCGCGCGCCAATGGTTCCGTTGGTGGTGAAATCACGAAGCGTCTCGTAGCGACTGCACAGCAGCAGCTCGGCGGAAAAGCGTTTTAATGAAAAAACGATCGTTTAAAGGGCGGCTCAGGCCGCCCTTTTTCTTATGGACTTTAGTCCGTTGAGTACGCGTAGCGTGCGAAACATAAAACCCCCTGCTATGCGGGGGGAGTACCCAGACCGTTATACAAAAAATTCTTCCCTTCGATAGAATATAGGTGTTCAGGCTATATTGCTAAAAGAAGGGAAGAACAGAATGGCTAATCAAACAAATAGTTTAGCCCATACAAAATGGTTGGGCAAATATCAGATCGTATTCACACCGAAGTATAGACGAAAAATAATCTACAATCAATATCGGGCCAGCATTCAGGAGATCATCCGACACCTTTGCCGATACAAGGGTGTTGAAATCCTTGAAGGACACATGATGCCCGATCACGTTCACCTGCTTTTAAGCATACCACCCAAGATGAGCGTGTCCAGTTTCATGGGCTATCTGAAAGGGAAAAGCGCACTGATGATGTTTGACAAGCATGCAAACTTGAAATACAAATTTGGGAATCGACATTTTTGGGCCGAAGGATACTACGTAAGTACAGTAGGACTCAATGAAGCAACCATTCGAAAGTATATTCAGGATCAGGAGAAACACGATATCGCACTAGATAAATTAAGTGTCCGGGAATATGAGGACCCCTTTAGAGGTCGCTGAGTGGTACAAACACCCATTTATGGGTGGGCAAAAGAGGCAAAGGCAATATGGCCTGAACAAAGTGAAGGCCAGCGTCTTGAGACGCTGGTCGGCAATCCAAGGCTTATAGCCTTAGAGCAAACCACCCTTTTGAAGGGTGGTTTTGATTGTGGGGAAAATTTTTAAAAGGGAAACAACTCTACTTGACTTATGGTGAACTTTCATCTAAAATACACATAACATGCTTTACCATACTAGTGAAGTAAAGCAAAACAACCGGAGGTTATTGACTGACGGGTTGCAGTTTAAACGGAACCTGAAGGAAGAAGGCTTTCTTCCCTTTTATTTGGATAAACAAAAGAAAGAGAAAAGCTGCAGAGAAGGAGAAAATCTTAATGACACAACCGTTTATGTTTGAAAGGCCGCTCGGGCTGCGGGATACGCTTCCCGAGGCTCAGCGGTCGATCGCCGGGCTGGAAGCGATTTTCCGCCGGGAACTGCTGCGCTGGGGCTACGATTTTATAAAGACCCCTGCGCTGGAGTACGCTGAAACGATCGGACGCGCTTCGGCCATCGAAGACGGCCAGCTGTTCAAATTTCTGGACGTCGAAGGGCGTCCGGTCGTACTCCGCCCGGATATGACGACGCCGATTGCGCGGATAGCGGCTTCCAGTCTGAGGAAGCAGCCGCTTCCGCTGCGCCTTGCCTATACGGCGGCACTGTACCGGAGCCAGAGGAGAGAAGGCGGGCACCCGAGTGAATTCGAGCAGACCGGAGCGGAACTGATCGGCGACGCGACACCTTATGCGGATGTGGAAGTAATCTCGCTGCTGATGACGCTGCTTAAGAAGGCCGGACTTCGGTCGATCCGGCTCGCGGTCGGCCATGTCGGATTTGTCAATGCTTTTTTCTATGATATTGTAAAAGACAAGGAAACGGTCAGACAGCTTCGCAATCTGCTTTATAATAAAAATGATGTCGGATTTCATGAATATGTCGCTTCGCTGCACTTATCCGATCGATCGGCGAAAAGGCTGAATACATTTATCGATTCAAGAAGGATGGATAATCAGGCGACGCTTGATTTTCTGAGAGAACTGACGGCCGGATCGTCAATTCCTGTACGTTCCTATTATCAACATATCGTTGAACTCATTCAGCTGCTGAAAATCGATCATCTCGACGGCCGGATTGATTTGGATATCACGCTGATGCCGCATCTCAGCTATTATACAGGATTTGTTTTTCAAGGATTCGGCGGAGGGCTTGGTTTTCCGGTGGCAAGCGGCGGCCGCTATGACGATCTGCTGGCACAGTTTCACCGCCCGTGTCCGGCGACCGGTTTCGGCATCCGGATCGACCGGCTGATGAGCGTGGCAGGCGGAACTCCGGCCGAACCGCACAAACAGGCGGTCATCTATGATCGGGAAAATGCGGGGAAAGCAATGCGCTTTGCCGCACGGGAGAGGGAAAAAGGACGCACTGTCGTTTTGCAGCATGCGGACGGCATTACTGATGCCGAAGCCTTTGCGCGGCAGTTTGAAACGATTGAACGCTTTTTGAAATCTGAGGAAACGGAGACAAAAGGATGAATGAATCGGTTATTACGGTGGCGATGCCGAAGGGCCGGATTTTCGGCGATGCGTGCCGCCTCCTGAGAAACGCCGGATTCGAACTGCCCGTCACGTTCGAAACGACGCGCAAATTGATTTTAGATCAGGATGCTGCACCCTTTCGCTTTATTCTTGCCAAACCGGTCGATGTGCCGACTTACGTTGAGTACGGCGCTGCGGATATAGGGATTGCCGGAAAAGATGTCCTGCTCGAGAGCCGGCGCGATGTTTATGAAATGGTCGATCTCGGCATCAGCAGATGCCACATGGCCGTGGCAGGGCTTCCCGGACACCGCAGCAAGAATCCTTATTTGAAGATTGCGACAAAGTATCCGAACATTGCTTCCGATTTTTATCGGCGCCGCGGTGAACAGATTGATCTGATTGCGCTGAACGGTTCTATTGAACTGGCTCCTATCGTCGGTCTGGCAGATGCCATTGTCGACATTGTTTCCACGGGAACGACACTCAGAGAGAACGGATTGATTGAGTTTGACCGGCTGATGGATATCAGTTCGCGGCTGATCGTCAATCCGGTCAGCTATCGCTTGAAAAAGCCCGTCATTGACGAGATTGTTGAGAAAATGATCCGGGCTACGGGAGGAATCAAAGTTGGAATGGATTGAAAACGGGGATTTAAGTTTTTTAAAGAAAAGGAAAGTTGAGGCCAAAGAAGAGGCGCAGCAATCTGTCCGTGAGATCATTGCACAGGTCAGAGCCGGAGGCGACAAAGCGCTGAAAGCTTATACAAAACAATTCGACGGAATCGAACTGGAAAAGCTGCGCGTTTCGGATGAAGAGGCGGCCGCAGCTTATCGCCGCATTCCTGAAGAAGTGATCCGGGCAATCCGCCGGGCGGCCAAGAATATCCGTGCCTTCCATGAAAAGCAAAAGCCTTCGTCATGGACAGAAACAGTGGAATACGGCGTCGTCCTCGGACAGAAGGTAACAGCACTTGATTCGGTCGGTGTCTATGTACCGGGCGGGACCGCGAGCTATCCTTCGTCTGTCCTGATGGGCGCTCTCCCGGCCCTCGTTGCCGGAGTCGGGCGCGTTGTTCTGGTCTCTCCGCCTCAGAAAAACGGTTTGATTGCGGACGGGGTGCTTGCTGCCGCTCATGAGATCGGCATTAAGGAGATTTACCAGGTCGGAGGGGCGCAGGCGATTGCGGCGCTCGCTTACGGAACCGAAACCATCCGTCCGGTTGATAAAATTGTCGGGCCCGGGAACCTGTACGTGATGCTGGCAAAAAAACAGGTGTTCGGCGATGTCGCGATCGACAGCCTTGCCGGACCGAGCGAAATTGCGATTCTGGCTGACGAGACGGCGCATCCGGAATGGGTAGCTGCCGATCTGCTTTCCCAGGCGGAACATGATAAACTGTCGATGCCCGTACTGATCACGACGTCCCGGCAGCTCGCTGAGGAAGTCGACAGAGAAGTCGACCGCCGGCTCGCGGTGCTGCCGCGGCATGAAATCGCCGGTCCGGCGATTGAAACGGTCGGGAAGATTGTGCTTGCGGCCGATCTTAAGGAAGGGGCCCGATTTGTAAATCAAATCGCTCCGGAACATCTTGAACTGGCGACGGCCGATCCCGAATCCGTTCTGCCGCTGATCCGGCATGCGGGAGCCATTTTTCTCGGCATGTACAGCTCGGAGCCGGTCGGCGATTACTTTGCCGGCCCCAATCATATTATTCCGACAAACGGATCGGCCCGCTATGCGAGCCCTCTCGGCGTTGAGAGTTTTGTTAAACGGTCAAGTCTGATCCGATACACGGATGAAGCGCTGAAAGCAAACGGTCCGGCGATTGCCGCTTTCGCCCGATTCGAAGGGCTGGAAGGCCATGCACGGGCCGTCGAAGAGCGCATGAAGGGGGCCGCTGTTCATGAATAAACGGACAGGCGCAGTCGAGCGGAATACTCTTGAAACACAGATCAAACTGCATTTTGCGATCGACGGCAGCGGCGAATCGCGCCTTGAAACCGGCGTGCCCTTCCTGACTCACATGCTGACGCTTTTCGCGAAGCACGGCCTGTTTAATCTCGGCATCGAGGCGCAAGGAGATACCGACGTGGACGATCATCATACGACGGAAGACATCGCCATCTGTCTCGGGCAGGCAATCCGCCAGGCGCTTGGGGACAAAAAAGGAATCAATCGGTACGGTTATGCCGTTATCCCGATGGATGAGGCACTGTCGGACGTAGCCATCGACCTCAGCGGCCGCCCGTATTTTGTCTTTCACGGAACTTTGCCCGCTCAGAAAGTCGGCACGTTCGATACGGAACTGGTACCTGAATTTCTCGATAAGCTTTCTATTGAAGCGCGCATGAATCTGCATGTAACCGTTCGTTACGGAGAAAATACGCATCACATCATCGAGTCGATTTTTAAAGCACTCGGGCGCGCCCTTGACGCGGCATCGGTTCAAAATCCAAGGATTCAGGGGGTCCTGTCGACGAAAGGAACATTGGGATGATCGGGATTGTCGATTACGGCATGGGCAATTTATACAGTCTCAGCCAGGCGCTGAAAAGACTGGGCCAGGATTTTACGATCAGCGACCGTCCGGATGAGCTCGCCGAAACGGACGGATTGATTCTCCCCGGGGTCGGCGCGTTTAAGGATGCGATGGCGCTGTTGAATAAAAAGCAGCTTTCTGCTTTTCTGACACGTTATGTGCAAAAAAAACCGCTGCTTGGGATCTGTCTCGGCATGCAGCTTTTATTCGAGGAAAGCGAGGAAGGCGGCCTGACCGCAGGCCTTGCTTTCCTTTCAGGACGCATTGTGCGCTTCAGCGGGACGGCTCCGATTACGGGAGAACGCTATAAAGTTCCCCATATGGGCTGGAATACGCTTGAATTCAGGCAGCCGGATTCCCTTTTGCTTGATGGGCTGGCACCGGATTATGCTTATTTTGTTCACTCTTATTACGCTGAAACAGAGGATCCGTCGATTCTGATCGCGACGGCGGACTACCACGGACAGGTTCCGGCCGTTGTCGGCAAAGGCCGCGTATTCGGCACGCAGTTTCATCCGGAAAAAAGCGGTGCGTTCGGACAGGCGCTCCTGAAAAATTATCTCGGCTTTGTAAATCGGCTGCCGCAGGACAAAACCGCCGTTTCCCGGCCGTCGGCATCGCTTGCGCCGCGTGAGGAGGGAAAATAGTCATGTTTACGATCTATCCGGCAATCGACCTTCTGAACGGAAAGTGCGTCCGGCTGATTCAGGGAGACTACGGCCAGTCTACGGTTTACAGCGACTCGCCCGTTATGACGGCAAAAACTTTTCTGAGCGAAGGAGCACAATGGCTTCATATTGTCGATCTTGACGGAGCCCGGCAAGGCCGGCCGCTGAACCGCCGCACGATTGAACAAATTGCCGCCGAGGTGCCGGTACATATTGAAGTCGGCGGCGGCATCCGCAATATGGAAACAGTCGATCGATATCTGGATCGGGGAGTCGGCAGAGTGATTCTCGGCAGTTCGGCGATTGCGGATCCCGAATTCGTCCGGCTGGCTCTCAGCCGCTATCCGGACTCGATTGCCATCGGTCTTGACGTTAAAAGGGGCAAAGTAGCAGTAAAGGGCTGGCTGGAGGTTTCCGAACTGAGTGCGGCCGATCTGGCAAAAAGGCTGATCGGATTCGGTGCCCGCCATTTCATCTATACCAATATTTCACGGGACGGTGCCTTAAAGGGCGCAGACCAGGACGGCGCCGGGAAGCTGGCGGCTGAAATCGGAATGCCGGTCGTCGTTTCCGGAGGTGTTTCCAGTACGGAAGAACTGGCGGCCATGGTGAAAATGGGATCGGGCCGGATCAGCGGTGCGATCATCGGAAAAGCGATTTACACACAACAGATTTCACTCAGAAAAGCCTTAAAGGTGGTGGACGTGCATGCTGGCTAAACGGATTATTCCCTGTCTTGACGTAAAAAAAGGGCGTGTCGTCAAAGGCAAGCAGTTCATTCAGCTGCGTGATGCCGGCGATCCTGTCGAACTGGCGATGTACTATAACGACCAGGGTGCGGACGAACTTGTTTTTCTCGATATTTCCGCATCGAATGAAGGCAGAAACACGATGGTCGACGTTGTGAAGGCGGTAGCCGCCAAACTGGCCATTCCTTTTACGGTGGGCGGCGGCATCCACTCGCCGGAAAACATAAAGGCTTTGCTGCGCGCGGGCGCGGACAAGGTGTCTCTGAACAGTTCGGCAGTGGAAAATCCGGAACTGATTGCAGCCGGAGCCGATTTTTTCGGCTGCCAGTGCATCGTCTGCGCGATTGATGCGAAGTTTGATCCGGCAACGTCCTCATACAGAGTTTATACACACGGCGGGCAAAAACCGGCGGATCTGGATGCTGTCGAGTGGGCGAAAAAAGCCGTTTCGCTCGGAGCCGGCGAGATCCTGCTGACCAGTATGGATCGGGACGGGGAGAAGAGCGGGTTTGAACTGAATCTGACACGTAAAATCAGTGAGGCCGTCGATGTGCCGGTCATTGCTTCCGGAGGTGCCGGAAAAGCGTCTGATTTTCTGGATGTTTTCAGTGCCGGAAAAGCAGATGCCGCACTGGCCGCTTCGATTTTTCACTATAAAGAGACGTCGGTTGCACAAGTTAAAACATATTTGAAACAAAAAGGAGTGGCGATCCGATGAATGCGGAAAATGTCAAATTTGATGAAAAAGGGCTCATCCCGGTGATTGTTCAGGATGCACAGAGCAAAGAAATATTGACGCTTGCCTATATGAATAAAGAATCGCTCGAAAAGTCGCTTGAAACGGGTGAAACATGGTTTTTCAGCCGGTCCAGGCAGAAACTATGGCACAAGGGCGAAACGTCGGGAAACATCCAGAAAATCGTCGACTGGGCGGTGGACTGCGATTCGGATGCGCTGATTGTCAAAGTCAATCCTGCGGGTCCTGCGTGCCATACCGGGAGTTATAGCTGTTTCAAGACGGAGGAGAGCGACAAGCTGGAATCCGTAAAGAGCGGGAATGAACGCTACGGCATTCTCGCCGAACTGGAACGCGTGATTGCCGAGCGTGAAGCGGAGCGCCCGGAAGGCACCTATACGACTTACTTGTTCAATGAAGGCATCGACAAGATCCTGAAAAAAATCGGCGAAGAGACGTCCGAGGTGATCATTGCCGCCAAGAACCGGTCGGCAGATGAACTGGAATGGGAAGTATCCGATGTCGTTTACCATACACTGGTCATGCTTCGCGAGCAGAAGATCGGCTTTGACCGTGTATTGCATGTGCTTGAAAAACGTCACCGCGAAAAAAGCGAATTCAAGCGGGAAAAAGCGAAAAAAGTGAATTAAATCCGAGCCTTACCCCCTTTTTGTCCATCTGCGTTCGCGGAAACGCTAAACTCCTGCCGCCGGGATCGTTTATTGATTCCGGCGATTTTTTATTGATCCTTCGCATTTTTAAGGATAGTTCGCCTTTTGCGGCTAATAATAAGTATAAAATTAATGCACCGTGCCTCCCGCATGGATCTGAAGAGGGAAAACGGATGATGCTTCTATTTGCGCTTCTGCTTTGCTTTTTGGCCGCTGTTCTTATATTTGCCGTTGTTTTATTCAAGAGCGTCCTTTCCTGCCGGATTTCATGCCTGATCGGAACGGATCGGCTGGAAGCGGAAATAACTGTCTTTTTCTGGAAAAAAGAACTGAAATCATTCAAAATTACTGAAGAAACTTTCAGAGAATGGATTAAAAAACAGGAAGCGGACAACCGAAGGCCGGTCCGGAACGGCAAGGGCGGCGATGCATTTCAGCCCATGCATGACTGGTATCGTCTGAGCCGTCAGATCGTCAGAACAATCCGTTCTCTTGATCTGACGGAAAGAGTATGCCTCAGCGATTTTTTCTGGAAGACATCCTGCGGGGTTGAGAATGCACAGGCAACCGCCATGCTCTGCGGGATCATCTGGTCGGTCAAGTATTCTGTCATGCCCCTGATCGGAAAAATGATGGTCGGCCGGCCTTCAATCGAAGTGATTCCTCTGTTCCGGAAAAAGCAGAAAAAAATTTTCACTTCCCGATTATCGTGCATGATCACGATCAAAGCGGGGGAAGCTATGCTTATCATGCGGCAGATAAGGCGGCAGGTGAAAGAGGGAGAATGCAATGGCGGATCATCCCATTCAGGGCTTGATGAAGACAGCGCTGGAAAATCTTCAGTCGATGATCGACGTCGGAACGATTATCGGCGAACCGATTGAGACAAAGGACGGACACATGATTGTGACAATCTCCAAAGTCGGTTTCGGATTTGTAGCCGGCGGGAGTGAATTTACTGTAAAAAATGAAAATACTGACGAAGAGCCGGGAGAGGAGACGGAAGCCTACCTGCCGTTCGGAGGCGGGACGGGCGGCGGCGTCTCGATTACTCCGATCGCTTTTCTGATTGTCGGTCCGGCGGGAGTCAAGACCATTCATCTGGATAATAGCACGCATCTGTATGAAAGGCTCATCGACCTGGCTCCGCAAACGGTCGAAAAGGTTAAAGAGATTCTTGAGAACGCGGGCGGCGGGTCAGGAGAGGAAAACGAGCGCCGGCAGCAAAGGACTATGAAAAAAAGACGGCGCAGCAATGAATGGACGGATGACGTCGACTTTTGAAGCAGCCGCTTGAAAATAAATCTTTGAACTTTTTCCGGTCTTTGTCTGAAGGCCGGAATTTTTTTACGGATCCGGAAAAAAGAAACTTATTCGTTTTTTTTTCGTAAATAGATTATTTCAGCGGATGAATCGGTCCGGCCCGATTGTTTGTCTCATTCCGGAATCCGTTCTGACTTGCGTTCCGGTTGCTCTGCCGCTACAATTAATCTATAGTAAATACAGGAGTGATTTAAAAAATGGAAAGTGTGACATTTGTCAATGACTTGGCAAAGTTTTTGGGAAATCAAATGGGTCGGCGAAATCAGGCGGCTTCGGACGATGTGCTAAAAGAGATCACCCGCAGCGGGCTAAAAAGAGACTGAGGGATTTTGTCATATTTATTATGTTGTAAGCGCTTCATTATGGGGGAAAAAATTTGCAAACAACGACAGTAAGCGAGCTGTTCTCGGTTTTCGATCAATCTGTCCGGCTGATCAGGGAGCATCGTCATATAAGCTATCTCGAAGCGCTCTGCACAGCCGGTGAAATAATCTTCAAGGGAACCGCTCAGGATGAAGAACTGGGGAAAAAACTTGAGCCGTTTTATACGGATTTCTATCGTGAGGGAATGACTGCGGAAGAGATCCGCCGCGCTTTTCAGCTTGCCGCACTTAAAGGGATGAAGGCCGAGCCGCGGCCGGGCCGTGAAATGACGCCGGACAGTCTGGTCATTTTAATGGGACATGTCGTCGCACTTCTGGCCGGCAGCCGGCCGTTTTCCATTCTCGATCCTGCAGTCGGTACAGCTAATCTATTGACCGGCGTCATGAATCAGGCTGAAACGGATCATATTGCGGCATACGGAGCGGAAACGGATGACCTGATGCTTAAATTGGCTTTTACGAATGCCAATCTGCAGCAAAAAGAGATCCATTTTTTTCATCAGGACGGACTCGGGCCCATCTATTCCGGGCCTGTTGATTTTGTCGTTTGCGATGTCCCGGTCGGAATCTATCCGGACAGGCAGTCGGCAAAGTCGTTTGAACTGAACGGGATTAACGGGAAGGCATACACACATTTTCTTTTTATTGAAAAAGGTCTGAGACAGCTGAAGGAATCCGGATATCTTTTCTATCTGATTCCCAATCAACTATTCTCGGAAGACAAGAAACACCTTTTTCATCGCTTCATTCAGAAAAATGCGGCCATTCTGGCACTTCTTCAGCTGCCGTCCTCACTTTTCAAAAATGCGGCTGCAGCCAAGAGTGTGATTCTGTTGCAGAAGAAGGGCAGGGGCGCTTCTGTTCCGAAACAGACGCTTCTTGCCGAAATGCCGGATTTCTCGGATGAACGCAAAATGCGGGATTTTATGATTCAAATGGATCAATGGTTTGCGCGCTGATCGTAAAATGAACGGGAGGTGAAGACATGGCATTAATTCTTGCAATCAATGCAGGCAGTTCATCACTGAAATTTCAGATACTCGACATGCCTGATGAAAGATTAGTGACAAAAGGTTCTGTGGAAAGAATCGGTTTGCCGGATTCAATTTTTTCAATCAGTGTGAAAGGGGAAAAAAAGCAGGAAATTTACTCTATTCCCGATCATGAAAAAGCGGTGCGCGAACTGCTTAAAAAACTGACTTCACTGCAGATCATTCATTCGCTGTCGGAGATCGAGGGAGTCGGGCACCGGGTGCTGCACGGAGGGGAGTCGTTTAATGATTCCGTCCTGATCACGGACGAAGTCATTAAGAAAATCGAAAGCCTTTCCGACCTCGCTCCGCTGCATATTCCGGCCAACCTGGTCGGAATCAAGGCCT
>NZ_JARAJZ010000009.1 GCF_028765345.1 Sporolactobacillus sp. CQH2019
AAGTCCGAAGGGATTTCACCCAGGAAGGAGCCCCTCATTTTCACGCAAAGAAGAACCGGAGAGAAATTTTTTTACAAATTTTCTCTCCGGTTCTTGAGTTTTAACAGGGCTTTTGAGACAGCCTCGTGATTTTCCATCTTAATAATCATCGTTATCTCATGTATTGCAAAAATTCAGCAGGTGTACAGCATTTAAATGGTGCATTGCCCAAATCCAACATCCCGCTTTTGCCATCCATTGTGACTAAATAATCTGTTTCAGTTGAATAAGCTAATTCTATAAACATATCGTCATCATGATCTTTAATAGATGGGAGAGATGATTTATCTATATGTCGTGTATTGACAGATTTCCCATAATAGAAAACATCTGCCAATAAACGTAAAACATTTAACTTTGCCTCTTCATCCCAATTTGCCGAGTTGGCACTTCGTTTAACTACATACATTAATTCGCCAATTGTATTTTGAGAAAAAAGCAATCGAATGTTGAATTGCTGTAAATTGGATATAATATCCAGGCACTCTAATTCAGTGTCCTGTTTAAAAAAAGCATTCACAAAAATATTAGTATCAATAATAACTTTATCTGCCATTTCTATATTCTTTAACCACTTTCAAAACATCATCATATGTTTGCCCATGTTTTTTCATTTGCTGCTGTGCGATGCGGCGGATATTAAGTAAAGAGTCAGATATTTTTTTATTGCTTTCAGCAATTTTTACTGCTGACATATCTTCACGCTCCTCTTTATCACACATGACCAACACCGCCTAATATATAGTGGTATTAGTATACGTTCAATTTCTATTAAATTATACTACATGCAGTAAATAAAAGTATATAACTTTAATCGCTAATTTCCACAGTCCGGTCGATCATTGCTCTATATATACCTATACCTTATCAGGTATCCACCTTCCAGCAGCTTCTTAATCCGCTTTTCTTTTCCGTCCTTGATATACCTGAAATGCTTTCTCAGGTGTATCCATATCCCAGGGCATCTTATTCCAGTTAATTAATTGTGCTTTAAATGTATCCACATATCTATTCACGCCAGCCGGCAGCAGCCCTCCGTCATTCGAATGGCTTGTAAAAAATGAACTCAGTTCGTGAGGAACAAAACAGCCTGTTTAGGAAACAAATCTTGTTGCCTTTAACAAGGATACCTTTGTCTCATCCCATCTTATGCCCGGTTATAATATCATTCAGCAAAGTTCCGGAAGTTGTGCCATTCATCGACAACAGAACAATTTTTGCTGCTTCGCCAGTTTTTATCATCGGAATTTATACTTGTTCGTCGATTCATATTGTTCCATGTGAAATAGACTTTACTGCTTTTCGTTGAATGATACTTGCCTTTACCCATTGTATTATCCCTTACTACGTTTTTTATACTTGCCAGCCTTCCAGATCCATTTCTTATGCGTAAAAAAACAATTCTATTTTCATTGTTCGAAATCTTTACCAAAACGCCATCTTTATTTCATATTTAAATGATTGGGTCCATTATACATACCTTTGGCCTGGCTATGGCACATATCATTCGCAATATAAAAAATCCGCATCCAAAATAAAGCACCCTCATTGACTCATTCAACAAATGAAGATGCCGGTCTTTACTGCGAATCATTTATGTTACAAATGCGGGTTGGGAATTAACTATTTGTTACTTAACCGGCGTTGCATCTTTTTGATCTTCCCGCTCCAAATACCAGCGGTTGCGCGGATGTTTCCGGCAGGCATCGCTGCAGGAACGCTGATATTTTTTCTCGCACGCTTCACAGCAAATATACTGCCGGTTGCATTCGGGATTCGCACAGTTGACGATCCGGTCAGTCGGCCTGCCGCAATGATGGCAGCGGCCGATCACTACATCTTCATCCGTACGATTGACCGGTACAGATATGCGCTGATCAAACACATAGCATTTGCCGTCGTAAAGTTTCCCTTTCACTTCCGGGTCTTTGCCGTACGTAACGATGCCGCCGTCCAGCTGGCCGACATCCTTGAATCCGGCCCTGATCAAGTACCCGCTGAATTTCTCGCAGCGGATGCCGCCGGTGCAGTAGGTCAGCACTTTTTTATCCTTTTGATCTGACAGGTTCTGCTCAATCCAATGAGGCAGATCGCGGAAAGTCTTAATTTCGGGCAATATCGCATTTCTAAAATGGCCGATCTGCGTTTCATAGTCGTTGCGCGCGTCAATAACAATCGTATTCTCATCCCGAAGCGCTTCGTAAAATTCCTTCGGTTTAAGATGTTTCCCGGTCAGCCGCTGCGGATCGATATCATTTTCAAGCTTGAACGCAACAATTTCTTTTCGCGGCCGGACGTGCATTTTCTTAAATACATGGCCGCCGGCTTCATCGATTTTAAATGCCATATTCCTAAAACGCGGATCGCGGTGCAGCGTATCCATGTAAATCTGCGTCTGCTCCGCCGGCCCGGACAATGTGCCGTTCAACCCCTCCTTCGCAACCAGAACCCGGCCCCTCAATCCGAGACGCTTACAAAAATCCAGATGCTTCTTAGCAAAAATGGCCGGATCGTCAATGGCCACATATTGGTAATACAATAAAATACGATAAGGTTTTTCTAACTCAGTCATTCTTCACACCCCGCTCAGAATTCATCCGATCCTGCTCTTCCTGCAGAAATCGTAAAGAACATTTCATATCCTATCAAAAATTCATCCCAGTGACAAATATCACACTTTTTGGTTGCTCGGCCCGCTGATAAATACAGACAAGGATATTTCATCAAAGCAGCACGAACAGCATGCTTCTGCTGAATTATAGCTGCCATGTAAAAAAGTTGTTTATTCATGGGCCGGATTCAATCTGAAAATGCTTTTTTCAGTTAAGAAAAAAACTATCGTGCAGCTGACGGATTGCGCAGCCATCCGATCGAATTCAGAAGGCTGAACCAAGCATGAGACGGCCGCTCCGAAGCGAGAGTCGCTCCGAATCACTTAAATATTGCGCCGAATTGCTGAAAACTCGCGCCGAGTCATTGGGAAGTCGCTCCGAAATTGAGCGATCGCACCGAATGCGGTCAGAGACGCACTGAAACGCCGAAATGTCGCTCCGAAGCGATCGAGAGTTGCTCCGAATTGTTGAAAACTCGCGCCGAATCGGACAAGAGTCGCTCCAAATTGCTGAAAATTCGCGCCGAAAGCTCAAGTTGAATCCGGCCGAATCAGCCTGACAAAAAATTCATCGTCCCATATTATCACGGCTTTTTACTTCAGTCGATTCACCGTCCGACGCTGCTGCACAATCACCAATTCTCAGTAAAGGACTGATATGGATTTTAATAGACTTGCTCATTTTAAGAATTAATTTTTCTTTTTAGACGGCCTGAACAGGAATCGTTTTTTTTACGTCCAGTAAGCACTCCTATGTAACAAAACACCTTATTTGCATCTGTGTCAGCTATGGTTCTTCCGCTAGAATGCCTCCGCATCTGAGCACTCCCCCTGCACTTAAAATCCAGAGATTCGTTGCTGCGACTTAACTGCTGCCGGTCTACAAGGAGATACCTTATTTTTTGAAAAGGGGCACATGGTGAAGGAAGGCGAATCAATCGAACAAGCCGGGACGATTCAGGATGCAAAGAGCATCATCTTCTGGTATAGTCAAAAACGGGAACGATAACTAACAAAAAAAGAGAGCGGGTTGCGGGAATGACTTATGATGTGATTGTAGTAGGCGGCGGTCCGGCCGGCTTAATGGCTTCGATCGCAGCAGCGGAGAACGGAGCCGAAGTTCTGCTTCTTGACAAGGGAGACAAACTCGGCAGAAAACTGGCCATTTCAGGGGGCGGACGCTGCAATGTGACAAATGCGATGCCGATCGATCAGCTGATCCGGAACATTCCGGGCAATGGAAGATTTTTATACAGCGCCCTTTCGGCATTCAGCAACCGCGATATTATCGCTTTCTTTGAAAAACTGGGGATCCGCCTGAAAGAGGAAGACCACGGGAGGGTGTTCCCTGTCTCAAACAGTGCTCTTTCGGTGGTTCAAGCACTGCTTAAAAAGGTCCGGGCACTCCGGGTAGCAATCACAGTCAACCAGCCCGTGCAGGCCGTTCTGTACCGGGAAAGTATACAAGGAGTAAAAACAGCCGCGGGTGAAAAAATACCGGCCCGCTGTGTGATTGTTGCGGTCGGCGGAAAATCGGTCCCGCAGACCGGCTCTACAGGCGACGGCTACGCGTGGGCGAAAGCTGCCGGCCATACTGTTACTGATCTCTATCCCACCGAAGTGCCGCTGACATCAGCCGAACCCTTCATTCAGTCAAAGATTCTGCAGGGCCTTTCTCTGCGTGATGCCGCCGCTACCCTGGTCGATCCTCACGGGAAGCCGATCCAGACGCACCGCTGGGATATATTGTTTACACATTTCGGCTTGTCCGGTCCGGCAATTTTAAGACTCAGCCAGTTTGTCGTTAAGGCCCTGAAAAAATTCAAAACAGCCGATGTAATCGTCAAAATTGATCCGCTCCCCGATCTGAATGAACAGGAGCTCTTTGATCTGCTTTTTCAAAAAGCGGAAGCAGAACCGAAAAAGGCGATCAAAAACATCTGGAAAGGGATCGTTCCGGAACGCTATCTGACTTTTTTATTCGGACAGATTCATCTGTCTTCCGAAAAGAATTTTCATGAGCTTTCTAAAAACGAAATCCGCCGCATGGCAGCAATCCTCAAATCATTTCCCGTCAGGATCAACGGGAGCCTGTCGATCGAAAGAGCGTTCATTACGGGAGGCGGTGTTTCACTGAAAGAAATCAATCCGAAAACGATGGAATCCAAAATCATGCCCGGCCTTTTTTTCTGCGGAGAAATCATGGATATTCATGGCTACACGGGGGGCTATAATATTACTTCCGCATTCGTTACCGGTCACGCAGCAGGCGTTGCGGCGGCAGCGAAAAAGCAGAACCTTTTCTTCAATTAAAAAACGGACAAACGGCTGATTGCGCCCGCTTGTCCGGGATCAGGCACCGACGCCAAAATAAGTTTTCACGACAAAACCAATGAAAAAGGTAAGAGCCGAAACGCCGAGACAAATGATCGCCATTTCCCAAAAGCGCTGTTTGAACCCGATCTTTTTCGCAACATCCATGTAATAGCTGAAAATAAATATAATGGACACAGAGATCATGACGGTGATAAGAAGAGCCAGTATATATTGATTATTCGGTACCAGGAAAAAAGGCAGGACGAGCAGAACGACGGTGAAAATATACGAAAATCCTGTATAAATTGCGGCAGTAGCTGCTTTTTTAATATTCCCTTCCGATCTTTCCGCCATAAACTCACTTGCTCCCATCGACAGTGAAGCGGCGATGCCGGCTATAAGTCCGGCGATCGCAATCATCATCGAGTTGGACATTGATAAAGTAAAACCGGCCACGCTTCCCGTAATCTCGACAAGGGCATCGTTCATGCCAAGAATAATTGCACCGACAAAATCGAGACGGCTTTCCTTTAATTGACCGATCAGCTCCTTCTCCGATGCGACGAGCGAACGGATTTCTCCGATTTTCTCCAGGGACAGTCCGTCGTTTGAGACGGAAAGGCGGCGGATCCGGCGTTCCTTCTTTCTCATCAGCCATTGAGTGACAAATGTAAATCCCAGCAGCCGTGCAACGAAAACTGTCACGTTGAACAGACTGTGGATATTGCTATGAATGTCTTCCGCCTGCAGAATCCGGATCATCTGCCGCTCTACCCCGGCAAGCTTTGCGTAAACCTGACGATTGTGCACCAGTTTGGGATTTTCCTGCCAGTATTGGTAAAGCATCGACTGAAGTAATGCAAGTTTCCCCAAAAACGACAGATACTTCTCATCTTTTGAACTCATATTAAAATGACAACGGTCCTTTCCGCTTAATTTTTACGGAACATTTTCTATTTTGGCAGCAACTGATTATTATAAAAGAAGATAAAATAACGGATTCAATCGAACGGAACGCTTCGCAATGCATCCATAATAGCACGGCTTTATCACGCTTACAAGTATAATAATTATTTTTTTATAATCAAACTAATGGACCCCTATGTATTGATTTATAGGGATCCATCCTCTTAGTTTCATAACTGATTTTAATTATCATTATCGACTGCCATTATTTTTTATCATTTATAATTCGGCCTGGTAACTGATGAATTATCGTTTTTCAAGGACGCCGAGTTCTTCATCCAGTGATGAAAACTGCTGCTCAACGACGAATCTGGCATCTTTCAGTGCCTGATTATAAACCAGCGGCGCACATTCATTCATGAAAAATGTCAGCAAATTCTCGGCCCCGATCAGACCGAGCCGTTCATGATTCGCATCAAAATAATAGCTTTGCAGCTTATCAAGCAATTCTTTCTTCTGAGCTCTTGTCAGATCCATTTTAATCCCTCATTTGCAAGGCTTTTTAATTTCTTAGAAAAAACACATCAATGAGCATGGACGTGCACGCTCCTGGCATGCAGATAGCGCACTCCCGTAAGAATGGCACAGATCATGCAAATACCGGCCGAAGCAAGGAAAACAATGTGCATCGCGTACAAAAAGATATCCGACCGGCCTGAGATTAAACCGGTCACACGGTAGCCTGCTTTCATACTCATGCTGAAAAACAGCAGCGTTGTAGCAAAAGTGATCCCGACGATCATACCAAGATTTCTGATCAGCGCATTAACGCTTCCCGCGCTTCCAAGCTGCGATCTTGGGACTGTCGACATAACAAGCGAATTATTCGGCGATTGAAAAAAGCCGCTTCCCACCCCCATCAGCGCCGTAAGAAAACCGACGTAAGCCGCCGGACTCTCCGCGTTTAAGAATCCCAGACCGATCTGCGAAGCAACGAGAACCATCAGCCCGATAAAGGTCAGAATTTCCGAACCGATTTTATCAGAAAGTGCACCGCTCAGCGGAGCGACAATAGCCATCGCAATCGGGAAAAGCATCAGCACGAAACCGGAATCCCGCGCCGTCAGCCCCAGAATGTCCTGGGTAAAAAAAGGAGCGATGATATTGAAACAAAAATTGGAGACAAACACGAGAAAAGCGCAGATGATACTGACTGAGAAGAGTCCGTTTTTAAACAGTCTCAGCTGAAGCATCGGATCCTCTTTTTTACGCCACTCAACCTCGATAAAAATAAACAGCAGAACCGCGGCAAGAAGGATAGACGCGATAATCCGTATATCCTGATAGCCGACATTCTGCCCAAGCAGGAGCCCGGTGAAAAACAGAATGATAAAGGCGGCAAAGATCAGCGTCCCGCTTTTATCCAAACGGCCCTTCGATCGATAGATATCCTTCGGAAGCATTCTCCAGCCGAGAAAAATGACGACGATTCCTATCGGAACATTGATCCAGAAAATATAATTCCAGCCGAGCGAATAAACGATAAATCCGCCGAGCCCCGGTCCGGTGATGCCGCCAAGCGAGACGAACGTACCGATCAGTCCGAGAGCGCGTCCCCTTTCTCTTCCCGGAAATATATCCGTCGCAATCCCGAAGTTATTGGCCATTGTCATTGAGGCCCCGATAGCCTGAACGACTCTTGCAGCCAGAAGAAACGGGAGATTCCCGCTCAGTCCGCAGAGCAGCGAACCGATTATAAACAGAATGGTGCCGATACGGAATATCAAAATTTTGCCGAACATGTCTCCGAGCCGTCCGAACATCAGGATAAACACGCAGATAACCATCAGGTAAATGGTAACGACCCATTCACTGTTCGCAATCGGCAGGTGAAGCCTGTGCGAAATATCGGGAAGAGCTACATTGACGATGCTTGCATCAAGAGTGGACATAAAGGTAAACAGATTGAGGATAATGAGGATGATCCAGCGTCTTTTCTGCACCGATTCATCCTGCTGATAGGAGGTTATTTTTGATACATCAGATACCATTTTGCACCTTCTTACACATGATTTCAGTTTTTCGAGCTCTGGGGAAAGGACACAAGTCAGACAAACGAAAAGATACCACAGTATTCTCTCCTGTGATACCCTTCGATTCGCGTCATTATGAACAAGTCTCCCAGATACAGGATGAAGATGGATTAAAACAAGCCGGTCGCCTTGCCGTCAGCGCCGACATCCATGTTCAGAGCAGCGGGACGTTTCGGCAGGCCGGGCATCGTCAGGACATTGCCGGTCAGAGCGATAATGAAGCCGGCACCGGCCGACACTTTCAGCTCACGCACGTGGATGGTGAAGCCTTTCGGCCGCCCGATCTGTTTCGGATCGTCCGAGAGCGAATATTGTGTTTTAGCGATGCAGACAGGAAACTTATCCCATCCGTTTTTTTTGATGGAAGCCAGCTGTTTACGTGCTTTGGGGGATAATTCCAGATCCTTGCCGCCGTAAACCTTCGTAACGATGGCAGACAGTTTGTCTTCGACAGAATCGTCCAATTCGTAGAGCGGTTTGAAATGATTTTCCCGTGATTCTACCGTATCGACGACCAGTCGGGCCAGCTGTTCCCCGCCTCTGCCCCCGTCTTCCCATACATCGGCCAGGGCGACCGGATGGCCGTTTCTCGCACACCACTCCTTGACAAAGGCCACTTCACGATCCGTATCAAAAATGAAATGATTAATCGCAATCACATAGGGCAGACCGAACGAGCGGATGGTTTCTATATGGCAGGCAAGATTCTCCATGCCTTGCGCCAGTGCCTCCATATCTTCATGTCTCAGTTCTTCTTTCGTCAGGCCTCCGTGCATCTTCAGCGCACGGATCGTTGCAACAATGACTACGGCACTCGGTTTGATATGGCCGGCCCGCGTCGT
Organism: Sporolactobacillus sp. CQH2019; assembly: GCF_028765345.1. GTDB lineage: Bacteria > Bacillota > Bacilli > Bacillales > Sporolactobacillaceae > Sporolactobacillus. The sequence goes on from NZ_JARAJZ010000009.1 coordinate 8,808, forward strand.
AATATCGAGAAACTTTTCCGCACCGAGGTCTGCACCGAAACCTGCCTCTGTGATCAAATACTCCCCGAGTTTCGCCCCTATTTTAGTGGCAAGCACGCTGTTGCATCCGTGGGCAATGTTTGCAAACGGACCGCCGTGTACAAAGGCCGGCGTATTCTCGAGTGTCTGTACGAGGTTAGGATGAATCGCCTCTTTCAGGAGAAGCGTCAGCGCACCTTCAACTTTCAGATCCCTGACAAAAACCGGTTCTCCGTCGAAAGTATAGGCAACCAGCATTTTGCTGAGACGTTTCTTCAGATCATCGAGATTGACGGAAAGGCAGAGAATGGCCATAATTTCTGAAGCGACCGTGATATCAAATCCGTCTTCGCGCGGCACCCCGTTTGTTCTTCCCCCGAGGCCGACGATGACATGCCGGAGTGCACGATCATTCAAATCAAGCACACGTTTCCAGACGATCCTGCGCGGATCAATATTCAGCTCATTGCCCTGATAGATGTGATTGTCAATAAAGGCGGCAAGGGCATTGTGAGCCGAAGTAATCGCATGAAAATCGCCGGTAAAATGAAGATTGATGTCTTCCATCGGGACAACCTGCGAATAGCCCCCTCCTGCGGCTCCTCCTTTCAGCCCCATCGTTGGTCCGAGCGACGGTTCACGGAGCGCAATAACCGTCTTTTTTCCGATACGGTTCATCGCCTGCCCGAGCCCGACGGTCACCGTCGATTTTCCTTCTCCCGCGGGCGTCGGGTTAATCGAGGTCACGAGGATCACTTTCCCGTCCTTTTTACCATTCAGTTTTTCTAAAGTATCGGCCGATACTTTAGCCTTATAGCGCCCGTACGGCTCCCAGTCTTCTTCGTCAAGGCCGAGTCCGCCGGCAATTTCGCTGATCGGCGCCAGTACGGCTTCCTGTGCAATTTCAATGTCTGATTTCACCGTTTTTGCATCGCTTGTCATTTTTATTTGATCACCCATTCGGAAAATGAATTAGTACATCCATCATAACATATTGTCTGCTATGATTCGAAAAATTACTGCTTTTTATCAATGCGGTTCTTGATGTATGCTAGTGTTATCACATAAAGCGAATAAGCGGGGTGGCAGTGATTGATTGAAGTTTCATTCGACGGGGCGGCAAGCGGAAATCCCGGGCTTGCCGGAGGAGGATTGTACATAAAATTGAACGGCGGGCGCGAAGAAAGACAGACGTTTCCGCTTGGCATTCTGTCAAGCAACCATGAAGCGGAGTTTGCGGCACTGGTAGCGGCACTCCGTTTCTGCCTTAAGCGGGGCTACCTTTCCGTTTCTTTCCGAACCGATTCACAATTGGTCAATCAGGCGTTGGAAAAACGGTACGTCAAGAAAGATATTTATAACCGTTATCTGCGGGAAGCACTCGAACTGATCAAACAATTCGAGCTTTTTTTCTGCAAATGGATTCCTGACCGGCAGAATGTCAATGCGGATTCCCTTGCACGTCTTGCCATCCGCGAACAGCAAGTTTCTCCGGATCGAGAGTGCGATCATCAATGACTCTCAAGCGGATACTTGCCGCAGACGGCAGTCGGATCTTTGATTTTCGTCAACTGGCAGCTCCTGATGTCCAGGCCGTTATTTTATTTATGGCATTCTTCTTTCCTGCTGCAGACCGAGCTGCAGAAAGCGACACCCGCAACCCATGTCGGAATTATCTTCACGATGGAACCGCTCTTTGCACTGTCGGCTTCCGTCCTGATCCAGCATGAGCAGCCGGGAAAAAGCGAACGGGCGGGCTGTATCCTGATACTTGCCGGCATGCCGCTGGCCGAGCGGCCGCGCTAAGTCCTGGCCGATTCAAAGCGCCGGCCGGCATATGAGAGCTGCTTGCCCAACAGTGCCATCAAGAAGCTATGAGATCCAATTCAACGCCTATATAACGAAACAGAGCGTCTCATCGTCGAAAAATCGGCTGGTGAGACGCCCTTTTATATCCCCGGCTTGACTTCCGCTGTTTCCCCGTATCGGTTTGTTCAGACGAAAGTTTTTTTAATCTATGACTCAAGTCTGCGCCATCAATCAGCGCTTCAATGCCTTATATTCCTTCGTTAATTTCATAAACTGTGCTTTATCCCTAGAATCAAGGCTTGCATCAATCGCGGACTGAAGCTGCTTAATTTTTTGATTAAATTCCATTTCATCCAGGATCATTTGGGCATACATTTCGACAACTGAGACTTTCGCCTGCTGTTCTTTATAAAGAACAAGCGCTTTTGTATTCTGCTGGAAAGAGTGATCGTTGTTCATCTTCATTGCCCCCCTTTGCACTTTTAACCATTCTACACTATTTATCTGAAAGTTACAACCATTTTCAATTATTTCCCACTAACTTTTCCAATTATTTAGATAAAGGGGTTTTCTGCTTTCTTAAAACAAAAAGAAGGAGGAGCAAACCTGCTCCTTCTCCTTAGTGTCCATAATATTTTCTTAACAGCAGCGCCGTTTAGGCCTGTTTTTCTTCATTTTCAAAAGTGCTGAGAACGTTGTCTGCCTCTGCCGCGGTAGCCGCTGTTCTGCCGCCGCTCAAATTCCCGCGGACGGCTGTAAAAGCTTTTGCTTCTGCCGCCGTGCTGCTGAGAATGATGGCTGCTCCTTTTAACCATCAGCGGTGCTTCACGGGTCAGGCGTACCGGCGTCGTATCCGGTTCTTTTGTCAGGACCTTCAAAGCAGCGGCAACCACGTCTTCTGCGTCATTGTCGGACAGCAGCTCCATTGCCTTGGCCTCATATGCGTGGTAATTGTCCTTCTCAAGAGAGCTGCGCAATGTATCCACAGCTACTTTCTGCTGTCCCGCAAGTGCTTCTTCATAGCTGGGGGCGCTGACCTGTTTCATCGGCTGTTTCGTTAAACGCTCGATCGATCGTAAATGCGGGAATTCACTCGGCGTAATGAACGTCAGCGCCAGACCCGTCTTGCCGGCACGGCCGGTACGGCCGATGCGGTGGACATAGCTTTCAGGATCCTGGGGAAGATCAAAATTGTAGACGTGCGTCACATTGCTGATATCAAGACCGCGGGCAGCAACATCTGTGGCAACCAGCAGTTTGACTTCGTTCTGCTTGAAACGGCGGAGCACAAGATCCCGTTTGGATTGCGTCAGGTCGCCGTGAATCCCTTCCGCTTCATATCCCCGTTTCTGAAGAGCACGCATCAGTTCGTCCACCCTGCGTTTTGTCCGTCCGAACACAATGGCGCGCTCAGGCATCTGAATATCGAGAAAGCGGGTCAATATATCAAATTTCTCCGATTCCTTCACCTTTACATAAATTTGCTCAGTCAAAGAAACCGTTAATGTTTTCGCTTTGATCTGGACTTTTTTAGGATTGTGCATAAACTTTTCGGCAAGAGCCTGAATCGGGCGCGGCATCGTTGCTGAAAAAAGCAGCGTCTGCCGTCCTTCGGGCGTTTTTTCAAGAATTTCATGAATATCGTCAATAAATCCCATATTCAGCATTTCATCAGCTTCATCAAGAACGATGATTTTAATCTGGTCGAGATGAATGGTATGGCGTTTGATGTGATCGAGCAGACGGCCCGGCGTTGCGGAAATAATGCTGGGACGTCTTTTCAAATCGCGGATTTGTCGTTGGATGTCCTGACCTCCGTAAATCGCCACTGTCCTGACTTTCTTATAGTAGCCGAGTGCGTTTAATTCCTGAGCGTTCTGAACAGCAAGCTCACGGGTCGGTGTGATGACAACGCCTTGAATCTCATGGTCGGAGGGATCTGCAGATTCGATCAACGGGATGCCGAATGCCGTCGTTTTACCCGTTCCCGTCTGTGCCTGTCCAATCAGATCGACACCGGTCTTAGCCACTGGAATCGCCTGTTCCTGGATGGGGGTCATTTCCGTAAATCCCATCCTGTCCGTCGCTTTCTTTATTTCTTCACTCACTTCAAGTTCTGAAAATTTCATTAAACAATAAAGTCTCCTTTTATAATGCATTCAGTTTTATTTTAGAAATGATTAGGCATCCTCCGCGATAGTGGACGGAAAATGCCTACCAAGAATTGAGCAAACATGATCTTCATTTTCAAAAGCAAACCTCTTCCATCCTTATGATTGCCTAAACACATAGTTTCACCATAACATGTACAGAAATGAAATGCAACGAATTAGGATATTTCCTTTTGTTAAACCTTTTATTAAAAAGGAATGATCGGCTTCACTGCGGATCTCAAGCAGGATTATTTAATAATCCGGTATATCATGGTATATTAATGTGTAACACAACACATTGATACGTGTGATGACGGGGCATAATTCTGAAAGAGGAATGAGGGACACTTTCAATGATGGAGACACAGAAACAGCCGACGCTTATTTTCATGTTCGGTGCTACCGGTGATCTGGCCCGGCGAAAACTTTATCCGGCTTTCTACCAGCTGTATAAAAAAAATCAGGATTTTGCCGTGATCGGACTGGCAAGGCGTCCGCATACCGACGAATCCTACCGGGATTTGATCAACCAAACGCTGCCGAAGTCGTCCGAAGACCGCAGCAGCTTTCTCGATCGCTTTTACTATCTTCCGCTTGACATCGAGCGTCCTGAAAATTTCAGTACGCTGAAAGAGCTGAGCGACCGGCTTGACGGGCAATACGGATTACAGGGGAACAGAATCTTTTATCTGTCCCTCGCACCGCGTTTTTTCGGGCTGGCGGCAAAACATCTGAGGAATGCCGGTTTAACCGAGACATCGGGATGGAAACATGTCATTATCGAAAAACCTTTCGGGCATGATTTTGCGTCGGCAAAAAAGCTGAATAACGACCTGCTTCAGGTTTTTGATGAAAAAGAAATCTACAGAATCGATCACTATCTCGGAAAAGAAATGATCCAGAATATCGAAAGCCTGCGATTCGCAAACCCGATCTTTGAATCCGTCTGGAACCACCGTTATATTTCCAATGTGCAGATCACATTAAGCGAAACACTCGGTGTGGGCGAACGGGCAAGTTATTACGACCAGACCGGCGCCCTTCTGGACATGGTCCAGAATCACATTATGCAGATGATCGCGCTGACGGCCATGGAGCCGCCGAGCCGTTTTGAAACAGAAGAAACCCGGTACGAAAAGGTTAAGGTCATTCAATCGATCCGGCACGCATCCGCCGAAAATATTTTCAACCAGGTAGTCCGCGGGCAGTATACAGGCGGCGTCCTGGCGGACGGGACTAAGGTGCCCGCCTATCGCGATGAAGAAAAAATCGATAAAAATTCGAACACGGAAACATTTGTCGCCGCCCGCTTTTTTATCGATAATTATCGTTGGTCCGGCGTCCCCTTTTATATCCGGACGGGGAAACGAATGAGCGCAAAATCCACGGAAATTGTGATTCAATTTAAGGATAATCCGAAAAATCCATATTTTTACCATCTAAATGACGCCGCACCCAATCTTCTCGTGGTCCATGTTCAGCCCGATGAGGGTCTGTCGCTGAAACTGAACGTGAAACAGTTTAACGAAACAGGAAATACGATGCCGATCACGATGAAATTCTGCAATAATTGTGCGAATGAAGGCAATACGCCCGATGCCTATGAACGGCTGCTGGCAGATTGTCTGAAGGGCGACTCGACAAATTTCACCCGCTGGGATGAAGTAGCCTATTCTTGGTCGCTGATGGATTCAATCGTTGCTGCCTGGTCGGAAAAACAACTGCCGCTTGATCACTATGAAGCCGGGTCGATGGGTCCCGCCTCGGCGGATCAGCTTCTGGCGAGAGACGGCTTTCACTGGTGGCCGCTGACAACAACTGTGTAAACGGACTTAAGAAACTAATTGGAGGTTTAACGTTCCGGGTCGATGGGCTCCGTGAACGGTAAACCTCCACTTTTCATATTCATCGCCGGAAAAGCGGAAACAGAGTTGCATCCGCTGGTTCAGGACAGAGCCGCTGTTCTGATCCGGGCGACTTCCTCGTTAAACGCATCGATCAGCCGTCTGGCAACCGCACCCGGCCGGCCTCCGGCAATCAGCTGATTGTCGATCCGGACAACCGGTGTTACCTCGGCACCGGTACTCGTAATGAAGACTTCATCGGCAGAGAAAAGCTCCTCCGTTGAAAAGAGCCGTTCCTCGACCGGGATGCTCAGCTTTTTCGCCAGACCCAGTACAAAGAGGCGTGTAATGCCGTTCAGAATAAAATGGTCGGCGGGATGAGTCACCAGCCGCCCCTCTTTTACAATGAACACATTGCAGGACGATCCTTCGGTGACCGTATTCCCCCTGTGAAGAATTGCTTCTTCAGAACCTTGTTCGTGCGCCTCCTGTTTGGCAAGCACATTGCCGAGAAGATTTAGCGTTTTGATGTCGCAGCGCAGCCAGCGGATGTCATCGATCAGGCTTACTTTTATTCCGGCTTCTCCCGGGGCACTTCGACGCGGCAGATTGATAGCGGATCCCGTCAGCACACTCTCCGCCCCTTCCGGAAACAGATGCTTGCGGGGAGCGGCTCCGCGCGTGATTTGAAAATAAATCAGCCCGTCGTCAATCTTATTTTTTTCGATCAGCGTCTGCAGATTGTCCGTCAAATGACCGATGCTGTACGGCAGCTGAAGTCTCAGTTCCCCGGCGCTCCTTTCAAGCCGTTTCATATGCAAATCAAGCAGGAACAGACGGCCGCCGTAGACTCTGATGGCTTCATAAATACCGTCGCCGAATTGATAGCCTCTGTCCTCCATATCCACCTTTCCCCGATCTCTCGGCAAAAATTGATCCTGATATAAAATCGTCGCCACAGCCCGATTCCTCCTCACAGCATGATAAGATTCTTTCTTATAGGGATAGTATATTCTTTATATTCAAAATAAACAACGCTTTTCCCGATGGATCAAGTTCCTGAAGCTTATGAATCCTTTTTCATAAACTGGAGCAGCCGGGAAGACAGCTTGATATAGCCCTCTTTATTCGGGTGAAAGTGATCCTCGTACAGAAGGGACTGGCCCTTGCCGTGGAAAATGTCGAAAGTCGGGATGAAAAAAATGCGATGGAACTTCCCGGCAATCGTCCGGCTGTTATTATTCCATTGATTAAGAATGGGGACAAAATCCCGGTTTGCGCTGCCGAGATAACTTTCAAACGGATTGTATAAACCGAAGAAAAATATGGGAGCAGAAGGATTCAGCTGACGTATTTCCGTAAAAATTTCATTAAGATTTGCAGAAAATGTTTTTTGCCGGGCTAAAAAATCACGGGTCTGCAGATCCATGAAATGATCCCTGAGCACCCGAACGAGATCATTGCCCCCGATCGTCAGAAATATCGTATTCGATTGTCTGATATTTTCTTTAACATCCGGCCGTTTCAAAACCTTTAACAAATCCCCCGATGTATCCCCGATATGTCCGAAATCCTTAAATGAGACCGATTTCACATTCTTTTGGCTCTTGAGGGACGCTGCCGCCAATCCGACGTAGCCGTTGCTTGTCCCGCTGCCGACTCCTTGAGTCAGCGAATCGCCAAGAGCTGTGATCCGGTAAGACAGCATTTGCGTTTTTTTGTGCTGCGGAGCCGTTCTCTGCCCTGTATAGCGATAAATTCCGTAGCTTCCTATGGAAATCAATGCCAGAAGTACGACCATAAGTACAACAATCTTCTTAATGATTCAGCACCCCTCTAACCCCTCTTCTCTTTATTCACTATACCACCATTGCAAGGCCAGATTTTCAATTTTCTCAGCAGCTGCGTTTTTCCCGATACGATAGCTCTCTATGTCATACGGAAACTGGGCCGCGAGCTCCAGTTTCAGTCGGCCGTAGAAGTCTGCATCCTCTTCATGAGACGCCAGATAATCACGGAAAGCAAGGTGGCGGATCACTTCTTCTGAACCCGCTGAAAATATGTGAACATGGGCAAGGTGATTATCCTCGGCATCCGTTTTGCAAAAATAGCGTCGGCCCCTGATGCCGTGTTCTCCGAAAGCCCGGTATCCGATCTTCGCCATGGCCTCGTTCTTTTTATCGACCTCATTAAGATCGCCGACCTCCGCAAGCAGATCAATGGTCGGTTGTGCAGCCATGCCCGGCACAGCGGTACCGCCGATATGGTGAACAGCCGTGATTAAAGGATGCAGCGTGTGCGAAAGCCGCCCGGCTTCCTTTTCATATGTCCGTTTCCACTCATCCCGGAACGGCACAACGACAACATGTCGCATGATCTGATCTCTCCCCTAATACTGCGAGATTTTTTACTTTATCGACATAAAATTCGAATCGATACCATTTTAGCATAGGGCCGGCCGTCTGAGCATGATTTATTTTAAAATATGACGATTCCGGCAGCTTATCCGAAATTGAAAAAGCGATGTGGATCAATTCCCCGCGGTTGAAAGAATCGTTTCTATAGCCGAACCATTCCGCGCAAAAAAGAGCCGGAAAGAAATCAATCTGCTGATTTCTTTCCGGCTCTTCACCTTTAAAAGGTTTATAAAGCTGCTTCCTTTCGGTTGTCTTTATTTCAGGACATGCCTTCGATCAATTTTTTCTTCAATCTTTTCCAGTGCCTTTTCGTTTTGAAGAATTTCAGACTTATTTTTCAGAACGAGATCTTTAAATGTATTTTTTCTTTTCATTGCTTTTCCCCACCTTCCCTATTCATTTTACATGTTCATGATAAAGCTTTAAACATACTTTTCTCGAAATGTGTGAATACTATATTATATTTTTATTTTTCCCTGTATTTTATTTATTAAACCTTTTCAAGGCCGGTATTTCTTTTTTCACACTGCAAATCGTCTGCTACAATAGAGAAGTCAGTTCACTGCTGGGAGGGTTTTTTTATGAACGAACAGATTTATGCCTATTTGGAAAAAAATCGCGCTCTTTATTTGCAACAGATGACCGATTTTCTGGCTATTCCAAGCATCAGTTCGGATTCAACGCATAAGGGCGATGTAAGAAGAACAGCGGAATGGCTGGCCGGCGATTTGAAAAGCGGGGGCGTGGAGCACGTCCGGATCATGGAAACGGAGGGGCACCCGGTTGTCTACGGAGATTATCTGAAAGCGGTCGGAAAGCCGACTGTTCTTGTTTACGGACATTACGATGTCCAGCCGGTCGATCCGATAGGCGAATGGAAAACCGATCCGTTCAGGCCGGTGATTAAGGACAATATCATTTATGCACGCGGCTGCAGCGATGATAAGGGACAGGTCTTCATGCTCGTCAAGATGGCCGAGTCCATTCTTGACGTCAAAAAAGAGCTGCCCGTGAACATTAAATTCTGTTTTGAAGGCGAAGAAGAGATCGGCAGCGCGCATCTCAATCATTTTGTCGATGCGCATCTCGATCTTTTAAAAGCCGATGTGCTGCTTGTCTCGGATACGACGATGGTCGGACCGGATCAGCCGGCGGTCTGTTACGGCCTGCGCGGGCTCTGCGGCCTGGAGGTGCGGTTAAAAGGCGCAAACGGCGACCTGCATTCAGGCGTATACGGCGGAGCGGTTCAGAATGCTTTGCATGCGATGGTCGCACTTCTTGCTTCGCTGCATGATCAGAAAGGCAAAGTGTCGGTGGACGGTTTTTATGAAAAGGTCCGGCCGTTAAGCGAAGAAGAACGGGCAACGTGCGCGAAACTGTCGGATGATCGGGCTTTGATGAAACAGCTTGATGTCGACGCCCTTTACGGTGAAGAAGGCTATTCGACGGTTGCCCGGATCTGGACGCGTCCGACGCTTGAACTGAACGGCCTTTTCGGCGGATTCCAGGGAGAAGGATTGAAAACGGTCATTCCTTCGGCTGCAACAGCCAAGATCACCTGCCGGCTCGTTCCCGATCAGAATCCTGAAGCGATCGGCCGCCTGCTGAAAAAGCATCTCGAAAAGCACCTCCCGGCCGGCGTTAAACTGGATGTCGCTCTGATGGATCATGCAGAACCTTTTATCATGCCGCTCGATCATCCAGCTCTAAAGGCGGCTGACGCCGCCCTTGAAAATGCCTTTCGGATTAAGCCGGTTTTTTCGCGTCAGGGCGGATCCGTACCGATTGTCAACACCTTTCATGATAAGCTCGGACTGGCGCCCGTGCTCATGGGCTTCGGACTGGACAGTGAAAATTTTCACGCACCCAATGAACATTTTCACCTTGTCAATTTTGATCGCGGCCTGAGAGCTCTGGTCGATTTTCTTTATTTGCTTCCCCGGCAGATGTAAAGGATCTTTGCCTTTCATTCCGGTTTTTTTGTATTATGTATGTTAAAAAGGGCTGTCCTTTAAGGACAGCCCTTTTAAATGAAGAAGACTGATCAAGCCGATTCAGGTCTTGCGACTGAAGTTCGAAGACGCTTTTTGCAAAGACGACAAGGAAGCATCGAATAAGTTGACCTTTTCAATGGAATCCTCTCCTCCGATTAACCGTTCGAATCCCTAAAAACAACCGTCATCTTCTTCATCCAATATCTTGCCCGTTCACGCAAAAAACATACATCCCGGGAAAAATTATTCATGCTCCTTCAGCTTCCGGCGCAAAACGGTCTGCAGAATTCCGCCGTTGCGATAATAATCAATTTCAACCTCGCTGTCGAAACGGACAACCACCTGGAAAGGAATGACCTGACCGTCCTCAGCAACTGCCTTTGCCTGAATGGTCTGTCCGGGTCTGACCTTTTCATCCAGGCTGATCGTGATCGACTCATTCCCGGTCAGGCCCAGCGAATCGGCGCTTTCCCCTTCTTTGAATTGCAGCGGCAGGACGCCCATCATGACGAGATTGCTGCGGTGAATCCGTTCAAAGCTCTGCGCAATGACGGCTTTAATACCGAGAAGATTTGTGCCTTTAGCGGCCCAGTCCCGCGAACTGCCCATTCCGTAATCGTTTCCTGCTAAGACGATCAGTCCGGTTCCGTCCTGTTTATATTTCATCGCCGCGTCATATATTGCCATCACTTCTCCCGTCGGCCAATACGTTGTATAGCCGCCTTCCGTTCCGGGAGCAACCTGATTGCGGATCCGGACATTTGCAAACGTCCCGCGCATCATGACCTCATGATTGCCGCGCCGGGAACCGTACGAGTTAAAATCATAACGTTTGACACCCTTCCCGAGCAGATACTGTCCCGCCGGGCTTTTCTGCGCAATGGCTCCTGCCGGCGATATGTGGTCCGTCGTGACGGAATCCCCGAACTTTCCGATGACGCGCAGATTCTCAAGCGGCCTGATTTCATTCAGATCGGCAGACAGATTTTCAAAGAACGGCGGGTTCTGAATATAGGTTGAATCCGGATCCCATTCGTACAGCTCGCCTTCGCTCGTCTGAATGGCATTCCAGCGCCCGTTTTCGCTGAACACCCGGGAATACTCTTTCTTAAACATTTCCGGACTCACGGACCGGTTCATGACTTCCGCAATTTCATCACGGGACGGCCAGATATCTTTAAAATACACATCATGGCCGTCTTTGTCTTTCCCGAAAGAATCGTGCATCATATCGAAATGAACAGTACCGGCCAGCGCAAACGCAACAACCAGCGGAGGTGAAGCCAGATAATTGGCCCGGATCAGCGGATGAATCCGCCCTTCAAAGTTGCGGTTGCCGGAAAGAACCGCTGAAACCGTCATATCGCGATCGATAATTGCCTTCTCGACTTCTTCGGGAAGAGGTCCCGAATTTCCGATACATGTCGTGCAGCCATAGCCGACGACATTAAAGCCCAGTTTCTCAAGATAAGGCGTCAGTCCCGCCTCAGCCAGATAATCCGTAACCACTTTCGATCCCGGCGCCAGACTTGTTTTAACATAGCTGGGAACCTTAAGGCCCCTTTCAACAGCTTTTTTGGCAACAAGGCCGGCTCCGATCATCACGCTCGGATTGCTTGTATTTGTACAGCTGGTGATGGCCGCGATCACAACGGCACCGGTTTTCAGAGCAGCTTGGCTTCCGTCCGGATAGTCGACTGCCGTTTCCTTCTGAATCTCGTCCGCACCAAGTCCGAATCCATGATTGCCCGCTGCGCGCGTTAGCGAGGCTTCGAATTCATCTTTCAGTTTTGTCAGCTGAATTCTATCCTGAGGACGTTTGGGGCCGGCCAGGGACGGCTGTACTTCCGAGAGGTCCAGATCGATGACCTTGGTAAAATTCGGATCTTTTGCAGACGGTGTGTAGAACAAACCGTTTGCCTTGCAATAATCTTCAACAAGCTTCACCTGTTCTTCGGGGCGCCCCGTCAGTCTGAGATAATCGAGCGTGACCTGATCCACCGGAAAGAAAGTCGACGTTGCCCCGTTCTCAGGAGACATATTCGAAATGGTCGCCCGGTCCGCAAGCGACATATGCGAAAGGCTCGGACCGAAAAACTCAACGAATTTGCCGACGACGCTCTCTTCACGAAGCAGCTGGGTCACTCTTAATGCAAGATCCGTCGCCGTGGTTCCTTCGGGCAGGCTCCCGGTCAGCCGGATGCCGATAACATCCGGAACGGGAAAATAGGATGGCTGGCCGAGCATGCCGGCTTCAGCCTCAATACCGCCCACACCCCAGCCGAGGACGCCGATTCCATTAATCATCGTTGTATGCGAGTCCGTTCCGACCAGAGTATCCGGAAAAGCAACCAGACTGCCTCCTTCTTCCGTTGCAGTGCGAACAACCGACGCCAGATATTCGAGGTTAACCTGATGCACAATGCCGGTAGCCGGCGGAACTGCCCGGAAATTTTCAAATGATTTCTGCGCCCATTTAAGAAATCTGTAGCGTTCCCCGTTTCTTTCGAATTCCCGTTCCATATTGAATTTTAATGCATTGTTCGTGCCAAAGCGATCGACCTGAACCGAATGGTCAACCACAAGATCCACCGGTTTTTCCGGATTGATTTTTTCCGGATCGCCGCCGAGGTCAGCCATTGCTTTTCTCAGTGAAGCCAGATCGACAACGGCCGGAACTCCGGTGAAATCCTGTAAAATAATACGGGCCGGATTGAACGGAACGTCGATATTTTTATTCAGCTGAGCCGTTCCCCACTTGGCAAGATTTTCAACATGCTCCTTTTTAATGACCGTCCCGTCGCACTGACGTAAAAGCGCTTCCAATAGAACCTTAATCGAATAAGGCAAACGTTCAATCTTCCCGAATTGATCCAATACATCCAGTTTGTAAAAGTAATAGGTCTTTCCACTGCTTGAAAACGTCCGGCGGGCGTTGAATAAATCTTTCGATCCTGCCGTTTTTTTCTCTGTCACTGCTGCCATCTTGTCACCCTCTCTGAACTCTTCATATAACTGTGCTTATTCTTATCTTAAGTGAATTTTTTAAATAAGTAAATTTTTATTATATTATTCGAAACGATAAGTTTTTCTTATTAAGAAGAACCTTGCTCCCCTCATATTCCTTTTCACTCGCCATCGTCTTACAACTCCGGATTTCAGACAAAATAAAAACAGCTGCAAACCGTATGGCGATACGGATTCATAGCTGTTTTTTCCTCATTCACCGACTGCCGGTAAAAGCCAGGGGCCGATCTTAAGTGAAGCTTCTATTTCCGTTACCTTCCTTTACATCCGCTTTCATTTCCGCGGCAGGCGGATCATAAACTTGTAACGGTCGGCACGGTAAAGAGACCGTGTATATTCCAAGGCTTTCCCTCCTGCCAGATAGGAGCAGCGTTCGATCAGCAGCACCGGAGACCCTTTGGGAACTTCGAGGATCGCCGCTTCCTCCGCAGTCACAAGCGCGGCTTCCAGCGACTGGTCCGCATGGTCGAGAATCAGCCCGTATTTTTTTTCGATGTAATCGTACAGAGACTGATTAGACGCTCCGCTGCTCAGATTCGGAACCAGAGCGGCGGGAATAAATGTCGTTTCAATGGCCATTGGCAGATCGTCGGCAAGGCGGGTTCTTTTAATGGCATAAACCTCTTCTTCGTCCTCAAGCGAAAGTCGTTTGCGTACAGCGGCAGGCGGCCGCATTTTTTGAAAATCGAGGAGCCGGCTGTCCGGTTTCATTCCCCGATTGATCATATCTTCCGTAAAACCGTTCAATCCATTCAGCGATTTTTCGATCTTTCGCTGCCCGGATACGAAGGTTCCTTTGCCCTTCCTGCGCAGCAGAATGCCGGCATTGACCAGATCCATGACAGCCTGGCGAACAGTCATTCTTGAAACCTGAAACTTTTCCGTCAATTCATGCTCGGAAGGGATCCGGTCTCCCTGTTTCAGATTTTTGTTTTCGATCAAATCCTCGATGTATTTTTCAATCTGATAGTACATCGGGACCGGTGAACGCCGGTCAAACATTAAAGGCTCCCTGCCTTCGTGTTTGCGAGAGACATGGCGTCGGTATCGGCGATCACCGTGACATTCGGATGGCGAAGCAGCGCGGAGGCCGGAAAATCCGTATCCGGTGCCGTTGCGCTCAGCAGCTTGGCGATTGCTTCGGCTTTGCTTGGGCCTGAAGCAAGCAGAAGAATGGCCTTGCTTTTCAATATCGTGCCGATGCCCATGGTTATCGCCTTTTCCGGGACTTCCTGTATACTGCCGAAGAAACGTGCATTGGCCTGACGCGTCGATTCCGTCAATTTGACGACATGCGTGCCAGCATCGAACGGCGTACCGGGTTCATTAAATCCTATATGTCCGTTCCTGCCGATGCCGAGCAGCTGAAGGTCGACGCCGCCCATGCGCTCAATCAGGCGGTCGTAGGCTTTGCATCCCTCATCCAATGAATCAGCTGTTCCGTTGGGAAGAAAATGCTGATCGGAGGGGATATTCACATATCTGAAAAAATGGCCTTCCATATAAGCATGATAGCTGTTCGGATCTTCCGGCTTCAGCCCTGCGTATTCATCCAAATTGACCGTGCGGACTTTCTGATAATCGGTCCCTTTTTTGCGGCGATCATCGGCCAAAAAACGATAGGTTCCTTCCGGAGTGCTCCCGGTCGCGAGTCCGAGTATGGCGGAAGGTTTTACATGAATAAGATCAACGATTATTTGAGCCGCTTTACGGCTCATTTCTTCTTTATTGGCTGCAGATACTATTTTCACATTCCGACAGTCCTTTCTCTTTGATATGATACTGTGCCTCGGCAAACAGTCATCACTAATTGATTGTCTCCATCCAGAATAATAAAATCCGCATCTTTGCCGGGTTCAAGCGATCCCTTGCGATCAAATACACCGCACTGAATCGCCGGATTGATTGCCCCCATCTGAACAATATCTTCAAGGGTCGCATCGGTAAAGGACAGCATGTTTCTTAAAGCCTGATCCATTTTCAGGACACTTCCGGCAATGGTTCCCGAAGCAAGGAGAGCGAGTCCATCTTTAACGTGCACTTCCTGCCCGCCCAGATCATAAATGCCGTTCTTCAGACATTTGGCCCGCATCGCATCCGTAATCAGAATCATCCGGTCGCTGCCTTTCAATTTATACGCCAGATTGACCATGCCCTGGCAAACATGGCGGCCGTCGGCAATCAGTTCGGTGTAAAGTTCGTGATGCAGCAGCGCGCCGCCGAGAATGCCCGGCTCACGGTGATGCATGCCTCTCATGCCGTTATAAACATGCGTCACCTGTGTTGCCCCCGCATCAATCGCTTTGAGCACGTCCTCAGCGGTGCCGTTGCTGTGCCCGATCGACGCAACAACGCCTTGATCGGCAAGATGGCGGATCAGGGCAAGACCGTCCTTAACTTCAGGCGCCAGCGTGACTTCCCTGATTTTACCGCCCGTCAATTTCTGCCACTTGTCAAAACAGGCAAGATCGGGTTCTGTAATATACTCGATCGGCTGCGCCCCTGCTTTCTCGCTGCTGATGAACGGGCCCTCTAAATGAATCCCAAGTATTTCTGCTTCCCCCGCTTTTTGACGGCCGATCACATCCGCTGCATTTTTCAGCGCCGCTTCAATCGCCTCTTTAGACTGCGTGATCGTCGTTGCTAAAAATGAGGTGGTCGCTTCTTTGGGAAGCGTCTCAGCGATCGTGCGCAACGCTTCCGGAGTCGCGTCCATTGTGTCCGCTCCGTTGGCACCGTGAATGTGCATATCGATCATTCCAGGAATACACTTATATTCCGACGGAAAATGGAAAGTCTCATCTTCACTGACACTCAGCGACCGGCCGACGGAAATAATTTTTCCATCATCAAATGCCAGGCTCCCGTCTCTGATCCAGTCATGTTCAGAATAGATGGAACAGCCAGCAACTCTTTTCGCCATTTTTTTCGCTCTCCTTTTTCTTTTATTTTATCACCAATACCCGCTTAATGTCTAGACAACTAGACAAAAATTTATATTTTCACCCTGCCGAGTCCGAATAGTTCTTACGGCTCAAAAAGATCAAGCTGTTTCTGTGCAAGCCCCGGGTAGCTGACTCCGAGCAAACGGATCATTTGCCTCCCGTTATCCGCAGCGTCTCCGCCGGAGTCGTTGTTAAACAGGACATAAACATTATCTGCTTTTTTTTCGAGATTAATAAGTCGCGATTTCCATTCCTCGAGTTCCGCTCGATTATAGCGGTATAGGCAGCGGAGCTTACGCCGGTTCGGGCCGTGATTCTGCCATCCCGCCTTATTGCGCCCGTGCATGCGGACAAGAACCCGGTCTCCCCAGGCGGCAGGCACAATCGGAATGGAGCCGGTCTCGGTCTGCGGTTCGTCGCATACGGTGTAAATCCATCCTTCTCTTTCAGCGAACTTCAGTGTCTTCTCTTTCATCCCCTCTGAAAACCAGCTTGGGTTGCGAAACTCCAGAGCAACGGGAATCCCGCTCATTTTCTGTTTCGTATATCTGAGCTTGTCGATGTTTTTCCCTGAGCAGTTGAACCAGGGCGGATATTGAAATAAAATCATCGCACATTTTCCCGACCGCAGCATCGGATCAATTGATTTTCGAAAAGCATCAAACATCTCACCGATATTTTTGAAAGCCGTTCTGCCGCGCAAATGTCCGGTCAATCCTTGATAGGCTTTAATGATAAATTGGAAATTTTCGGGTGTTTCTTTAATCCAGTTTACATAATTTTTTTCCGGTAGAATCGCATAAAAGGAACTGTCGCATTCAACAATCGGAAAATAGCTGCTGTAGCTTTCAAGCCTCGACGCCTGCGCTTCCGGATCGTACAGGCTTGGATGATCGCCCCATCCTGTCAGACCGATTCTGATCATTGCCCTCACTCCCTTCTGTCAAAGTAAAACCCCCGTTAAAAACGGGGGCTTCTGCTCACGCATTTGACTCGATTCCTTGTTCCCTCGACAGCCTTCGATACATGATGTACATGGTTATGCGCCACGGCAAAATCATACCGAAAGCAAGAATAAAGAAAAACGAGGCGGTCTGCGGAAGACTGACACTCTGTTCAAGAAAAAGTTTCATGACTGTTCGAACCGCCAGCAGCCCGACTAAAATCAGCGCAAAGGCTTTAGAACGCTTCAGATAAACATCACCGCTGTGCCGTTCAAATTTTGACGTTTTAATAAGAAACAATGAAAAGAAAGTTCCGATCAGAAAGGCGATGATCGCCTCCCAGTAGGAAATCCATGTGCTCTGTTCAGCAAACATCAGAAATCCCGTCGACATAAAAAGCGGAGGAAGCAATATCTTTTTGGCATTCGTCGGTTTCTTGGATGCTTTCAGCCGGATCACAATCACGGAACCTGCCATCAGAATGCCTATTAATAATCCGATGCCTGCAGCTATTTGACTCACCTTCCGGCTTCAGAGATTTTATAATCCCATTATACCGAACCCGGCCTGTGAAGAAAAATGTTTCGCCCGTCTGCCGTTCATTTCGATGCTTCATTGCTTCCGTTAATTATCTGAATGATTTTTTCACAGATGCGATGCGTCTCAAGCGCGTCTGCTTTGGCTATGGGTTCTTCCCTGCCCTCAGCTACCGCTTTCAGAAAAGCATCGACAATTTGTTCAAAGCCGCGTTTATAAAGCATAGGCGTCCAGTCGCCAAAATGCTTGATCGTCGTGTCCGCTCCCTGAATCCTTTCGATAGAAGACAGATCGCGAACAACGTATTCGCCCTGTGGCGACATCACTTGAAGGATTTCCTGGTTGGCGCCGCTTCTTCTGCTCATGATCGCTACTGCCAGTTGACGGCCGGCATGAAAAACAACGGAAAGTTCCGTATAGAGCCCCTCCCGGTCTTTAATTGCATGAACCGTCATCGTATCAATGGGTCTCCCCAGAAGAAACCGGACCGTATCGACCACATGAATGAAATCATCGAAAATGAACGCCCGGATATCTTTCGGATCATTGACCCGATTCTTTTGATACACAATCATCGATTTCTCGGGGATTGCCGATGCTTCAAGATTATAAGGTGCAAAACGGCGATTGAACCCGGTCATCAGGAGCACTTTTTTATTTTCAGCCATCTCCGTCAGTTTTTTGGCCGTCTCGTAATCTTCGGCGATCGGTTTGTCCGTATAGACGGAAATACCATGGTTCAGCATTTTCTCAATAATCATCGGATGCGCCGGGGTCGCAGCATGGATAAAAACAGCTTCGACACCGCTTTCAATTAATTGATCAGGATTTTGATAAAAATGGTCCCAACGGTAACCGGCCCGGATCTGTTCCAGCGTCTCTCGATTTCTCGTACAAAAATGGCATTCCACACCGCTCAGCCCGGCATAAATCGGAAGATAGGCCTTCTTCGCAATCGATCCAATCCCGATAATCCCAATCTTAAGCACAATTATCGCTCCCATCTATTTTTCAGCCTTCCGCTAAAAACGATCCGTTTCATCTGCTTCAGAAAAAACAGCCGGACAATGAAATCCCCCCTATATAATTAAAATAGGGGGAAACTGTTTCACCCAGCCATTCACTGTTTTCATCTATTATATAATGTATCCTTTTAAACGACAAACACCGCTGAACCATCAGCACGGCAGACAGGCAATCACTGAATAGAAAAACCATACCATTGATTCTGTAGTATGTCTATAAAATGAATCACTTAAAAGGCCGTCGATCCTGCCTTCTTTTCATATCCCCGTGCTGCAAGGTGTACAGTCCGACAATCATAAGATACCTCTGTCTTTTTGTCAGCCTTCTCCACGCTGAAACATTAACGACCACATGATCACTCCCTCAAATGCTATTCATGACTGCCGGCTCTTAAAAATACGGCTATTAAACTTTATACGACATTCGATAGATTTATGCTATATGGCTTCAATTTTCTGCCGTTCATCTCGTTACGATGATCAATATGACATAGTTAAAAGAATTTCTTCAGACTGCAGTTTGGAATCAGTTAGCGGCCTTCTCGGTGGTGTGAAGTCATTGCCGACGGATAATAGGAAAAAGCTTTAAAATGAGCGATGAAACTCTATTAAAAATCTAAACTGAAATAACCCGTAAAGCAGAAGCGTATTCCCTGTGACGAAATAAGAAATAATATAAGAAGCAGCTACGCTGCTCAGAAAAACCATCATCGGCATATCTATCAAACAATCTATATTATAAATTTTGTTTCGTTCCAGCAATCCACATCACCCATAAATTTTAAAAAAGATAGACTAATCCGGCAATGAATGAAGAGATAAAAAGACCGCACAACAGATCATAAATAACGATAGCATGAAACTGTTGGCTAGACATCTCCCGAAACTTTTTCCGGTATTTTTCATTAAAAATATAAAATGACACCGTAATAATCAAAGATAAAATAAGATAATTAGCAAAGTAAACTAAAAACAAAAGCATGAAACTAGAGATTTGAGTCACTTCCCAACTAGCTGGCTAATCAACTTTTTAAATGCAGATTCCATATTTGATCCTTCCCCTAAATTATAGATAAAAAAACGCTTAGAAAACAGAAAAAACTCAAAAGTTACCTCCCGGCAGCACGTTCCCCGGAAATAGAAAATAAGGCGGGAGCATAAAAATAATAAAATATCGATGTTTTTCTAGATTTTCAGCATTTTTTTCTATTTTTTTTAACGCTTTTGATTCTCTATTGCCTCCCTTTTTTTGAGCTTATATATACAGAGAAGGCAGCGACTTGTTTCTGTGCTGAAAATCCGAATCATTTTTTTAACTAATGCTCTCCTTCATTTATCATTTATAAACACCATGTATCAACTACAAATGCCATTATAGATTAGCATTAAGAATTTGTAAATTATACCATTATTTGAAATCGTTGTCACTATAGTATGTTTGACCGTTTTTATATACTTTCATGACAGAATTTATATATTTATTGTCCATTTTTTATATAATATTTATTATAAATTATATTCTAAGATTATTTATTTTTTTTGATGTATAATACCTACATAAACCAGCATTATTTATATATAGAGATAGATTAGAAAAAGAAAGACAGAGGCTAAAAGAGACATGATTAATATTGCATTTGTTTGTGAATGGGGTCCGGACCGGGCGAGAACATGGTCTGGTACTCCTTATTCGTTGTTCCAGTCGCTGGATTCTATTGAAAATATAAACGTTGTCAATATCAGTCTTAAATTGAATCGAATTGAGAACAAACTTCTTAATTCACTGTATAAAGACAAGCAGAATTTTAATGTTTTCCGTTTGGGGCTACTTCAAAGCAAGATGAATCAGCAGCTGAAGGATGTTGATTGTGACGCTGTGATTGAAATCGGGGATATTGGCATTGCTAAAAACAAGAATTACTATACATACCAGGACTTGTGTATAGCAAGCTTAATGAATTTGTACGACCAGGACAAGCCTATTTATTCGAGATTTTCAAACTTTGGTCAGTATTCCTATGATGACCTGGTGAAAAGGAATAAATGGCAGGAAAAAGTATACAGGAATTCTAAAGGTATTTTTACCATGAGCGACTGGCTTAAACAAACGATCGATAAAAACTATTCCTGTGCTGCTGGAAAAACGCATACGGTTCATGCCGGCATAAATGTGCGGTTAAGACCCGAAGAGTTAAAAAAGGATGACTATCGGTACATTTTATTTATTGGCCGTGATTTTGATCGGAAAAATGGAAGAAATGTTATTGAGGCATTTCATAAAATCAGCAAGGATCGGCATTTGCGATTAATCATAGCCGGTCCGTCAAAATGGCCCTATGAAAAGTCCGTACCAGAAGACGTAATCTTCCTGGGTGATTCCGATCATATAACGTTAAGTCACTACTATCAGCTAGCCGATGTTTTTTGTATGCCTTCTTACTTTGAAGCTTATGGAATTGTTTTTCCGGAAGCTTTAGTTAGAGGAATTCCATGTATTGGCTTAAATAAATATTCCATGCCTGAAATCATAAAAGATTATGGGATTCTCGTAAAAGAGGGGACAAGTGATGAAATTGCTGCAGCACTCACTGAAACATTAAATAGCAGCAAATATAAAGCAAATATTGAGCGTGACAAAGCGCAGATCATTCAAACCTATAGTTGGAATACAATCGCTAATGACATGGTGAATCAAATAAAACAGGATTTAGCGTCAGTTCCAGCAGCTAATAAATAGGACCCGAATTATAAATGTGGGTACCCATTGTTATTCCTAGCTGCTTACTCCACCGACAGATCTCATAAATTCCCTTTGCTGAGTAAACAATGGTTCTATACAATTTTCCGTCAGTTCCCCTCAGAACGGGGGTATTTGTATTACTACAACCAAGGTTTATACCCCTGCTGTTGTTTATGGAATTTGCATTATAAAACTTATAACTACAATGTAAATTTCAGAAAACATCCTTGTAAGGACGTGCGAATCATACGAACCCTCTATGGATGTCGGCGCTGCCGACGCCCTTTCGGTGGTTGCATTAACCGCATCCAGTCGGTTAAATTGAATTTTGAATAGGCCTGTCTGAAAAATATTTCCTGTCCAGAATCCCTTTTTAATGATGTAAACCTTTTTGTCCGTCACAATCAGCCATTCTTTGAAGACGCCGCGTAGCAAGAATTTAATCTGTTCTCCGGATTCAACATATTTTTCAACGTGTTTCAATTTTTTTGACATAAAAACGTCAGTCCTTTCTTTTTAAATTCATCAGCGGGCTGCTGGCTACGGCTTTGTCCAGAATCTGGCTATCCTGCAGCGAGCGCAAATAGCGTTCCGTGATGTTTAGCGATGAATGCCCCAGTAAACGGCTGAGTGAATAGACATCAATTTTACCGGAAGCAAGTGACTGTACGGCAAAGAAGTGCCGAAACGTATGGGGCGAAACCCGTTTTCCTGTAATATGTGCCCGCTTTCCGGCCTCTCGAATGATGTTATACAGGCCGGTATGTGTCAGTTTGTGTCCCATATAATTCAAAAAATAAAAATCGTCATGGGGAACCATCTGTTTCAGATAACTTTTTCGGATACGTTCATATTTAATGAGGATCCTTTTCAGGGCCGGGGAAATAAAAATAACCCGTCCTTTGTTTCCCTTCCCCAGAACGTTGATAGAGATCCGTTTAATATCTTTGGGTTTGATTCTCCGGATCTCTATTGAATCGCATGCCCGTGTCCGCCAGCATACACAGGATGGCTTGATTACGCATTTCTACAAAGGAGTCTGAACGGAAGGCGTGAATCATTTTGTTTACTTCGGACGCTGTAAACGTATGAATGGTGGTTCTGGGGACCTTGGGACATTCGACTTTGTCCATTGGGTTTTTATTCAGGTATTCTTCCTTAACGGTCCAAGAGAAGAAGGCATGGACGATTTTATAAAGACCGGAAATGGACTGGGGTTTATTCCCTTTCAGCTTTTTTAAGTGAAAGTAGGATTTGAGGTCGAACGGGGTCACTTGGGTCAGATCTTGAAGGCCCCGTTTTTCGGTGAGGTAGGTCAGGAGGTGTTCACATTCGAACGTCTTATTTTTCATGGTTTTTTCGGTAAACCCTTTGGCTTCACAGCTGTAGAAATATTCCTGCATGACATCATCCAAATTTAATTCCATAACAAAAGTCACCCCTCTCTGTGGTGAATCTTTCACAGAAGAGAAGTGACTAAGGAAAATCAATCCGAAAAATCAAGCAGAAAGCTGAAATGATCGTGATCAAAAATCAGATGAAGGATCGCTACAAACGGCTTTTATCCCTAAAAAAGCCTTTACGACAGGATTATTTAAAAAGGAAAATCCGCCGGTTGATGAACAGACGCCGCGTGTTGCGGCCCCTCATTTATTATTCATTTGGTTATTGATCGCTTTCATCATCTGATTGATTTTCTTTTGCGACGGATGCTGGCCCATTTGGGTCATCATCACGCGAAGCATCTGTTCGTTGATCGGCGGATTCTTCTTCAAATAGCTCAGCATGTATCTCCGGGCAATGAAAAAGCCGAGAACCAATCCGGCGGCCAGGCAGACAGCGCCCACTAGTATGTATAGCCACAGCATGTGCCCTGTTTCCTCCTTGTGTCAAATATCCATACCTCAGTGTACACTATCGCGTGAAATCAGGTCAACCTTACTTTGGAGGAAATCTGCATTTTTTATAGGATTGAGCCAGGCGCATTGTCTCGCTTGGAAATTCACCGCCAAAAAATGTCCGTCCAGCTTCCGCAAAATTTCAAAAAAAGTCACTTCCATGTCTGAGGTTCCTTGCGACGTCATTTTCAGTTCCCGGCCCTGAAGTTCCAGTGTGGCCTCGCTAAACGGTCTTTTGCTTTTCAAATAATGAATCGGATCTTCATATGTATAGTCCGTCATGAGTTTGCAAGCCGTTTGCAGCAGCGTTTTGAACTTGCCGGCATCCAGTTGATGAGAAACAAAACGAATCTGTCTGTACAACACTTCCTTCATATGCTTATCCCGTGCAGAACGGAAATCCTTAAATAATTGAAACAGCTTTTCTTCCTGACCGAAATAATGTTTTGCGATATTGTCTTTAATCAGGTAAATGTGGTAACTGCGCATTCGCCCTCCTCCTCATGCAGTATGTCTGCCTCTGTCCTGAGGAAAAAAACGATCAGACATCATCAAAGTAGTTGATGCGGTTTTAATCCGCACTATAAAAATTATATCGGAACATGATACCGTCAATTTTAGCCGTTGTTGCTGCCTTACTGCCTGAAAACGCGAATTGGAATCGGCATTCTGCCGGATATCAATGAATGGAAGCAAAAAAAAAGAAAGCTCTTTTCCTTTATTCAGTGAATAGAAGCTTTCTTCTGAAGGAGGATGAAAATTAACCCGTCAGCGAAAAGGCAAGGTTAAATCGCCGAAGGGAAACAAACATATTTTAATCGGGATTTCACAGCTTTGGATCGGCATGCGAAAGCTCGCGATTAAACAAAATTAAGAAGAATATCTCTCGTTGTTGTATCATTACAATGATTAATATTTCCTCTTGTTATATAACAGTATAGCACAAATAATGTATCTTGCAAGCGATAAGACAGCATCTTCGTAAATTTAATAAAACCGGTGCGAAACGGCAAGGCGCGGCGGAGAACGCTAAACCGTCCGCAGAAACACCCGGATTATTTCCGGACAGGTATGATTAATTTCTGGTCCGGCTGGATAAAATTGCGGTCAATTCCGTTCTCCCTTTCAATCCAATTGACAAAGGCTTCCTCTGAAAGTCCGGAATTGCTGCTGTGATAACGTTGAGCCAGAGACCAAAGCGTATCCCCTTTTTCGACAGCTATTGTCTTATAATCATTGCCGTCTGCGGCCACACGATTTGTCAGCGTAAAAAAAAGGACGATAGTCAGAACAATAAATAAAATAACGAAAGATGTACCTTTCAGCTTACGATTCAAGTGCTCATTCATCTGCAGCCCCTCCAATAAATGATTGAGAATATGTATTCCCGAGAATGTTTGTTCGCTACCAATGATTATATAGCGAACATCCGTTTGCGTCAATGATTCGAACGGATGTTTGCATTGCAAAAAATGGCATGATATAATGGGCTTAAGAAGAAGAAAAAGGAGCAGGCAGATGAAACTCTCAAGTCGACAGCAATCAATACTCGATTATATTAAGCATGAAGTGGCGACCAAGGGCTATCCTCCGTCGGTTCGTGAAATCTGCGATGCGGTCGGATTGGCTTCAAGTTCAACCGTTCACGGTCATCTGGAACGGCTTGAAAAAAAAGGATTGATTCGGCGCGATCCGACGAAACCGCGTGCCATTGAAATTCTCGATCATGATGGCGATATATTCAGTGAAAAAGCGGTTGCTGTGCCGGTGATCGGCAAGGTAACGGCCGGTCAGCCGATCAGCGCTGTGGAGAATATCGAGGAGTACTTTCCCGTACCCAGATCTATGGTTGACGAGGAAAATGTCTTTATACTCAATGTATCGGGAGAAAGCATGATCAACGCCGGTATTCTGGACGGCGACAAAGTGATTGTCCGCCAGCAGAGAACCGCAGAAAACGGCGAAATTGTCGTGGCAATGACCGATGAAAATGAAGCGACTGTCAAAAGATTTTTCAAAGAAAAAGACCACATCCGCCTTCAGCCCGAAAATCCGGCCATGGCACCCATACTGTTAGACAACTGTATAATACTCGGAAAGGTAATCGGCGTATTCCGTACAATAAACTGATTGCCGCGGCAAGCGATACGTGCGCTTTTCCTTTCTCCGGAATATGCAAAAAGCCGGGGCGGACATCATGGATGCTGATGGCTGCTCCGGCTTAAAATATTTTTGTTTCGGTCGCCTTTCATTCTTTGAATTCAGAGAAGAGCCGCTTGATTTTCAATAGTTTTTCTGCCGTAAAGATCCACTCTTCCCGATCTAATTCCTGACTGATCATCTGATAAAGATCGTTCTGGTTCAGACAGATCAAAGGCCACTCTTTTTCGGAAAAATTCTCTGCTTTTGCGTGATCGGCCGAATCGTCCATAAAGTAGAGGACGGGAACGATACGCTCTGCATTCACCTGACGATTGCCAAGATAGGCCCGGAATTCCGGGACAGCCTGCATGATCGGTGCAGCCAGATCGGAATAACAGTCAATCGTTATTCTCAGAAAGTCCAGATTGCCGTCTCTCTGTTTCCTGTCTCCGGACATAACCAGCGTTTCTTCAGAACCATTTGCAAGGCTCGGAATGTTTTCCTTGATCAGCCGTTCAAAACCCTGGGCATGTTCCGGGCTTATCCCATGGAATACTTTTCCTTTGTACTTTCTTGTATCAAGTAAATACAGCCCTGTCGGCAGCAGCAGAATGATATCCGCTCTGGAAAAATCACTCCCGCCGGCTCGGACCGGAACGATGATATTTCCTGCAAACGCCATTTGCCGGGCCGAAATCCGTTTGGATTGGACAAGAATTTTCCTGATTGCCGTTAGATTCTGATAAACGGCAAATGTCTTTTCGGATCTCTGTGTTCCCCGTAAATAAGCAATTAATTCTTCATAGCGTCCCAGTTTTTTTTCGTAAGATTCCTCAATACCGGCAATCGTGGCGCTATTTTCGGTCATAATATGCTTAATCTTAGTTTCCGACTCCTCTTTAATCCGGTTTTCCGTCTCACTGATCGTCGCCGAAGTCTCATTTTGGCTTTTCTCGATCTGTTCCTCGGCCCGACTTTTTATTTTTTGCTGCTTCTGGAATAAAAAATAAATGATCCCGATCAGGATTAGAATAATTGCCAGGTAAATAACATGTACCACCGTGTAGCCCTCCCTTGTTTCAAAACGATACATATATTTTTTCGTCCGCTGTCCCTGCGCTTTTGTCCCTCGGCCAATGAATGTACAGAGTCTGCAAAGTCGGGTAAAATAGAGAAAAGAGAAATGGAGGGATCAGCATGAATGATTGGATCAAAAAGGGTTTCTTTATCGGTCTCGGCGCAACAGTTGCAAGTAAGGAAAAAGCAGATAAATTTTTCAATGATCTGTCAAAAAGCGGCGGCGCGGCAGCGGAAGAAGCAAAATCTTTTCTCGACGCTCTGAATGATAAAGGAAAATCTAAAAAAGAACAATGGCAGAATGACATCCGTCAGGACATTAAGGACACTCTGATCGATTTGGGATTCGTTACCTCTGAGGAGTACAACAAGCTGGCCGAAAGAGTTGAAGCGCTGGAAGCCGGATTATCGAAGGATCAAAACGGAACGGATGAACAGAGCACGGAAAAATAACGGGTTGTCGGTCAGGTGAAATGAATGTTTGGAAAACGCATACGCCATATCAAACGTTATCGAGAAATCGTAACCGTCCTTGTCAAATACGGATTCGGGTATATTGTTAAAGATGTCGGACTGTTTCATCTGCTCTCGCTCCCGAAACAGATCGTGTCCGATTTTTCCGGAACTAATGATTCAAAACCGGTCGGCCGGAAAATCCGCCTGATGCTCGAAGAACTCGGGCCGACTTTCATTAAGCTCGGCCAGCTGCTCAGCCTGAGGTCGGATCTCATACCCGAACAGATCGCTAACGAGCTGCGCGAATTGCAGGACAGCGTGACGCCGATCGATCCGGCAGTCATTAAGTCTGTCATCCGGCAGGAACTGGGTGCGCCGGTCGGCGATATCTTTGCTGATTTTGATGAACAATGCCTGGCGGCGGCATCGATCGCTCAGGCACACCGCGCCGTTCTGAAGACGGGTGAAGAAGTCGTGATCAAGGTCCGCCGTCCCGATATTGAAACCGTGGTTTCAACCGACATAGAGATTCTCTGGGATCTGGCTGCACTTGTGGAAAAACGCTATTCCTGGGCAAAAAAATTTCAGATAAGCGATATTGTCGAAGAATTTTCCCTTGCCATCCGCAATGAAATGGATTATTTCAGAGAAGGCAGAAATACTGAAAAGCTCTATAATTATTTCGCTTCCAATGAAAACATTATCATCCCGAAAGTGTATTGGGACTATTCAACTAACAAGCTGCTCACCCTTGAGTATATCAACGGTGCAAAATATGCCGACCTGATTGCTTCAGTCCCTGAAGGCATCGATAAAAAAATCATTTCAGAACGACTGGTGCGCTCATTTCTCGATCAGGCGCTGGTTGTCGGCGTTTTTCATGGTGATCCTCATCCCGGCAACCTTTTTTTCTTTCCGGGGAATAAGATCGGCTATATCGATTTCGGACAGGTCGGCACATTAAATGAAGAAATGAAACATAATTTTGCCAGCCTGATTATCGGGCTGATGAGGGGAGACATAGATCTGCTGTTCCGCACGATCTTCCTGATGTCCTCAATGCCTGAAGACCTGGATGAAAGACTTTTTAAGGCCGACCTTGAGTTAATGCGCGACAAATACTATGAGCTTCCATTCAAAGAAATCCATATTGGAAAGGTCATTCAGGATATTTTCGAAACCACCAAAAAACATCATATCAGCATTCCGAAGGACTATACACTTCTCGGCAAAGCACTGATCACCCTTGAAGGCCTTATTACGCGCCTTGATAATCAAATCAGCATACTGGAACTTGCGGAACCTTATGGGCAGAAGCTTTTGCTGAACCGCTACAATCCTGAGCGGGTGGCAAAGAAAACTTTAAAAAGCGTTTATGAAGCACTGGAAAACAGTGCACAGATCCCCTCTCTTTTAAAGAAAACATTGACACATTTGTACAAAGGAAAAACGCATGTCGAAATGGAACTGCCCCACCTGGATCTTCTGCTTTCCAGGCTTGACCGCGTGGCCAATCGCATTTCCTTCAGTATCATGCTTCTGGCATTCAGCATTATCCTCGGCGCAATGATTATCGGAGAAACGTTCGGCGCCCACCCTTTGTTTACAAACATTCCGCTTCTTGACATCGCCGTCATGATTGTCGCTCTGATGTTTCTTCTCGTCCTGCTCGCAATTTTCAGGTCCGGGCGCTTCTAAAGCTACTGCATGTTGTACTGACGGCATGGCGTATAAAAGGTTGTTCTTTTTCAACCTGCCTTTTTTATATTTTCGTGACGGTCTGATGAAAAATCCGTCGCCCGACGAGAGGATCCATTTCAGAAACAAAATGATTGAGTTCTCGTTGTGCGGCAAAAATATGCTCCGGACTGTCTTCCCCGTACATATGAAGCAAACGGCCGAATTCTTCTGAAATCCGTCTCATTTTTGTCTTATCGATTTCGCGTCCGGCCAGGAACATCGTAGCCAGACGCTCCTTCTCCGGCCGAAGCACATGCCATTTTTCACCCGGTTCATTGGAGAACATACGGCAAGTCATCGGTCCTCCCGCATCCACCAATGCGACCAGCACATCCTGTTTTTCATACGGCACCGCCCTTACAAACCGTTCGAGTACATGGATCTGTGATTCATTGAACGACCAGGCACGATCCTGATAAGGAAAAACTTTCCTAAGGCTTTTCAGCGCCGCCGCACTCCCCGTACAGGCGAGGATCTGTCGACCGGAAAGGCGGATTATGCCGGGCTTTTCGCCGGGAATCATCGCCGGTTGTCCATTTTCATTTAAATTGACCAGGCGGCCGTCGCTCACGGAAGACGCCATTTTATCGGTAGCAATAATCGATACAAAACTCATGAATTTTCTCCTTTTTTCCAGAACAATTAAATGATATATCCTCTATTATAACGGGACAGGCAGATTCATGCGACAGCGGAAACGGATCCCCTGTGTTTCAGGCAAAAATACGATTCTTCTTTGTAAATTAATTTTGATAAAAAACGACGCGATTGAGCAAAAGCATTTCTTTTTTAAATAAAAAGTCATAGAATAGACTCATAAGGTTCACTGGATTGTCAAATATATATAAAAAAAAAGCCCGGAACGATGGTGAACCTATGTTTCAGGCTAGCTATAAACCTTCTGGAGGAGGAATTTAATATGGGAAAGATCAAGGCAAGTGAAGCAGTTGTCAAACTGTTTGAAAACTGGGGGATTGATCACATTTACGGGATCCCCGGCGATTCAATCGACACAATGGTCGAAGCGCTTAGAAAAAAAGAAAGTAAAATTAAATTTTATCAGGTCCGTCATGAAGAGGTAGCCTCACTGGCCGCCGCAGCCTACGCAAAATTAACCGGAAAAATCGGTGTTTGCCTGGCTATCGGCGGACCGGGCGCCATCCACCTGTTAAACGGCATGTACGATGCGAAAATGGATCATGTTCCTATGCTTGTGCTTGTCGGGCACATTCCGTCCAGACTGACGGGAACCGATTATTTTCAGGAAGTCAATACCGTTGAACTGTTTAAGGATGTTGCCGTTTATAATAAAGAAATCACCAGCGCGGAAAGTTTTCCGGCCGTTGTCAATCAAGCCATTCGCACGGCTTATCAGGAACGCGGCGTTGCCGTTCTGTCGATTCCGGATGATATCCCGCTCGGTGTGATTTCCGAGAACGCACCGCAAATGTCGACGGTTTTTGAAAAAAAGATTCCGGGTCTCATTGAAGATGACCTGAGCGACGCCGTCGCTCTAATCAATAATGCCAGCAACCCGGTTATTCTTGCGGGTGTCGGAGCGAAAGGCGCTAAAAAGGAACTGAGGGCATTCGCCGAACGGATTTCGGCCCCTGTTGCGGTGACCCTCCCCGGCAAGGGCGCACTTCCGGATGAACATCCGAATTTTCTTGGAAATATTGGCAAAATAGGTACGAAACCGGCTTATGAAGCCATGAAAAGTTCAGATCTGCTGATTATGGTCGGTACCGATTACCCATATATAGCCTATCTTCCCGAAGGTGCCAAATGTATCCAGATCGATATCGATCCGGTGCATATAGGCAAACGTTATTCGGTAACAGTCGGTATTGTGGGCGACGCCGCTCAGGCTCTGGCTTATCTGACCGAACACACGACACCGGTGCCGGAACGTCCTTTTCTGAACACATGCCAGGAAAAAATGGCTGTTTGGTGGAAATGGATGAATGAGGATAAAGCGAATACGACGACCCCGATTGCTCCGCAGGCTGTTATGAAGGCTATCCAGTCCATTGCCGAAGACGATGCGATTTTTTCAGCCGATGTCGGTACGGCAACCGTTTGGTCTACACGTTATCTGCATGTGACGAACCAGGATTTCATTATCTCGGCATGGCTCGGCACGATGGGCTGCGGGCTTCCGGGAGCGATGGCGGCAAAGCAGGCTTTTCCGAATCGCCAGGCTATCGCGATCTGCGGCGACGGGGCTTTTTCAATGGTTATGCAGGACTTCGTTACCGCCGTCAAATATAAGTGGCCGATCCTTGTTGTTGTGCTGAACAATAAGGAGCTTTCCTTTATTAAGTATGAACAGCAGTCGGCGGGGCAGTTAAATTATGGAATAGGGCTTCAGGACATCGATTATGCAAAATTTGCCGAAGCCTGCGGCGGAAAAGGATTCAGAGTCGAGAAATATGAGGACCTGCAGCCGGCATTCGAAGCAGCCAAAGAGTCACAAGTTCCCGTGATTCTCGATGTCGCCGTAAACGCAAATGCCGCACCGCTGCCCGGTAAAATTGTGATTGACGAAGCCAAAGGCTATGCGAGATTTGCATCAAAATCAGTGATTGAAAATCATAAACTGGAAAAGATGCCGCCTATGAAGGACGTCGTCAGACGCTTCCTCTGATTAACTTGGATTGAAGATTGAAAGAGCTTTGAATCAGTTCATACTGGTTGAAAGCTTTTTTTGTATGCCGAAAAAAAAAGACCCAAAAGGTCTGTAATAAAAAATGAAGTGTGGAGTTGATGAAATCAGGGGGCCTTGCTTTCGTTCAAGTAATAGTTTACCAGTCACAGATTAAGCCCGCGTTAAAGCATTGTAAAATTATTTTATCGAAAATGGACGTTTCGCACATTTTGTTTCACACTGCCGTACAAATTTTTCCGGATATTCGCAATTAGTCTTTTATCCGGGATGTCTTCTTTATCATCGCCGTGACCGCCAATGGCTGCTGTCTCGTATTATCGAATGGTGTACCGCTGCCGGCCTGTATATGCCGACAAGACCCGGTCTCTTAAACCCGATAAAACCGTTCCGGTCAGCCGGCTCCTTGATTTCTTACCGATAGAGCGCCCGCTTCAGCCGGAAGCTCCCGGTTTTCTGACGGTTGATCGTAAATGGGCCGCCGTCGCTGCCATCCGGCGGCTCATTATGCAGGTTTACTCTGCGCAGAATTTTATAATAATCCATCCGGTTCATGGTTTCATTTTTTCTTTTTTTCAAGCAGCTCGTTGAGCCGGGCCATTTCGATGCCGCTGACGGCGGCATCCCAGCCTTTATTGCCTGCCTTCGTTCCGGCCCGTTCAACGGCCTGTTCAATATTTTCAGTGGTGACAACGCCGAACATGACAGGAACTCCGGTCTCAAGGCCGATCTTTGCAACGCCCTTGGACACTTCATTGCAGACATAGTCATAATGCGACGTTGCACCGCGTATGACCGCTCCAAGCGCCAATATTGTATCATACTGTCCGGTCGCAGCCATTTTC
The DNA here is from genome assembly GCF_028765345.1 of Sporolactobacillus sp. CQH2019. Classification (GTDB taxonomy): domain Bacteria; phylum Bacillota; class Bacilli; order Bacillales; family Sporolactobacillaceae; genus Sporolactobacillus. The sequence continues at coordinate 41,084 of NZ_JARAJZ010000009.1, forward strand.
CCGGCAGCAAACGGAATCTCAAAGGCTCCCGGAACCCAGGCAATGTCAATATTCTCCTCGTCAACACCGTGGCGCAGCAGAGCGTCCTCTGCCCCGGACAAAAGCCGGTTTGTAATAAATTCATTAAAACGGCTGACGACAATACCCACTTTCAACCCTTGACCAATCAATTTGCCCTCAAATACTTTTCCCATTTTAAGTCCTCCTGTCAGCAGTCTGTACACTGTCGCTTTTTATCGATCACAAATGAAGCAGATGGCCCATTTTTTCGGCTTTCGTTTCCATGTATCGTTTGTTTTCCTTGCCGATCGGCATCTCCAGAGGTACACGTTCAATGTTTGAAATGCCGTGTTCTTTCAGATCGGAAATTTTTAATGGATTATTTGTCAGCAATTGCACATTGGTAACGCCGAGATCGGATAATATCTCAGCCGCAGTGCGGTAGTTTCTCAGATCCGCGGGAAACCCGAGATGTTCGTTGGCTTCTACCGTATCCTCTCCGGCCTCCTGAAGCTTGTAGGCTTTCAGTTTATTAATCAGCCCGATGCCCCGCCCTTCCTGACGTAAATAGATCACGACACCGGCGCCGCGTTTTTCGATCATTCGCAGAGCGGCGTGAAGCTGCGGACCGCAGTCGCACCGTTTCGACCCGAACACATCGCCTGTCAGGCACTCTGAATGAAGGCGGACAAGTGTCGGATCGCTGCCGCCGACATCCCCTTTGACAATCGCAATGGTTTCGCTTTCATCGAACGGGCCGGTATAGCCGATGGCTTTAAAATGCCCGTACTCTGTCGGCAAATCGGCAGTCACGACTCTCCTGACCCCGTGATTCTGCCGATACGCGATCAGATCTTTAACTGTAATGATCTTCAGGCCGAATGTTTCGGCCAGCTTCTCAAGTTCGGGAAAGCGTGCCATTCTGCCGTCATCGCGAACAACCTCGCAGATGATGCCTGCCGGTCTGGCACCGGCCAGCTTTGCAAGATCCACGGCCGCCTCTGTGTGGCCCTCGCGTTCCAGTACTCCGCCATCTTTCGCGATCAGCGGAAAGACATGGCCGGGATGATTAAAATCCGATGCGGTGGCATCGTCAGAAACAATCTTTCTGATTGTCTGTGCGCGTTCAAATGCGCTAATGCCCGTTTTCGTATCTTTATCGTCGACACTGATCGTAAATGCTGTTTCATGATGGTCGGTATTGTTTGCCACCATCGGTCTGAACCCTAGCGATTCGGCAAGCGGCCGGCTGACCGGCATGCAGAGCAGCCCTTTGGCATGCGTAATCATAAAATTGACGGTCTCCGCTGTCGTTTTATCTGCCAGAGCAAGCAGATCGCCTTCATTTTCACGCCCCTCATCGTCACAGACAATGATTATTTTTCCTTCTTTCAAATCAGAAAGGGCTTCTTCTATTGTAGCAGGCATATGCTTTAACCTCCTTATGATCCTTCCGGCATATGTAACACCGTTATTTATTTAGTGATGTGTTAAATCCGTTTTCTTTAAGCATGTCATAGGTCAGGGAACCGGAATCGTCGGACTTGCCCGCAGTCAGCTGATTTTGTACATATTTTTGCAGTATATCGCCCTCGATATTGACGGAATCGCCGACTTTTTTAGATCCCAAAACCGTATGGGCGTACGTGTGCGGAATCAGCGATAGGGTAAAAAATTGCGGCCCGGCGTGAAAAACGGTCAGACTCGTTCCGTCAACGGCAACCGATCCTTTCTGCACCAGACCGGCCAGAATATCCGGAGACGCCTGAATATCAAGATAATAGGCATTTCCTTTCGGTACAATCCTGACAATCTTTCCTGTCCCGTCAATGTGGCCGGTCACGAAATGGCCGCCCAGTCTTCCTCCCGCTTTTACAGCGCGTTCCAGATTGACGGAATCGCCGGCCTGCAGCGAATGCAAAGTAGTCGCGCGTATCGTCTCCGGCATAATGTCCGCGCTAAAAGCATCCTCTAACCGTCCCGTAACTGTTACACAGGCCCCGTTAACCGCTATACTGTCGCCGATGGCTGCGTCTTCAAGCACCCGATCGGCCTGAATCGACAGACGGATGGCGTCAGGCCGTTTCTCAATCGACGCAACATGTCCGACTTCTTCTATCAGTCCCGTAAACATTAAGAATCGCCCTCTTTCAAAATTAATGTGACTTTCAGATCCCGGTCCAGCCGTTCAACATGTTCAATCGACAAATCCGGAACATCAGTCAGATGTTTAATCCCCGTACCGCCGATCGCCGATAGTGCTTCCCTGCCGCCAATCAGCTTGGGTGCAATATAGGCAATTACCTGATTAAATGCTCCGGCCTGCAGGAAACTCCCGTGTATGGCTGCTCCGCCTTCCACGAGCAGCGAAGCCACCTCCTTCTCTCCCAGATAGTTCAGAACATCTTCAATCGCGATACGGTCCGACGGCAGCCGGATCACGTTCACCCATTCGTTTTGCAGGCGGCGCGCCTTGGCGCCGTCGATCGCTTTTCCTGTAAAAATCCATGTCGGCGCTGCGCCGTCCGTCACAACCCGGGCATCTTCGCGAATATGCAGATGCGTGTCCAGAATCACCCGGATCGGATTATTGGCTTTGTATGCCGAATGGGCCGTCAGATGAGGATCGTCCGCCATGACCGTCCCGATTCCGGTCAGAATCGCATCATGGATCCGGCGCTGCGCATAGCCGTCGGACCGTGAAGCCCGGCACGTGATCCATTTGCTTTCTTTCCCTGATGTCGCTGTCTTCCCATCCAGACTGCACGCAAGTTTAAGCGTGACATAGGGCGTTCTATGGCGGATATAATGAAAAAAGACGGGATTCAGCGCATCTGCTTCTTTCCGAAGAACGCCGGTTTCAACTTCAATACCTGCATTTCTAAGCTTCTCAATGCCGCGGCCGGCAACAAGCGGATTCGGATCGGACGACGCAATGACAACCTTGCTCAACTGTTTTTTAATAATTAAATCGGCACATGGCGGCGTCCTGCCGAAATGGGAGCAGGGCTCAAGTGTTACATAGATTGTGCCGCCCTTTGCCCGATCTTCGGCCATGCGCAGCGCATTTACCTCCGCATGGGCTTCTCCTGCCTTCAGATGCGCACCCATCCCGACAATTTCCCCATGATTGACAACCACGGCACCTACCGCAGGATTCGGGCTGGTCTGGCCGGCGGCGGCTTTCGCTAAATCGATTGCCAGTTTCATGTATTTTTCTTCCAAAAGATCATCCCCCGAATGAATGTCCCGTTAAATGTGAAAAAGCCCCCGGAGATGAACTTCCCCGGGGGCTTGACGGCATCAGAGCCAGTTTATTCTTTGGTCATTCCCAATAAAAAACAAACAAATTGGTTCCGCAGGATCCAGGCAATTCAAACAGTACATATTTGAACGCCCTTCTCCAATCCTTCTCCCATCCAGACTTTACTGTCGGCTTCAGCTTCTGACTGAATCCACCGCCGGCCAAAACATTGGCAGGCGGGTCGCGGGCTAAGGCACTAGGCCATCACCGCCGGTTGGGAATTTCACCCGACCCCGAAGGATAAATCCTTTATTAAACTGCTTTCATTGTAGCATAAAATTTTTGATTATCAAACATTCTGTCTTCGAAAAATTGAATAAAAGCCGGTCCGGGAATCCACGGCGGATTCCCGGACCGGCTTTATACATCCATTGTCAGACAATCTGTTTCTGCCTCGCCATATTTTCGGAAGTGCCTTTCTGCTCAACCGTTTTCTTCCAGAAGCCGAGAATCAGTCCGGAAATAACCGCCCCGATAATAATTGAGAGAAGGAACAGCACGCCGTGATTACCAAGGAAAACCACGAAAATGCCGCCGTGAGGAGCAGGAATATTCACATGCCAGAACTGAGTCAGACCGCCGGCAATGGCCGAGCCGATAATACTCGAACCGATGACCCGCAGCGGATCGGAAGCCGCGAACGGAATGGCGCCTTCCGTGATGAACGACGCACCCAAAACATAGTTCGTGATGCCTGCCTTACGTTCATCTTCGGTGAATTTATTTTTAAAAAGCGTTGTAGCCAGTGCGATCGCAAGCGGCGGAACCATGCCGCCGGCCATCACGGCCGCCATCATCAGACCGCCGTTCGAGGCGCCGCTTGTGAATACGCCGATGGCGAATGTGTAGGCTGCTTTATTGACCGGGCCGCCCATATCGACAGCCATCATGCCGCCGAGAACCAGGCCAAGAATAACGGCATTCCCCGTTCCCAGATTATTCAGCGCCCCGATCAGTCCGCTATTGATCCATTTAAAAATCGGATCAAGAATAAAGTACATCAGCGCTCCGCTGATCAGCAACCCGAAAACCGGATAGAGCAGGATAGGTTTCAGACCGTCCAATGTTTGCGGCAGATTCTTAAACATTCGCTTCAGCAGAACGATCACCCAGCCGGCAAGAAAGCCGGCGGCAAGGCCGCCGAGGAAACCGGCATTGGATGAAGAGGCAAGGAAACCGCCGACCACCCCCGGCATTAACGCCGGCCGGTCGCCGATGCTGACAGCTATATAGCCTGCCAGAATGGCGATCAGAAAATGGAAGGCACCCGTATCGCCGCCGGCTATCGCGCCAAGCATCAGATAAATCGGATTCGTTTTGCCCAGCGTATTTTCAAGCAGAAACGAAATGGCAAGAAGAATACCGCCGCCGACAACGAAGGGCAGCATGTGAGAGATACCGTTCATCAGATCCTTGTAGATCCTGCTCCAGACAGAGCCGCCGGTCGGCTCGTCTTCAGCCGGACCGCCCTCGGCATGGTAGACGGGCGCCCGCCCGTTTATTATTTTATTGATCAGTTCTTGCGGCTTGCGGATCCCGTCACTGACAGGGGTCTGAAGCACAGGTTTGCCGTCGAAACGGGCCATGTCCACTTTCTTATCCGCGGCAACGATGATGCCCGCCGCCCGGTTAATCTCTTCCTTCGTCAGACGATGTTTAACACCTTCTGAGCCTTGTGTTTCAACACGAATCGGAATGCCCATTTCTTTTGCTTTTTTCTTGAGCGCATCTTCAGCCATATACGTATGGGCAATACCGGTTGGACAGGCTGTCACGGCAAGCACGAACTGTGAATCCTTCGACGCGCTTCTGTCGCCGCCCGCTTCGTCATTCTTCTCTTCAGCTTCTTTTTTCGCCTGCTGATCGTTAAATAATTTTACGACCTCGCCGGCTGTTCCGGCCTCTTTTACTTGTGCGACAAATTTCTGATCAATGAGCAATCTTGAGAGAGCCGCCAGCGTCTGAAGATGGACGTCGGCTGCGCCTTCGGGAGCGGCAATCATAAAAAACAGATAGGACGGTTTCCCATCCAGGGCTTCGTAATCCACACCGCTCCTGCTTCGTCCGAAAACGACCGTCGCCTCATTGACGGCTTTTGTCTTCGCATGAGGCATGGCGATGCCGTCGCCGATCCCCGTGCTTGACTCCGCTTCCCGCTTCAGGATCATCTCTTTAAACAACTTGGGATCATTTATTCTTCCATTTTTCATCAGACTCGAGATGAGCTCGTCAATGGCCGCTTCTTTTGTCGTCGCTCTCATGTCCATAACCATGGCGCGTTCAATCATGAGATCCGTTATCTTCATTTGGTCCACCCCTTTTTCTCAGCATCCTCATGAAGGAAATAGAATCTGAAGGCCGTTCTTTCGGAGGAAACGATTTCACATATGGCCTCAGTCTCCCCAAAAAGAAACATAGTAACACCCCGTCTGCCAGGAATTAAGGAGTTTTCAGTCAATGATTATTCAACGTCATGTTCATCATCGGCACAAATGACTTTCGTCTTCTCGAGTATCGAAGAACCGATGGTTTCAGGCAGTCTGTCGGTAATAATCAAAGCCTGCTCAATATCGAACATTTTGCAAAAAGATATCTCGGAAAATTTACTTCCGTCCGCCACGACAAATGACTGGGCAGCCAGCTCTCTGGCGCGTCTCTTAAGCGCCGCCTCTTCGGGATCGGGTGTCGTGTAGCCCATTTCGGCGTCTATTCCATTGACGCCGATGAAGGCTTTATCGAACCGGAAAAGATTCAGAGTCCGGGCGGCAATGCTGCCGACAAGCGCCTTGGTTGTCCCTTTCATCAAGCCGCCGATCAGGTAGGACACAATCCGCCTGCTGACAAGCGCCTCACCATGAGCAGGGCTGTTGGTGACAACGGTTACATTCTTCGCATCAATATAAGGAATCATTTCCAAAGTCGTCGTTCCCGCATCCAGATAAATGCATTCATTATCTTTCACCAGACGTCCGGCCAGTTGAGCAATTATTTTCTTTTGCTGCATATATTTAGAAGTCTTCGTTTCCATGTCAGGCTCTTCACTGCGCGGTAGCAGCAAGGAAGCCCCTCCGTGAATACGGCGCAGCAAATGGCGGCTTTCCAGCTCCTGCAGGTCGCGGCGGACCGTCGACTCAGAAGAATTAAGAAAACGAACTAAATCCTGTAATTTGACGACACGGGCATTCTCCAATTTCTTCAAAATAATTTGCTGTCTCTCTTCGGCCAACATACTCCATTCCTCCATGCCATTATTTTACCATGATTCCGTTCAAAATCAATCTTTTTACATCAAAATCATTCATATATATTTCAATAACTTCCATTACTAAAATAACAGATCCGCAAAAGCTTGTAAAATCTATTCGAGTCACTTCCTTTGAATTTAATCAGCCGTTGGCATATAGTTTTTGTGAATAGACTAACCGGACGTATAGAAGGAGGATGCTTCTGATGGAAAACATCAAAGGGAAAGTCATTATTATTACAGGCGCCTCGAGCGGTATCGGAGCAGCCACCGCCAAAAAGCTGGCCGGAGAAGGCGCGGCGGTTGTTCTCGGTGCAAGACGTACAGAGCGTCTGGAGGAGCTGGTTTCCACGATCCGCCAAAACGGAGGGGAAGCCGTCAGCAAGAAAACAGACGTTACTTCTGCAAGGGAAGTGCAGGAACTCGTCGATACGGCCGTTGAGAGGTACCATCGTGTAGACGTCCTGTTTAACAACGCCGGGCTGATGCCTCTCTCATATCTTCGTGATCTTAAAATCGACGAATGGGAGCGGATGATTGACGTCAATATCAAGGGTGTTCTTTACGGTATTGCCGCCGTTCTGCCGATTATGAGGAAGCAAAAATCGGGCCAGATCATTAACACGGCTTCCGTTGCTGGCCACGTCGTCAGCCCCGGAGGTGCCGTGTACAGCGCAACAAAATTTGCTGTTCGGTCAATCTCCGAAGGCCTGCGAAAGGAAGAATCGCCCGACAGCCTGATTCGTGTCACCAGCATTTCCCCCGGTGCCGTTTTAACCGAGCTCCCGAGCACGATCACTGATCCGCAACTGAAACAAAATATAATCGACCGGGAAAAATTTCACGGCATCTCTGCCGAGGACATTGCCAATGCAGTGGCCTATGCCGTCAGCCAGCCGGACGGCGTCGCAGTCAATGAAGTACTGGTGCGCCCAACGACACAGATCAATTAAGCCGCACGATTCCGATGCAATCGGCCAACTGCAGGTTCTTGCCTGCCGGTCCATTTTTCATACCGTTTCTGTCAGCTCTCTCCGGCTTCACCGGAGAGAGTATTATTAAATGCAATCACATTCAGGGAGGGGCTTTATGTCTGAAAGATTCAAAGCTTTGGTCGTAGACAAGAAGAATGACCGTTTTTCCGTAAGCATTGAAACACTTTCACTGCATGATTTGCCCGAGAGTGATGTCTTAATTAAAGTCCGTTATTCCAGCGTAAATTATAAAGACAGCCTCGCATCGATCCCGGACGGCAAAATTGTTTCGTCTTACCCTTTTATTCCCGGCGTCGACCTGGCCGGCACGGTTGTCTCTTCAAAAGACCGTCGATTTCGCAAGGGAGATCGGGTTATTGCAACTGGTTTCGGAATCGGGGTCTCCCATTTCGGCGGCTACAGTGAATATGCCAGAATCCCTGCGGATTGGCTTGTTCCTCTGCCTGACGGACTGACATTGGCGGAGGCGATGATCTTCGGCACCGCCGGTTTTACTGCGGCATTGTCAATTCAAAAACTGGAAGATAGCGGCCTGACCCCCGCGGACGGGAAAGTGCTCGTCACGGGAGCTACCGGCGGTGTCGGAAGTCTTGCGGTTGCCATGCTGGCGAAATCGGGCTATCAGATTGTTGCCAGTACCGGCAAGGAAACCGAGCGGGATTATCTGCATCGGCTCGGCGCAAAAGAAGTCATTTCAAGGCAGGACGTCTGTCCGGGAAAGATGAGGAAGCTGGACAAACAGCTGTGGGCTGCGGCGGTTGATCCGGTCGGCGGGAATACTCTTGCAGCCGTTTTAAGCAAAACAAGCTACGGAGGTGCGGTCGCCGTCAGCGGCCTGACCGGCGGAACAGACGTGCCGACAACCGTTTATCCGTTTATTCTGCGAGGTGTCAGCCTTTTAGGCATCGATTCGGTTTATTGTCCGATGGATCTGCGAAAAAAAATCTGGCAGAGAATGGCCTCCGATCTGAACCCGGGAAAAGTGCTGGCATCGCTTCGAAAAGAAATCGGCCTGCAGGATCTGCCTGGGACACTGCCTCTTCTTTTGAAGGGCCGGTCACGCGGCAGAATGATTGTCCGATTATAAAAAATAGTGTTTTTCCCGCTCTGCAGCGGTCTTTATTGGCAATTCAGGCGCTCATGTTCCAGTTCGGAACGGATCAGGATCTGAGCGTTCGGAATCTTTTTCCCCATTCATCTTCTATTCGGTCATACAGTTCATCCACCGTACCGAGACGGATCCAATGCCATTCTCCCTTCTCAGCCATCCGTTTCTGATTTATCTATGACAAGAGGCGGCGACCGGCTTCAGATTTTACCGGAAGCGGCTCATCATCGTCACCCGGATCGTTTATGCTCAAGCATTGAGCCCAGCATTCTTTCATTTTATCTGATTTTAAATCGGATACAATTCATACACTGTTTTAGACAGAACGGATCATGCCCCTGAGATTTAGCTATGAATCTGTCAAATTCGTTCAAAGGGAAAACAAAACAGTTCACAACCCTGTCGAAAAAGCGTAAAATTGATGTAATCACATATGAAAGGTGTGTTTTAAATGGCTCAACAACCGCCGTCCATTCCTCGTCCTCTCGTCCGAACGAACCAGTGGATTATTGTACTGAGCGTAGCTGCCACCTGGCTGACCGGCCAGTTCTGGATTCTGCTGATTCCGCTTCTGTCCGGGCTCTCAGGACTCTTCTTTCAATTCAATCCGGTTATGAAACTTGCAAAACTTTTCTTACGCAAGCCTGCGTCTTCCTATATACCGGAGGACCGCGATCAGCAAAAATTTAATCAGACGATTGCCGTATCCTGTCTTTCTCTTGCTTTTATCAGCTATCTTTTGAACTGGCATGTAGCGGCCATCATTTTCACGGCGATCGTCGGACTGGCGGCCTTTATCGCCATCCTTGGTTTCTGCATCGGCTGCTTTATCCATTTTCACCTGTCCCAGTACCTCCAGCGCAGAAGATCTCATGTATAAGCTGCACATGCCATTGCCAAGGAAACGGAAAATCAGAAGATTTATCCGATCGGGCATAAGGCGGGCAGCAGCCGTGAAATCCGGCTTTTATGCCGCTTGAAAAGGATCCCTTCCTGTTTATCTGTTCAAAAAAATCTAGACAAAAAAGTGTCTCGATTTTTTATTGCCGATTCATTCTTTCGTGCCGTTATGCCGTTAATAGAAAATTTTCCCTCATCTATCTTCTTTCCTATTTTTCGCCGGGCCGCCCGAACCTATATAACTGATTGCTCACTATTTCTGACCGGAATCTATGACACCGATGATAAACAGATTAAGGCACACTCTCTCGAAACAGCGCGGAGAATGTGCCCCTCTTTATGTTGTCTTTCCCTGTCTACTTGGTTCTTCCCTGCCGGGGATTGAAGGCCAGTTCGAATAAGCCCGTAGAAGACAGCCCCGAGAGTCCGCCTGCCCAAAGCCTGTAAGCCGCATCCAGATCGGTGAACGGTATTGCAAGATAACCGATGATCATACCGATGACAACGGCATACACGGGGACAAGATTTTTAGGCAATGAAACCGATTTTTTCAGGAGTCCGACTAACGCGGTAATGATCGGTGAAAGAATGGTAGCTAGCACGAGAATGGTTTCCATAGCAATCGCGCTCCCTTCTACCGTCCATTGTATTTCTGCAGGACTCTATTTATGATCTATTCATTTTGCAAGCATTGCAGGCAGAATCGATAAACGGCGGATGCCGAAAATCAGCCGCCATTCTTTCTTCCTCTTATTCTAAGCAGGGGTTTGGCAACAAGCGGCGAGATGACGGCCGCCGCAAAGGCCTCTGCCAAACCGTTCGTACAAACGATAAATAACAGGGCGGGAAGAAGTTTGGACACGTCCATTTGATAGTAATTGGCATAAGGAACTCTGTAAAACAAATAAATCAGCCCTAAAACCAGAACTGTATTCGTCAACGATCCGAGGATGGCCGACAGCGACATCGCCGCGAGATCAAACCGTTTTATTCTTCTTAGCAGCCGGTAAGCGTAACCGGCAAACAGCCCGATAAGTATTCTCGGAACGATGGATATCAGGGGATTGGTAAAAACAATTGGGGCGATCGGGCTGCTGGGGAATGTAAAGGCTCTGATGAACGTCGTCATCCCCCAGATCCCTCCTATAATCGCTCCGTCAACCGGTCCCAGTACGATCGCCGTGATAATGACAGTAATGTGAATCACAGTCAGGCTCAATGGGCCTACAGGTATATAGCCCAAAAAAGGGACGAAATTTTGCAAAATAATGATTGCGGTGAATATTCCCATCAAAACAATTCGATAAGTTCGATTATTGCGCTGATTGTTTTTCATAGAGCCGGGGTCTCCTCAAAGTCAAAATGTAAAAGATTTTATTTGTAAGCGTTTCCGATCTTTAATATAGCACAGGGCCAGTCGGAGGTCTATCTCCGAAAAAGATTCCGTCGACAAATGTTTTTACAGATAGCACAGCCTCCTTATCAAAATATTTTTGAATATGTAAAAAGCTCCCCGCATTTCATCCCATGATCTCTTTCTTTTTTTCCTCAGCGGCCGACAGTTTCACAATATTGTCACGAAATGATTTCGTTGAAGAAACAATAATCATCGGAAATAATTTCTTTGAATGGTCCGTCAATCTTCTGCCGCCGTCCGGATGGACGATGATCAGAAGAACCAGCATAAAGAAACGGAGCCACTTTTTTCTTTGTCCCGCAGGCAGATCGATGACATCGAACCCGAATTGTTCCGCCCCTTGATGCAGTAACGATACGCCATAAAGAGCTCTGACATCGATTTTCCGGTTTTTCACCTGTTCCAGATAGGCATTTAGCCTAATAAACGTTCGTTTCATCGTCCGGATAAGGATGGATGCCATCTGAATGTGACTTTTGGAGTTCAAATAAATATTCAGAAGCATTTTATTATTAAAGTGAAGTTCAACGATTAAATCACCCCGATGCAGCCCTTCGCCGTCATGAAGCGGCAGAAAACGTCCGTGATAGGGTTTTATTTTATAGTACAGCAGATCCTTGGCATTTCTCAGTGACAAGTGATGCAACTTGTGATACAGCGCTTCCCAGAGAAACCAGATGCCGAGGAGGCATTTCTTTGGCACTCTCAGACGGCTTTCAGATACATCCATTTTCACTTCTCTCCTTTCTCAGTCGGAGCGGTAATTTACTTACATTCTATCACAGAGAAAAAACAAAAATCCCGTCATTAATAGAGCCTTGATCAGAATGAAACGGCGATTAAAAAGTGTTGATCATCCATCTGTTTTTTTGCACGTTTTGAATTAACGGCGGTCTGTCCCGGCCATTTCCAAAAATGTCTTATTTAGTATTTCACAGTTTCCTTAAATTTTTCTAAAACAGATTGGAACGCTGAATCAAGGATCGGGGAACGATACCGGCCGGCCTGAATCTATGAATGCCGTCAAGCCGGTTTCGTACCGGTTATTTTGACGAAACCATTTAGAAACCGCCGAAAAAATTCACTTTTTGCATTTCACCATAATTTCACAACCATGGTCAGTGCTTTTATCTCTCCCGCCGTTCCGTTCCGGCTTCCTGCGTTCCGGAGCTTATTCTTTATATGAAGAAATAGGCTCATGTTTCTTGTTCGCACCCTTTGCACCCCTTCCCTTCCGCTCATATAATGTACTATCACGTAATGGGAGGTGTCTGCATTGGGTTATCCTGCTACTGGTGGATACGGCTACGGCAGTGGATTTGCTCTGATCGTCGTTCTGTTCATTCTGTTGATTATTGTCGGTACTGCTTTTTGTTACTAAAAGCAGGCGGTGCGCCCAGATGCTCATCGGACGAGAATAGCCTGCGCCGGATGTTCCAATACCGTTCGAAAGCACAGCCGATCCCTCGCTGTGCTTTTTGACTGCCGTCCGGACAGGAAGCGGAGGCTGATTCATTGCCGGCGGATCATTCAGGTCAAAACGCACGCCTATTTTTCTGAAGGAAAGGCTCCTTAAAGGATCGGCTGGCATATGAATAAATCGTCCAATCATTAAGCATGGCAGGGAGCGAAGCCGCAGGTGTGATAAAAGGCGAACCGGGCGCGGAATGCCGCCTGTTGTTCTCTGTTCCACCGTTTAATCGGCCTTGTCCGGGACTTCGCGGAAGGCCTCCTGCCCTGTAGTTTGGATGTCCTTTCTTTTTACAAAGTACTATCTCTGTGCGTTAACCGATGAATGAAATATAAGGAGGTGTGTCTCTTGTTTAATAATCGGCCCTATGGCGGATATTGCGGATGCCCGGGTGGATACGGCGGCTATGGCGGTTACGGATTCGGAAACGGCTTTGCTTTAATTGTTGTCCTGTTTATTCTGTTGATTATTGTCGGTGCAACTTTTGTTTATTGATCAATGCCACGGCCCATTTTCATCGCCGCACACAACCTTATTTGTTCCATCCCTTTAAGGGCACGCTCCATCGGTGCCCTTCTTAAGTGATTATTGAAGGAAAAGGGTGCGCCAGGAGTACAGCCGCAATGGTCTGCTCAAAATGGTCTTTTATACTCCTCCATTTGTCCCTCACGTAAATGCCCGCCCGCACATATAGTGGATTATCACGTGATAGGAGGTGTCATCCATGGATGGATACAGTCCCGTCAGCGGTTTTGCCCTGATTGTCGTTTTATTTATTCTGTTGATCATTGTAGGCACTGCTTTCGTTTACTAAAAACAAATGCCGTATCCATAGGCACCCATATCAGACCTCCCTTGAGAAAGGGCACCCGGCTAAGGTGCCCTTGATTGTGTTCTGCAAATTCAAAGCCGGTTACGGGCTCTGTTCGGCCGGCCGGTTCGCTCAGGGATTCTTAAAGCCCGCCCTATTTAATCATCAATGAACCCGGAATCTTCCCCGAAAACGGTTGGTCTCTTGCTTGAAAAGCAGATTCTCAAAATAATTGCGAACGACTTTTATATACTGCTTATCATGACGGTCAATAAAATTTTGCTCCAATATTTTTTTCATGGTGCCGGTATTCAGAATAAAATTTACATCTCTGTGTTTATAATGAAAAAATACTTTTTTTAAAATCTTTTTTCCGCTCTTTGTTACGATTAAATGCCCTTCCCTATCATAACGTATTAACAAATTGAATTTTCGAAGCAATTCTTTTCTGTCATACACCCATCGATCCAGCGAGGGGTATTTATTGTCTATCCGTCTGAATAATCGGATCGTATTCAAAACATCATAGTAAGCGTTATGCTGCTTCCCGACGAATTCAAGCCCGAACAGTGAAAGAGCTTTTTTTAAACTCGGCTGCTGATCTAAATGACAGTCATACATCACTATTTCCTGCAAATCCATATATCCTTTGATCCATCTTGTGCTTGCCTTATATTTCAAGGCGTTTTCCAGGAAATAACAAATATCATGACTACTAAAACTGACAAAAATGACTGATTCATAGAAATTGTTCTGAAGTCTGGATACATACGCCTGAAAGTCCGGTGCATCCCTGACAAGATCCAGCGTAATGCCGGTTAATTCCCGGATCGGCTTTTGTATTCCAAATTGTGGTTTTATATAAGAATTAAAATAGTTTATGCGGCTGTTTGTCCCGCTTTTTTCATATAAACCGGAACTGAATTGGATAATTTCATCAATGCCGTTTGGATATAAGTGCCCCATATTGGCCTCGAAGTCCACAATTAAATAAATCACCGCCATCACCTGATCACACTATAGATTATGGACCGTCCGATCATCGTCTTAACAAAAGGCGAATGGCATGACTGCCGTATATTTTTTTCAAATAAACGACAATCTTATTATCTATCAAATCACATTTGGATTCAGTAAATATTCTGCAGAAATAAGATGCGGAACCGTCTGCGCCGCAGCAGCTTCGGAATGGCTTACTGATTATATCAGGCGTATAAATTACGGCCCGGCGGCCAGGCACCTTACCCGTGCGTTTGTTTGGCTTACGGCTGTGACTCGCCCTTGCTGATTCCTGCCGCTGCAGACCGTCGGGACCCTGTCCTGTTTCCGGTTAATCCATCCGCGTCTTTCAGGCAGCTGCCTGTTTCTGAATGCCACCGGCCCCTTTTGTTCTGTACAGGCCCAATCCAATACCGGTGAGTATCGGCAGTCTCAATATCCATATTATACCATAGGCCTGCCTATGATAACTATTTTCTGCCGTCCATCCTGTCTATCCTCAGCTTCATTTAGGATGAACCGCGGATAAAGCGCTGCGAATCGTCCGTACATTGTTTTCATCCAGCCTTTAAAAAGTGCCCGGGTAAATATCATTTCAGCGATATCTATAAGCAATGAATTACTTTGACAGATACAGTATTTAAGCGTATATTGTATTCAAGGCGGTGTTGAAATTGTCGGATAGAAAAATTTCCGCGGATCTCCTTCGCGGGCATACAGACACCATTATTTTAAAGCTGCTTATGGAGGGCGATAAATATGGCTACGAACTGGCAAAACAAGTGACGGTCAAGTCGGGAGGAGAATACGAGCTCAAAGAGGCAACCCTGTATGCCAGCCTGAGACGTCTGGAAAAGGAAAAAGCGATCAGCTCTTATTGGGGCGACGAGTCTCAGGGAGGGAGAAGGAAGTATTACCATATAAACACGAACGGTGTGGAACAATTTCACACAAATAAACAGAACTGGGAATATGCCAAGCATATTCTGGATGAACTCATTTAAGAAAGGAAGATTCCCAATGTCAGCAAAATTATCTAAATACCTGGATGAAATTTTCTCGCCTTATGAAGAGCTGCCGCAGATTAAAGAATTAAAAGAGGAACTGTCCCATGACCTTCAGGAAAAAATAAATGACTTAAAGAAAGAAGGACATGACGAAGATAAGGCTTTTAAAAGAGCAACGGAATCGATCGGCAATATTGAAGAGCTTATTGAAGAAATAAAGGACAAGACCCGGGAATTGCAGCAGCTGATCGGAATGGATTTTTCGCTCAGTAAACTGGAAGGCTCCGATTTCGCATCAACCGACTTGAGCAGCGGAAAATTTAACTACAGTGATTTGAAAGGCTCAGATTTTCAGTACGCGAATTTAACTCAGTGCGTATTTAAAGCCAGCAATCTGGAAAATTCGAATTTTTCATATGCCAATCTCACGGATTGCAAAATCACTGCATGCAATCTTAAAAAAGTCAATTTCGATCATTGTATTCTGAAGCGGACGGACTTCGGCAAATCCAGTCTGGCGGGCGTATCTTTCGACGCCATGACCCTGGACAATGTAAATTTCACCTATGCCGGCCTTAAAAAAACTTCTTTTCGGAACGCTATTCTGAAAAATGTCTGCTTTAAAACCAAAGCAAGCGAGGCCATTTTTGACGGTGCGGCGATGGATAAGGGAACCTATGCACTTCTTAAGGGCTACCGGGCCGATCTTAAAAACGTAACCATACTGTGAATTAGAAAAGGGACGGCACTTATGGAAAATATTATTGAAGTCAGAGATTTGCAGAAAGAATTTTCCCGACGAAGAAAAACGGTCAGGGCGGTTCAGGGAATCAGCTTAAATGTAAAGCAAGGTGAAATTTTCGGCTTTCTCGGACCGAACGGTGCCGGCAAAACAACAACGATGCGGATGCTGACGACCCTCCTGCCGATCGGGCGCGGAGACGCGCTGGTTGCCGGTTTCAGTGTCAAAAGGCAGCCCCGGAAAGTGCGGCGCCGAATCGGCTATGTCAGTCAGCTGGGCGGAAGCGATCTGCCGGCGACCGGGCGGGAGAATCTGATTCTTGCCGGCCGGCTCTATGGGATCA
Source organism: Sporolactobacillus sp. CQH2019 (assembly GCF_028765345.1). Taxonomy (GTDB): domain Bacteria; phylum Bacillota; class Bacilli; order Bacillales; family Sporolactobacillaceae; genus Sporolactobacillus. Next base: position 57,425 of record NZ_JARAJZ010000009.1, read on the forward strand.
GCCGAAACGATGCCGAGAAAAAAGCGGATGAACTGATTGAATTATTCGATCTCGGCGAGCTGCAGGAAAGAAAAGTAAAAACTTATTCGGGCGGTCAGAAACGCCGTTTGGAGATTGCTCTCGCCATGATCCATCGACCTGAAATTCTGTTTCTCGATGAACCGACGACGGGCCTGGATCTTCAGAACCGCACCCATCTCTGGGACCAGATCCGAAAATTAAAGCGTCTGGGAACAACTGTCTTTTTAACGACGCACTACTTGGAAGAGGCCGATGAACTGGCCGATCATTTATCCATTATGGATCATGGAAAAATGATCGCCGAGGGAACGCCGGGATCATTAAAAAGACAAATCCAAGCGGATATCATTATTATTAAACCGCAGGATTATCAAGCGGATCGATCACAACTGGCAGAAAGTCTGTCCGGCTCTGATTCGATTAACCATGCAAAGGTAAACGGAGATTCCATTTATCTCTATGTAGAAAACGGCACACAAACGCTGCCTCGCATTTTTACATGGCTTGAGAAAAGACATATTAGTCTTGAGTCCGTTTCGCTATCGCAGCCTTCGCTTGACGATGTGTTCTTAAAATATACCGGACGTTCGTTAAGAGACACAGGAAGGGAGCAGATTCAATGAAAATTATTCATGAAACAAGACTGCTGTTCTGGCGCAAAATGCTTGAGACACTCAGAGAACCGGTCTGGATCTTTACCGGATTGTCTACGCCCCTGCTTTATCTTATTCTCTTTGCCCCGCTGCTTAAAGGGCTTCATTCTCCCGTGTTTGGATCATCATCGGAAGTTCTTGATGTCTTTGTTCCGGGAATTCTGGTCCTGATGGCATTCGGAGCCGGCATGGGATCCGGCTGGGAAATTATCGGCGAGCTGCAAAACGGAGTGACCGAAAGATTCAGAGTCACTCCGGTAAGCCGGTTTTCATTACTTATGGGGCCTGTTCTTCGGGATACCGTCATGTTTCTCGTCCCGGCAATGTTGATTCTGGCTATTGCCGCTGTCTTCGGCTTTCCGATACATCCGGCCGGTTTAGTTCTGCTTCTGATTCTTCTCGCTCTTCTGACTGCCGTCATTTCGGCTGCATCCAACAGTCTGGGCATGATTCTGAAAAACATCGGAAGCCTGGCTGCGATTGTGACAGGCATGCAGCTTCCTCTGACCTTGCTGGCAGGCGTCCTGCTCCCGCTCTCTTTCGGACCGAAATGGCTTCAGCTTATCGCCCATTTCAATCCGCTTTTTTATGATGTAGAAGCAGCACGTGTTCTGGCAAACGGCACCCTGCTCGCTTCCCGCGTCTATGAAGCGTTTCTGATTATGATCATCCTGACGGCCCTCGTGCTCTGCTGGTCGACCCGGGTCTATCGAAAAGCGATCTCATAAGACGTACAGGAAAACGGTGACGCCGGGATCCTGATGCTTCGGAAAATTATAAGCGTTCAATAGCCCGCTCCGGAAATAAGGGGGGAAACTTTTGAACGCTTACAGATCGAACATTTATTTTAGCATTTTTAAAAATCATAACAAAATGATCAACTTTACTCCCTGGCCGCCGTTTATTTCCTGACGGTGCCGTTCAGGGAGCTGATTATTTTTCGGAAAGCTGCTTCGCACCCTGACCCGCCGCATAAGAAGTCTGAACGGACTGATGAGCATGATCACGTTTATTAACTCCAAAGGCATAATAACTGATCACAACGACACCTAAGAAAATAATTCCGGCAATAAGCGACAAGCGTGTGTCGTTATTAAACCACATACCGATCAATACCGTCACTAAGAAAGCAATTGTCAGATAGTTTGTAAAAGGGGCAAAAGGCATTTTAAACGGATGTTGGCCCATTTCTGCCCTTCTTGCTTTTCTGAATCGTATTTGACTTATCAGAATGGTAAACCAGGGGATCATGCCGGGCAGCACGCTTGCACTGTACACGTACACAAATACCTTGGACGGCGCAATATAGTTTAAAACAACCCCTATAGCCAAACCAATGAGTACGGCAATCGTACCGTATAACGGAACACCGTTCCGGGAAACTTTCATAAAACATTTAGGTGCCTGTCCGAACACGCCCAGTGTATAAAGCATACGTCCGGCACTGAAAATCCCGCTGTTACATCCGGACATGGCGGCTGTAATGACGACAAAATTAATCACGCCGGCTGCTGCCGTAATCCCGATTTTAGCAAAAGTCGTCACAAAGGGGCTGCCGATTGCATGAAGCTCATTCCACGGATAAATCGTTACGATCACAAAAATAGCCCCGATGTAAAAGATCAAAATACGCCAAATAATGTTTTGAATCGCCCGGGTCAGCGTATTCTGCGGGTCTTTCGCTTCACCGGCCGTGATCCCGATAAGTTCAACCCCCTGATAGGCCGCAATGACCAGCGATAATGCAAAGAAAAATCCTTTCCAGCCTCCTGTAAAGAATCCGCCGTGCGCCCAGAGATTGGATAATCCGATCGCCTTTCCTCCATTACCGAATCCGAAAAAAATAAGGCCGATTCCGGCGACTATCATTAATACGATGGTTACAACTTTAATCATCGCAAACCAAAATTCAAATTCTCCAAACGATTTCACTGAAACTAAATTCGCCGTACCGAGAATCAACATGACAACGATGCTCGGTATCCAGGCAGGCAGAGTCGGAAACCAGAACTTCATATAAGCTCCGACAGCTATAATTTCGGACATTCCGACGATAACCCACTGAAACCAGTTGCTCCATGCGGTCACATACCCTGCCAGCGGATGGATGTAATTGTGTCCGAACTTGGCAAATGAACCCGTACTGGGTTCCAAATACAGCATTTCTCCCATTGCGCGCATGATAAAAAATACAAAGATTCCGCTGATTGCGTAAGCGAGCAGAACAGACGGACCCGTCCATTGTATCGTGCTGGCGGATCCCATAAATAAGCCCACGCCAATTGTGCCGCCTAAAGCAATCATTTGTATATGACGCGCACTAAGACCTCTTTTAAGTTTTTTATTCTCCACCCGGCTTCCTCCTTTACGTAAATAACTGTACGCTTTACGGCTGTCTCTGTAAATAACTTTTCTATCCAGATTATCTAAATCCAAGAAGCCCGCCATTTTCTTTTAAATAAAAGTTACTCTGAAATTATTTTCCTGAGGAGCGGACGGATGAAAATTTTTCTCCGGAGCCGCTCATTCCCCTGAGCTTATCCGGAATGTTTCTGCATGCCGGCTATTGTGCCCCGGCCACGGCTTATAATCGCGGCTGACGTCGGCCTGAGTCAGCTAAAACAGCGGCTGCCGCAGTCATCCGCCGGAACGGCAGATGCTGTGCCGTCTTTTGCTTGAAGGGCAGAACCGAATAATGCTAGGATAGTTCTGCGGGCTCAAAGGGGGAGTTGTTTATGGATCGTTTAAATTATGCCGTCATCGATTTTGAAACTGCAAATGGATATCGGGCATCCGCCTGTTCGCTTGGTATGCTGAAAATGATCAACGGAAAACTCGATGATTCATATTACAGCCTAATCAATCCGGAAACTTATTTTGACCCATACAATACCTATATCCATGGCATTACAGAGGAAGACGTTTCCGGGGCGCCGGCCTATCCGAAAATTGCCGGCGATATTCGGGCATTCATTAAGGATCTGCCCGTCGTCGCTCATTTTGCTCCCTTTGACACGGGGGTCATAAGAGACAGCAATCAGCGATACGGCATCCATTTTTCATTTGATTACTTCGATTCCTATTCCCTTGCCCGTTCATTGATTAAGTCGGGGATACATTCTTATAAGTTGGATGAGGTTGCCCGCTATCTGGGCTATCGATCTTTTAAACACCACCATGCACTGGAAGACTGCAGAGCCTGTTCGTTTATCATTCATGAGCTGGCCGTTAGGCACAAAGCGGAAACCATTGAAGAATTGATCCATATGGGGGGATACAACTGTTTCGGACACGTCAATCAGGATGAAAGCTGGCGGCCATTCAGGAAAAGGCGGAAATCGCCGGCTGCCCCGGATACCTTTCGTTCACTCGATTTCAGCAAGGCCGGCAATGCAGATAAGAGCGGATATTTCTACGGAAAAAACGTTGTGTTTACAGGCAGATTATTAAAGATCCAGCGAAAAGACGCCATGCAGTGTATTGTTGATTGCGGCGGGATTCCTCAGAAAAGCATGAACAAAAAAACCAATGTCCTTGTCATTGGAAAGGAGGACCCTAAAGTCGTCGGCCCGGACGGCAAGTCAACAAAGATTAAAAAGGCGGAAAAATTAGTGTCCGAAGGCATCGATATTCAGGTTATAGGTGAAGACGAATTTTTAAAAATGATCCAATAAATAAAGACGGCCTGGCAATTAAAAAGACACCCGGCCAAATAATCTTCAGGACGGATGCCGCTTGCTTTGCCTGCCCGGGCGGCGCAAAAAAGAGCCCTGACATGAATGGCTGTCCAATCAGAAAAACAGAATCAGCATGATGCTGAAAAGATAATAAACGAAAGAAATAACCATTCCGTACCATTGGAGGGAATGGGGCTTTCGGCAGTTATTTTTTTCCACCTTTCTTTTTATACTGCTGCTGTTCTTAAAGAAAAATTTTTTACAGTTTTCAAAGAAAATTACAAATGCCCGTTCGTGCCATAGCCATTGAGACATAATGACAATGCTCAATACAAGAGCAAACAAAAAACTTGAATTGGAAAGTGTGAGCACGTTGAAGCGGCCGCCTTCCCAAATAATGAAAATCAGATAGACGGGCAACGATAGAGCAAAATATTTAATAAGTTTCAGCAGCTTGATTTTTTCTCGCATTTTTTAACTGTTCCTTATATGTTTCGATTTGATTCTCTTTGCATAAAACAAAATGGCTCGTTTCTATCTCCTGCAGTCCCCCGCTCAGGTCACCCTCATGGTTCTGGTAAATAATCCGCGAACGCCTGATTTCTTTGTACGGATCGGCATGGGGAATAGCCGATAATAGACTTCTGGTATAGCGATGAAGAGGGCGGCGATAGACTTCAGCTGTCTCTCCGGACTCTACGATTGAGCCGCGGTACATGACAGCCACTCTGTCACTGATATACTTAACCATTGATAGATCATGCGCGATAAATAAATAGGTTAGATTCCTCTCTTTTTGCAACTTTTTCAGAAGATTGACGATCTGAGCCTGAATGGACACGTCAAGTGCAGAAATCGGTTCGTCGCAAATGATTAGCTTCGGTTTTACCGCCAGGGCCCGTGCAATGCCGATTCGCTGACGCTGCCCGCCGGAAAATTCGTGCGGATAGCGTCCGGCATGCTCCGGATTTAAACCCACGGTTTCCAGCAGCTCCCTGACCTGACGATCCCGGTCTTCCCTTGAACCGGACAGATGATGCACGTCAATCCCTTCTCCGATAATATCCAGGACCTTCTTTTTGGGGTCCAGCGAAGCATATGGATCCTGAAAAATCATCTGAACATTTCTGCGAAATCCAAGCTGCTCTTTTTTCGATTTAATTGTTGATATATCTCTACCCGCAAAATATATTTTCCCTGCAGTCGGTCTATATAATTTTACAATGCATCTCCCGGTTGTCGTCTTACCGCAACCGGATTCACCGACTAATCCAAGGGTCTCACCCTCAAATATGTCAAAACTGATGTCGTTAACCGCCTTGACCTCCGTTCGTTCGGCCCGGGCAAAAAACTTTTTTAATCCCTTCACTTGCAATAGACTGTTTCTGCTCATCGGCTTCTCCCCGTTTCTTATAAAAAATTTCATATCGACGTCGTATTGAAAGAGGTATATCAATCTTCGGCGCTCTTTCATCGAGCAGCCAGGTTGCCGCAAAATGGGTCGGCGACAGTTGAAAAAACGGCGGCTCGAAGTAACGATCCGCTTCAAGCGCATATGGATTTCTTGAATAAAACACATCGCCCTTTGGGGGATTCAGCAAATCAGGCGGCGTCCCCGGAATCGCGTATAATTCTTCGCTCGTTTCGTCCATTGAAGGAACGGATTGCAGTAATCCCCAGGTATAAGGATGCTGAGGATAATAGAAAATTTCTTCCGAGGTCCCTATTTCGACAATTTTTCCTCCGTACATGACAGCGACCCGGTCTGCTATCTTTGCCACTACGCCCAAATCATGGGTGATGAAAATAATGGACGTTCCATTCTTTTTCTGAATATCCTGCATCAGCTCGATTATCTGTGCCTGTATGGTTACATCTAAAGCAGTCGTCGGTTCATCCGCAATCAGGACATTCGGGTTGCAAGCCAATGCAACTGCGATAACAATTCTTTGTCTTTGGCCCCCTGAAAACTGATGAGGATAATTTTTATACCTAACTTCACTATTGGGTATGCCAACGAGACGCAACAACTCCAGTGTTCTTTTTTTAGCCTCATGCTTTGACAAGTGTAAATGATGAATCATCGGTCTGGCGATCTGTTTGCCGACAGGCATTGTCGGATTCAGTGATGTCATTGGATCCTGAAAAATAATCGAAATTTCTTTCCCGCGAATATTCCTCAATTCACGGGGCGTTTTGGTCAGTATTTCGCTTCCTTTATAAAGAATGCTGCCGGCATCAATTGAGGCATTTTTTGAAAGCAGGCGGACAATGCTTCTGCACGTTACCGATTTGCCTGAGCCGGATTCCCCCACAAGGGCGAGTGTCTCTCCATGAAACAAGTCAAACGAAACACCTCTGACCGCATGAACTTTCCCGGAAAGTGTATCAAAAGACACATGCAGATTTTCTATAGACAGTATTTTATTTTTGTCTGACACAGGATCATCCCTTCATTTTCGGATCGAAAGCATCTCTGAGCCCATCGGCGAAAATATTAAATGAAATCATAATTAAACTGATAACAAGAGCCGGATACCACATCAGGTGAGGATAAAACTGGAAAGTCTGATATCCGTCATTAATCAGCGTCCCGAGAGAAGCATTGGGAGCTCTCATCCCCACGCCTATAAAACTTAAAAAAGCTTCAAAGAAGATGGCATTGGGAATGGTGAACATCGTTTGAATAATGATGACACTGCTTAAGTTAGGAAGAATATGGCTGAAGGCAATTTTCATCGGTCCCTCTCCTAGAACTCTTGCTGCCAGGATAAATTCCTCTTCCTTTAGCCGGAGTGTTTTTCCCCTGACAACTCTCGCCATGGTGATCCAGCCGATTAACGCCAGGGCCATAATAATTGAAACAATGCCCGGCGGAAAAACAAGCAGCATCAGTACGACGACGACCAGGGTTGGAATGCCTGAGATAATTTCAAGCAGCCGCTGCATCACCGTGTCCGTCTTTCCGCCCGACCATCCTGAAATCAGCCCGTAGGCGACGCCGATTGTTAAATCAAGAAATGCTGCCGCAAATGCGATAAGCAATGAGATTCTTGTCCCATAGAGCAACCTCGAGAGCAAATCTCTGCCGAACTGGTCGGTGCCTAAATAAAAGTAAACCGAGGCGGGAACATTTTTCTGCTTGTAGACATCAACCCAGACGCCGGCCTGATTCGCATAACCATTGAACCCGTTAATATGTACACCGGGGATCTTCGGGGGCAAAAAAGAATACTGGACTTGCTGAGTATCGGGATTATGCGGCGAAATCCAGATCGAGGCGACTGCGGCGAATAAAATCAAAAGCAGAACCATGAAGGAAATCACAGCGCCTTTATTTTTCCTGATCCGCCTCCAGCTGTCTTGATAGAAACCGGTTGTGACTGACTGATCCTCTTCATTTTTATACTCTTCAACCTGAGGAGATAACTTGAAATATTTATCGGGCACTCTTTTAACAGCCTGTTCATTCATTTTTCGCTTCCCCCAATTAAGCGTATCCGCGGATCAATCAGTACATAAAGAAGATCGACAATCAAAATCACGACAACGAGAAACGTTGAATAGAGGATAGTCAGACCCATAATGGTAAAGTAATCGTTTGAAAGGATCGATTTGACAAATTGTTCCCCGATGCCGGGCACGGCAAAAATCTGTTCGACAACCAGGGACCCGACTAACAAACTAGCGACCATCGGGCCCAGGACCGTAATAAGCGGAATCACCGCATTCCGCAATCCGTACCTGACAGCAATCTCCCATTCGCTGAGTCCCGTAGAGCGCGCTAATTCGATATAATCGCTGTGCAATACATCAATCATCTCAGTCCTGACAAACCTGGCGGAATCAGCCAGAGGCGCGAAGGCTAATGCCAGCGATGGGAGAACCGACGAAGCAAATCCGTTCTCCCAGAGCCCGATAGGCAGCCATTTTAAATTGATGGCAAAAAGGAGTTGCAGAAGGACGGCGAAAACAAAATTGGGGACAGATCGTCCTAATATTGCAATTAAAGACGTTGAGGTATCCAGCCACATATTCTGAAACATCGCGGCAATGATACCGAAAAAAATGCCCACTACTGTGCCAAACAGGATTGCCTGAATGCCAAGCTGAACGGAAGGTCCTAATCGTGTTGCAATGATCTTACTGACAGGCTGGTTCCCGAACTGAAGGGAAATGCCGAAATTGCCTTTCACAACTCCTTCCATATAAAGCAGGTATTGTTCCGCTACCGGTTTATCCAGCCCATATTGTTTGTTCATGACCGTCTTCTGAACATTTGTTAATTTTTCCTCATTACCATAAGGCGAGCCGGGCAATTTTTGCATCAATAGAAAGGTCACTGAACTGATTAGTAATATGGTAACAATCATGTACAGAATCCTTTTGAACATGTATTTTAGGAAACTCTTCAATCTCTGTAACCCCTCTTTCCTGAAGAAAAAACAAAAAAAGGGAAGACAGGTCAATCGTCCTCCCCTTTCCATAACCATTTATTTAACGAGATAGGCATGAGTAATATCAAGCGGAGCACCGAGGTTGTGCGTTACAATTCCCTTTACCTTTGCGTTCACTAAATAGTTTTCCGAACCCTGATCCAGCGGAACAACGGCTTGCTTATCGAGTAAGTATTTCTGGGCGCTCAGAAGATCATTCCATCTCTGTTTCAGGTTGGTCAGATCTGTTGTTTTAATCTTATCTATAAGCTTGTCGTACTTCGGGTCATTGAATTTAGCATGATTATGCTCGAAAGTAGAATAGAACTGTTCCAGGAAGCTAACCGGATCAAAATCTCCGGTCCAGCCGCCTAAAGCCAAGTCGAATTTATAGGACATCATCTTCTGGAAACGTACTTTAGCCGGGATATTGCTTAAATTGATGGTTACGCCCGGTAAAGCCGTTTCAATTTGATTCTGCAAGTATTGGCCGACACTCTTCGAACTGGCATCGTCAGTCGTCAGCAAGGTAAAAGTAACCTTATTAACGCCGAGTTCTTTTTTCGCCTGATCCCATAATTGTTTGGCCTGGGCGGTATTATGAACAACCAGATTCCCCGCAGCATCGGCAAAATCCTGTCCGTTTACCGGACTCTTTGCCAGCCCCTTGGGAACCACTCCGGTTGCCGCACGCGAGCCGTCTGCAAGAACATTTTTAACCAGCTGATTGCGATCGATGGACAGGCTTATGGCCTTGCGTAAATTTTCGTTCTGTAAATATTTGTTGGAACTTGTCCCGAATTCCAGGTTTGTGGACCGAAGCGCTAAAACCGTTTTATACCTTGGATCTTTCTGAAATTGTTTGACGAAATCACCGGACAACTCTGCTGCATCCAGCTTTCCTGCCTGGAAGAGATTGATTCCGGTGGATGTCTCTTTCACAACCTGAACATTAATTTGATTCAGATGAATATTTTTTTTGTCCCAGTAATTCGGGTTTTTCTTGTACGTCCATGACAGGCCCGTTCCATCCCAGTTCGTCAAAACGAAGGGTCCGTTGCTTAATGTATTGGCACTGCTTGTGCCGTATTTGCTCCCTTTCTGAGTAACAAACTTTTCATCTTGAGGAAAGAGGTTTTCTGACGAGAGCGTTTCCTCAAAATAGGAATCCGGCTGTTCCAGATCTACTTGAAGCTTCGTATCCGACAGTGCTTTGACCCCCAGTTGGTCTGTACTCTTCTTTCCTTCGCTGATTGCCTGTGCATTTTTAATGTTAAAAAAAACACTGGCATTCTGAGCAGCCGTTTTGGGATCAAACAGGCGCCGCCAGGCAAAAACAAAATCTTTGGCAGTCAGCGGATCCCCGTTCGACCACTTAAGGCCCTTTTTAATATTAATAGTGTATGAGGTTTTCGCACTATTCGCCGGTACTGGATTTCCAACGGCAAGCGCCGGCACGGGATCATTGTTCCCATTTATTTTATACAAACCTTCACCGAAAATATCAATTTGTTCCGCACTGGCGGTATCATACTCTTTTACCGAATCTGCCGTCGGCAATTCGGTCAGGGCAACCCAGTTTAACACTTGCTTGTCAGCCAGATTGCCGGTCGTTTTTTTCGTTGAGGAACTGCTGCTGTTTGCACTCGTCCCGCAGGCTGTCAATGAGACGATCAAAAGGATGATTCCAAGAAACGTGCTTACTTTTTTACCTATTTTCTTCATGAGTGCTTCCCCCTCTTTTTTCTGAACGGTCCTGTTAAACTTGTCTGTTAATTTACGGTCCTACACACGTCCCTTCCGCGTATGATCCGCGAATCCGGCCGATATTCGCCGGTTATCGCACCTTCACTCAATCAACATTGAGCTTTCGCATACTTTTTGAATTAAAGCCTTAAGATCTCCCTGTGTAAAAATCCGCTATGCTTCCTGCACTTTTATGCGGTGCAGAAGCTTTATAAAAAAACGGAATTTCAACAACAGGGATTCTTAAGCCGCTTATTCGTTCCCATGGATTTTCTCTCCCTCTCTCATTAAAATCTGGTTTTTTATTCAAATGCCGATGCGGCAGTTAATAAGTGTAAAGATTGAATAAGTATTGACATATGAATTCTTGGATTAATTCCGACAGATCGGCGATAAATAATTTTCAATACAATAGCGAATCAGCATTTATCAAAGCAAGGCACGCTGACACGAGTTAACCCGATTAACAATCTCCCGTTTATGTCCGGCAAAACGCCGCATCATATGCCATGTTTCGGATCGCTTAAAAGGCTCCTCTCCAGGTTAAACAGAAACAGCACGCTTACTATTCCGCTCATGCAGTGCAGTGGGCGAGCAAAATGACATAGACATAACCCGTTGCTTTTCATCCGCGATCTCACAGTATGGAAGGATTCATCATATGAACGGGTGACCAAGCAAAGTCCGCCGCTTTCTGCCGAAACAGTGTCAAAAGCTGAAAATCCTCCATTAAAAAACGATATTTCCACATGCCCGATCTGGCAAAATGTATGAGTGTCATTCGATAAACAGGGATCTATTTTCTGCCAATTTATTTTATCTATCCTCTTCAAAGCCGGCTTGCCGAATTAAGAATAAAGGACGGCCATGCAAAAGAGAAGAAGTATAACCTATATAGTAAACCTGTTCCAATGGTGGATTGTACCCGCTCCTCTTGTTATTGAACCGGTTCAGTTTTCTGAGCCAGTTTTTCTAAAATTGCCGTGACAAAATCAATGCCCTTATCATAATCACTTAAGTGAATATGTTCATTCGGTGAATGGGCCCCCGAACCCGGATCGCTGATACCGAAGGACATCAAGGGTGCATGAAGATAATGATGAAACAGATACATCGGCCCCGTTCCTGAACTGGTCGGCACCAATTGTAACTGATCTTCTCCGCCATAGACATCTGCCGCCACCTTGAGTACATCCTGAACAATGGGCGCGTCCAGATCGGAACGGTAGCTTTTTTCTCCCATCAGGTATTCTACTTTTACATCAGTGAATCCCCGTTTAATTAGGTACTTCTGCACCTTTTCCTGAATATCGGCAGGGTCCTGGTGCGGTACCAGCCGGCAATCAATCTTTGCCCTGGCTGTATGCGGAAGAACCGTTTTAACGCTTTCACCCTCATAGCCGCTGGTCAGCCCGGCGATATTGATCGTTGGTTCAAAAGCATAAGCTTCCTTAATATTTTCAAATAGGAAGGGCCGCGTCAGTCCATGCAATGTTTTTATCGCATTCTTATCCAGGTTCATCTTGTTAATGAGATCTCTGGCTCGCTGCGACGGCCGCTCAACGTCATCATAAAATCCATCAACCAGAATTTTTCCTGTTTCAACATCCCGCAGAGTCGATAATGCCTGGGCAAGGCGCCACCCCGGTCCTTCAATGTAAGCTGCTGAAGATGAATGGATATCGTCTTTTCCGGTTCTGGCCACTAGGTCAAAGCAGCTGATGCCCTTGTTCCCGCCTGTAATTTCCAGTTTTCCTTCAGCCGTCTTCGATCCGCCTTCCCAGACAACGAGGTCTGCCTGGAAAAGATCGGCATATTTTTTTAAATAATCCTCCAGATTCCGACTGGCAATTTCTTCTGCGCCTTCCACAAAAAACTTAACCCGGCAGGGAAAATCTCCATGCTCGTGCTCATAAATCTTCAAGGCAGTGAGCCGCACGATCAGTTCACCTTTGCAGTCTGAAACACCGCGTCCAATCAGCCTGCCTTCAGTCTCAGTCAATGTAAACGGATCAGAGTTCCATTCATCGAGCGGCTCAGGCGGCTGAACATCATAGTGATTATAAAATAAAAGAGTTGTCTTGTTTTTTTCCGGATCGCTTGACTGAAAGTCGGCATACACTAACGGATATTTATAATCTGTGAGTGTTTCAGAATGCCCGCCGGCCGTTCTGAATAATCCGGTCAGAAAATCCGCTGTCTCCTTAATGGACGTATTTTGAGCCGATACAGATGGAAATGCGATGTAATCGGCCAGATATTTTTTGTATCGTTCAACAATTTCATCTCTTTCACTCATGACTTTACCCTCTTTTAATATTTTTTGTGTTGCCTGTTTGCAATCGCCGTGTCTGAAAATGGTCTTTCATTATGTATAGCGCCCACCTTAATCGATTTGACATCTGCCCCTTTTTAAAAATAATTACAATAATAAATAAAAATGCCGTTTTCTGTAAAAAGAAAACAGCAAGCATCTCCGACTCGTACGCCTGTTTTCTCATCTTTACAGAAAAATCTGCTTGAATTAACACCATACACGGGATACTGTCCATGCTGGTTGTCGGGTTTCATAGGGCAAGTCCCTCCGCCGCTCTGGATAAGAAATTCTCAGCACTCATTCAATTGTTGATTTAATCATAGGAAATTCGATCTGGATTGTCAATGCTAAATCATATTATTTTTATGTGTTTTTAATGATAAATGGCAATTTAACTTTGACTTCCGGATAGCCGGGCAGAAAAATCCTTGAAAGGACGCATCATTCGGCGACTCTGCAAAAATGAAATTAAAGCTTTCAAAATCTATGCCATGGCAGACCCTCACCAAAAAGAAAAAGGGAGGAGACAGCCTTCTCTCTTTTCTTCTGATGATTATACTCTATCCGCACTCTTGATAATTCCCAGCTCAAATAAAAGAAGCCGCCGTGTTTTTTTTACTGAACGTGAGCAGGCTGAATCCACTTAGAGCGACTGATCGGATAGGACTCCTTTGCCGTCATCACTTGTTCCTGTTTTCTTCGGCAGGAACGGCCACCAGTTCCCACGGCCGAAGAATTTGACCATGACCGGAACAAAGAGCGGGATGATAATGACAGCGTAGAGAATCAAACCAATAATGACAACAGTAGAAATCTCGACAAGCGATAGCATTCCGGACGGCATCATGGCAGCGAAAGTTCCACTCAGGATGATAACCGCCGAGAAAATGACACTGCCCATATGCCAGAGGGTCAGGAGCATCCGTTCTTTAATCTCCATCTTCATATATTCATTGAATCGTGTCATGACAAAAATCGAGTAGTCAATTCCTAAGGAGATAAGGACAATAAAGCCGAAAAATTGCGTCTCCCATGTCAAACCGGCGTAGTGACCCAGTCTGGTAAAAATCAGCTCTGCGAACCCCATCGATGAAAAATAAGTCAGCAGCAGCGAAGCCATCAGGTAAATCGGCATGCTGAACGAACGTAAGACGATAGTAAGGGCAATAAAGACGCCGATAATGACATAAGTGACAGCCCTTTGATAGTCGGAACTCGAAAGCTGCCTCAAATCGTTGTTAAAACTGGCTGTCCCGCTGATGCCGATGCGGGCATTCTCCAACCTTGTCCCTTTCAGAACAGAGGGAAGTTCGTCTTTCAATTGTTTGAAATGAGCGATGCCTTCATTTGAGTATGGATCATCCTTCATCTTCACCTGAATCTTGGTTATCTTCCCATTGCCGCTCATATAATTATTGAGTGCAGATTGAAAATCTTTATTGTCAAAGATCTTACTCGGGACATAAATACCCGATTGCTCATAAGGAACTTTCGTCCAGTTGTTCATAAAATCATTGGCCGAATTGATACCGTTTTTAATTTTCTCCGCACCGTCGGCCCCCTGAGCTAATCCCACGGACAAACTCTTCATTTGATCCTGGATCTGGCCGGACCCGCTTTTCAGCTGCGCCTGGCCGGAGGCAATTTGATTTAAAGCATCGCTGATTTTCGATGAGCCTTTCACCGTCTGATCCTGGCCGCTGCCTGCCTGATTCAGACCGCTTTCAAGCTGAGCAAGCCCCGTGTCCAGCTGCGCCAGGCCGGACTGAAACGCTCCAAGTCCATCTGTAATTTTTGTCGACTGGCTGTTCAGCTGGTCCGTGGCATCGGCCAGAGCTTTGATCCCTGTATTCAGCTGATTGATTTTTGCCTTTTCCATTTGCGTCTGGCGGCTGATTTCCGCTTGCGCAGCCGCCTGCGTATTTTTCATTTCCGCCGGCAGTTGCTGCAGGGCCGCAACGAACAGGCGGAAATGGGCATCCTGCATCGCCTCGGGATGAACGGCTAAATAAGCATTCAGATTAGTTTGAATTTGCCCCATTGTTTGCTCCAGCTCGCTTGTGTCAATAGCCGGCCGGCTCCCGGACGCCGTAGTAAATTGATTCAGCTGCGCGGACAGGGTTCGCAGGTTTTGCGCAACTTTATGATAGCCGCTCTGAAGCTGCGTCTGGCCGGACTGCAGCTGTGCCAGCTGAGTCCGGGCGGTATGGACTTTTCTTTCCATTTCCGCGGTGCCTGAAGCCCCCGATTTAATACCGACGGATATCTGCGAGAGTACGCTTTGCATCTGCTGAACGCCTTTTTCCGTATCGTTTGTCCCGCTCTGAAGTTTACCGACATTAGTTACCGCCGCTTGCAGCTGGGGCTGTGACCCATCGATTTTTTTACTTGTGCCTTGAAGATTCTCCTGCAGGCTGCTCAAACCGCCGGAGGCATTGGACAAACCGCTGTGAAGCGTATCAGCCTGTTTCGTGACATAAATATCATCCAGCCGATTGCCGAGCGGACGGGAAACGCTCATGACCGTGTCAACGTTTGCGTCCTTCTTCAAGGCGATGGAAATACGTTCGATTAACGCGACATAGTCGCTCGTCCTCATATTATCGTCATTTTTCAGATAGATCGTTACCGGCGATAAATTTCCGGCGCCAAAATCGCTGGAAACGATGTTATAGCCCTGTTTCGCCGAATAAGTATCAGGCAGTTCCTGGGGCGAGTTAAACGAAAGCTGGCCATGATACGTGAGGATCGGCGGAATCGTAAATAATGCAACGATGAGCAAAGCGATCAGCGGACGGGCGAAAGCGAGTTTTCCGGCGCCGGCCCAGAGATCGCTTTTCGATTCCTTTATTTTTCCGCGCATCGGCCAGAAAAGCTGTTTGCCGAACGTGACCATAAAAAGCGGGAGCAGCGTAAACAGCGCGAGAAGCAGGAAAACCACGCCGACACCGACGGCGACCGCACTGCGGTACAGATTGAATTGAACAAAAACCAGCGACAGAAAAGCAATAAAGACGGGAATTCCGCTATGCAGGACGGTGACGCCGGCCGTTTTAAATGTCGTCAGCGTTGCCTGATATTTGTCGGTTCCCTTGGCCAGTTCTTCTTTAAACCGGCTCATGAGTAAGATGCAATAGTCCGTTCCGATGCCGAACATGACGGCAACCATAAAGGTTTGCGTGAAATTGGAGATTGGAAAATTCATAAACTTGACGAGAAAAGCGACAATAACCTGAGCCACCGTATAGCTGATTCCGATGGTGAACAGCGGAATAAACGGAGCGACAAACGAACGGAAGACGAGCAGGAGAATAACAAGAATGAAGATAACGGTCAGGCCTTCCGTCCGGTGCAGCCCCGCTTCGGCCGCCTTATTCATGTCATTCGTAATCAATTCCTGACCGGTCAGATAGGTCTGGACACCGTTCGTTCTTATTTCCTGATTAATTTTGCCGCGGACGCCCTGTACAAACGTCTGATTCACATTTTGAACTTCTAAAGCCGCCATGAGTGTTTTTTTATTTTTTGAAAGAAACTGATCCTGCAATTCTTTATGATCAAAGCTGTCAGTAACACTGCTGATCTTTAAAGTATTTTTGTTATTCTTGACTCTTTGCAGCGTCTGCTTAATCGCGCTCAGGTCATTATTTGATAGAGCTTTGTTCGAATGGAAGACCGCAACATAGATGGTTGTATCCTTGCCGCTGAACTGCTTTTCCAGCCTGTTTGCCTGACTCGTTGAATAAGTGTCAGGCAGTGCATAGCTGCCCTTCTCCTGTACAAGTGCACTCATATCGGGTGAAGTTAAAATGAGGGCAATCATCCCCGCGATCCAAATACCCAACATGACCCAGCGTAATGAAATGATTTTTCGCATCCGTTCACCTTCTATATCTGCTTATTCTTATCTTTCAAAATGAATTTTGATCATATCCCGGTACCTGATACTTTTATTTTTCTTCAGTGCAAAGCCCGTACGCCCTTTTGTTACCTCCACCTGGGATAGCAAAGATCGAAACCTATCTTTCGCAACAAAGACAGCGCAGACCGCTTCCTTTCATTTTTTAACATCTCCTAATCGCGGAAACAGAGTGAGCGCATTATCGTAAAACATGGCCTGACGCTGCTTCTCCGTCAGCAGGTCCGTATCGCTGAGCATACCGGCCAGACTGGCGCAGCCGATCGCCGGCGTATACGGATAATCGCTGCCGTACAGCAAATGGCTCGCATCCACAAGCTGCAAAAGAGTTCCCAGCTGCCTTGGCACGCAGAAACCGGCGACGTCATAATACAATCTTTTTAGCACGGCATACACATCGGCTTTAACCTTCCTCTCTCCTACCGGTATGATCTTAAAGAACGGATCCAGCCGGTCGGCAAGCAGGGACAAAAAAGCACCGGCATGCGGAATCACAAACTTAATATTTTTATAGCGGCTGAACGTTCCATTAATGATCATGTTGATCACAGTCCGCGTCGTATCAAACAGAAATTCCATCGCAGGAATGGGCAGACCTTCATTCACATTTTCCGGAACACGGCCCGGCTTATTCGGATGAAGCACGACCACTGCTTTTCGCTCATTCAGCACTTCAAAAACCGGGTCCAGATCCGTTCTTCCCAAATAAATGCCCCGTGTATTCGTCGGCAGGGTGAAACCGTCCGCATCCAATTCATCGAGGGCAAACCGTATTTCCTCGATGCTGTCTTTAACGTTCGGCAAGGGCAGTGACGCTAAGAGGCGGAACTTCCCCGGATACTGCCCGGCAAGTTCCGCCCCATATTCATTCACTCGGCGGGCCAGTGTTTTTGCGGCTGCCTCATCGCCAAAATACACATGGGGAGAGGATAAAGACAGTATCGAAATTTCGATGCCGAGACGTTCCATGAGTGCAATATGCTGTCTCGGATCCCAATCCGGCGTCTGAAACCCGTCCGGCCTTTCGCCCTCGTTTTCACGTAGTGCTTCGACATAACTCGGAGGCAGATAATGGACATGCACATCAATTTTCATATTCCTTTTGGCCTTGCCTAAACCTTTGACCATTTTAACCCCCTGCTTCCATTCATTAATGCTCATCAAACAGTCCCTTCCTTATCAGCAACAGTCATGTTTATCCTCCCCTTTTAAAATGAACATCATGTTGATTTTATTGATTGTTTCTTTTATCATAGAGAGAACAAAGGGAAAATACAATAAACAATTTCAAATCATCTGTTGATTTAAAATAGAGGTGAATAGAAATGAAACAGAACGCTAAATTTGCCCATACCGAGGAAGTGATTAAGGAAACCTTTATTCAGATTGTCTGTACGAAAGGATTTCATGACCTGACTGTGATGGACATTACACGGGCAGCCCGCATCAACCGCGGCACCTTCTATCTGCATTATATGGATAAGTTTGACCTTCTGGAGAAATATGAGAAAGAGCTGCTGGATAAATTGCGGCAGATTATGAAAACCAATCTTCCTGCAGCCATGGATCATGCTGCTTTAGAGGCAGAAAATTATTCGCTTTACAGAATTGTCATATCCGCGTTGAACTACGTACACGAAAATGCGAAAATTCTCAATGCTTTAATCAGCGGAGACGGGGGGCCTCATTTTCTGGACAAAATCAAAATGTTATTAGCGGATGAAATCGAAAAAGCGCTCATACAAAAAAAAGGATCCGCAAAATTTATTCCTACTTTGCCGGAAGATTACGCAAAAGAGCTGATTTTAAACAGTTTACTGAGCCCTATCCTGTTTTGGATTTCCAAGAAAAATCCCGAAAGCCTGGATGAGATTGCCGACATCATCATGAAGAGTCAGTTTTTGTCTCCATGCGCCGTTTTAGATATTTCACCACCGGATCATTAGAATGATTAGCGGTTCTTACGTCAAACCGTCATCCTTACCACTGACAGTTCAGGATGCCGACTTCTTCATTTTTGTATGGTTTTTGCTCTATATTTTCTTTCCTTACTACCAAAATGACGATCTTTCTCTTTTCATCCTTCGGTGCCCGTTAGGTTCGAACCGTTGTAACACCATTTGGGAAACAGGCTGTTAAAATGCGGAAAGAAACGAAAAGCTAAATTACCGCGGGAAAAATGGATTTAGATAAAATAGCAACTGAATAGTCGGCCGGATTTGATCCAGATCATAGTTTTTTCTCCGATCGCTGATTTACTATAATCATTGACGATTACAGTTAAAATGGATGACTATCCGCCGACTGGGTGGCTTATTATTCTCGTTAAGAAGAAATTGATTTTTTCCAGTCATGTGAAAACACGATTTCTGGCAGAATTGTGCATCCGGAAAGAATTTGCCCGGCCGCCGGAACTGCGAAGCTGTGATGATAAAAAAACAGTGATAGTCAATCAATATTTCAGATAGCAGTAGATCCATTTTAAAGAAGGGGTTGGATGATGAAGCTCTCTGTACCCAAACAACATGGAGCCTGGGCAATGCTTTTCGTCCCTTATTGGCTGGAGGCCAGTGCTGCGCATTTCACCTGGCCGCAGTTTGTTACGTTTTTTGCCTGGGTTTCACTCTATCTTTCCGTTTACACCGGATTCAGTCTATTAAAAACGAATAATCAGACTAAGAAAAAACAGTATAAACAAAGTTTTCTAATTTACAGCGCAATTGCGTTCGTTTTGATCGTTTGCAGTTTATTATCGAATTGGCTGATCCTCTTAGTAGGCTGCTGCATGCTTCCTTTTTTCTGTATAAATATCTATTATGCTAAAAGAAAAAATGAACGTTCACTGGTAAACGATATTGCCGCTGTCTGTATCTTTTCGATTGGAGGTCTGGCTGCCTGTCTATCCGCCAATAGCTCGATAGACAGGCAGGCATTGGAAATCGCTGTACTCAACGTGCTTTTTTTCGTGGGAACAGCATTGTATGTAAAAACGATGATCCGCAAACGTAAAAGTCTTTCATATCACTACCTGTCCTGGATCTATCATTTTCTTATGGTTCTTCTGCCAGTTCTGGGTGGCAATTTTCTTATCGCTTTGGCTTTCTTTCCCGGTTTGCTACGCTCTTTAATAATGTACGGGAAATCTGTAAAGATATTGACGATCGGAATTATAGAGATCATCAATGCAGCCTTCTTCTTCATCATTTTGCTAATAGCAATTCATGCATAAACAGCCATAGCGATAGACTTCCAGTCCGTCTATCAAAGACCGCTTCCGCCGTATTCACCGTGCAGTCTACCCAGCCGGGATAGCTGCCTTTCACTGCGAGCTTAAATTTCAGTCCAATTCAGATCAGAAGGAATCCTATTTTTCCCTCTTTCAAAATCCATGAAACAATTAAATGGATATCCCTTCAACTCATGTATCCGGCCGTACCCGGGTTATCATCGTCAGGCGCCGTTTATCAGTCATTGCAGGGAGTTTATCGGCCGCTGCATGCCGTTTATCGGTCATCACAGGGAGTTTGCCCGATTCCGTTGCACCTGGTCTATCAAATTGTTAGGGAAGTTTATTGATCGCGGAAAGGCTCTTCGTTTTTCGAGCGATTGACGATCTCAGGAAAAATCGATCATCATCTGACAGCACAGCAGGAAAATGGGCTAAAGAGATACTCATAAACACTTATCAGTTATAAGCTAGGGGGTTCCATTATAAATTGCAGATGCTATAAAATCTGGTAAATATACTCTTTCAAATCTGGCAGTACCTTTTCTTCAAACCAAGGATTCTTTTTAATCCAGATTTGGTTACGCGGTGAAGGATGGACCAATGGAAAATAGTCAGGTAAATAGCTGCGATAATTTTTAACAATATCAGTTAACGTCATTTGAGAATTAGTCTTCAGGTAGTACCTTTGAGCATACGAACCCACTAATAGAGTTAACTCAATATCCGGCATGGCTTTAATAATTTGGGCGTGCCATTTAGGAGCGAATCCTTCCCTGGGTGGCAGATCCCCACTCTTCCCTTTGCCCGGAAAATAAAAATCCAGGGGGAGAACAGCAATTTTTCCCGAGTTATAGAAAGTATCATCTGATACGCCCATCCATTCCCTCAACCGAGTCCCGCTTCGATCGTTCCAGATGATCTTTGTATTCTGTGCTCTCTTACCAGGAGCTTGACCTATAATTAGTATTTTGGCCGTCGAAGCGGCATAGTAGAGCGGTTCGATATCTTTGTTTGTAAACTGAATATTTTCAGGATCTGCTTTTATACGATTAAAAATATCTTTTAATACGTTCACCATGATTACCTCCCGACGTACTGACTACCTTCAGCGTTATGGGGCTAAAACAACCCTTCATCAGTAATATGAATGATGGCGTTTCCTGATCCGATAACTGCCTCAGTCAATTGATAGTGATTGTCGACAACGCTGATCTCAGATCTGTCTCCCGACCTCGGATACTGGACGTGTTTTCTTTTAATTATCCTTATCCGTCCAGAATTAAAACTCCCATCGGGAAGGCCGACGGGATGATGCTCTGATCAGACATAACAATCTTCCAGTTCTTCCGGGTCGAGCAACGTTATTTTTTGTCGCTCCCGACGGATTAGAGCTTTGTCACTTAATAATTTAAATTTTCGAGACAATGTCTCCGGCGTTGTACCCAGAAAACCTGCCAATTCCTTCATTTTCATGGGCAGCTCAAACGTCAGGCGATCATTTTCCTTCGCTAATTCCAATAGATAAACGGCTAGTCGGGTTTCAATAGCTTCCATTACCAAAAACTGTGCCTGGTGTTGGGCAGATGATAGTTTCTCTGCATTAGTCTCTAATAACCTTAGACTGATTTGGGGATACGTCAGCAATAACTTTTGAAAGTCATGGTGAGCCAGTGTGCAGACAACGGTTTCTTGAAGCGCTTCAGCGAATAAGCTGTCGTTTTTTACACCGAATAATGCCGATTCACCTTCATACTCACCCGTTTCTACAACACGCAGAAGCTGCTCACGGCCCGAACCGGAAAGCTGGTAGACCTTCATGCGGCCCTTTGCCACGATGGTCAGCTGCTGCTGATCATAAGGCTTGAAGATCTGCTCACCTTTTTTATACGTACGCTGTTTAGTAAGCGAATAAATTTTTTCCAAATCATGCTCGTCCATATGATTAAACAAAGGAACCAGGATCAAACAGCTATGCTTTTCCATCATTCAGACCTCCATTAATCAATTATCGCCCTCTTCATCAAGGCCCTCTCGAGGAGTATGATCTAAGAACGCTTGTAACTCGCGGATTTTACGATGATTCCAGCTTAAGTGTCGGACCAGGAACGCCTGGATTGCCAGTTTATCTTCTTTTGCGGCTAATTTAATCGCACGCGTAATAAACAGATTTTGCGTGTCAAAGTCTTTCACTGCGGTAACGAGCCATTCTCTAGCAGAAAGGTATTTGAATTTCCCCTGTTCCTCCAGCATGCTGTAACGGCTAAACTCCCCGGTTGTTGTCGGGATCACCTCGCTTTCATCTAACAACAATTGTGCGAGTTCGTCAAAAAGTTCGAATTCCTCTTGGATCGCCTGGCTGAAGAATTTTCTTAAAAAAGCAGTCTCGGTTCCCCTGGCGTAATAAACAGCCTGAGCCATCTTTACCTGATGTATCTTCAGGTTAGCTAAAATGTGTCCGCTCATCGCTCCGGCAGTTGGCGTATGATGATCTTTCTCGGACTGGGCAACTTCTGCTTCATATAATTTGTCGATGGACATATGGGTTCCTCCTCATCATTTTTCCATTATCGACCGATTCAGGCTTCCTTCACTTTTACGGCTTTTACTTCGTATCCGAGTTTCGATACAAGCCGGGCGACTTCTTCAGCCGAGATCTTACCTGGGTTGATTTCTGCTTTAACCTTGCTGGAATTAAACAGCACTTTTGATTTCTCAATTCCTTCCTGATGGGCAAGGGCGGATTCGATTTTTTGCAGACAGGACGGACACGTCAGTGCTTCCAATTGCAGAATGACTTTTGACATGGCTATTCCTCCTTTTCTTTTGTCTTCAGTCTAAAACAACTCGTTTATAAAAAAATTGATAGGTATCAATTTTTAGAAATAACGGCCGGAGCAATAAAGTTTTTACTGGCGTTTTCAGCATGGTAGCCTAGTAAACGCATCCCATTAAAGATGACCACTAAAATACTGGCTTCGTGAACGAACATCCCGCTCGCCATATAAATATAACCCAGGATCAAGCCGATTATTAAGAAAATAACGGTAGCGATGGCAATCATTATATTTTCTTTCATATTTATCACTGTTTTCTTTGTTAACCCGTACGCATGGACAAGCTCGGCAAAACTGGATTTCATTAGCACAATATCTGAGGTCTCCACCGCAACATCGGTCCCGCTGCCCATAGCAATTCCGATATTTGCCGAGGCAATGGAAGGGCTGTCGTTGACGCCGTCGCCGATGAAAGCGACGGTATGACCGGACTCTTTCAATTTTTCGACATAAAGCACTTTATCTTCCGGCAAAAGCTCCGCATGAACTTCATCGATGCCAAGCTGCTGCGCAATAGCCTGCGCCGTTCGCGCATTGTCCCCCGTCAGCATGACCCTCTTTCTGACGCCCATCGTTTTTAATGCCGCTAAAGCTTCTTTAGCCCCATCTCTCGGCGTATCGGCGATCCCCAGCATTAACACCAGCTGCTGATCGACCGCCACTAATACCGTAGATACTCCTTTTTCTTCCATTTCCATCAATTTTTGTTCCTGTTTATGGTTCAATCGAATACCGGCTTCAGTCAACAGAACGCGATTGCCAACCCGGACTGTTCGATGTTCCACAACCGCCCTAATCCCCTTGCCCTTGTCTACTTGAGTCTGAGTAACTTTCAGGTGACGATAATCAACGGCGTGCCTTTGTGCATAGGCTAAAATCGCCTTGCCGAGCGGGTGATCCGATTCCCTTTCTAAGGCAGCCGCATAGGCTAGCCCGCGTCGCTGATCTGACACCGCATGAATTTCTACAAGCTCAGTCCGCCCCTTCGTCAGCGTTCCTGTTTTGTCAAAAACTAAGGTATCCACCTTACTAAAAGTATCCATGATTTCGCCGCCTTTGATCAGGACGCCGCGTTTTGCCCCATTGCCGATACCGGCGACATTGGATACCGGGGCACCGATGACTAAAGCTCCCGGACAGCCTAGAACTAAGATCGTAATGGCCAGGCGAATGTCTTGCGTGATCCCCCAGACAACAAGAGCCAACAATAAAACCGCCGGTGTATAGAAACGGGCGAAACGATCAATAAACTTTTCTGCATGCGACTTCGTATCCTGAGCCTCTTCAATCAATTCAATGATTTTCCCAAATGTGGTATCCTCGCCAACGCGGGTCGCCTTAATACGCAACGTCCCATTGTCTAAAATTGTTCCGGCAAAGACCGTCGCGCCGACCGTCTTGTCGACAACCCGGGACTCGCCGGTGATGCTCGCTTCATTGAGATAGCCGCGGCCGGATACAATCATGCCGTCCACCGGTACTTGAGCTCCGGTTTTCACTAAAAGCTCATCACCCGCATTAACTTCATCAATCTCTTTTTCCTCTGCTTCACCGTCTTTTTGATAGACCCAGGCGGTCACCGGAGCCATTTTAGTCAGTGCCTGAATCGAGCTGCGGGTCTTCTGTAATGTTTTCTGTTCCAAATAGCTCCCGAATAAAAAAAGGAATGTCACGATGGCCGATTCGTTGTACTCGCCAATGAAGAATGCACCGATTACAGCGATACTGACCAATAATTCGATACTAATGACTTTAACCTTCAGCGCCTGCCACGCGCGAATCGCAATCGGTAAAAAACTGAGAATTGAAGCCGTGATAAACGTTACCTCATAACCAGTCCCCCACCGCAAAAGATCTTTGCTTAAAAAGCCGAGTACAATCAAAATACCAGTGGAAAATGTAATGTGTTTATGATGCCGCTGCAGCCATTTTTGAATATTCATCATTTCCTCCTCCCTTTGACTTCTTCAGCATAGCCAAAGATCATTGAAAGAAGATTGACGGCTATCAAGAATTTGAAGATTTTAATTCTCTCTTTCGAAAGTGATGATAATCGGCTTCCTGATCCCAATGGAAACTGGGGCATAGCAGTCAAAATCTCTTTCGAACCGGTCAGACAATGGTTTCGATTCGGGCCACGGTGACCCGTGAAAAACATCTTAAAAATTAAGAATGGAAGGAAATTTATATTCCTTCCACCTTTTTTTCGAATACTGGGATTTAGCAGTATCTCTTTTTTGAAAAAACAGTCTCTTAACCCCAGTTCCGTACCCGATATGCGGACATTATAAAAATACTGATCACGTCTCCACTTTAGTTACAATGAATTTCCTGTAACGACTTACTGAACGCTCCCTTCATTCCACAGGCGTTACGTTAGACCCTCCTTAACGATCATATTGAGGTTTCCGGCGATAAATAATGAACCGTCGAAAAACATATTGCCACGGCAGAACCAGTGCGTGCATCAGCCGGGTATAGGGAAACATCCCCAAAATCAGAAATCCGCAGATTACATGTAGTTTGTAAATGAGCGGTACGTGCAGCATGAATCGAAGATCCGGATAGAATGTAAAAAGCTGGCGAGCCCAGACCGACAATGACGTCCTATAATTAAAGGCCGGGTGTAGCGACGATGTCAATGTTGCAATTAAACCCAAAATAATCGTAATCAACAGTGCTATGTTCACGATTAAATCGCCTAATGAACTTGTCCGAAAAACTCGAACGTCACTGAAACGCCGCCAGGTCAGCAGCAGCATCCCAACCAATGCCAGCACGCCTGCAAGACCGCCCATCAGAATGGACCCGAAGATGTGATACATATGTTCAGAAATTCCCAAAGCATCGATCCAACCTTTTGGGATCAAAATCCCCAAAATATGTCCCAAAAAAACGAGAATAATGCCAGTATGAAACGAGATACTGCCGATGATCAGCCGATGTTTTTCCAGTAATTCACTGGAAACGGCAGTGATCGAGCTGTTGAAAAGCGTTAAACGGAGAATCGTTCCAAAGAAAAATGACCCTAAAGCAATGTATGGAAAAATGATCCATAAGAAGTACTGAAACGGATGTGTCATGACACATCAGCCTCCTGTTCAAGGCAAGCCTTCAGTTCTTTGCGAACGGCATCAATCAGTCGGAAATACGGATCGTCGCGGTACTCCCTGCCTCTTTTCAGCAAATGATATGTGCCGTCTTCAATGACTTGAAACAGCAGGTTGATATCCTGCCGGCGACGATCCCCCTGCCAGTGGCCGAATGCCAGGAATTCCAGCATCATCGGCAGATAATCAGCGAGTTCCCGTTCCGAGATTTCAAGGCCAAACATTTCATAGAGCAGCTTCAGTTTAGCCAGCAGCGTACCTCGTTTGCGGGAGTCTTCAAACTTGTAGTAAGTCATATACAGAGTAAAACGCTTATTGGAATCGAACAGATCCGAATAATGTTTCTGCAGGTCATATAGTTTTTGTCCCCGCAGTTCGTCTAAAATGGTAAGAACGCTCGCCCGCTGCGACATTGCGCAATAGTCCCGGACGAGGCCGTTTCGAAATTCCAGCGAAAGGATTTCTTCAGATGGATAATCCAGCATATGCGATACATAAGCGAATCCGCTGCGAATGGCCTTGACTTTTTCAAGATTAATCACGCCATATCCCCCCATAGAAATTGTCTGCATAGATCTCTTTGCCGGATTTACCGGCCGCAGCTCTTTTGAACAGGTTTCCATATTGTGAGCCTAACGCACATCCTTCACACGTGTCATAGCCTAAATCTCCCTGCTCAGATTGGACATCTTCTACCCGTTCCTTGTGATTCATTGGAATAACAAACCGATCTTCATACTTAGCAATCGCCAGTAAACGGTACAATGATGCAGCGCTTTCCGGCGTCAGGCCGACCCGTTCAAGCCTGTTCCTGTCAAAGGATCTGCCACAGGTCACGGCCCGCATGTACAGGCGCATCGTTGCCAATTTGTATAAGCAGTCCCTGATGACTTCGGTGTTGCCGCCAGTCAGCAGGCTTGCTAAATAGTCCAGAGGGATACGCAGTTCATCGATCCCCGGAAAGATCATGTCCGGATCGTTGATCGAGTCACGGCCTTCAAAATAACTCATAATCGGACTCAACGGCGGAACATACCACACCATCGGCATGGTGCGGTATTCAGGGTGCAATGGAAAAGCAATCTTTTCTTCTACCGCCAGTTTATAGATCGGCGAACGTTGAGCAGCATCAATCATATTTTCGGAGATGCCTTCGGCAAGAGCCAACTGAATCACTTTCGGATCCCGGGGATCCAGAAATAGTTTCAACTGCTGCTCGTACAATTTCGTGTTGTCCGGTTCCTCAGCAGCGGCTCTGACTCGATCGGCATCATAGAGAATGACACCGAGGTAACGAATCCGGCCCACACAGGTTTCGGCGCAGACGGTCGGCATTCCCTCTTCAATTCGCGGATAACAGAATGTACACTTCTCCGCTTTGTGTGTCTTCCAGTTAAAATACACCTTTTTATAAGGACAGCCGGTCATGCAGAATCGCCAGCCACGGCAGCGTTTCTGGTCAACCAGAACAATACCGTCTTCATCTCGTTTGTACATAGCCCCTGATGGACAGGAAGCCACACATGATGCATTCAGACAGTGCTCGCACAGCCGCGGCAGATACATCATGAAAGCCTGTTCAAAGTTAGCCTTAATATCCGCTGAAATTTTTTGAATATTTGGGTCCTTATCGAAGTATTCCGTGGAGCCCGCCAGATCATCATCCCAATTTGGACCATTTTTCAAATCCATGGTCTGACCCGTTATTTGTGATTTAGCCCGGGCAACAGGCTGATGTTTGCTTTCGGGACCGAACAAAGTCTGATAATCGTACGTCCATGGTTCATAATAATCGTCGAGCTGCGGCATATTCGGGTTGTAGAAAATTTTCCCCAACGCCACTTTATTAAGCCTGGAACCGGCTTTCAGCCGCAATTTACCTTTTTTGCCGAGTTCCCAACCGCCACGATAATAATCTTCATCTTCCCAGCGATTCGGATAGCCGACACCCGGTTTCGTTTCTACATTGTTGAACCACATATATTCGGCACCCGGACGGTTAGTCCAGGTATTCTTGCACGTAACCGAGCAAGTATGACAGCCTATGCACTTATCGAGATTCAATACCATACCAATCTGAGCCTTAATCTTCATTCCAGTTCACCTTCTTTAATTTACGCACAGCCACATACAAATCGCGCTGGTTGCCGATAGGGCCATAGTAATTGAACCCGTAGCTCAACTGTGCATATCCGCCGACCATTTGTGTCGGTTTGATGTGGATCTGCGTAGGTGCGTTATGCGAACCGCCGCGCTGACCGGTGATCGTCGACAGCGGTTCCTGAATATTCATATCCTGAGCATGATACATGTAAAGTGATCCTTCAGGCATTCGATTGGAAATCACCGCCCGGCAGGTCACCGCTCCATTACGGTTATAAATCTCCAGCCAATCGTTATCTTTAATGCCGATCTTTTCAGCATCGGCCGGACTCAGCCAGACATTCGGCCCGCCTCGAAACAGCGTCAGCATTTCCAGGTTATCCTGATACATTGTATGAATATTCCATTTTCCATGCGGTGTCATGTAGCGCAGGACCAGTTCGCTTGAGTCAGGTGCAATTTTCACATCTTTAGGTCCCATCACAACCGGCGGCAAAGTCGGTTTGTAAGTGGCCAGCGCCTCACCGTATTCCTGGAAGATCTCATGATCCAGATAAAACTGCTGCCGCCCGGTCAAAGTCCGAAACGGAACCAGTCGATCAATATTGGTGGTAAAAGGTGAGTAGCGTTCACCGTCACGTTTATCAGAACTGAAGATCGGCGTTGGGATCGTTTCGGCCGGCTGAACCGTAATACTTTTAAAAGTCATCAGATCCTCGCTCCGACCGGCACTGATATCAGCTAATCTCCGACCGGTTTTCGCTTCAGCGTCAGCCCAGGCTTTTCGGGCCACATGTCCGTTTGACGTACTGGAGAGATGCAGAATTGCATCAACAACTTTACGATCCTGATCCAACCTGGGACAGCCTTTGTTGATACCGTTCACAAACGTGCCATTTATATCCTTTAATTCGTCATACTGCTCTGTAACGTCATAGCTGTAACCGACGCTTCCGACATGACCCCGGGCTTCGGGGCCAAGTGATATGAACTTGTCATAGACATCGCCGTAATTGCGCGGAATCAGCGATAAACCCGGCATCGTCTTTCCCGGAATGCAATCGATTTCGCCTTTCTTCCAATCTCTTATCCTGCCAAACGGCTGTGCAATCTCAGCCGGTGAATCATGGCCAAGCGGCTGCGTTTTTAAGTCATATTCTGTCTCCGGCAGTTCAGTTTTAGCCATCTCAGAGAAGCATTTTGCCAGCAGTTTAAACGTCTGCCAATCGCTTTTCGCCTCCCAAAGCGGACTGATGGCGGCATTAAACGGATGGATAAACGGATGCATATCTGTAGAAGACAAGTCTTCCTTCTCATACCAGGTGGCTCCCGGCAGCACCACATCAGAATACAACGACGTTGTCACCATCCGGAAGTCAATATCAATAATCAGGTCCAATTTCCCCTCCACTGACTCGCCGCTCCATTTCATCTCCGAAGGTTTGAACTGATCATTAGGCCGGGCCAGCAGGCCATTTTCGGTGCCCAGCATATGCTTCATGAAATATTCCTGGCCCTTGCCGGAAGAACTGAACAGATTGGAACGCCAGACAAACAGACCTTTCGGCTGATTGACAGATTCATCCGGAGCCTCTGCCGCGAAGTGCAGACGACCGGATTTAAGCTCACCGACCACTTTCTGACTGATTGTCTTTAGATCAGTCGTTCCGTAACGCTTCGCAAATTGCAGCGGATTGCGGTCGAACTGGGGATATGAAGGCAGCCATCCCAGGCGGATGGCCAGTTGGTTATAGTCAGCCGGATGATCATAGCTATGAGCGGTTTTCCAGACCGGCGATTTCAGGGCCTTGTTGTCTAATTCATCGTACTTCCATTGATCGGAAGCAAAGTAGAAAAACGAAGGGCTGTTCTGCTGCCGGGCACCGCCTTTCCTCCAATCGTTGGCAAAGGCAATCGTCATCCACCCTTCCTGCGGCCGCAGTTTTTCCTGCCCGACATAGTGAGCCCAGCCGCCGCCGGAAATCCCTTCACAGCCACACAGGAGAAGCATGTTGATGATTGTCCGATAAGTCATATCCGAATTGAACCAATGATTAATCCCTGCACCCATGATAACCATCGATTTGCCCCCGGTTTCAATGGCATTTTGGGCAAATTCGTTGGCAATCTGAATGACCAGACTCTGTTTGACACCGGTCACCTTTTCCTGCCAGGCCGGAGTAAACGGACTGGCAGCATCATTAAATCCTTTAGCAGCCAGATCATCGCCGGGTCTGCGGGCGATCCCGTACTGGCTCATCATCAATTCATAAATCGTCGTAACAAAATGCTGAGAACCGTCAGCAAACGTCATGTTGCATACGGGAAGATTCCGGCTCAAAACACCGTTTCCCCGCTGGTCAAAAATCGGGAAATCAACCTTGATCCATTGATCCGGCTGAATGCTCAATAT
Source organism: Sporolactobacillus sp. CQH2019 (assembly GCF_028765345.1). Lineage (GTDB taxonomy): Bacteria > Bacillota > Bacilli > Bacillales > Sporolactobacillaceae > Sporolactobacillus. The sequence goes on from NZ_JARAJZ010000009.1 coordinate 87,883, forward strand.
CGGATCAATTGGATTCCCCTTATCATCTTTCAGGGTCAGATTCCATTTCGCACCCTTTTCCCACCGCTGACCAATCGTTCCATTAGGAACCACCGGCTGACCGGTTATTCGATCCAGCACAACAGTTTTCCATTCACCTTGAGCAACGGGCAAAGGACTCAGATCGGAAATGCGGACAAAACGATCAGACGAGTAATGATTGCTATTGGCCGCACTTCGATCCAGCATGACTAAGAACGGCAGATCGGTATACTGTTTGGCATAGTTGATAAATTGAGGGATTTGTTTGTCAGCATAAAAATTTTTCAGGATGACATGGATCATCCCTTGCGCTAATGCAGAGTCGGTACCGGGATGCGGTGCCAGCCAATTATCGGCAAATTTAACATTTTCAGCATAATCCGGACTGACAGTGACCACTTTAGCCCCATGATATCTGGCTTCAGTCATGAAGTGTGCATCCGGAGTCCGAGTCAATGGAACATTAGATCCCCACATGATAATGTACTGGCTGTTGTACCAATCGGCCGATTCCGGTACATCGGTTTGTTCGCCCCAGACCTGCGGCGACGCAGGCGGCAAATCAGCATACCAATCATAGAAGCTCAGCATCTCCCCTCCAAGCAGCGAAAGGAAACGCGCTCCGGATGCATAGCTAATCATCGACATGGCCGGTATGGGTGTAAAGCCGGCCAGCCGGTCCGGCCCATACTTTTTAATCGTATAAATCAGCATGGCGGAAATCAGTTCCAAGGCTTCCTCCCTGTGAACCCGAACCAGGCCGCCATGACCTCGGGCCGATTTATACAACTTGGTTTTCTTCGGATCTTCAACGATACTCTGCCAGGCAGCCACCGGACTGTTGTGTTCCTTTCTGGCGGCTACCCAGAGCTGCCATAGCTTTCCGCGAATATAAGGATACTTGATTCGGACAGGGCTGTATTCGTACCACGAAAAACTGGCACCCCGGGGACATCCGCGCGGTTCATATTCAGGCATATCGGTTTGACATGGCGGATAATCTATCGCCTGGTGTTCCCAGGTAATGACACCTTGTTTGACATATACATTCCAGCTGCACGAACCTGTACAGTTGACGCCATGCGTCGTCCGGACCACTTTATCGTGTGCCCAGCGCTGTCTGTAAAGCTTTTCCCAGCGGCGATCATTTTCTTCCAATTGTGTAAAACTGCCATTGAATTTCTCAACGTGCTTGAAAAAACGGGACTTAAGCACTTTCTCACATCCTTCCAAATTGAAGAAACGACCATTTCCCCCGGCACCATTCATCGATGCCGTAAAAGTAAGTCAAAACCCTAATTCAACAGTAGCACGGGCAATGCTATACTGCGACTAGGGAAATGCCTATATTTTACAAAGAGGAGGACTTGAATTGGATCGATATGATCGTCAGCGCCGAGTGTGCCAGATCGGGGATTCGGGTCAGGAAAAGCTCAAATCGTCCAGCATTTTGATCGTAGGCTGCGGCGCACTGGGCAGTTATGCCGCCGAACAGCTGACCCGGGCCGGAATCAAACGCTTATTTTTAGTTGATCCCGATGTCGTTACACTAACCAACCTGCAGAGACAGGCCTTGTTTACTGAACAGGATGCCAATAATAGTGTGCTTAAAGTTGAAGCGGCAAAGAGGCGGTTGGCTGAAATCAATGCGGCCGTCGACGTGCAGGCCATTCCGCACAAAATAACCGCGGAGTTCTTAAAAAAAGCGACGTTTAATCTGGTATTGGATTGCAGCGACAACTTTTCTGTACGCGATCTTCTAAACCGATGTGCTATCCGCCAGCATTTTGATTATATTTTTGCATCGTGTGCCGGGGTCAGCGGCAACGTGATGCCCATCAGTCCGGCAACGCACCCGTGCCTCGAGTGCGTTTTCCCCAGGCTGGAAAAGTTAAAACAAATTGACTGCGATCAAATCGGAGTGAACACGGCACTCGTACCGCTGGTCGCAGCACTGCAAGTTAGTCTGGCTATACACTGGCTGGTGGACCGTGCGACTGTCAACTTTAACCAGCTGTTGGTTGTTAATAACTGGTCACTCGAGGCAGACAGGTTTGCAGTCACAAAACGCAGCAACTGCCCGGCCTGCTGTCTGCATCAAGCCGCCATAACGTCATCCAAAGACGAGGTGCGGTCGCTCTGCGGCAAAAACGTGTACAGCGCCTGCCTGCCGGCCCGTATCGGATTGGCAGATCTTGTCCGTTTCCTGAAATCAGAGAAAATCAGTGTTTCTCTGCGTAAGACGTTTGTCAGTTTTGAGTGGCAGGCAACACATATCAGTTATTTCCAAAGTGGAAAGATGATGCTTTATGAAGCCCAATCGCTGGCCGACGCTACCGCCGGTTACCGAAACTTATGCAACGCATTGAGAAAGGCGGCAATAATCGAATGACAACAGCAGCGATCTTGACCGTCAGTGATACTCGCAATCTAGAGACGGATACAAGCGGCCAACTGATCAGCAGCCTCTGTGAAGATGCCGGGATGGCCATTTTTGATCGGCAGGTTGTCATCGACGATCCCTTGGACATTCAGATCAGTTTTCTGAGTTTCGAAAGACAAAAGTTAGACTTAATTATTACTAACGGCGGGACTGGCATTGCCCAACGAGATGTGACCATTCCGGCTATTGCTCCGCTACTAACCAAACTCATTCCCGGATTCGGTGAAGCCTTTCGGGCAATCAGTTTCAGAGAAATCGGAACCCGCGCGCTGGCATCACGGGCGGAAGCCGGCTTCAACCTGCGCGGTCAACTGTGCTATCTGCTGCCCGGCGCCGGCAATGCCTGTCAGACTGCTATGGAAAAACTGATATTGCCTGAATATGAGCATTTACTCTATGAACATCGAAAGTGAGTGGTAAATATGCTGGATCGACGAGAAGCTATTCTCTATACTGAAGCCCAGAAACGCCTGGGAGCCCTGAACCTATCAACGAAAACAGAAATCATTCCTGTCAACGAAGCGAACCATCGAGTCACCTCGGAAAGAATAGCAGCTCCTTATTCCCTTCCGTATTTTCGCCGCTCCGGTTATGACGGCTACGCCATCCGTGCGGCGGACGATGACGGCTTCCCCAAAATTTTCCACTGCTGCGGAGAAATTCCCGCCGGGGCTACGTTTGATGGAACACTTGGCCGAAATGACACCGTCCGAGTTATGACCGGCGCATTTGTTCCGGAAAATGCCGGCAAAGTGATTATGCTGGAGCAGACCCGTCCGGTCGGGGGGCATAGCAGCCAGGTTGAAATTTTGACGACCTCCCGGCAGGATAATATCACCCCGGTTGGCTCAGAATTTAGCAAAGGGGATGAACTGATTCCCGCAAACACCGAACTGAACCCCGGCGGTCTGGGCCTCCTCCGTGCGTTTGCTATCGACACAGTCAGCGTTTTCTGTAAACCGCGGGTCGCCGTCATCACTACAGGCAGTGAATTACTGGCTGACGGCAGCGTCCCCGTTCGAGGAAAAATATTCAACAGTAACGGTCCGATGATTAAAAGTTTAGTCGAAGAAAACGGTGCTGCCGTCACTGATTACATCCAGTTGACGGATAGGTATGAGCAGCTGATAAACGCTTTAAGCGCCGCTGCTGCCAAGAATGATCTTATTGTCACAAACGGCGGTGTATCTGTCGGCGACTTCGACTTTATTGCACGTGCTGCAAAAGCGAGCCGGAAGCTCCTGTTCAATAAGCTGCGTATGCGCCCAGGCAGTGTTACCACAGCGTTCCTTGCCGATGATCAACCGGTAATCGCTCTTTCAGGAAATCCCGGCGCCTGTTTTACCGGTTTCTATTTATTCGTGGAGCCTGTCCTGCGGCAACTGGTTCATCAGACATCCCGAGTAATAAAGCGAACGGCACTCCTGGACAAGCTTTATAAGAAAACGAACGGATATGATCGAATGCTGCGCGGAGTTTACCACACGGATCAGGGAAAATATTACGTTCATTTGGTTGGCAGCGATCGATCCGGTTCGCTGGGCAATCTTCAGAGCACGACCTGTCTCTTTAAAATTCCGCACAGTACTGAACCAATTAAGCTGAACGCTGAGGTAGAAACATGGTTCCTACCCTTCAGATAGTAGGCTATAAGAAGAGTGGAAAAACACAAACGATTAATGACTTACTTGTTGTCGCGGCTCAATTTAAAAAAGCGGCTGTCGTTCTCAAGCATGATATTCATGGGGCTCAAATGGACCGGCCGGGAACGGATACCGCTGCTTTCACTGCGCACGGAGCTAAAATGACAGTCCTGGTCAGCGGGTCGGACCTTTTCATTCATCAGAAACGATCCACACGTCTGCTGAAGCTGTCCGAACTGTTAGGCAATCTGCCGCCGCACGATTTGCAGGTTCTAGAAGGGTTTAAAGCGGCAGACTACCCCAAACTTGTGCTGCTCCGGTCCGGTGAAACACTGGAAAATTTGCCCCCTCTGACTCATGTAATTGCTGCAGCCAGTTTGACGAGCCCTTCAGCAACTGATGTACTGGATTTTTCCGGCAGTAAACAGCGGCAGGAATGGTTTGCTACTTACTTCAGGGAGGAATTAAAATGGAAAAATTAACGCACTTTGACCGGCGGGGCCGTGCAAGGATAGTTGACGTCACAGCTAAATCAATGACCCAACGGATTGCGGTCGCGACCGGCCGGATCCACATGAAATCAGTGACCCTGCAACGAATTTACAAAGATCGGATAAAAAAGGGCGACGTTCTCGCTACGGCCCAATTAGCCGCGATTATGGCGGCCAAACAAACGAGCAATCTGGTTCCCATGTGCCACCTGATTCCACTGACGGGGATCGACATCCACTTCAGCAACAACGATCAGGACACAATTACTGTAACATCCGTTGTGAAAACTAAGTACATGACCGGTGTCGAAATTGAAGCCCTGAATGCTGTACAGATCGCTCTGCTCACGATTTATGATATGTGCAAGGCGATCGATCGCGGAATGGAAATCAGTAACGTGCATTTGGTTGAAAAAAGCGGTGGCAAAAGCGGCCATTTCGTTTTTACAAAGTCATCAGCAGAAGCCGTAAAACAAAACCCATGACAGTGGGACTCGTACTGGCAGGAGGACGATCACAACGTTTCGGAGAAGACAAGGCTCTCTATAAACTTTCTAAACGGAGTCAGCCTAATGTACTGCAGGCCTGTAATTTGCTCATCGGGTTAACCGGGAAAGTACTGGTTGCCGCCAATTCTCAGAATGCTTCGCAAATCCGGTGCCTGACTGCAGAACATCCGCAGATCACGGTAATTGCGGATCTGGCACAATGGAGAGGTCAAGGACCGTTGGCTGCTCTTCTCACCGCAGCCGAAACAAGTGAGGCTGAAGATTGCTTGATGATTGCAGTGGACTATGTCAATCTGATTGGCCCGATCTTAGAAAAATTATTAATGTACTCGTCCGCGTATATACGAACCCCTCTCCACAACCATTACTGTGTCGCCCACCTGCCGCTTATCCAGCCTATACTGGCCGGCCTGCTTAGCAGTGGCGAACACCGACTGCAGATTTACGAGCAAGAGGTGGCTGCTGTTCCTGTCGCAATAAGCAATGAGCAACTGATGCTTAATTTGAATCAACGAGCAGCCACTCACTACGAAAATTCAAATTGAAGAGCTTATTGATTAATTCCAAAACGGGGACCTCTCCCGTTTTTGGGTAAAGACAACGTATTCACGGCTAGGCCGGCTTAATGATGTCGGAGGGTATCAGGAATCCCGTTTGTCATGATCATGCAGAAAGGACAGCTGCCGCGCTCAGTCAGCCGGAGCTGAACACTCGTGCCGGAAGCAACGATCCGGCTCCATGCCCGACCGATCACAACGGAAGCGCCACATGTCGCACACTATAGCAATCTTTTAGAGCGTTTACTTATTATTTCCGGAGCTGCTCCACAAATCGGCTGAATCATTATCCGAAGGAAGAAAAAAAGCGCTAGGGCAGTACCCATTTTTTCGACGGTCAAGGCTGCCGTCCGCCAAATATGATAAAGTTTGGCAGACAAACTCATCATAATCTGTTAAAATACACATGAAATTAAGAAATAAACGAATGTAGGAATGGCAACTGCCAAACTGTGCTAGTATAGAGGTGAAGTTCTTGACTAAAGAACAGCCAAGTCCGTTGATCGATTATCAGAAGTTAGTAAACGTGATTTATTATAACGAAAATTTTAACTTCGTTGGTGTTGCACTGCAGGAGAATTCCACCGATCAGAAAATTCGCTGGAGATATGCTGCCGGCAATCAAGGCGAGCGATTCCGGAAAATCGTCCTGCGCCCCGGGATTGGCATTGCCGGGTTAGTCATCCGAACCGGTAAACCTTATTGGGACAATTATGTTGCCAATAAAAACTATGCCGATTATATGTACCGCCCGATTACTAAGATAGAAAAGTTGACGGCTGTGGCCGCTGTACCCATTTTTTCAAACAAGGCTTCGCTGGTCACTGGTGTTCTCTTAGGGGGGTATCGCGGCGATCACGTTGTGAATAAATTCACAGTTTATTTGCTCCAAAATTACTTGTCAGGTGCAGCAACGAGCGACCATCACTGGAGATGATTTGTCGTGTTGGAGACAGCCAATTGGATGGCGAAGTATTTTGAAGAGGCGACTGATGCCATTCTCGTATTTCAGCATGATGAATTATTGATCGCCAATAGATTGGCACAACAGTTTCAGGCAGAATTTAAGATTGATGCCAGCTACTTAGTATCACTGGCCAAAACCGCCATCGAGGAGAGGACGTCTACAATAGACGACTGTTACCCCTGTACGGCCCGTAATTCAATGACGCGAATCGCGATCCCATTTACAGTAAATGCAGAGGGTGAAAATCCAATTGTCAATTTCATGGTGTATACCTCACTGGATGAGAAGAACGGCGTTTATTCGCTGACATTGAAAAGCCGGGGAATGGTCCAGCGAATGAATCAGATCGCTCAGCAAAAACGTCTGGTTCAATACGTGAACCGTGCCCATGAGGAAGAGCGGAAACGTATTTCTCAGGATCTGCATGACAGTATTGCCCAGGGCGTTTATTCAACGATTATTGGTCTCCATCGGCTAATTGACGCATCTTCTGACGAGCGGAAGCGGCAAATTGCCGTTCTGGACAGCGAGCTGCATTCGCTATTAAACGAAATTAAGGGAATAGCTGTGGACATCCGCCCTGCCGTATTGGACAGCTTTGGTTTAGATGCGGCACTTCGGGCACTGGCACAGAGATTGGAAGAAAACACCGGACTGACGATCAGACTGATCATCCGCACGGATACGAGCCAGCTTTCAGATGACTTAGCAACCGTCCTTTATCGGATTGCACAGGAAAGCATGACTAACGTGCTTAAACATACTGAAGCCGATGAAGTTATTGTTCTCCTCGTTGGTCATGATCATCGGATTTCTTTGGAAGTTATTGATAATGGCCAGGGATTCAGCATTGACGTGCAGCAAGGCTTTAACGGCCATTCTTTAGGGCTGATGAATATGAATGAACGGGTAAAAGCACTCCATGGGGTCTTTACTGTCGATTCTGTCATCGGCAAAGGGACAACGGTCAAAGCTGAATTTCCGGTAGCATAAATGTCGAAATTAATGGAATTGGAGATGTGCAGTGTGTATCGTGTTCTAATTGCTGACGACCATGCCATTGTACGAAACGGCCTGTCTTTGTTAATCAATCAGCAGCCGGATTTTCAGGTTTGCGCAGAAGCGGCCAATGGGACTGAAACCTATCTGTTGACGGAGCAACAATCAATCGACATCGTGATTTTGGACTTAAGCATGCCTCCCGGCGAGAGCGGCCTGATCACAACCACACGGATTCACAGACGGTTCCCGAAGGTCAGGATTGTGATCCTTTCTATGCATGAAGAACAGGAGTACATCAATAAGGCGATGCATAACGGCGGAATTTCCTATATCCTCAAAAGTTCTCCCGATACGGAATTATTAAAAGCTTTGAGAATGGCAGCAATCAAAAGGCCCTATCTGGACAGCAATATTAAGATTTCTAAGAAAGATATCGAAGCCATTAATACAGATGACGTCAACCTGAATCTCAGCGGTTATGCAAACCTGTCCAAGCGAGAGATCGAGGTTTTTCCCTTGGTAGCTTTGGGTTATTCCAACAAGGAAATCGCTGCTAAACTTTTCATTTCGACTAAAACAGTGGAAGCGCATAAAGCGAATATCATGAGCAAACTGTCTTTGAATTCCCGGGTTGATTTGGTTCGCTACGCCGTTCATCATAAATTAATTGATATTTAATATTCACAAGCAGCGTTGACTAAGAGACGGGAGAAAAAGCGGATAAATAATTGTCCAAATCTTCAAATGAAAGATATTCAACTTTCAAGCGCCGTTTTTAGTAATTGAAGCACCCTCTCGCTGAGTTTAATCGAACTGTCGTTCATTTTCGTATCATATCTCCTATTCAGAACAACTGGCCATCTTATCCCCTCCCTTCCATTTATCCTTTATTGGCATTATGAGGACTGATTAAAAAAAGATTTTTTGCCGGAAGCTTTATCTTCCATGGCTGGCCCCCTTTTTTTATATCCTTCCATTTTTCTTTCTCCATTTCCCATCGTAAAAGTTTTACGGGACCGTTTACAGGCTTGCTGGCATTTTCCAAATATACGGCAACGTTAAAAGGGCCTTCACTTACGTGATTCAACTGGCATTCAACAATGTTCTCGGCATCGCTGTCCTCAGCAGGCTCAATAAAATGGGCTCGAATCCCGATCCAGCCCGGATTGCTTTGTATATCGATTTTTTCAGCCACTTTGAGTGTACAGCCCCAATCCAGTGCTTCCAGAGTATAACTGTCTAATACTTTAATTTTTGATATATTTTTGCAACCCGTGAGCAATGCAGCCGCGAAAGTCGGAGGATTTTCAAAAATTGCTGTCCGATCGCCGAAGGTATCGACTTGTCCGTTATTAATCACAACAATACTTTTGCATAGATGATAGATTTCACTCCTATTATGGGAGACGAATAACGTCGATCCCTTATAATCGGCTAATACATCGGCTAATTTATCTTCCAGCTTGCTTCGCAGATGGGTATCCAGTGCGGAAAAGGGTTCATCTAAAGCCAAAACACCCGGATTTATAGCAAGAGCCCGGGCAATTGCGACCCGTTGTTGCTGTCCGCCCGATAATTGGTTAGGAAATCGTTTTTCAAGGCCCTGCAGATCGAACATCTTCATTTTTTCCCTGATTATTTCTCCTTTCTCTTTTCTACTAAGCTTATTAAGTGCAAATCCTATATTTTGACTAACCGTCATATTGGGGAACAGCGCATAATTTTGGAACAAAAAACCGACTTTTCTATCTCGCATCGGAAGATTAATTCCTTGTTCAGAATCAAAGAATGTTTTATCATCGCATACAATTCTTCCCCTGTCGGGTGTGATCATGCCGGCCAAGCATTTAAGCGTCATGCTTTTCCCTGAACCCGAAGCTCCAAGAAGACCGACAATGTTATCTCTTGAATAAAATTTGACCTTTAGATAAAAGGAAGACCATCTTTTTTCGATATCCACGTAAATTCCCATTTCACTTTCTCCTAACATCGCTTGTATTTTTTTGCAAATGATCACTCCAATTATTTATTAAAAAGAGCACCAGTGCTGAAATCACTACAATTAATAATACCCAAACCAAGGCCAGACGCATATTGCCGTCTTCAGCGGCAAAATAAATGGCCAAAGGAATGGTTTCCGTCTGATGAGGAATGCTGCCTGCAACCATAAGCGTGGCACCGAATTCTCCTAATGCCCGTGCAAAAGAGAGCACCGTTGCGGCCGCAATTCCGGGCCAGGCCATTGGAATCATGACTTGCCAAAATATCCTGGATTCGTTCACGCCAAGGGTGCGCGCCGCATTAATGATATTATCGTCCAATTGCTCAAAAGCAGCTTTAGTCGTACGATACATCAATGGAAAAGCGACAACCGTTGCAGCCAGGACGGTGGCCGGCCATGAAAAAATCAGAGTGGTGCCAAACATCAGCAATAACTTCCCAATGGGCCCGTTCCGTCCAAAGAAGAGAAGCAGGAAAAAACCTACGACTGTCGGAGGAAGCACCAATGGCAATGTAAAGAGTGTATCAGCGAAATTTTTGAGCCTTCCGTGGTAGCGGTACATCCAATAAGCTGCTGACAGACCAAGAAAAAACGTGATGACTGTAGCGGCAATAACTGTTTTTAAAGAAATCCAGCCCGGCGAAAGATCAAATGTCATCCCATCTTTCATCCCCTCTCAATTAATAGGCACAAGACACTTCATTTGCAGACAGAAAAATCTTTCTACATTCGTTCTTTATGGCATGCCATGTATTCTTTTTAAGTGTCATGAACGTTAAAAAGGGGCCCCGCAATGCATCCATCTGCTCGCTTCATCATAAAATTGAAATAAAGACGGCAGTCTGATTTGTCAGATTGTCGCCTGCCCCCAACATCCAAATTATTTCATACACTCTGCCCTCTCATTGATAATGAGAAGCATCAGTCATCAATTTCGAAACCCGCATTTTTAAAGATCTTTGTGGCAGTATCTTCCGTCAGATAATTTAAAAACTGTTTTGCCGCCGCAGCATGCTTGCTTCCCTTTATCACAGCTGCCGGATAAACAACCGGATCATGAGAACCGGCAGGTGCAGTAGTCACGAGCCTGACACTTTTCGACGAAAGGGCGTCCGTCTTATAAACGATTCCTGCATCTGCGTTTCCCGTTGCCACCCAATTCAGAACGGTTTCCACGTCTTTACCATACACTGCTTTTGATTTCAATTTATCCATCAATTGAAAATGAGTCAGCACCTCTTTGCCGTATTGTCCGGCCGGCACACTCGCCGGTTCACCAAGTGCAACTTTTTTAACAGACGCTTTGGTTAAATCATTCAGGCTCTTAACATCTGTTGAAGTTTTGGGTACTATCAAAACGACATCGTTTTTTAACAAATTTTTGATTGATGAATCAATCAGCAGATGTTCATTTTTCAATGCTGTCATTTGTTTAGTCGCTGCCGAAAAGAACAGATCAATAGGCGCCCCTTGCTCAATTTGCTGCTGAAGGGCTCCTGAACCTCCGAAATTATACGTAATTTTGACATCAGGATGGCCTTTCATATAGAGTTCCTTGATCTTGTTTAATGGATTTTGCAGACTGGCGGCGGCCGCTACTGTCAACGTTACCTCTTTTTCTTTCCCCGTTGTTTTTTTAGAGCCCTGTTCCCCATTACTGCATCCAGTCATCAGCGTCGCTAATATCAAAATAAGAACAAGTGATAAAATGGATATATTTAAGAATCTGTGATTTTTCAATCTCTATTCTCCTTTTTAAATAAAAGGGCCTGACTTTCCCTATGAGTACAGACTTGTGCAGCTAAATGTATCCGTATCCAGTGAGAAAAATCGGCAATGACACTAAAGTATAGATGAATTCGAACGGATTTTTTAAGATTTTCTTACTGCTTTTCCCTCATTGAACAATCCGATTGCCTCCGTGAATGAAAACCCGGTACAGGACAATCCAGCAAAGGATAGCAGCCAGTACGAGCAGAATAATTCCTAGCTGATACGACCCGGTCCAAGTTTTAATAAATCCAATGACAATTGGCGGAAAGTAACCTCCGAGTCCTCCCATGGCACCAACAAAACCGGTTACAGCACCGGTGTTGCCTTTAGAAACGTAGGGAACCATTTTGAAAATGATGCCATTGCCCAGGCCCGCGAACAAACCAATAATAATGACACCCCAGATAAACATTCCTTCTGAATGCAAGGAAAAGGTAAGCCATAATGCAAAAAGTGCAATGCCGATAAAAATCCATTGCAAGAGTGACATTGGCCGGATCTTATCAGCCAGGCTGCCTCCGACCGGTCGGACTAATGTACAGACAATTCCAAATAACGCAGCGTATAGACCGGCCATTACCGGTGTCAGATTGAATAATCCATTCAAGAGCATCGGCGTGAGGTTACTGAAGGACATGAATAAGCCAAAAGTTAAAGCATAAAACAGTGATAGATACCATGTGTTGGCTTCTTTTGCAACAGAAAATGCAGAAGCAAATGTTTTTTCTTTGTTAACCGGCATTTCTTTACAGAAAATCAAAAACAGTATAATCATCACGACGAGTAAACTCATCAGAAAATTGTAAACAGCACTTAAGCCGGCGGCCAACTGAATTCGTGGCAATGTCAGCGCTGCAACAGCGTTGCCTATATTTCCTAAGCCCGCAATTCCCAATACGGCGCCCTGACGTTCCGGCGGAAACCAAACGGACACGTAAGAAATGCCGACAGCAAATGAAGTTCCGGCCATTCCCAATAGCAGTGCAAGGAAAATCAACATCCCAAAATTGTGAACCCGCGGTACCATAAACAGCGGAATCAGCAAAAACAACATTAAAATAATATAAATTTTCTTGCCGCCATATTTGTCGCATAGAATACCAATCGGAATTCGCATGATCGAACCCAGCAGGACGGGTGTTGCTAAGAGTAATGTTTTTTCAGATTCTGATAATCCGAACATTTTCGTAAGCGTCGCCGTCAATGGAGCAAAATTTGACCAGGCCATGAAACAGGCGACCATTGCCAAGGTCCCCATGGTCAGCGCCGAATACGCATAGAAACGATTTCCTGTGATTTCTTTTTTCTTATCCACTGAATTGCCTCCCATTCACCAAATCTTTTCAAAAAAGTGCCGATCATTCTCATTCATTTTTTGCCCATTAAATTATCCGCCAATTTGACTCATATGCCGCCATGTTGATGAACCATTGACACGCTTACCCATGTCGTTAAGCCCCATCTTATGATTAAGAGGTTTGTTATTGAGAGCTTGGTGAACGAGCCGACAGAACTCTTCCTTATGCGGAATCGCCGGACGAATGTTGAATTCTTCATTCCAGTACAGGCAAGCTTTAAGATAACCGTCAGCAGTGACTCGTAAGCGGTTGCAAGTCTCACAGAACCTGTCACTGATCGGATGAATTAACCCGAAACTGCCCGCTGCTCCATCAATCCGATAATTTTCAGATGGTCCATTGCCTGGTAAATCAAATGGATGATATTTAATGTGATTATTATCACAAAGATAAAAAATCTTGTTCAGTCCGACATACTCGTTCTGCCATTTATCAATCGGATTGCTAATCGGCATAACCTCGATAAAGCGGACATTGACATTATGATTATAGCTGTAATGAAGAAAATCAAGGATCTCATCGTCGTTTATGCCCTTGAGCAGCACAACATTCAGCTTGATCTGCTTGAAGTGCCATCGAATTGCCGCTTGAATGCCGTCCAGTACTTGCTGGATGTTACCGCCTCTTGTAATGTTCCTGTACTTGTCAGCACGAAGCGTATCCAAACTGATATTAATCCGGTCTAGCCCCGCTTCTTTCAAAATTTTTGCTTTTTTCTTTAAAAGCAGTCCGTTCGTTGTGATTGATATATCGGTAATTTCCGGGATCGCGTGAATTCGGCGCACGATATCGGCCGCATCTTTACGCAGCAGAGGTTCTCCGCCGGTGATCCGGACTTTGTTGACACCCAAATCAACAAAATTTTTAACCATCTGAACGATTTCGTCCAATGAAAGCAGCCGGTCGCTCGAAAAAAACGGCAACCCTTCTTCCGGCATACAGTAAACACAGCGAAGGCTGCAATGATCAGTTATCGAAATTCTCACGTAATCGTGCAACCGGCCGTATCTATCATAGAGATTTTCCATCTTACCCCCCGCTAACCGGCGGAATCAATGCGATTTCTTCGATATCATCCGGCAAATATATTTCATCGTTAACGAAGTTCTGATTAATGGCAACAGCAGATCGGACGATGTCTGCACGCACCTGTGGATACTTGCGGATGACGGCTGCGCGAACAGCTTGTGCCGAAACCGGCGTGGACAGTTCGACGTTAACTTGGGCACCCAGTTGCTCACTTAGCATCGCGAACAACCGGACTGAATAGATCACAATAAATCTCCTCCTTGTTTTACTTTATCCGTGTATTGGGACACCGTTCTTTTTGACCAGCCTGTTCAGGACCTCCCCATCTTATCTTGTCCACATCAACTTCTCGCTTCCAAATAGGAACCCTTGCTTTGAGTGTATCAATCAGATACTCGCACCACCTGAAAGCTTCCTTGCGATGGCCGGCTGCAGTACCGACAAAAACCACCTCCTCTGACGGACGTAGCAGACCAATCCGGTGAGCTATCACTACACGAACGCCTCGGCTTTCGATCGGAGCACTTATTTTTGCCAGTTCTTTGATCGCCATTTCTTTATGAGCTGAGTATTCAATGGCTTCTGTCTCAATACTGCCGGTCCATTGGCGGACCGTCCCGACAAAAACAACCACACCACCAAATGAAGGCGCCTTTAGTTTTTTATACAACGTCTCCACATCCAGCGGATCCGCTGTTACACGAATATAGGCCATATGCTCACCATCCTGTAGCGTTGTACCGGTTGATCCGAATTTATTATGTCAAACAGAAATGAAAATAGAAATTGGGCAATTCCCTAATAATCAGAATCGCTGTGATCCGATATACTGATAATCTGAAGAGATATTAAAGAAGTATTAAAAAGGGGGAGGACTTACAAATGGAGACCCTGCCGATTTTTTACAGTACGCAAACCGGACATAACCTGGAATTGGCATTGTGGTTTGTCAACCAGTTCAGGAATGCCGGGGTTGACACAATGACAGTCAATATGGCAACGGCAAATCCGATACTGTTGACAAAAGTTCCGACAGCACTAATAATTACCGGTACCTACGGCATGGGCGAACTTGCCTTTGAAGCCCTCCCTTTTGTAGAAAAATTGAGGCAATTGTCGTTGACACATCTGCAGTGCGGCGTAACCGGAATTGGCGATCGTTATTATCATAATGATTTTTGCAAAGCAGTAGATGTTGTGGCCAAGGCCGTGACTACGGCAGGAGCCAGCTTACTAACCCCGCCGCTCAAGATAGACCTAGAGTTTACAGCTGACGATTGGCAACGTTTGAATCAACTGGCCATCCAACTGATTCAAATTGTACAAGCTGTGTAATATTAGTTTTTTTTAAGTATGCGGGAAAATCGTATAGATAGAGGGGCAGCGGAATTTCGTATGATAGATCCAATGACGCAGCGGCCTCTCTATTCCTGCATGGAAAGCAGTTTCGCTCTCAGAGCTTCAAAAAAGGTATTTTACCGTCACGATTTTGCCGATAGGCGGCATCAAAAAAGTAGTGAGTCATTTTTTTTAAAATCAGCTTTTTTGCGCGATAAGTTTGCACTCATCCTGTCCGAGATTCCGATTCAACGTGCCTCCCCCGCCCTGACGACCATCAAAAAAGGCAAATTCCGACCCCATTCTGATTCAAGAATATGAAACCTATGCGATCGGTTACATTAGTGAATGAAACTTGATCCGGATCAAGGTATTCTGTTCATTTCACCTGTATCATAATTGCTGGAAGTTATCAAAATGACTCTTGTTGTTAAAATAATTACTGAGGAGCAAAAGCATGGATATCTTTACTTTTCGAAACTTGTCCGCGAAAGGAAGAACTTGCCACGATCAGTCACCCAGACTACTTTTCACTTATCCTTAAAAACCGAAAAAACCGATCTCTAAATTGCAGAGCGATGTGCATAGGCCTCCGCCATTCCGGAACAAAGGAAAAATTGGTTTCTCTGCAGGGAATGACCGGAGTTCCCCGCCCGGAAAAGTCGTTCGGCCCGAAGTATAAGCCGTATCTGCAGAACAGCAGCTTCGCTGTTTTCAAATGGCTGCCGGCAAAGGCAGATGATCATGCCGGATCGGTTTTCTGTGATCCGATCCATTTTTGGGGAAGGTGAAGAGTCAATTGAATGAATCAAAACGTGTAAATAGTGCAGAGCCTCTTAAATTTACAATCGTCAACCGGGACACTTGCATCTCCTGCGGAGCCTGCCAAATGGCTGCTCCTGATATTTTTGATGCGGATGACGAAGGACTTGCTTTTTCAATCATCGATAACAATCAGGGAATACGGCCGATTCCCGAAGAATTGTTAATGGACTTGGATGACGCTTACGAGGGTTGCCCCACGGAGTCCATTCAAGTATCGGACGTGCCGTTTAAAACGGCCAGTCCAAAGGGATAAATGATCTATGATGCCTTGTTCTAAAATACTTTTTCCGTTCTGATTTTTATCACAATGAAGAGAGGATGAGCCATTGATAAAGATCAAACGAATTTATCAAGAAAAATTGTCTTCAGACGGCATCCGCATTCTCGTCGACAGACTCTGGCCCAGAGGCATTTCAAAAGAACGCGCTCAGCTGGACCATTGGATGAAAGATGTCGCGCCAAGTGCCGGCCTGCGTCAATGGTATCACCGGCATCGGGACCAATTCGCTGCATTTAAAGAGGCTTATGAAAAAGAACTGGAACATGATCAGGAAAAGAAAAAAGCGCTGGAACAGCTTGCACAGCTCGGACAGGCGCAAACCGTCACACTGCTCTCTGCAGCAAAGCATGTAGAAGTAAGCCATGTGCCCATTCTTCAGGCTTTTCTGCAGAACCATTTCAACATGTGAATATCTGAGTCTATCAAACAGGCTTTAAAAACGGAGGGATGACGGATGGAAAACGCAATGTTTTGTTTTCAGTGTCAGGAAACCGCAAGAGGCAGCGGATGCACGCAGATAGGCATCTGCGGCAAAAAACCGGAGGTAGCTGCCGCCCAGGATTTATTGATGTATGTGACAAAAGGAATTTCCGCGATCACGACCCGGCTGCGCGCCGAAGGGAAAAAAGTTGATCGCGAAACCAATCATTTGATTACCGAGAATTTATTTACAACGATCACCAATGCAAATTTCGATGAACGTGTGATTCGCTCACGTGTCGTCTCTACACTGAAAAAAAGGAAAGAACTGATTGACAAGCTGACGAACAAAGAAAATCTCCCTGATGCATCTGTCTGGACCTTTGGAAATGGCGGAGGATCCGACCGCAAAGTGACTCATATCGGAGTGCTTTCAACAAAGGATGAGGACATCCGCAGCCTGCGCGAGCTGATCACCTATGGTTTGAAAGGGCTTTCCGCATACAGCAGGCATGCCAACGTTTTATTAAAAGACGATGAGGAAGTGGATGCTTTCCTGCAACGTGCGCTCGCAAAGACACTGGATGATTCCCTTGGAGCAGATGCGTTAACCGCTCTCGTCCTGGAAACCGGAAAATACGGCGTGAAAGGCTTAGCCTTGCTGGATCAGGCAAATTCAGACACCTACGGTGATCCGGAAATCACAAAAGTGAAAACCGGTGTCGGCAATCGGCCCGGCATTCTGATCTCCGGGCATGACCTGCATGACATCGAAATGCTTCTCCAACAGACGCAGGGGACGGGCGTAGATGTATACACCCATTCGGAAATGCTGCCTGCACACTATTATCCGGCTTTTAAAAAGTATTCGAATTTCATAGGCAATTATGGAAACGCCTGGTGGAAGCAAAAAGAGGAATTTGAAAGTTTCAATGGTCCGATTTTAATGACGACAAATTGTATTGTTCCGCCGGAAGACAGTTATAAAGACAGGCTATATACGACAGGAGCCGCAGGTTTTCCCGGATGTAAACATATCCCGGGTGAAATCGGGGAGCCAAAAGACTTTTCTGAAATAATCAAGGCCGCTCAGAAATGCCCGCCGCCTGCAGAAATTGAAAACGGCGAAATCGTCGGCGGATTTGCCCATCATCAACTCCTTTCGCTGGCCGATAAAGTGGCGGATGCAGTCAAATCCGGAGCGATTAAGAAGTTCGTTGTGATGGCCGGTTGCGACGGCAGAGTAAGATCGCGAAAATACTACACCGACTTTGCCAAAGCCCTGCCTAAAGACACGGTAATTCTGACGGCCGGCTGCGCAAAATATAAATATAACAAACTCAACCTGGGCGATATCAACGGCATTCCCCGCGTACTGGATGCAGGGCAGTGCAACGATTCCTACTCCCTTGTTGCCATCGCACTGAAGCTAAAAGAAGTGTTCGGCCTGGAAGATATTAATGATTTACCGATTATTTACAACATCGCGTGGTACGAACAGAAAGCAGTGATCATATTGCTGGCACTGCTGTATCTGGGTATTAAGAATATTCATCTGGGGCCGACTTTACCCGCTTTTCTGTCCCCCAACGTTGCCAATCTGCTGGTCAGGAAATTCGGGATCTCGGGAATTCATTCTGTAAAGGAAGATCTGGACCTGTTTTTCGGATAATATTGCTTTCTCACCATTTGATGCATATGAGAAGGCAAAGAAAACAGATGGGCCTGTAAAAGACGTTGTATAG
Organism: Sporolactobacillus sp. CQH2019; assembly: GCF_028765345.1. Taxonomy (GTDB): domain Bacteria; phylum Bacillota; class Bacilli; order Bacillales; family Sporolactobacillaceae; genus Sporolactobacillus. Next base: position 106,286 of record NZ_JARAJZ010000009.1, read on the forward strand.
AAAGAAAGTTGCTTACCCGATCCGGCATCTATACTGTTATCAATGCCAGCCCTCTTCGTTTGACGGCTCTGTTTGGAGACGGAAGGTTGATCTACTCCAATTAGCCCGTGATTCTGCGATCGCGGGCTGGCTTTGTTCATCATAACTTTTTTTTTGAGGATGCTATGAACCTATTTGAGACTGCCTCATTGGGCAGAATCTTTACTGTCCCTTTTCAATGTCTACTGATCAATAAAATTTCTGAGTGTAACATTGCACACTGCCGCAATCTGAGCATCCATAGCGGCAGTCCGCGAATCTGTATAAAATAAAGACCTTTGGCATTAAACGGCCAACTGTAAATTGTGTCGATTCGCACATGAAACAGTCATTCGGGCACTTTTTTCTGCAGACAATCCCCTTTGCCGGTTTGATCTTCTCATTTCTCGAGCAGTTGTTCTACATCAATTCTTGAATCAGTTTTTTGTATAGCGCATAAGCGGGCTTTGGAGAGTAATCGTCTCTCAGGATCCCGTATTGATGGAAAAGGTCGTCTTTATGGGTATCCGCATCTCTGAGTCCGAAAAGAGTATATTGCGAAACATGATATTGGATCCGCAGACTGTAAATTGTCCGGATCACTTTCTCCAGCACCTGCGACTGACGCTGATAAGATCTTTCCAGCTTAGTAAACGGGTGTTTGCCGGTCGGCCATCCGTTTTCAGTGATGCGGATCGGAACATTATCCGTGAAGCCTGCCGTTTTCAGATTGTTTCTGAGTTCCCGTAAAGCCCGTTCTGCTGCAGCGGAGATTTCCGGCAAGTCGAGCGGTCTCTCCTCAAAGACATCCACGTAGACGTTATGCCCGACAAAATCGACGGCATCCTGAAATGGCGCTTTGACCCCCGACAGCTGATTCCAGAAGTCCGGTACCGCTGCCGGGCCGTCCGGCACCGAACCGAACCCTACCGGAATGGAAAAACCCCGCTTTCGGCACTCCTGTTTGGCAGTCAGGACCCCCTCCGTAAGAGCCTGCAGAATATACGGCTTTGAACCTTCCATAAAGGACAAATTGGGCTCATTGGTGATTTGCAGCGAGCACAGGGATGCATGATAGCGTTCTATGATTTTCCGGATGAAAGCGTACCAATGTTCCAGAGCAAAATTCTCCTGAAGCTCCGTCCAGTTTCCGCAGCCTATTGTCAGATCGCCAAGCAGGCCGGCAGCGCGGTATCGATCCGCCAGTGCAAACATCTTTTTCTCCCATTCGGGTGTATAAATCAGATAGACTCTTGGAGCCAGCCTTGCTGTTCCATTATTGAGGTCGGCAAGCGCAGCCTTTACCTTTTTATAGTCGTCCGCGGGGCCCGTGGCCAGGCCAAAAGGCGTGCCTGCTGCACTCAGCGGATAGATACCGAATGAGAACTTTCCTGACATGAGAAAATTCAGCCTCCCATTTTTTGTAATAATGTGTTGACTTTGTGCAGCGCGAAACAGAAATCAAACTGTTCTTCCTCGGTAAGCTGATTGAAGCTTTTTATGAATTTCTGGTATAATACCCTCCATTTCTGCTCCTCTATAGCTTTCCCGGCCGGCGTTAGTGTGACCAGGACCGCGCGCTTATCCCGCTCATCAGGTCTTTTGATCAGATATCCTTTTTTCTCAAGCCCGCTGACGACATGGGTCAGTTGCTGTTTGGCTATTTCCAGGCCCTCGCTGATCTCTTTGAGGTTGAGAGCTTTTTGTTTGCTGTACATGAACTCCAGAATATGTCCCTGAAGGTGAGTGACTTTCATAGATCCCCTATTTAAGCCCTGATAATGAGTGAACAAATTGGAGATCAGCGTCACATATTCTTTCGCAGCCGATGGGTCCATAGGCAATCTCTCCCAAATACAATATAGTCCATATTATGTTACTAAATAATCAATAAATCAACTAATAAAGGAAATAATAATAAATTTAAGTTTACTAAAAAATGGTACCACTTAAATTGGGCGGTTTTTTGCACAGGAATAAAAAGAGGCATTTACCCATTTTTTCAGTCACTCTTTATCCCGAAAAGGGTACTTATGACAGGGGCTGGATACGAATCGTCGCGCACATCTTTCCGATTTCAAGCCACCTTCTTAAAAAAGAATCGCCCGGGAGCCTAATTTAATTTTTGTCCCGGACGGTCTGGATGACATGGATCCGCTGCCAACTATGCCGAAATTTCGACAGAGCAAAAAATTGGATTGAATGATCAGATCATAAAAAATGTCTTTTTACAAAGGAAATATTTATACACGGTAAGCCCTCATATGAAGAATTGAAGAAACCGGCAACTGGGTGAAGCAACAAGCGGTCATTGGCCATACCATATAGACATGACAAAAGCATTGGAAAGAAAAAATTTAAGGATTAACTATAACCTAATTGTTTTCTATTCTGCCTGTATCTGAATTTTCCCTGACGATTTTTCTTCGATCGAAGAGACATAAGTCCCTCCTACTGCTGGCAATCAGAATTCTTACTCGATTTCGTTTGGCCTGATACGCTTCTTCCGGCGGCATGATGCCGTCTTTAACTGTCTACAGATCCGGCTTTACTCCGCTCATTTCCAGGACTCTCCTGCGAACCGTACTGACTTCATTGCAACTGGTTAACAGGACAAGTGTATCTCCGGAGCGGATAACGGTATCTCCGTGCGGGATAAGCTCATGATCGCCTCGACGAATGGCAATAAGAAGACTGTGACTGGGCCAGCTCACATCACGAACCTGCCGTTCATTCAGGCTGCTTTCAAGAAAAACCGGGATCTCTATCCGATCATTTTTACCGCTTAATTCATTTAACTTCTTCCCCAGATTGAGGCGGGTCAGGAGCGACGCATAGATCGGAGCTCCTCCGAGCATATCGACAACAAGATAAGCGACAAGCGACACAACGGCAAGGGGCATTAAGTGCTGCAGCGATCCGACCATCTCAGTAATCAAAATAATTGCAGTAAAAGGGGCTTTCCCAATTCCGGCAAAATACCCGGCCATTGAGATAATCATCAGGTTCATGATATAGATATCAGGCAGCAATCCCAATCTGGACATAATCGTGCCGTAAATAGCCCCCAGCAGGGCTCCAAGAGACAGAATCGGCAGAAAGATGCCTCCGGGCAGTCCGGAGCCGTATGAAATCATCGAAAAAATAAAGCGAAGTACAAATAATCCCAATAAGATCATCAATCCGGGAATGAAATGCCCCATTTCCAAAATAGTGGCATTCCCTCCGCCCAGCGTATGCGGCCAAAAAATGCCGATCGGAATGACCAGGAGAAAGGGAATAAGGCCGTGAAAACAGCGGGGCAGTCTGATGAATCGGGCATACCATTGCGGCATGACGAGCAGCACTCTCTGATAAAAATAACCGAACAGGCCGAGGACAATCCCCAGTAAAATGAGATGCCAATACAGATAGAGAGGAAAACTCCTCGAGTAGCTGATATGTAAGACGGGCACTAAGCCGAAAAAGTTTGATGAAACAAAATCAGAACCGATTGCCCCGGCAAGGGAAGCCATCCAGACGAGCGGAGAAAAATTATGATAGATTTCCTCCAGCACAAACAAGGTCCCGGCTATCGGCGCGTTAAAGGCCGCGGACAGGCCGGCGGCAGAACCGCTGGCAATTAAAACCCGGCGCGATATCCCGTTGTCTTTAAGTCCCTGGGCCATACCCTGGCCTACAGCAGCCCCCAACTGAATGGACGGGCCTTCCCGTCCGAGAAAAAGGCCGGCCCCGATGCCCAGAACGCCTGTGACAAACTTGCGCCATAAAACGTGCCGCCAGTCCATTTCAAGATCTCCTGCCAGTTGGCCTTCAACCTGGGGAATACCGGATCCCATAATATTGGGCTGCGGCCTGACAATGAGACCGATGATGATTGCCAACAATGAACTCAACAGTATCGCTGCGAAAACGATCAGCGGATGACCCGGAATAAACTGATACAACTTTGTCCATAGATGCAATGATCCCTCAATGAGTATGCGAAAAAGACTGACTACAAATCCCGTCAGAATGCCAACTACCAAACCTTTTAGAATAAATAATAAACGTGTGGCATCGAATGCTGACTTTGTCTTAGCTTGTTTCAAGAGTCAAACTCACCGCTCTCGCTAAACACATTTCTTTCGTGAATAATCGTGACTGTACAAAATTAAAGATGCGTTGACCCATTTTTATGTAACGTTCGTTCAATATATGATATGAAGGGCAATCTCTATAAAAGACAATATTCCGTAAAAAGGGATACTTTGTTTAGGGTGCTTCCCTTTCTTTTACCATCCTGTAATTTCTTAAGCCAGTCAGGACTCAGAGACTAGCCTTGGCTTTCAATGGAAATCGGAATCAGTGGATAAACGGGATCAATTTATGAGTCGTCTTTTTTTAATCCTGAAATTCTTCACCATACTTTTGTTTTAAATGCTTATTCAACAGGGAATATTATATTATAAAAAATAAACATGCACAAAAACCCAATAGAGGGATAGGCAAAAACCAGGGATTACGTGTCAGCAGAGCCGATGCCGTTACCTGCAGCGCATCCCAAAATGATTGACATGCATCGAATAATAAAATAATCCACCCATAATTTTACCCGGTCAGTTATCTTCGCCCGTATGTTATGTATCTGCGAATTAAAACGTTTTTAGGAAAGTCCTCCCTTCAGAAGTCTCAGATAAGAACGCAATAATGGGGTAACCAAGAATTAGCCGGCTGCAAAAAGATCAGGCAATCATAGCCCTTGTACGGCTTTAACGGACGGATCGGCCGACTGCCATTACCGCTGCCGCCGCTTGGACCGAAAGCAGATACAGCTGAATTCGTGAGAAAAGACGAATAAGCGGGAGCAATGTAATCGTGAGAATATCTTCTATTTCATATGTTTCTGAAGGAATTTTGCAGAAATTCGATATTAATATCAACAAATACAATATTAGCTCATTGACGGCAGCGCCGCGGAAGGACGGAACCATCGGTACAGGCAGCCCGTGTGATAGTGGCAATTAGATACAGTCATTCTCTGTTTGGCTTCGACGGACACACAAAAAAAGCCACTCTTTCGAATGGCTTTTCTAACTCTATGATTTATGATTAGCGTTGTACCGTTACATTCAATGTGCGGCGGCCGAAATTCACCGCCTGCTGGTTGGAAGGCATGTGTACATCGATTCGATTGCCCTTAATGGCCGCGCCGGTATCGGCTGCCGTATAGGTCCCGAGGCCTTCAATCGTTACTTTCGAGCCAAGTGGAATTAACGATGGATCGACAGCGACTACGCGGGCATTCGAATGGGTTCCCAGATTCACTCCGGTCGCCGTCCGGCCGCTCAGCGAATAAGCCGTTACGACAAAGGATTGTGCAGAAGCCGTTGTCTGCGAAGGCTGGACAGCCTTCTGTACCGGATGTGCCGCAGCCGCAGATCCGGATTGATTTTGGCTGATCTCCGGCTTAGCTGCTTGACGAACAGGCGATGTTTCCTGCACGGTCGATGTTTTCTGAGCTGTTGCCTGCGTTAGTTGCCGGACCGGCTCGTTGCTTGTTGCCTTTCGGTCGGCAGTCGGTTTGGTTTCAACAGTAGTCGGTGCTTTCCGGGCCGCCGTTTGTTCAACCGACGGCTTCTTCGCTTGCGTGGCAACAGGCGATGTTGCTGCCGGCTTAGTTGCTTTCGGTTTTACCGACTCCGCTGTTTCCTGCCCACGATTTTTCGCCGCCTTGCTTTGGAGCTGCTTTTCGCCGCTCAGTGCCTTTTGTCTGTAAAATTGTTGCCAGCGCGCTAATTTCTCCTTTTGAATTTCATTTATCGCCTGATCTAACGAATCATTATCGTTTTCCTGCTGATAGTTCACGTGTGACTCGCTTTTCTGCTGCGGCTGTTTGGCTTGAACTAAAGTCGATCCCGCCGTCAAAGGTACCGCCAGTCCGGCGGCAAGAAGCGCCGCCGTCACTTTCTGCATTCGTTTCAATCGCATGAAGCCTTTCCCCCTTAATATATGATGCTTTTCATGCGTCCTCATGAGCAATGACTGTTCACTATCGTTTCAACATCCTACATTATAGGGGACGAATATCACAAAGCGATTGAAACAGCGTTACAGTTATAATACGATCGCACGTTCTATATTACACTTGTAAATAATGCGTCAACTTTTCTCCCGCAGAATCAATGACCGTTTCTCGGACAACGGAATGTTCTTTGCCTCCCGTCTGAAGAAAAACGCGGTCATCCCAGACGGTTCGTGACTACGACGCGGAAGACGGGGGATCCAGTCCGATCGGATGATTCTCCCAGGTGATCCGATTCATCAGGCGGAAAATTTCTTTCGCCTGATCCTCTCCCGGCATGATCAGGGCCGGACGATCCGGATCCTTGGCCAAGGAAATCGCACCATCTGCCGGGAACGCCGGACCATCGGGCTCATTTTCAAATGACTGAAGCAGCATGTCCGTCTGAAAAATTTTTTTGGCCAAAGTGAGAACGCGGTGCAGAATCAAATGATTTTGTCACCGATCCACTCCTGTGTATTCCTCCTGATCCCAACAGGAAGCGGAGATCCGCGTTTCCCTGCTGAAGATCAGCCGGCGTTTTAAAGGATGGTTGGGGATTCCGCCAAAAAGAGGCTTCGGCACCTCCAGTTTCAGACAAAAACCTACAGGAATCCCTGAAGGCCGTTACCCTGGATAAACCGAATAATATTGTAAAACGGGATGGAACACTTTTTTGGGGGCCCATTGGCTTTTTTGATCAGGCCAGAGAAAATAGCATTCTGGATATATATGAAAAGATGGGGCCGATAAATTTATGCAACGTGAGTAATCAGCGGACAATCAATACAGAACAAGGGGCTAACCGGGCCATATACGAGGACTGACTGCCGATACCGATCAGGAAACGATCTAATTTTGTGGTTCCCGTGGCACCACAAACAATCAGATCGCAATGGTACTGCGGAATCACCTTCTCGATGATCGCTGACGCCGGTGAATCCTCACCAGTAAAAACCGAGACACTTTTTACTCCTTTGTTTTGTGCGATCTTTTTAAAAATTTCTACCCGGTCAGCGACCTCTGCCCGCATGTTATGGATTTGCGAGGTAAAAGTCTTTAATGCTGCCAGTGAACCTGTGTTTAAAAAAGAGACGATCAGCAGATGTGCATCGTATTTCTTCGCCAGATCGACAGCCACCCCGAAGGCTTTAGCGGCCTCCTTGGATTCATCGACAGCGATCAATATATTCCGATAAGCAACTCCGCCATTTTCTTTTACTGTATGGGATAATGTTTCCGACATAGTATCAGACTCCTAACTCCTAATTATAATGAGAATCATGAGCTTATCAAGTCAATTAAAGTTTCAGAATCTCTTCGACTATTTGATTTTAAATGAGAATAAGCCATAGGCCCCTCCCCTTCTTCCGGTGATCGGGGACAAAAAGCACAGCAGCCGGATAAGAGAGATCCTTACTATTTCAAAAATTAAACGGCTTTCGGCTTTCCCTATTGATAAAAGAAGGCCCGCGAAAATTCGGTTAATGGACGCTTATTTATCGAACATGCTACAATTAGTATATTCGCAAGGAAAAAATGATCAATAAAAAAAGATTTTTTAAAGAAGGAAATTGTATCATGTTAAAGAATAAAGTCATCTTAATTATCGGCGGAACAGCGGGCTTTGGAAAGCATGTAGCCATGCTTGCGGCCCAAAAAGGGGCTAATCTTATAATCGTCGGCCGGAACAAGGAAAAATTAGATAGCGTCAAAGCGGAACTTCAACAATATGGGAACCAGGTAGAGGGACATACTCTCGATGTTTCAAAAGAGGAAGACCTGAAAAAATTTTTTGATAGCATAGGAAAAATCGACCATTTGGTATCAACGGCCGGTGGGTTTATGGGCGGTGGATTTTTAGATGCCGCACTGGAAACTATACTGAAAACAATCCATGACAAGCTCTTTATAAATCTTCGTATCGCGCGTCTTGCTGCGTCTCATCTGAAAGCGAACGGCAGCATGGTATTTACAGCCGGGTCCGGCGGAAAACCCAATAACGCATCAGGAGCAATTATAGGAAATGATGCGATCAGAACCATGGTCCAGGGCCTGGCGGTAGAAGTTGCTCCCCGGGCACGCATAAACGCTGTCGCACCAACATGGACACGTACATCACTATATCGGGATATTCCGGAGGAAGAAGTCGATCAAACTCAAAAACTTTTTTCGGGTATGATTCCTCTGGGAAGAACAGCGAATATCTCAGAAGTGGCAATGACTTATATTTTCCTCATGGAAAACTCTTTTATTACCGGACAGACAATTGTCGTTGACGGAGGACTGACTTTAGTTTGATAAGGGCTGCTTTAGAAAAAATACAGTACGGGGTTACTCTTATACAGCCTGTTCCCGGCTCTCCAGGCGTTCAGTCAGGCCGGCCTTCCTGACTTTTTCAGTCTCCCCTTAACCGCCGCCAGCCCAGCTGATTTTGACCGGCATTGAGCGAACAGACCCGGTCCGTGTGATCTTGCTCTGTCACCGCACTCCCTGCCGAAAGACTCACTCAGAACCGGTCCCAGCGTACGTCATAGATGGCCGGACGGTCTGGAACCGCTGTTTTTTTCCATTTTTTTCTTCTGTCTCACTTATCTCACGACTCTTTCATCCGGATCCGCGATGCCGATACTGGAAATCCGGTTAATTTGGACAGATCCCGGTCCAAACGGGTGACTCTCCTATGAGAAGCCAACAGTTGATCAACCGACATGGGCTTGTCTCAAGACAGCGCATCTCTTCCGTGCAAGTGTCTGACCCCGTCAGAAATTCGGAAAACATCGAACTTTGTTTCGTTTGAAAGCTTATCTGCCGCCACAAATCTTCTAATCGGTTTCTGTTCGTCATCTCAGCAGTTTGCCTCCGGCCCCCTTCAGATTCCCCCTCGCAGGGAACCTTTGACTCACATTCCTGCTGCCGGCTTTCAGCGGATCCACATCATTATCGTCCGTCACTCCGGACCGCCTAAAAAAGGCATGAACCCGATTGGATTCATGCCTGATAATTGTTTAGACTGGAGTTCTTTTTATAAATCAGCAGCCTGAAATTCAAACATTTTTACAGCGTCTGTTCTGTTCTGGCAATAATATCGTCCTGAGTTTCCTTAGAAAGGACAGTGAAGAATGCCGAATACCCGGCCACTCTCACAATTAGGTCACGATAATTTTCCGGATGCTTTTGCGCGTCAATCAATGTCTCTCGCGAAACGATATTATACTGAACATGGTAACCATGAAGACGATTGAAGAACGTTCTCAACAAAGCGATCAGTTTCATGCAGTTTTCATCATTCTGCAGAATCTGCGGCGACATTTTCTGGTTTAACAGGACACCTCCAGTGATATCCTCCGTCGGTAATTTCGATACCGATTTAAAAACAGCAGTCGGTCCATCCTGATCCATCGAATGTTCCGGAGAGCATCCCTCAGCCAGGGCGGTGCGTGCATGACGGCCATCCGGCGTAGCCAGTGTGCTGTGGCCCTGACCGACGTTAGCCGAAATTGAGGAGGTGCCGGCATAGCGGAGACCGCCGATCGGGCCTCGGCCATAACGCGTATTTTTATATTTCGAGATTTCATCAATATACGGATGATAGGCTTTCGCAATCAATTCATCCACATAATCATCGTCGTTGCCATATTTAGGTGCCTCGTTCAGCAGCATCTGACGAATTCCTTCACCCTTTTCGCCGGCAAAATCACTCGTCAGCGCATCCCACAATTCCTGACGGCCAATTTTTTTATCTTCGTAAACCAGTTTTTTAACGGCAGCCAGTGAATCAGCAAGATTGGCAATGCCTACCTGCAGACCACTGATAAAATCATAAACGGCACCTCCCTCTTTGAGGGTCTTGCCGCGGCCGATGCAATCATCAGTCAATACTGAACAGAGGATGTCCGGGCAATCCTGTTCCAGGACCAGATCACAGGTGTTTTCAATAATGACACTCTGCCGCGTTATTTCACGAAGCGCTTTGTCCCAGGCTTTTTCAAGATCAGCATACGATTCCATATCAACGAAGTGGCCGCTGCCTTCCAGGAGCTTCTTTCCGGATTCCGGATCGACCCCATTATTCATTACAATTAACAGTGTGCGCGGAAAATTGATGAAGCTCATTCCTGTACAGCGGTAGCCCCATTTCCCCGGCACCGCTGTTTCGACACAGCCGATTGCACTGTAATTATACGCATCTTTTTCCTTGATTCCGCGTCTAATAAATGAAGGAATAATGACTTCATCGTTGTTGAATGCCGGCATACCCATGCCCAGCTTGATCACCTCAACACATTCGCGCATAAAGTCATCGCTTAATCCACGATGATAACGAACAGTCAGGTTCGGCTGCGGCAGATGCGCCTGAGCAACGCTCCGTAAAATCAGATAAGAAAGGTCATTTACAGCGTCCTTTTTTCCTGCTGTCTGTCCGCCGACTGTTACGTTCTGATAAAGCGGACTGCCGGCGCTGAATTCCGTATGCCCCCAGGAACGGACTTTGTTGATCGTCAGCGTCTTCATCCACAAGTTTGTCAGCAGTTCGCACGCCTGATCAGGCGTGATCCGTGCTTTGTCAAGATCGCGCTGGTAGAAAGGATACAGATACTGATCCATTCGCCCGTAAGAAACTGAATGACCATTAGATTCTATTTGGAGAACCAAGTGAACCAGCCAGACAGACTGAACGGCCTCATAAAAAGTCTCTGCCGGTTCGTAAGGAACCTTATTTAGAATGCGGGACATTTTCAATAATTCAGCTTTTCTTTCCAGATTCTTTTCTTCTTCCGCTCTTTTGGCAGCCAGATCAGCATAACGTTTAGCAAAATCCTTCATCGCCTTCATTACTCTAAGGCTTGCTTCATAAAAATAGAGCTTCTTTTGATCTTCAATATCGGTCAAATCCAATTTGCTCTTTGCATCTATAACGCGTTTTTCAAATGACTTCAAACCGTAGTTAATCACATTTTTGTAATCTACAGCAATATGCCCGTCACCTGAAGTAATATTTCCATCAGCACCGATAATTCCTAAATCGTAAAAAACTCGGCTCTGTGCCGGAAAAGCAGCGAGTCCGCGATCTTCAAGCGTGTTATGCTGCCAGAAAGGAGCGATTTCTCTCAACTGCTTTTTTGTCTCTTCGGTGATATAAAAAATATCGCCGGGACGTTTTTCAAAAGTGTCCAGTTCATCAATAACCCAGTTCATGGAGTATTCCGGATAGACCGGCGCCCAGCGATTGGACCGGGCCTGATTTCCGGCAAGCAGGGTATCATTCTCAATGTAGATCGACATATGCTCCAGAATATTTTCCAGCATATAAGCACGTTTCATGTCAAGCTGTTCATCTGCATGTTCTGTATAACTTTGTGTAACCAAAATAGCCCGTTCAGCATCAATGTAAGGCTTGGCATCAAGAATTGTGTCCCGATAATGTTTCATTTTCGGTGTCAATTGTCCAAAATGCGACTTTTTTCCTGAAGCCGTTGTTTTAGCCGCTGATTCTGCCGTCATTATGAAGCCTCCCCTATATTGCTTTTGAATTTACTTATTCTTTCTTACGAAACCATAATAGCATCTAATGTAAACGTGATCAATGCTTATCCGCCGATTCTCTCTAATATCCCTGAAAATGGTCATTTGTGCATATTTGCTTATGCAGCTGAATGTAAACGATCACCCGCTATCTGTCATAAGCTGGCCTGTGTCTGAATCCAGCCTGCTGTCAGTATAGATCTCCTGGACTTCATCCAGGTTAAATGGTTCAACCGGGCTTCTTTCATAAGGCTTGCTTGAATCCGTAAGAATCACTATTTTCTAACTGGACAAAGCCATCGTCTGCACCCTTTCGGCGCTCATCATGTCATTCTCAAAGAAACCGGTTTTTTTATCAAAACCGTCCGTTCCGGCAAAAAAGCCACGTGAATTTTGTTTCGCAGCCAGACCGACGGTCACTTATGAATCATTTTGATAAATTCCTCCGGAAACAACTGAATGGATGCCTTTATATTTTTTTATACAGAGAGTGATAAAAAAGAATTTTTAATGGGTATTATAACCTGTTTTGTCATGGCGATTTTCTCAGCCGGCAAGGTCCAGGACTTGGATTGTTTCATTATCATGGACCGATTTAGCAGCCGATCAGGCGATTCTTTTTTTACATCGTAATTTTTGCCGATCTGTAGCCATATCGTCGGCATGATTCATTATTGCATAGCCGTGTTTTCTCTGAAGCAGCCCCTCGATTTCAGCCGGTCTAAGTCTTTCCTGACGATCACTTTTGATACATTCAACAATTCGGCCGGCGCATTTACCATCTATTTTGTCCGATCATTAACGATGTTTCACAAATCATTTTCACGTGACATTCAAGGTTCAAAATCATTGTCCCCCTTCCCGCACCGCATTATTATACTGAAGAGACAATATTCTTCAGTTTAGTTTCTTTCACAACTTATACATATTTCAAGCGTAATAACCATGATATAATTATAAAAGAAAAATAGTGTATTAACAGAAGTGAGGTTTTAAGAATGGAAACGTTTTCTGAAAATAAGCTGAATCACACATTTCACAACGAAAAAAAAGACTTAAAGGGACTCATTTTTAATATTCAGAAGTTCAGTATCAATGATGGAGAGGGTATACGTACCGTTGTTTTTTTTAAGGGATGCCCGCTGAGATGTGCTTGGTGTTCGAATCCTGAATCTCAGAGAGCCCGGCCTGAACAAATGCGCGACGATACGCACGGGGGTTTTACAACGGTCGGAGAATATATGAGTGTCTCGGAAATTATGAAAGTGATCAGGCAGGATCGTGATTTTTATGAAGAATCCGGAGGCGGTGTCACCTTTTCCGGCGGAGAGGTCCTCAATCAGGCAAGGTTCGCAATTGAACTTGCTAAGGCGATCAAGAATGAAGGAATTCATCTCGCCTGTGAAACAACCGGTTATACGGCACCAAGTTTGTTTAAAGAATTCATTAAATACATGAACTTTATGTTTTTTGATGTCAAACAGTGGAACAGTCAGAAACATCATGAGGGAACAGGTGTTAATAATGAATTAATTCTTCAGAATCTGCAGACTGCTGTAAAGGCCGGAAAGGATCTTTTGGTCAGAATCCCTGTCATTCCGCAATTTAACGATACATTGGGCGATGCCATTCATTTTGGCGAGCTATTTAATAAGGTGGGAATAAAAAAGGTTGAATTGCTGCCCTTTCATCAATTCGGTCTCAAAAAATATGATCAGCTTGGCCGAGAATATATGTTGAAAGATGTTGCTCAACTGCATGGGGAGGATCTTCTGGACTATAAAAAAATGTTGAACAAAGCAGGCATCGCGGTCAAACTGGACGGGATATGGTCTCCTGGTACAGATTCTGTCGCTGCGCGAGAAACCAGAGACTGAATCAGTGCTTCATCCATTTACCATGAAATCGACTCGCCTTCAGAAGTGGATTCAGAGGTGATGTATTTGCAGTTAAATGTGATCTCGACATGGCTGAAGGGGCATGTAATAATAAATCGGATTAAAATCTGAATCGCATAAGGGCGGCTGTAAAATGAGAGATCTGTCCATTTTGATTTTCATGACCCTTATTGTCGGGTTACTGGTATGGTCCGGTTTATCCGGAATCAGGATCTTTTTCTTGCAGGCCCGCGGGCTGCCGCGATTACCCTCGGCATCATCGGCTTGCTGCTCTGTATGCTAGGCGTCAGTAAATTCATATCTGCAGCACCGGCACACCCCGCTGTCCATTCTGGGCTATTTATTGGGTACAGTCGCCGCAATCGCAGTTTTATCGCAGATATTTAAATGGGAGCTGCCATGGGTAGGAGATCCGCGGACAGCTCTGATTGTTCTCGCTGTCTGCATGATCGCAAAATCGTTTATCGCAAGGTTCTATTACCTGCTGAATAAATAAGGATGGAATCTCTATAAGAAAAATCAAATTCTCGAGGCTGCCGTTGCCTGATCTTAGATAGAGAGCCCTGATAAGCCGGAGCCGGACGGCAGCGTGGAGACATGATAAGCAGCAGAACCGGGCTGACCATAACCATAGAAAAATGAATGACTGCACTGGTGCAGATGATCAGATATTCCAAAGGTTAAGTTCTGAAAACTCACACCGCCGCTAAATAGGTAACCTACCCTATCCTTATCGCTTCTTCCTTCAAACGGCTTGATCCGATTTTTCTTAAAAAAGCATGCAGACCGTGGCCATTCAGATAGTAATCTTTTTATAACTGTCCATGAATTAATTAATCCGCAGAATATCACTCAGGGTAACAATAAATCTGTAAATCTTTTTTTATCTAATAAAACGTATTTTTCGTGAATTTTTTTCAGTCTATGTGTTCATGCCTCCATCGAGCCGCATCCGAAATCTGTACCTGGATGATCAAACAATCCGTATATAAATGAAACGAAATTTATTCCGCCCGTTCCTTTATGACCGCGTCCTTTCCCGACCAACGCTTTATCTAAAAATGCTTCATTAATTTTGTCTCCATTTTGATAAAAAGCTTGTTTCAACTGCCCGATGCCTTCGTACATGAGACTTTGACCGCCTGCCTTGTCGAACTGACCTTAGTGGTGGGCGGAAGAAAACGGAAAGCAATCATCCCTTTCATTCGCAGGGCAGGACCCCCGTCGCAAGGATGGCATTTAAGAAAAACCCAAATCAGCTTTTATGAGTATGAGGGTTGAATACTCATTTGTTCCCCATCCTCCCCGGTAAACTGGCTGTTAAAGAGTTCGGCATAAAACCCGCCTTTTTCCAGCAGCGTTTTGTGCGTTCCCCGTTCAATGATCCGGCCGTGATCGACAACAAGAATGAGATCGGCTTCACGGATCGTCGATAAACGGTGGGCAATGATAAAGCTGGTCCGATTTTTCATCAACGCCTTCGTCGCTTTTTGAAGATGCAGCTCGGTCCGCGTGTCCACGCTGCTCGTTGCCTCATCAAGAATCAGTATCGCGGCATCGGCCAATACCGCCCGGGCAATAGTCAGAAGTTGTTTTTCCCCTTCCGAAAGATTAGTTTTTTCCTCATTCAGTACTGTGTCATAACCGGCGGGAAGAGTACGGATGAAATGATCGGCGTGAACAGCTCTGGCTGCACCGATGATTTCCTGCTCCGTCGCCCCTTCTCGTCCGTACGCAATGTTGTCCCGAATGGTCCCCTGAAACAGCCATGTATCCTGAAGGACCATGCCGAACAGGCGATACAGGTTTTCCCTCTTCAGTTCATTGATGTCGGCGCCGTCGATCGTTATCCTTCCCCGGTCGCATGCATAAAACCGCATCAGCAAGTTGACAATTGTTGTTTTTCCCGCACCTGTCGGACCGACAATCGCTACCGACTGACCCGGCCGGACATCAAGGTTTATGTCTTCGATCAGCGGCTGATCCGCTTTATATCTGAAAGTGAGATGTTCGAAGCAGACACGGCCCCTGGGATCAGTAATGACTTCCGTGCGCCGATGGTCGCCTGCTTCTTCGGTCTCATCGAGGATCTCGAAAAGGCGCTCGGCAGAAGCGATTGTAGACTGGATAATATTCGAGATATTGGCAATTTGGATTAAAGGCTGGCCGAACTGGCTCGTATACTGAATAAACGCCTGTATATTGCCAATAGCAATCGTACGGCCGGCGACAAGAATGCCGCCGAAAATTGCGATCAGCACATAACCGATATTGCCGACAAACGTCATCAGCGGCATCATCATCCCCGAAAGAAACTGCGCTCTCCAGGCCGAATCGTATAAACGATCGTTAATCGCTCTGAACGTCCGTATCGATTGGGATTCATGACCGAAGGCTTTGATAATCAAATGCCCGGTAAACATCTCTTCGACGTATCCGTTGAGCCAGCCGATGTTCTCCTGCTGCTGCTTAAAATATCGCTGAGAAGGCCTGGCAATCAATAGTATGCCGACAAGGCTCAGCGGAATGGTCAACAGCAGAACCGCTGTCAGCAGCGGGCTGATCATTAACATCATCGTGATCACGCCAAGAAAAGTGACGATGGCCGTGATTGATGCTGTGAGGCTTTGCTGCAGCGTGTTGCTGATGTTTTTTGAATCGTTGACCACCCGGCTGAGGACGTCGCCATAAGGATGAGAGTCAAAGTATTTCACCGGAAGCCGATCCAATTTTTCGCCGACCTGGCGGCGAAGAATATAAACGATCTTTTGCGAAATGCCGCTCATCAGATATTGCATGATATAAGTAAATAATGAACTGAGTACGTACAAAGCCAGCAATATCAGTACTATCCGGCCGATATAGCGGAAATCGGGATGCGCTCCCGAAAGGCCCCTGATTCGTCTCATCATGCTTCTAAAAAGTTCTGTAGTAATATTCCCCATCAGCATCGGTGCAATAACCGTGAAAAGCGTACTTATAACTGCCATGGCAAAAACAGTCGCCAGTACTTTCCTATGCGGCCGCAGATAAGTCAGGAGTCTTTTAAACGTCCCTTTAAAATTCTTGGGTTTTTGCACCAATTGCGGCGGCGCCGGTTTCGGCTTCTGCACCTTGCTGTGAGAATATTTTCCGCTCATAACGTTTCCTCCCTGTCCATTTGCGAAGCGACAATTTCCCGGTAGACCGGGCAGGATGCCATAAGTTCCTGATGCGTGCCGATGCCCGCTGTTTTTCCTTCATTTAAAACGATAATTTGATCAGCATGGACGATGGTGCTGATCCGCTGAGCAGCGACGATCACTATTGCAGAATTTGTTATTTTTTTCAATTCTGCTCTCAATTCCATATCTGTTTTATAATCCAGTGCCGAGAAACAATCATCCAGCAGATAAACGGCCGGTTTCCTGAGCAGTGCACGGGCGATCGCCAGTCGCTGTTTCTGTCCGCCCGAAAGATTTTTTCCGCCCTGACTGATCAACGAATCGCAGCCGCCTGCCATCTTCCTGACAAAATTTTCAGCCTGGGCCAGGCGGATTGCCTGCCAGACTTTCTGATCCGTCGCTTGTTCATCTCCATACCGGACATTTTCAGCCACCGTACCGGTGAACAGTCCGGTTTTCTGGGGTACGTAGCCGACCATGCCGCGCAATCTTTTCAGAGAGAGTTTCCTGATATCGACGCCGTTGAAAAGAATATTTCCGCTTTCAGGTTCATAAAATCTCAAGATAAGATTCAGCAACGTTGATTTCCCCGCTCCTGTGCCGCCTATAACTGCCGTCGTTTCTCCCGGGCGAGCTGCAAATGACAAATGGGAGAGGGCCGGCTTTTCAGCACCGGGATAATAGTGTGTTACATCTTTGAACACGATGCCCGGTTCACTGTCTGCCGGCGAAAGATGAACCCTTGCCCCGTTATTATCGGCAGCGGTTCGGATATCCAGCACCTCATTGATCCGCGCGGCAGAAATCTGGGCTCTCGGAATCATGATAAAGAGCATCGCGCCCATCAGAATGGAAACCATGATCAGCATCGCATATTGTATAAAGGCCATCAGATCGCCGACCTGAATGGCGCCAACGTCGATACGCATGCTTCCGAACCAGACAATCGCAATAAGCGCTAGATTCATAATCAGCATGATCAGCGGTACGGCCGCCGCCATGATTTGATTCACGCGAATCGCGGTCTGTGTTATTTCACGATTGGCCCGATTGAAGCGGCCAAGTTCGTGTTTCGTCTGATTGAAAGAACGAATAACGCGGATCCCCGTCAATATTTCGCGAAGAATCAGATTCAGTCGATCCGTTTTCACCTGAATTTGTTTAAATAACGGCAGCCCCTTTTTGGCAAGGACCAGGATAGAAAGGAAAATAAGCGGCAGCACCACAGCAAGGACAAGGGATAACCGGGCATCTTTATAAACCGCCATGATCAACCCGCCGATACACATCAATGGCGCCGTAGCTATCATTTTAAGAATCATCATACAGACTTGTTCAACTTGGGCAACATCATTTGTCGTCCGCGTAATCAGGGAAGCCGTACCGACTTGATCGAATGCCTGCAGCGGGAAAGCTTCCACGCGCGCAAATAATCGGTTGCGGACGTCGCGGCCAAAACCGGCCGCCGCCTTTGAAGCCAAATAATTAGCCGTCAAAGTAAATCCTCCGGCCAAAAGCGTCACAAGCAGCATGACGATTCCCAACTTCCAAATGTAAGGCAAATCCTTTTTGACAATACCCGTGTCAACAATTTCCGCCATGATAGTCGGCAAAAACAGATCGGCAAGAGATTCTAAAAAGACAAAAACGAGTGAAAAAACAATCGGCCAGCGATAGGGCAGCAGATATTTTGATAAACGAATCATAACTTGCATCCTCCGATTCGGGCTGATTTCCATTTTATCTAATCCGGGCAGAATGAAAACGATTCCGCTATTCGGCCTGAAGAAAGGGGAAGAGGATCTTTCTCTTTCTCCTTCCTTGTCCGAAATGGAACGCACTCGTTCGGCATTCAGTCCCGGTCCTCAGGTTCTAAAAAGGCGGCTCACTTTCCCCGATTCCCGCCTGCTTAAATATGACGGGACGCTTCTCGGTTCTTAAGATCCCAGACCGCGATCACCCTTCCTGGAACGCGGTTTCCGGCCAGCCCGTTTCAGCTTCTGCCGGGAGTTCTTTTTTTTCAGTTCATCGAGGATCAGAAAAAGAAATCGAGTATCAGTCATTAAATATCGCCTGAACAGTCTTCGCGGCTCATGAACAAACCGCCAGAACCATTCCAATCCAGTCCGCTGCAGAAGGTGCGGAGCTCTTTTAAAAATTCCGGCTTCAAAATCAAAAGAAGCACCGATTCCTAAAGAAACCGGAACCTTGAGTTGACGCAGATTATTAAAAATCCACTTTTCCTGTTTCGGGGTTCCGACGCCGACAAACAGAATGTCCGGTGATGCTGCATTGATCATTTTAATAATTTTTCGGGTTTCTCTGTCATCCCTTTCAAACCCCAGCGGCGGTGAATAAATGCCGACGATATTCAGCGGGCCGAATTTTTTTGACAAATTGTCGGCCGCCTTTCGGGCAACACCCTCGCGCGCTCCTAAAAAGAACAGCTTTACCTGTCGTGAAACAGAAGCTTTGCAAACAAGCGGAAAGAGATCGGAACCGGATACTCTCTCTTTCAACGGCTGTCCCAGCAATTTAGACCCCCAAACTATCGGCTGCCCGTCAGCCAGGATAAGTGCTGCATGATCATAGACTTTTTTAAACTCATCGTCAGTCTGAAGCCTCATAATATGATCAACATTGGGTGTGACGACATAATCATAGGAATTTTTATTAGTACCCATTTCAATCACATATTCTGCAGCCTCTTCTAAGCCGACATTGTCAATTTCAATCGAAAACATCGCGATTTTTTTCATGTTTGCACCTTTAATTAAAAATAGCCGTATAGTTATTTTTGATTCTTGAAACCGTTCATTTCACAAAAATCGGCTGTTATCCGTCGCTTGACCGGCTTTTCTTGACCGCTTCGATGTCAAAAGTCCCGTCGTGAACGCAGAAAGGCTTATCCGCGGGCTTCGGTCATTGACCGCGGGGACTGAACCGTTCGCAAATAAATTTCGGGTTTCTCAAAGTCCCAGCGGCTTGCCGCTTAGCGGCGGAGAAGCCGATACCAGCGAGACAATCATTTCTAATAAACCGCTTAATAATGATCAAACAGATAATGCAGAAAACTCAGTTGAAATAATACAATAATGTCCTCGGCCGCCCTATGATTGCTAATGCCGGCTGCTGCGGTAAACAGTGCGCCCATCGGCGTCTGGACGATCGACGACATGGCTCTTTCAGAAAATCGTTATAAAGCGTTGCGTGATTTCAAGATTCCGATTCTCCCGATTCCAGCAGCATCCGGCCTTACACAGGATCATGACTGTTTTCGATAAAATAGCTGCCGTGCTTATTCATTTGGAGGGAAAAAGGATCCTCCGTCTCAATCGCTGCATGTCCCTTATACCGATTGGAACGGAATTGGGCAGCTAGACTGTCTGAATGGCGGATAGATTTTTCAGCTTATTAAAAAGCTTTCTTACTCCATCACTCAGAACCTTATATGTGTGCAGTAGCTTTTCGTCCGGAAAATTCATCCTGTATCATGCTGGATGCTTTATTATGCGGCGCAGCGATGATCGCAATCTCAAAGATGGCTGTCGGCGCGCCCATGAGGTAAGAAAATTTCTCCATTTCTTGCTCCTACTTTTAAGAACCGTTTATATGTCGTCGGCTGTCTTTCAGCCGGGTTACTGCACCCTGACCGCTGTCTTTTTTTATCCGGCGGCACGCCGGACACATTCAATCTTGCCGTCTTTCATTTCAATAACCTTATCCCCCAACTGGGACAGCTCGGAAGAATGGGTGACAACCAATACAATTTTGCCTCGTTCTGCGATTGACTTGAGAATCGCCATCACTTGCTTTGAACTCTTGGAATCCAGCGTTCCGGTCGGCTCATCCGCCAGCATAATATCCGGGTCGTTGGCCAGGGCTCTGGCGATTGCCACTCTTTGCTTTTTTCCGCCGCTTAATTGACTGAGTATGTAATCATATCGGTTCTTTAACCCCACGCTGTCCAATAACGCTTTCGCTCTTTTTCCCCGCTCGCTTTTAGGTATTTTGTTTGAGGTCATACTGATTTCAACATTTTTTAAAGCTGAAAGGTGCGGAATCAAGCTGAAACTTTGAAAGATGAACCCTATATTTTTCGCTCTGAAGCTCGACCAATCCTTTTCAGAGAAACTTTTGACATCTTTTTCATTAAAGAGATATTCTCCCCCGTCGTAATCGTCAAGCCCGCCAAGAATATTAAAAAGTGTGGATTTCCCGCAGCCCGATTCGCCGGTCAGGCAGGTCATCTCTCCGGGAACTAATGTAATATTAATGTCTTTTAATATTGGGATACTTTTTTTGTTTAAAGTGTAATGCTTTTGCAGATTTTTAATTGAAATCAAGATGTCTGTTCCTCCTTAAGACCGGCAAAAACGTTTTTTAGAAGATGAAAGGCCATACCGTTCTTCACACAGTGGCCGATGATATTTCAGGATGGAAGCCCGCCGCTGCAGACCCTCTGATTTAAAGTAACAGTGCCTTAATTAAAAAAAATGAGTGTCAGGAGAGAGTCACCATAGGAAGGAAAAACTCCTAACACCCATTTTTCTCTATCTATGAAACCAGACAAGGAACCTTTTAACCAAACGAATCACAGAAGAGATTCGAGTTTCGCCAATACTTGGTAAAGAATAACGCCTAGAGTGCTCAATAACATTTGAATCCGACCTCTTTCTTTTTTTTATTTACCGATGTAAAATAGATAAGTAACTTAAAATAAGTAATGAACTTTCAGCAATTTTAGAGAAGGGATTCAAGCTTTGCCAACAATTGATAAAGAACGACGCCTAATGTGCTCAATAACATTTTCTTGCCTCCTTTTCTCTAAATCATGTATTACCAATGTGTGACATCTATTACGTTTTTAGAATATCATTCAAAAAAAGCGCTTTCAACATTCAACTGTCGTAAACACTAAGTCCCAATTGGTAATTTAATTACAATTAATGTTTCCATTTTAGGCGAATGGTATTAACTTTTGGAAATTTTTATAAAAATAATAGATAATATGTTAAAAAAATCACAGAAAATGCGAATAGAGCCGTACATTTTTTTAAAAACTTTTACCTATTCCATAGATAGGAAAGCCTGCTTATCAATGTTTCATACGTAAAGCCCAAAGATTTGCCGACAAATTGTCAAGCAAAAAAAGAGGGAAGAAAGGCACCTATCTTCAGTTTGCTTTTTTAAATAACGAAAACTTAAGTTCGCATTAAAAAAGCCCAAAAGAAGCATCGACACCTCTTTTGAGCTTTGACTATTCACTTTGCTGCAGCCATTTAACTTTGACGGGAACCCGAAGTTTTTGAAGAAATCGCAGACAAATCAGCAGGGCGTCGGCTTGCCTTACTCCTCCACCAGTTGAGAGTTGTTAATAAACAGCCGTCGATATCATAGCGAGGCAACCAGCCGGCAGCCTTCTGAAACTTGCTCCCGTCGCCGGCAAATGACTTGACTTCTGCCGGCCGGAATCGTTTTTCATCTCTGGCAATATGAATGGTCATCGCGGAAAAGGCCAGGATTTTATGTAAAAGATAGTTTATCGATATGGGATTCCCCGATGAGATATTATAGATGCCGGCCGGAATGTTTTCGCTGACCGCCCGTTCGTAAGCAGCAACGATATCATCAATCGGCAAAAAGTCGCGATAAGTCGAAATATCTCCGACCTTGATGATCGGTTTGATTAATCCCTGCTCGATTAAAGCCACTTGCGAGCAAAAGTCACTGATAACAAAACCCTTTCGCTGACCCGGCCCAAAATGATTGAATGGCCGCAGATAAACCACATTTAAATCATTTTTTTGTGAAAGCTGAACCGATAGCTGACTGGCGGCAAATTTGCTTACGGCATAAGGATTCTGCGGATAACACGGGCTTTCTTCTGTCAACAGGCGATGCGTCTTTGCGGCTGCCCCATATTCTTCACCGGAGCCGACGATAATCAATTTGCAGCGTAGGTCCTCCTCAAGAATCGATTGAATGAGATGCAGAGTCCCGATGGAATTAATCTCCATTGTCTCCGTGGGTTTCTGCCAGGCATCATATATATTGCTTTGAGCCGCCAAATGAATGATCGCATCGGGACGGACCGCACTCAGCACGTAATGAACGCTCATCACATCTTTTACATCCATCGGGAAAACAGTATTCACTTTATTGCTTTTTATGCCGGAATGAGTCGTCAAATAGACGTCATAGCCATCCCGGGCCAATTTTCTTGTTAAATGCCGGGCGACAAAGCCTCTTGCTCCTGTTATCAGCACTTTCATTGCAGAACACGGCTTTGCTGCATTCCTTTGGCCACTCTTTCTAAATCGGCATCCACCATCATCCCAATAAGTTCTTCCAGTGAGGTTTTCGCTTGCCAGCCTAATTTTTTGCACGCTTTCTTCGGATTTCCCAATAGCACTTCAACTTCCGCCGGCCGATAAAATTTAGGATCAACTGTGACATAATTCTCATAATTTAACCCCACTTTATCAAAAGCGATCCGGCACATTTCTCTGACAGTAGCTGCTTTTCCCGTAGCCACGACAAAATCATCCGGCTGATCCTGCTGAAGCATCAGCCACATTGCCGCAACATAGTCTCCGGCAAAACCCCAGTCCCGCTTTGCTTCAATGTTGCCAAGCCTCAGTTCATTTTGAAGGCCGAGTTTAATTCTTGCGGCGCCGTTTGTCACTTTTCGGGTGACAAATTCAATTCCCCGAAGCGGCGACTCATGATTAAACAGAATGCCGTTGGACGCATGAATGCCGAAACTCTCCCTATAATTTACAGTGATCCAATAACCGTACATCTTGGCCACACCATAAGGGCTTCTGGGATGAAACGGTGTTTTTTCAGATTGCCTCGATTCTTGAACAAGCCCGAACATCTCGCTAGTCGAAGCCTGATAGAATCTGATCGACGGATCAACCCATCTGATCGCTTCAAGGATATTCAGGACGCCGACGCCAGTCACCTGAGCAGTCAGAATCGGCTGCTGCCAGGATGTGCCGACAAAACTCTGCGAGGCCAGATTATATACTTCAGTCGGAGCGGCCAATTTCAATGTGCGAATCAGTGACATTACATCGGTCATGTCGCCCTCAATCAAATCGACCTGATCAAGTATTTGCAGTTCTCTTAATCTCCATTTCGTATCTGTGCTCCTTCTGGCAATCAGGCCGTAGACCTTATACCCTTTTTCAAGCAGAAATTTTGCCAGGTAAGCGCCGTCTTGACCCGTAATGCCGGTAACTAGCGCTGATCTCATCTGCATTACCCCTTTTTCACAAATTTATAGTCAGTGACTCACGTATGGGAGTTGAAAATCAAGGTCAATTCCCCGGTCCTATTGGATTAACCCCTTATAGAGCAGGAATAAATATTATACCAATTTGGTAAAATATAGGCACTCTGCCGGCCTGTTTTCCGTGTATTCTGTTTACAAGAGCAAAGAAACAGCCTGCATATTCATGTCCCGATTTTATTGTCCCGCAAAGATTGAACTTTCTTAAATCAAAACCGCATTCTATCAGTAAAAGGCTTCGCCGCTCTTATTCGCATACAGACTTCCTTGCTGAACGCAGAGGGCACCCGTCCCCGTCAGATTCTTAAAGCACTGAATTCGGCTTTTATCCGCCGAATGGTCAGTTTTTGCCGTGATCATAGGACCTTTTGACCAGACTGCATAGCCGCATGCTCCGGCAGCGCCCTGTCCAGTTTCTCGCTCAAACTGGCATTCGAATAATAGTTTTCATACGTCAACCTGGCATTCATTTTTATTTTTTCCCTGAGATCCGGACGTTCGGATAACGTTTTGATCGCATCCAGAAATTCTTCCCCACTGTCCGCGATCAAGATATTGTCTTCATCCGTCACCAGCCCCTCTGCGCCGACAGCAGTTGAAATCACGGGCAGACCTTTGGCGAATGATTCAATGATCTTCACTCTCTGGCCGCTGCCGATAAATAAAGGGACAATGCCGATATCGCATTTTCGGATGTAATCATTCATATCTTTCACATATCCCGTGACCGTCACATTTTGCTTATTTTGGTAGGCCGTTAATTCTTTCGGCGGATGGGCTCCGCAAATGTAAAGATGATATTTTTTCGGATCGAGCCTTGGAAGGCAGTTTTCCAGAAACCAGAGCATTCCGTTTTTATTCGGATACCAGCTCATCGTCCCCATGAACAGCAAACGGATTTTATTCTGCTCGGGAGGACTGAACTGCAACATTTTTTCATCAATATGAATACTGATAACTGCGATCTCTTTTTTATCGCGGCCCAGCATGCGGGTGAAAGCCTGTTTGTCGGCTTCGCTCAGGGCAATAATACGGTCAGCCCGGCGAAGCATGTCCTTTTCAAATTTTTTCAGTTTGATAAATTCGATATAACCGAGTCCCTTTTTTAGCGGATTCTTCGTTTGCGCGATAAATCTGCCGAAAATCAGGGATTCAACATTTTGCTGATCGAGTACTACTTTTGTCTCAAAGCAGTTATGATAGGCCATCATTGATAAATGATTGACATAGATCAAATCATATTGATTTTCCCGCTGAAAACGGACAATTTTATTCTTCATCTCATTTGTATAAAATTTTTTCACCACATAAGGCAAGGAAGAGAACGTGCTGAATAGATAGTCTTTGACAAACGCTAATTTTGATGTATCTTTGATCACCGTCTTGCAGACAACATCGATTTGACGGCTAACAGCACTTAAATGTCTTATGTATGCCCTTTCATTTTTGCTGTTAACAAAGGCCAGCAAGTCCACCTGATGATGGCGGGACAAGGCTTTTAAGGTGTTATAGGTTTTGATCTTTCCGCCGTTGTCCAATGGGTAAGGCAACAAATTATTCAGAAATAAAATCTTCATTCATGTTTCACTTCCCTGATCATGACTTTCATTTGATAAGTAAATGCCGGAAATGGTAAAAATCAGTCCTGCGGAAATGAAACTAATCGCCGACTCGCTTAGAAACGAAGCAGCCACCGTTCCCGCCAGAGCACTCGCCAAGATTAAAAAATCACTGTTTTGGCTCAAACAGTATCTTTTTACGAGTGCCGAAAGAACGGCTGCAATGAAAACAAAAAACAAAAGGGTTCCGACGATGCCGATTTGACCCAGCATCGCGCCGATAAAACTCTCTCCGGCACTCGTCGTATCCGCGGAGCCATTCGTGTTATAGAGACTGGCAAAATTGCCGCTTTTCCCTAAGCCGAGTCCAAACGGAAATTTTACGACCGTTAACAAATTGCTGGTAAGTCCGTTCAGATGTGCCGGCAGCGAAGAAAATTTCTGATAATTTGCCAGAATAATTACGAGAAAGAAAATAACAATATAGCCCATTGCCATACCGATCAACTGACTGAATCGATTTTTTTTCAAAAGCAAATAGACCAGTACGCCAATCGCCGTCGATATCAGCGCCCCTTTAGATAAAGTCAGCAGCATCCCTGTTGATAAAAGAAGACTGTACATCAGTCGCTTTCTCTTATTCTTAAACCGGTCTTTTGCAAGTACACTGTACAGAACCGGCAGGACGAGAAACTGGCCGAGAAGCGTCGGATCAGCAATGAACGACACCATTCGCCGCAGATCCGTTCCAATAAACCCGGAAAAATCAAACGAGTAAAAATTTCCGGGCAGCCCGTTGTTGCCGAATGCCCACAAAGTCATTCCCTTATCATCCATATAACGCTGAATCCCCAGCTTTATCCAGAACTGATCGCCCAACAGGAAAGTCTCGATTAAACCAAAAATGACGACAACGGCTGCGATCCGCAGATAATAAGGCATTATTCTTTCCTGTTTAGATTTGACGTAGAAGCCGAATAAATAGAGAGCCGCCGGAGTGATCAATTGCCGTCCCGAAACGCTTTTCGTAAATAACGGAATGCCGTTGAGAAACAGAAAATAGGCAATAATCAAAAAGATATAAGCATAAGCGGCCCAATTGACCAAACGAAATGTTTTTAGTTCAGCGCCGTTTCTAAAAAGGAAAAAAAAGACGATGCAGCCATAGACAAACAATTCCTTCAGCGATATAACGACCGTGACAAAAAACGATTGACCCATCCCCGAGAAAATGATGGCGATAAAATTTTGAAAAACGATCATGATGGCTAACGCATAAACGAATTTGTTATCATTTCCCCAACTGATAAACACCGTTATTATGAGTACGGCGAAAAGAAACAGCAAGAGCCTGAATGGAAAAAAAGCACTTAAAGTCCCTATCAGGAGGCTTAATAAGAGTATTAGAACACATTTAGCCATTTTTTCTTTTAAAAGCAGATGTTCCACAGTGATAGCATCCTCGTTGTTTTCATTTTCCGGGATCATTGACCTGCTAAAATTTCATATCCATCATCTCCCCTATCTCTCCGGATAGCTTTTTATCTATCCAAAATTTTCATCCTCTATTCTAAATCATATTTTTCCTTTTTGGGCAATAAAACCGTAATATGAATCATCAGTCTCATTTTCTCTCTTAATGGGCAAAAAGATGGAATGCTGTATAAAAGACAGGAACCTTTTCGCATCAGGAAAGGGAAGCAATTTCGATAAGAAAAAAGCAATCATTCACAAATGGATGGCAGTTAGCAGTGCGTGACTTTTATCACTAATTCAGTAGGCCTTTAATAATGTATTTAATTCTGATTATCTTTTTATCTTGTTTAAATCGATAAATATCCATGATTTTTCTAAGCGCCTGATAGTATTTGTAAAGAAAAGAAACACATATTTTTATTCTGTTCTGCTGGGTCTCCTTAATCATCCAATAAGCGTTTCGTATCTCATAGAACGCGACAAACGGTGCCTGTTTTTTTTCTCCGCCGGTAGATATGGAAACTTTATGAAAAATAACCGATTCCGGCCTGTAAATCATTTTCCATCCGCCATTCCTTGCCCTTAAATTCCATTCGGCCTCTTCAAAATATAAGAAGTATTTTTTTTTCATTAAACCAACCGAGTCAATTACTTCTCTGCGGACAAGCAGACTGCATCCGGTAATATAATCGACTTCTCTTCTCACATCATACTGCCCGCAATCGGATTCCCCGATGCCCGGATGTCTGGCCCTTCCCGTGAAGGTATTGATTTTCCCGCCGGCAAACCATATTGTCCGTGTCCCATAATAATAAATTTTCGATCCTGCCATACCGGTATTCGGATCCGTATCCATTTCTTCTACTAAATAGATCAAACTATCGGGTGAAACGACCGTATCATTATTCAGCAGCCAAAAATAGGAATAACCTTGATCGTAAGCCTGTTTAATCGCAAGATTATTTCCGCCGGCAAATCCTAGATTTTCAGTGCTCTGAATAAACATGATCGCCATATTATATTGACGGTGCTCATAGTCTTCTTTTAACTTTCTAAAAGAATGATCCTGTGAATGGTTGTCGACCAGGAAAACACAGAAATCTTTATAATCAAGCTTATCGACAGACTGCAGGCATTCCGTCGTATCCTTGTAGTTGTTCCAATTTAAGATGATTATAGCAACTTTGTTCAACATCCGATCCCCCAATGGCTTTCAAATCACGCCGGTCTGTTTATTTTTTTTATTTAAAAAGGTCTGTCTTATATGCAATAATTCTTTTTTATAGCCGGCGGCGCTTAAAATAGAAACACCCAAATAAAAAGCGAACAAATTAAAAAAGAGAGGAATCGAGATGACACATACAGCAAACACCACAAGAAAGCTCAAAATAAACAAAATATCTTTTGTACCGACAGGAAGATAACGAAAATCTCTCATCGCAATTAGAAATAACAGATAAAACGAAAAGGCGGTAATAAACGAAATGATTCGATAATCATGGACAAAGCGGCTCGCAGTCAGCATGAGAACAGCGGAAATAGCCAGGACAGCGGCCATTTCCAGAAAATACTTCTTTTGCTTCCTCTCGATTTGATATAGATTGACGTAGATGACATTGAAAATGATCATAGCAGGAATGGCGGCAAATAAGATTGAGACAATGCTTAAAGCCGGTATATATTTCGGAATGAAGTCTCTAACAATGATTTCAAAGACAAAATAGCTGCCGCAGAGCAGTGTTCCCAAAATAAGCATCATCGTTTTTAATATCTGCATTTGTGCATGATCCCTCAATCTAGCCAAATATGGATAAAAAGTTGCCGTCAATGATGTAGTCAGTATGTTAATCGTCTGCATGATCGAAATCGCAAATGAGTAATATGCAAAGCTTGCAGTAGAATAAAAAGCTTTCACAAACCAGCGGTCGATGGAATAAAACGTGATGAAAGCAAAATTGCCGAGTGCGACGAAAATGCCGACGGCAAACAGTGTTTTGATCTTTTTCAGATCAAAACCCAGCCTGATTCCTTTTAACGGCATTCGCCATTCCAAGGCGATATAAACGATGTAATTAAGGACAACCCATCCGCCAACATAGGGCATTGCCGTCTGATACCTGAGAATGAACAGGATGACCAGTTGAACGAATAATGTCGCCCAGGAAGAAGCATACATAATCCGGGAATAAGCGGTGAATTCGCCGACGGCTTGAAAAACCAGTTTATAGAAAGTCACCAGATTGATCGGGATAATCGACAAAGCCAGTGCAATAAAAATCCAGTCACGGGATAAAATACCGATCAGCAAAGAAAGAATGGTGAC
The DNA here is from genome assembly GCF_028765345.1 of Sporolactobacillus sp. CQH2019. GTDB lineage: Bacteria > Bacillota > Bacilli > Bacillales > Sporolactobacillaceae > Sporolactobacillus. Next base: position 135,593 of record NZ_JARAJZ010000009.1, read on the forward strand.
ACCGGCCTGAAAGAACAGCAAAAAAGTTTTTTCTTTTATCAGCTCATTCTTGTCGATTTCTTCGTATCGTCTGCCGCCATATTTCACAAAAATGCCGTCGATAAAACCAAAATGCAGGATACCGACATAGCTGACATAAAGTGTGAACGTTTTCAATTCAGCATAGGCTGTTAACGGCAGGAAGGCCGGAATCAGAAACCCGGTCACCATCCCGACTAAAACACTTAATAGATTGGCACTGAATACCTTGCCAATATCTCTGATAAGATGCATCGCACGTTCTCCTGTTTTTTGGAATGACGGCACACTTTTTGCAAGAAACAGGCCTTTTGTCACACGGCTCTGCATGGATCCTGCTCAAAAATTGCGGTTGGTGTCTCCGTCAACTGATTAACCGGCCTTTCAGCCTCGTAGATTTTGCCAGCAGTCTCTTTTTTATTCATATTTACATCATACATGACAAAAATAAAATTGATCAGAAGCGAAATACCTAGTAAATCATTGATTTCAGGCGGCGGCTCTTCGTTTCCGAGTCCCTCGATTCGGCCGATTATTGGCAATCCCGTTCATAAACCCTAATGAATGATTCAATTCAGACCCTTTTGTTATTTATCAATGATCGTTTTTTGCACTTGTGGAACATTTTTAAGATTTCGAATAGCTCCATCGCCAAATTTCAAGAAAACGGGGGTTAATGACCTGTTCAATAAGTGATGCACAAATCCGGGTTTGTCGCTTAGTGTCCTCATAAGGGCAATAATTTTCTTCCCAAGTAGCCAACATTTACTGAGCCGAATTCGGGCAGCATCGAACTTCGTTTTTGTTTGCAAGCTTATCCACTCTGGTTCAGCCTTAGTATCCGATTCTTATTTATGGGTTCAGGAATTTGTCTCCGGCTTTCTTCAGATTCCACCTCACGATGGATACCCTGGCCTCTGATTCACAGTTCCTGCTGCCAGGCCTGCAGCGACTTTCACCGCCTAGTTATTTACCCATGCCGGGCGCACAAGAAAACAGAGAAAAAAAGGATCAATCTTTTTCTCTCTGCTTATCAGTTTCGGATTTACGTCTCTGAAGTTTAAATCAACCTTACTGGCAATCCGTGAATGTAAAAAATAAGAAACCTGCTGCCGTCAATCTTGTGATTAGTAAGTGCTTCATACACTTTATTTGAAGATGTTCTTTCTTTAGAGGGGGCAAAAAGCCCCGAACTGCTGAAATACATTAGTGAGAATGTGAAGGTATTCAAAAATTTTTCTAATTCATCTTCATTTGTTAGATCGCTGAATTTTTAAATGAACCTGTTACTTTTTGGCTAACTTATGTTCGGCTTTTAATAATTCACCATTATAGCCTTCTATTTTACGATCCAGCAGTGCTAAGGTTTCTTGCATCGTGTGAATTTTAGCTGCTAACAGGTGCCGTTGTTCAAGAAGTAATTCTTTTCGCTTCTTTAAAGTCGTGTCACCTTGCTCAAACAGTCTTATATATTTAATAAGCACCTCAATTGACAGGCCGGCACTTCGCATGCATTTGACAAATTCAACCCATTTTAAATCCCCTTCTTCATACGCACGTATCCCCCCTGGGGTTCGATGAACCTTGGGTATTAGACCTATTCGTTCATAATAACGGAGTGTATCCGGAGAAAGGGCATACTTTTCACTGACTTCTGAAATATTCATTTAATTTCCCCCATCCACCTAATTCCTTCAGACAGGCACGATTTCACTCCGACACTTGTCAAAAAAATGGTTGAACAGTGCTGTGTTTTTACTCTTAGAAAAACTGTCTTAAACTTTTCCTGTCCGTGACAGACTATCTTTGCCATACGGCACCTGGTTTCATGCATTTTAAGCAAACGATTAATGCGGCACATTCTCGTCTGATTTTCCGACGATGACATTCAGCAACAGGTTCTTAAAATCAGCGGATCTCATTCTGATCATTTTCAACTATATCCTGGAGTTAGCTTTAAGTCAACTGCTTGTTTTAATTACCCCTCTGAGATTGGGAAGCGTTCACATGATTGAGAGTATGATCTCTGTTGATCGTTTTTCTAATCGGGAAAAAGAAAAATTATTGACTTAGAGTCAGATCCAAATGATAAGATGAATTTGTCCTTTAAAGAAAAGAGGAGTCTATGGATCGAAAGATTGACTTTTGAAAATAAAATGCGCGGGGGAATCTGGATGAAAAACGTGTTAATTCTAGGTGCGGCCGGACAAATTTCCCGACTGTTAACAGACGGGCTGCTGAAACAAACGGATGCAAAAGTGATCTTGTACGCCAGAAATGCAGCCGGGCGTTTGAAAGTATCAGAATCAAAACGGGAAATCTTCGTCGACGGTGATTTTAACGAAACGGATAAATTGGTCCAAACCATGCAAGGCGTTGACATTGTGTACGTTAATGATATGCGGTCCGAGAGAGCAACGCAGTCTATTGTTGCAGCAATGAACCGGGCCGGAGTGAAACGAATCATTGCCGCTTCAGTCCTCGGCATTTATCACGAAGTGGCCGGGGCATTCGGCAGATGGAATGAACGGATGGTGGGAAGTTCGTCATCTTTATACGCTGCAGCCGCAAAAGTATTAGAAGACTCGGCACTTGATTACACGCTTCTTCGTCTCACGTGGCTCTACAATCAGGAAGGAAATATAGCCTGCTCACTGACTCAAAAAGAAGAACCGTTTATTGGCGCGTAGGTCACAAGACAGGCGGTCGCCCAACTAGTCATAGATATCATTCAAGACAAAAGCGGGCTATATTCACGGACAAGTCTTGGTGTCAGCGAACCGAATACAGATTGGCCGAAACCTTCATTTTATTAAAGTTTTAGATGGTAAAAACAATCGGAAATTTGAAATGACGCATGCCGGAGGGATAAGAAATAGCTGAAGAAGCAGACTCGACCATAACCCTTATATTTCCTATAGGTAAAAAGCTAAAGTTAACACTGATTATTTTACAGGCGCAGCATACATGCCAGATGCTTGGTGCCTATAAATAATTTTTAAAAAAGAACGTGTGGTTTCTCTATCCATGCATGTTTGCGTTCATTTATGAGCAGCAGATAAAATAAAAAAAGCGATAAGTTCTCAGACAATATCCGAGAATTTATTGCTTTTTATTCACGACAAATTAGATGAACGTCATACCCTTGCGCCCAGACCTAAAAGGATACTATTAAGTACTTTGCAGGAGTTCTTGCTTCCTGCATTACAGCCTCCTCATCGAAGAAAGCCTGCTATCATGGTGTATTCCTTATAGTTTATGGCCAGTCAAAAGCTCTACAGTTTTAGGATCATAATGAGAGAAAAACGCGGTCTTTCCGGTATCCAGACCGGATATTTTTCCCATTTCCTCTGCTGTCAGTTCAAAATCAAATACATTGAAGTTTTCCTCCATCCTGTTTTTATGCGTGGATTTCGGAATAACAACAATCCCTCTCTGAATCAGGAAGCGCAGGGCAGTCTGCGCGATAGACTTGCTGTGATGCTCGCCGATTTCTTTTAATGTTGGATTGGTAAACAGCCCGTTTCTGCCTTCCGCAAAAGGGCCCCATGATTCAATCTGCGTACCGTCCTTCTTCATATATTTCTGAGCTTCGGCCTGCTGATTGAAGACGTGCGTTTCCACCTGATTCACAGCCGGAACCACATCGCTGAACTGAACAAGGTCAACATATCTGTCCGGATAGAAGTTGCTGATGCCGATGGCTCTTATTTTTCCCGCCTTATAAAATTCTTCCATTGCACGGTAGGTCCCATAATAATCATTAAACGGCTGATGAATTAATAATAAATCCAGATAATCCAGCTGCAATTTCTTTAGTGATTCTTCAATGGATACTTTCGCCCTATCATATCCTGCATTAGAAACCCAGACCTTGGTTGTGATGAACAATTCTTCCCTTGGCACGCCGCTTTTCTTAATCGCGCGTCCTACAGCCTCTTCATTTCTATAAACCTGTGCCGTGTCAATCGAACGGTAGCCTACACTGATCGCATCGAGAACGCATCTTTCACATTCTTCAAGATCCGGGATCTGATAGACACCGTATCCTAAAATCGGCATCTTGACTCCATTATTCAACGTCACATAGTCCACTTGTTTCTCCTCCTTAAATTTACCGCCTTAACTTATCGCGCTTGCCTTCACCCAAATTGCAGATCCCTTTTCGTTTGATCTTCCTAATACCCTGTTTTATCTTTCCTTCCGATTTGGATTTAACAGACACGATATACTCTGCTTACGATTATTTCAATTTTCCATAGATTTGATCCGTCACCGCTTCCAGCCATTCGTTGGAAGCCCCTTCTGCAGGAACCTCGACGGCCAGATGTGAGAACCAGCTGTCGGGCGCCGCTCCATGCCAGTGTTTCACTTCCGATGGAATATTGACCACATCTCCCGGATGCAGTTCCACCGCTTCTTTTCCCCATTCCTGGTAATAACCCCGGCCGCCGGTGACCAGCAAAATCTGCCCGCCTTTGTGATGGATATGCCAGTTATTCCGGCATCCCGGTTCAAAAGTCACATTGCCGATCGGAACGCCTGCAGTCGTCAGCATATTCAAATAAGCCTGACCAATAAAATTGCTGCTGAATGGTTCCGGCAATTTGTCTCCGATAGGAAAAATGACACCCTTGCTTAAATCCGTTGATTCACTCATGTTTATCGCCGCCATCTCCATTATTTTTTTGCGTCTTGCGTTTTTACTTTGTTTTCTCCATCTGATTCGCCGCTTCGTTGACGCAGCCAAGCGCATTAAGGCTCCTGGGATAGCCAATGAAGGGCAGGCACTGAGATATGATTTTTATCAGGAATACCTTGTCATTGCCAATACGCATATTGGCTGCGGCATGGCTGGTAAGCTGCGGTTCGCAACCGCCCTGGGCTGACAGAAAACAGAAGGTAATCATCTCGCGCATCTTATAATCAAGGCCCTTCCGCGTATAATAATCTCCGAAACAGTTGTCTGCCAGCCAGCGATGCATATGGCGCGATTCAGCCGGTCCGGATTTATAAAATTCTGCCATTTGGGGTCCAAAGATATCAACCTGCGTCTGAATGCCCTTTTCCAGACGGTTTTCCGCCGTTGTCGTCGCTTGTCCTTCAAGCGGCAGCTTAATTCCCTGAGCCGACAGTACATCATTGGTTGCATGCAGAAAATCAAACACTCTGCCGATGCCGAGGTAGGCCACCGCCTGATAGACGACCTCTTTGATTTCAACCGGAGTGATTCCAAAGTTCAAGGCGGCTGTCATCATCGCCTTGTACTCACTCACACATTGTGCGCCAATAAGTGTTGCCAGAACTGCCGTCATTCGTGTCCGGTCATCAAGGTCGTCACTGTTGACAACTTCATCAAAGGCGAAGTTGTCAAAGCGTTCGATAAACTCGGGATCTGTTTCTAAAAATTTTGATTTATATCCCGGAAACATTCTTTCACGATATTTATTTGAAAATTCAGTTCTACCCATTCTATTGCTCCTTTCCGACCAATGTTATCATTTTTCCTTTTTGACGTTAACATGCCCTGCCGATAACGAAAATCTTTGCCCCAACCTTAATAGGATTGTCAACTCGATGCTGAGCGATAAGGGAAGATTAAGTATTCCAGTAACGTACTATTTATTTATCCCAGCGAAGATCGAACTGTACACAGGCTGATCCCGGCTCGTTTGCAGATACTATACATATGCGGAATATCTTATGATCCGCAAATCCACAATTGAAAACGTTTATCCAGCCGCAAAAACAGCACAGATTTATGAAATCCATTGGGTAAGGATTATCGACAATAGATCGCCGGCAATAATATATTCTTCATCGTGTTTTTACTCACTTTTTATAGACCTTTTTCCGGTTTGGCCCCCATCAGTTATAATTGCTTACCTAAATATTGCTTCTAAAATTAACGTTATCATTTTGAGTTAACTCCAGATCAAGCTGAACATTAAAAAAGGGGGGATTATTTGTCATAGATCGTCCCTATCTGCCCATCTTATTGCCTTGCAAAACACCTGAAATCCGGCACAAAAATCAAGAGAATTTTATTTTTCCTTCTGATGTCAAACCGTTTCCGCATCATCTAATAGACATCTTCGCAAAATTAATATTCTTTGATGGTGATAGCCTTTAACGGGTGAATGCAGCCTATCTTATCATTCCGATCTCACGCAGCCAATTAGAAGCACCAGTCTGATAATTTTTCACTTTTTCGCCTTAGTTGTAAAACCTTTGAGAATAGGCGATTGTGGACAGAGTTCTGTAAAATCTTTAACGCTTTGCCCCGAACCATACCCCCATGCGTACTAAACGGGTCAACTGTTTTCCCTGTCCAATCGTATTGGGATAAAAATGTCTTGATCGGCGAAGCGATTGAACTCCGCCAAATAGGCGAGCCGACAAAGAACACAGCATAGAACTCGAAATTGTCGACTTTTGCGACCAGCGGATGTCTGTAATCTGAGTCCTGTTCCTGTTTTCCCTGTTTTACGATCTCATCATAATCACTGGGATATGAAAATGCGGGCACAATTTTGAAAACGGAACCGCCAACCGCTCCGTGGATTTGAACGGCAAGCTCAGTATATGGCCGGAACGTGAAAAACAGGCTACCAGAATTTTTGAGATGCCTTCACTAGGCCTTGCGGACTGCGTCACTATTTTTCTACTCATTGGGATTATCCTCCATCTTTGCTCTCATGTTATTTAAGGCATCATAAACGGAATCATATACTTGATGCAGGGGCAGCGCGTGCGCTTTGGCCAGACGGACACAGTCCTCATACTCAGGAGCATCCTTTTCTATTTCTTTTAGGAAAGCATGCTTCACGCGCACCTTTCCAAATTTTGTTTGGACGGTTCTGAATTCCCGGTTCATCGTATAACGGGAACAGGGAAAAGTCCGAACCCCGAGCGTCGTTGTCTCCTCAAAAATTATCTGCGTCATTTTCTTAACATCTTCGGGTTTGGCAAGTACAGACAGCACCGCTGCAGGCCGGTTCTTCTTCATATAAATGGGTGTGAAAAATACATCCAGAGCACCTTCGTCAAACAACCGGTTCATCGTATAGCCCAGCATTTCACCATTCTGATTATCAATATTGGCTTCCAGAAGCATAATCTCATCGACCGGGTTCTCCGGCACATTTTCCTTCATCTCGCCAAGGATACCGCGCAGCGCGTTCATTCGTCCCGTCTGCCGTTTCCCTGTTCCATAGCCAATCCGCTTGATATCCATCAAAGGCATTTTCCCAAAATCGGCGGCAATGGTCTTGATAATCGCCATTCCGGTCGGTGTAATCAGTTCTGTCGGAATATCCTCCTGAACGTATGGAATACGCCTTTCACTGGAAGCCAGCATTTGGGCAACCGCCGGCACGGGAACGGGCATCACCCCGTGCGCACAGTTAATAAATCCGTTTCCGTCGTGCAGGACGGAAGCAAAAACTTTTTCTACGCCCAGAAGCTCCAGACCGATAAACGTGCCGACAATATCGACAATACTGTCGACGGCGCCGATTTCATGAAAGTGAACCTCCTGAACCGGTTTATTGTGTACATGCGCTTCGGCACAGGCAATTTCTTTAAAGGTGCCGGCCGCTCCTGACTTAACCCGGTCAGACAGGCTGCTCCCGTTAATAATCGCAAGACAATCTTCCAAATTGCGTGAATGGGCGGAATGGTCGTGATGTGCGTGTGCATGCTGCTGCATCTGATCGGGCGAAGAATCGTCGCTCAGCTGAACATCGGCATCGGTACCGCTGATCCCGCTGGTCATTTTTTGGGTAAAGTTCAATTGATACCCGTCCACATGCAATTTTCTGAGTTCTTCGCTCAGTCTTTCGGGGTCAACGCCGAGATCAATCAGGGTTCCTAAAAGCATGTCCCCGCTGATTCCGGAAAAACAGTCAAAAAATAACGTCTTCAATTCTCTCACCTGCCGCTTTTTCAATCTTTCATAATCAGACTGGCCGTATACGCCGCGCCAAAGCCATTATCAATATTGACAACACTGACACCGCTCGCGCAGCTGTTTAACATCGTCAGCAAAGCAGCGATGCCATGAAAACTGGCACCGTACCCGACACTTGTCGGAACGGCAAGCACCGGCCGATCAACCAGGCCGCCGACAACACTGGCAAGTGCACCCTCCATACCGGCGACGACAATGACAACATAAGCCCCGCGCAGCTTGTCCAGCCGGGCCAGCAGGCGGTGAAGGCCGGCTACTCCCACATCATAGAGACGTTCCACACGATTTCCAAATGTTTCTGCCGTAACCGCAGCTTCTTCGGCGACCGGCATATCGGAGGTCCCCGCTGTTACCACGGCGATGTAACGCTCCGGATGAAAGTCTTCTTTCTTCGGATTGACGACGATACAGCGGGCAGATTTATGATAGACAGCATTGGGCGCAATCTCGCGCACCGCTTCAAACATCTCTTTTGTCGCCCGCGTCCCGAGAATATTGTTATCCGTTTTCATCAGTGCGCCGGTAATGCCTTTGATCTGGTCAATCGTTTTCCCCTCGCAATAAATAACTTCCGGAAACCCATTTCGAATTTTCCGGTGATGATCGATCTTCGCGTAACCGAGATCCTCAAAAGGGAGGGTTTTTAAATGCTCAAGCGCATCATCGACAGGAAGCGTACCGTTTTGTACCTGCCGCAGCAGCGAACGAAGTTTATCTTGAGCCATAGCTGCTCATCTTTACCCTGTTCTTAATCTTTTCGTTCAGCACTTCGTTCATGCTGCCCGAACGATAACCGTTCAGATCAAGGGTTGTATAACTGAATCCGATTTTTTTAAATTTTTCAGCCACGTCATCCATGATCTCCGTGCTGAAAAAGAACTGGCGTTCTTCAGGGCCGACCTCAATCCGGGCAATATTGCCATGATGATAACGCACCCGCACATGTTTCAGATGATAACTTTTCAGTACTTTTTCAGCAGCACTGATTTTATCCAGTTTTTCCTGAGTAATGTGTTCCCCGTATTGTATCCTCGAAGCCAGGCAGCTGCCTGCCGGTTTATTCCACGTCTTCAGGTGATACTGCCTGGAAAAATAACGGATATCCGATTTTGACAGACCGGCTTCTTTCAACGGGCTGACAACACCGATTTCGTCAAGCGCACGCAAACCCGGGCGATAATCCCCCGCATCATCCGCATTGATCCCGGCGGCAATCCATTTAAAACCGCGTTTTTGCGCTTCTTTAGCCATACTGGTGAATTCAATCGTTTTGCAGACATAGCACCGTGTCGGCGAATTGTGCCGGAAGGACGGCGTATCGAGCTGATTCAGTCTGACGATAGCGAAGGGAACACCGCTTGCACGATAGAATGCCTGAACATCCTTTAGATCATCCTCTGTGACAGTCGGCGACTGGACGGTCAGCCCAAGTGCGCCATCGCCCAGCTCGTCACAGGCAACTTTCAGCAAAAAAGTGCTGTCTACTCCTCCGGAACAAGCGACCGCTATTTTTTCGTAATGATGCAGAAGCGCTTTGAGTTTATTTAATTTGCCAGTCCGATCATCCGTCATTTTAAAATCCCCTTTCGGCATCGATTTTTAACCAAGCAGATTTTACAGTTGCAGTTTTATAGAACACTCATTGATCGATCATTGGTCCGCTGCAGAATCTATAGATAATAAAAAAGCTAAAAGCGAAATAAAACAAGGGCCTTCGGCTTGTTTCAGTCAACTGCAACAAGCAAAGATTCTCCTTCTTCTTCTCTGTTCCAATCTTTATGAATTCCATTAAAATCGATCGCCGGACAATATGACATCGCTAATTCTTTATGTGTTTTTCTTTCTCTTCGATTAATTCATGTTCCTTTTTTAATAAGGTACCACCATAGCCCTCTATTTTATGATCAAGTCTTTCTAACGTCTCCTTCATCTCATTTATTTTGATGATCAACTTATCGCGTTGTTCCAGCAGCAGCTCTTCCCTTGCTTCAATTGTATCGTCTCCCTGTTTACAAAGTGTAAGATATTCAATCAGCACTTCGATCGGAAGACCTGCCTTTCTCATACATTTGATAAACTCGACCCAATTTAAGTCTTCCTTACTGTAATCCCGAATACCGTTCTTTTTTCTTCGAACGGCGGGTATCAGTTTTATTCTTTCATAGTATCGAAGCGTATCAGCCGATATATTGTATTTCTTACTGACTTCTGCGATATACATTTTCTCCTCCTTCTCTCTTATGAAGGATATTCCATGGGATCAAAAAACGATTGAAAAGCGAACGGATAATACGATTGCTTTTTTATAAGAACGCAAGCCTCCACAGATAATATATTTCTTCCTGATCCATATTTTTACGGATTTAAATCACGTGCCCTATTCATGAGATCTACTCTGCAACATGAGAGACGTTGAAAGTCTCGAAATCACGCCATGCCGGATCGCTTTCACATGTTGGTAAAGATCGCCCAAAATGTTCATGGGCTACTTGAGAAAGGAAAAGGCAGTCTGATGACCCGCGGCCGGCATGCGAATTGGCAACAGGTGCCTGGGAATCGAATGTTTTGAACAAAGGGACAAGCATGACGAAGCGTGAATACGTTGTCCATTCGCAAAACAGGCAGCCGTTGATAACGTTGATGTTCCTTTTTAGGGCCGCTTCAGCAACTAGCTGGCGATGAGCCTTTATAGGACATGACGAAAACTACCGGCGGGAACAGGCAGAGAACAGTTATTTCTTTCATACTTGCATAATTAATTTTTATCGATTAATGATCCATTAATCAATCGAAACGAGATCATATTCCCGCTCACCCAATCCTAAGTCTGCAGCAGCTTCTACGGTGTGGATACCGTGTCGGGATTCCATTCTCTCAATCAGGGCCGCTTTTCCTTCATCCGGAGAGCTATAGACCGCATCCACACTAGCCTGATCCACTGCCACCGGATCTGTGGAAGCGAATATGCCGATGTCGGCCATCTCAGGATCATGAGGATTGGAATCGCAGTCGCAGTCCACTGACAATTTGTTCGCCACGTTGATATACACCATGTTTTTTCTGCCCATATAATTGATCACCGACTGATCTGCCTCAGCCATAGATTCCAAAAACGAATCCTGGTCGGTTGAAAATGAATCCTCAAACGAATGGCCCTTTGCCGCAGTGTGTATCCACATTTTTCCATGGGCCGAGGCCACTCCGATCGACATGTTTTTCAGCGCACCGCCAAAGCCACCCATCGCGTGTCCCTTAAAATGAGACAACATCAGCATCGAATCGTATTTTTCCAAATGTGCCCCCACATAATTTTCTTTCAGATGCTTCCCGTTTGCGACCGGAAGCGGCATCTCACCCTCTTCATCCATAATATCGCAGGGAGCTATCGCCCTGAACCCATGATCCTCAAAAGTCTTCCAATGATCTTCGGGCGTATGTCTCTTACCGGGATAAGCCGTATTGCACTCCACAATGGTACCGTTCAGCTTGGCAACCAAATCTTTAATCAGATCGGGATCCAAAAAGTTATGACCTCCCGGTTCTCCGGTAGAAATTTTAACTGCTACCTTACCGTTGAGAGCCACATTCATTGCATTGAAAATCTTGATAAGACTATCAGGTGTAATCTCTTTCGTAAAATATACTTCAGATTTTGCCATTGTTATCCCTACCTGTTTTCATTATTTTCAGATAAATGTCTGATTTTCTCCCGGTTACGGACAGTCCTGATCACCTTATTCTTTCCTTAAGGGGATGCAGGACAACCGGCAGCCAAGGCCATTGTTCATGCCGGTAACTTCAAGACAATATAACATCCTCAACAATCCATGTTGTATTGACAAAGATTACGGCATTTTCTGCTCTCCTCTGCCAGAGCGATTAAAGAAGCAAATGACTCCATATTTAGAGAACATCACAAAGTCGCCATATCAATAACAAATCGATAACGGACATCGCTATTCAGAATTCGCTTATAGGCCTCAGAAACCTGATCAATGGAAATCATCTCAATCTTCGGAGCAACATTGTGTTCGGCTGCAAAGTTGATCATTTCCTGCGTCATGGGCAGTCCGCCAACGTTTGAAGCTGTAATGATTTTTTCACCGGCAAACAGGCTGAAGACGTGAAACGACTGCGGCTCGGACGCTAAGCCGACATAAACCATGACGCCGTCCATTTTTAATAATCCCAGAAAGCGATCGACATCCAGACTAACCGCCGTTGTATTTAAAATAAAATCAAATTGACCGGCTAGACCTTTAAAAGTCTGATCGTCACCCGTTACATAGTAGGCATCCGCACCAAACTGTCCGGCTTCATCTTTCTTGCTGGCCGAATGCCCCAATACCGTGACTTCCGCACCAAGAGCATGGGCAAATTGAACGGCAATATGGCCAAGACCGCCCAGCCCGATAATTCCAACACGTTTTCCCGGTCCGACATGCCATTTGTTCATGGGTGAATACGTTGTAATTCCGGCACACAGCATCGGACTGGCTACTGCAAGATCCATATTGTCGGGAATTTTTACCACAAAATGATCCTTCACCACAATGCTTTGACTATATCCTCCATAAGTCAAATGGCCATCATAGTCAGTGGAATTAAAGACAACGACAACGCCTTTTTCACAAAACTGTTCTTGTCCGTTTAAGCAATTTTCACATTCACCACAAGAATCAACAAAACAACCAACGCCAACATGATCGCCGATCTTAAAGTCAGTAACCTCGGAACCAACGGCTGAAACTACGCCGGTGATTTCGTGACCGGGTATAATCGGGAAAGTAGAATTTCCAAAATCATTGTCAACCTGGTGAATATCCGAGTGGCAAATTCCACAATATTTAATATCAATGGCTACATCATCCGGACGAAGGTCACGTCGTATAATCGTACATCTTTCAAATGATGAGTAATCGGGACTTGTTGCTCGAAATGCTTTCACTTCCTGACTCATTAATTCTCCTCCTTAAATAATTTCTCAATACTCTGGACCTGCGGAAAAATTCAACCAGCAATTCTTAATAGCAGCTGTCGCCTGAATCTCTATCAAGCCAACAAGAACAATTAAGGGCAAAGAATCAGTGAATTCTACCATCTGTCAGCTTAGCACTTGAAGCAGGCTCCAAGTCAAGCGATATTATCGAAAATTTACCGTTTAAATTTCATAAGAATTCTAAGTCAAGCTTATTTTGAGCTTTTGCCGCTCGCCATTCCAACGATCATCTTTACAAATATCTTCATTATTTAAAATCAATAGACAGGCCGATTACCATCCGTGCCGGGCTTATCTACTCCAATGCCTGCTTTATTGGCAAAAGCCGGATCGGCAATGATTCTCAAGACGACATCCGCAACGCTTGCTCTTGAAACAGTGGTCCCCTTGAACTGCTCGCCCTTTTGAGTGATCTCGTAGTTCACTTCGGGTTTATTGGTTAGCCAGGCCAGACGCAATATAGTGTAATCGAGACCGGAGTCTTCAAGCAAATCAGCAGATTGCCGGCCAATTTTCAGGCCTTTGCCGACCATTTGCTTATTCCACTCACCAAAGGCACCCGGCACCTCTCCGTAAATCCCCAAGTCGTTAATTGAAATCACTCGTTTAACGTTATTGACCCTCATTGCATTGATAATCTCTTGCGTTAAGCCAACGCTGCCTGTCGCTCCCATAGCAGCGAAAACAATATCCTGACTTTGCATAGCGGACGATAGAATCTTTTGCTCCATCACATCGCCTTCAATAACGCTGGCTCGTTCATTATCCGCCAGATCATTGATGCGATGGCTCTTTCTCAAAAAAAGTGTCAAATGAATATCCGCATATTTTGAATTACTAAAGATCTTTGATTCCACTAAACGGGCAATGGCACCATTTGCACCTAAAATCACCACTTTCATAAAATAAAGCCCCTCCTAAAAATCTGATTGATTCATTGCTATTCAACGTACAAAACCATTCTCAGATCTGAACTTAACTTCAAATTTAAAACCAGCCCGGTGTCGTTTGAATCACGTGCCGGAGCTTTTCGGGAAGATCAATAGCACCTGCGCTTGCAGCTTGCAGCTTTGTTTTTATCTCTTCTTCGCGTCCGTCCGCGACCCATTCCACCCAAGTCGGATTTATAATCAAGGCCCGGCCTAGAGCAACCAGGGGTAAGCCCAGCTCTAACGCTTTGAGCGCATCATCCGGTTTTCTAACGGAACCTGCAGCAATTAAGGGGATTCTTCTGTCTGCTCTTTCCACAATCAATTCCAACCGTGTTTTTTCATTTGGATTATTTTTATATTTTTCGAAGACATTGCCTAATGAAGCATGAATATAATCTAAACCTTCTTCCGCCAATCGATCGATTAATACATAGGTATCGTCCATCGCCAGTCCGTCCTTTATCGACCGTTCTTCAGGGGAGAACCGATAGCCCACGATAAAGGGTTTTTTCGCATATTTTTTAACGGTTTTCTTAATTTCCCGAACAACGGCAAGCGGGAAGCGCAAACGGTTTTCAAGTGTTCCGCCCCATTGATCCTTCCGTTGATTGAAATGCGGAGAAAAAAAGTTTTGAATTAAAAATCCATGAGCGCCATGTACCTCCACGCCATCAAAACCGGCTTCGATCGCACGCCGTGTGGTTTCCCCAAACTGCTTAATGATATCCAGGATTTCTTTTTCTGTAAGCGCTCTCGGCCTGACGCCTGGCCCGGCAAACGGAGTCGTCGCTTCTGTTTCTATTGGGCTCGCACTGACAAGATCGCCGTTCGGGATGAGTTCCGCGGCGGCTTTATTGCCGGCATGAAAAATCTGCAATACAGCGGGAGCGCCGCCGCATTTGGCCGCATCTGCCAGTTTCCGCAGACTGGGGATAAATTTATCATCATATCCGGCAAATTCGTTAGTAAAGCCGATTCCGTTCGCTGCAACGAATGTAGTACCGGTAATCACCAGTCCCGCACCGTTTACTCTGCGTTTGTAATATTTTACTTCTTCGTCTGAAACCGTCAGATCATCATTCGCCGACCATGTTGTCATCGGTGCCATGACGATCCGATTTCTGACGGTTATTCCGCTTTTGAACGTCAGGGGTTCCATTAACTTGCTATATTTCTGCTTCATAATCTGCTCTCCCTTCGTTTTAAAAATTATGGACCTTGCCTTGTTTAAATAGGCATCCCGGATGGATATGAAAGAACTTAGAAATCGTGCTATAGCCGCAAAAATGAAAACAAGCCTAATCTTTGGATTAACTGGACGCACAGGTACCGGAATTCACATCTAAAAAGGCAAAAAAACACTGTCTTAATGTTCTTAAAAGGTTAAGACAGCGTTCTCTATGAAACGCATCGGCACGTACAGAATCGTTGAATGAAAGGAGATATTTTTCCTGTTATAATGACTTGCCTCTGAACTATAAAGGAAGAATCAGAACAGATCTTGACCTGCCGTTGGTCATCAAAGAGCCATTACTGATTAAAATGCCGACCTTACAGAGACATATAAGGAAAAATTACAAGCCGGCTCTTTTGGCGAATTCTTCCGGATAACGGGCTCCTGTGATCGAAATTTTGTTCAGTGTTTCGTCGATGCGTACAAGATCTTCCGACGTCAATTCAATGTCCGCGCTCCCGAGGTTCTCTTCAAGACGTCCCAGTTTCCGGGTCCCCGGAATCGGAACAATCCACGGTTTCCTTGACAGGATCCAGGCAAGAGCAATTTGTGCCGGTGTAGCTTTTTTCTCCTTGGCAAAATCTTTCACAAAATCAACAACAGTCTGATTGGCTTCCATGGCTTCCGGTGAAAAACGGGGATATTGGGAACGCAGGTCTCCTTCGCCGAAAGTGGTATTTTTATTGAACCGGCCAGTCAGAAAGCCTTTCCCCAAGGGGCTGAAGGGTACAAAGCCGATGCCGAGCTCTTCGAGAGCAGGCAGCAGCTCTTTTTCCGGTTCTCTCCACCACATGGAATATTCGCTCTGGACCGCCGTCAGAGGGCAGACCGCATGGGCGCGGCGGATCGTCTGAACGCCGGCTTCAGAAAGGCCCCAGTGGCGGATTTTCCCCTGTTTCATTAGGTCCTTCATTGTTTCTGCAACTTCTTCAATCGGAACCTTGGGATCCACTCGATGAAGATAATACAAGTCAACATAATCTGTCTGCAACCGTTTCAGAGATCCGTCAATGGACCGGCGAATGACTTCCGGCCTGCCATCGACAACCTGTTTACCGTCCACCATCTTAATGCCGCACTTCGTCGCAAGGACAATCTTGTCTCTGTAAGGTTTCAGGGCTTTTCCAACCAGTTCTTCATTGCTATACGATCCATAAACATAAACCTCTGCCGTATCAAAAAAGGTGACGCCTTTCTCTACGGCGGAATGGAGCAGCGAGATCATTTCCTTTTCGTCTGCCGGAACGCCATAGCCGTGGCTCATCCCCATACAGCCGAGTCCGATCGCAGAAACCTCAAGACCGGATTGGCCTAACATACGTTTTTTCATTTCAAAGCCTCCTACATTCGAAATCTCTTTTAAGCCTGGAAATCGGTGGTTATACTGTCCCTTTTCCATGCTTCCACTTGAGCACGATCCGCATCAAGCGCACCGCTGACCACCCGAACAGCGTCGCTTCCCAATAATAGCAATGACGGCGGATTCGGAGCTTCGACCGCTTTGATGATCAGCTGCGCCCCTCTCGCAGGGTCGCCGATCTGATGTCCGTCCGTTTGGTCATTCTCTATTCGGCGACGCCCGGCGGTTTCGGCGTAGTCAGCAATAGCAGTTTTGGACTGCTGCAATGAGCGCCCGGAAAAATCGGTTCTGAATTCCCCAGGTTCAACCACGATAACCTTAATGCCGAGGGGGCCGACTTCCTCACTGAGCCCCCTGGATAATCCCTCAAGGGCGCACTTCGTCGCCGAATAGTAGCCGGATCCCGGCGCGGTAATCCGTGCGGCGATCGAAGAAATATTCACGATGGTGCCCTTATGTCTTGCCCGCATGCCGGGCAGTACGGCCTTTATCAATGCGGCAGGCCCGAAGAAGTTGGTGGCGAAAAGCTCATCGACTCCGGCTTCATCCGCCTCTTCCACAGCGGCGCGATATCCGTGTCCCGCATTATTGACGAGAACATCCACTCCGCCGAATCGTGCCTCCCCCTGCTGTACCGCCTGGACAACCTGCGCATGGTCGGTCACGTCCAATGGGAGAGCCAGTGCTGCACTGGGATAGGCATCCACAATTTTCTGGACAGCGGACAGCTTTCTCGCGGTAACAACCGCGTTATTCCCATGTTTCAGCACAGCCTGAGCGAGATTGCGGCCGAGGCCGCTCGAACAACCGGTAATTAACCATGTAGACATATATCGTTTTCCCCCGCTTTCCCGATCTATTTTTGTCCTTTATATGAACTCGCGTCATCAATCACACTATTTTTAATAGGCGGAATACCCCGTGGTTCGTTGCAGGCTTCGACCATTTGCCGTTTGTCTTACGAATTCGTGCGGACTGCTTGGCTATCTTGTCAAAAATTATAATTGTTGAGCTGTTGGACGAATAATGATTTCGTTCATGCCCGTATCCTCAGGGGTATTAACGGCAAAGGCAATGGCCTGGGCCACCCGATCGGCACTGACGGCAAACTCATTATAGAATGTGTCCAGTGCTGCTTTCTGCTTCTTATCCGTTACATGCTCCGTTAATTCAGTGGCAATAGCCCCCGGAGAAATAATCGTCACACGAACGTGGCTTTGTGCCAGTGCTTCTTCCTGACGAAGCGCGTCGCTAATCGCACGAACGCCAAACTTCGTTGCGTCATACACGCCGGCTGCCGGAGTAACGACGTGGCCGGCTACCGATGAAATATTGATAAAATGCCCGCTCTTTTGTTCACGCATGATTGGTAACACGGCATGAATGCCATACAGGACCCCGCGCAGGTTGACATCAATCATTCGATTCCAATCATCGACCCTGCCTTTGATAAATTCCGAGTGCGGCATTAAACCGGCATTGTTCATCCAAACGTCGATTCGGCCATATGCATCAAGCGCCGTCTGAGCTAAAGCTTTGACCTCGTCTAAAGAAGTCACATCGGTGACCTTATAAGCGGCTTCGCCGCCGGCCTTTTTAATAGCTTCCGCAATTTGGTTTAATCGTTCTTCACGACGGGCACCGAGAACAATTTTATTTCCCTGGCTCGCCAATAGCTTGGCCGTCGCTTCACCGATTCCGCTTGAAGCACCGGTAATGACCATCACTTTACTTGTTGTCTCTGACATGCTGATTCCTTCTTTCTTCGTTCTGTGATTTCATTCTAAATCCTGAAGTCAGCTCCAAGTCAAGAAATCAATTTTCTTCTTTCATTTAATTCTTTAATTGGAGTTGAGGCCTAAACGAGAGGGTTCAGAAAATGCCAGCATGCGGGCACGGTCATCCAGATCACTGCTGTGAAAGTGAAGCGATCAAAATGCTCAATAACATCCAGCTTTGTATACCTCACGTATTGCAAGCCAATTGGGTAAGTTCTGTTTTTACAGTGCATTCAATTTTTAATGAGCATTGCGGCGCAGGCAACATTGAATATCTTGTTCTCATCAAAAAACTGAAGGAGCCTTTGAAGATAGGCAGCATCGTGACCGATGTTTTTGTCAAAGGACTGGATCAGTGTCAGAACCTGCTGTGTCCCGAACTGATCTCGATAATACCCCGCCATGCCGACCAATAAGTTTTTAATCAGTGCATAATGCAACGTCAGCAGCATGTATTCCGTGAACATTGTTTCCGGAACAACGAAAATATCCTTCTTATAAATACTTTTCTGCTTACCAAAGGGGAAAAGCGTCTTGAAACAATAATTTACAAAATAATTTTCAAAAATGTATTCATGCTGCGCCATAAAGGGATCATAGCAGCCGGTTTTGATTGTCGCAAAAGTTTCGTGCAAAACATGATCTGACATTTCCATCGTGAAATGTAATCCCTGCTTGCATTGATCGATGCACTCTGAAAAACGCTGGCCGGGCACACCCGTTTTTAAGCGATATTCCAACAGGATCATCAAGGTTTTCAGCATTGATGCAGGTTGCTTCGGAATGCTGTCAATAAACTGATTAAATCCGAAGTTAGTGACCAAACGGGTGTATTCATAGATGAGCTGAATCATTTCATCTTTCGGACGGTCATGCTTCAGATTCAGGTCATTGCAGAAACGGCCAAGGATCACCAAACGGTCTTCAAAGCAATAATTCCGATTCTGCAAAAGCGCTAATACAAAGGCGCGTCCTTCTTCAAAATACGGATAAACCTGATTGGGATAATCCGTATCCGATGATTTTATAGTCGGAATTTTACTGATCCTTGAGTCCTTCTTAATATCTGAAAGAGATAACTGCATTGGGAGCGGGTCAAGCAGGGCAAGACGGGCAGCATGCGGGCATGACAGATCCAGTGACAATTCCAACTTTCCATTCACGAGGTTGTAGTTACGGGGAAAAATGCCACAGGTAACGGACAAATAGCGTTCACCGTATGCCTCCTGTATGCGGCATAGTTTTTTATCGTTCAGAAAGGGACATGTATTCTCTGATAATATGACTTCCGCAAAGTCTCCTTCGACCGACATAATACCGTCTCTTGTTATTTTTCCGCTAAACAGATCGTCCCTGCGGCTGAGTTCCTGATATTTTCCATAGCTTTCGTCGTCGATGGTAATCCTCCATCCGCGACAGCAGGTATCTTCACAGTCTGAAGCGATACATGTAAATTTAGATACGTAATCCGGTTGTAATGCTTTTTTCAAAGTTCACACTCCGATGAAGCCAGTCCCATCCCGAACCTTCTTATTTTTTGACTCCAATTTTTTGCCAATCTGCTGCGATATATTCTGCGTTATCCTGCGTGCTGTTTACGTCGCTGTCCCGATTCGCAGGACCGTCCTCCAGGACAGTTGCCTTCGGGCAAAGTTTTTACGCCGCTGCCCTCGTGCGCGGTGGTGGTATCATGATTTTTCCAGAAAAGTCATACCGGCGGAGCTATCGGCCCTGCCAGATGGGAGAAACAATAAAAATCACATTGCAAGATGCCATACTTCCTATTTCCGCCCCCTTTTTTTCAGCGTGTGTTTGTAATTTTCACTCTGTTCCTTTTGGCATGACTCGCAGGCGTATTGCAATTGCTCGGACACGTTTTTGTGAACATTGGGGTACCCCCGCCGCACATACCGGTACGGCATGAACCGGACTGCCGTCTTACCGTATTCGGCGGCAATGCTCGTAAGCGTTGTATAGCTAAAAATGCCGTTTTTTACCTTTCAGGACCCATCGCACAACGGTTGTATAAATCCCTTTTTCAAGAGTAGATTATTCACTTCACAAAGTATCTTACAACTTGGAGTAGACTCAAAGTAAAGTGTTTTTTTCTTATTATCGGAAAAAATTTTGTGGCCGGTTGTAGAATCAATTTAGCCAGTTAGGTTGGGACACAAAAACATCGGACCTTTACACATTTTGCTCCGCTGAGATCACTTATAAGATCAAGCATCCGACGCATGGTAACCATCTCATTGCTTATAATGCAGCCTTTATCGGCTGACAGTGCATTCTGTTTACAAGAAAAATCCGCCGGATGATCCGGCGGATTTTTCAATGAATCGCTGCAGTACCAGCACTAATACTGTCGGAAGGGAGCTGATTTTGCAGCTGATGTCTTTTATGCTGTTTCCGTGAAAGTCCGGCAGTAGGCCTTAAAAAAGCGGGATCCGCTGCCGGTGCCTGCCGGACAGCAGATGAGCACGGATGAGAACCGGCAGCAGTATTTGCAGTGTCATATAAAGCATGGCGACTTCGATCGGCAGCATCAGCGTATTTTTCAGCAAACTGGCGATGAAAAAGAAAGAGTAAGCTTTACCGAACAGCATGGCGCTCCAAAGGCATCCGAGTCCGACATTGATGCCGTAATTGATAATCAGTTTCACGAGTATCAATCGTAGCACAGTGATCCGCTGCCGATAGAGAAACAAACCGTAAATCAGCCCACTGAGTATTGCCGACAACGTATAACCGGGAAAAAAGGCACCGCTCGGATGGGCGATGAAACCGACGATATCTGCCGCCGCCCCGGCAGCCGCAGCGACGGCCGGGCCGTAGATCATGGCGCCGAAAGCGAAAAATAAAAAGGTGAAGACAATATGCAGATTTTGCGAAACGGGGATAGCGAATGTACCGGCAACAGTCGCAAGCGCAATGACAAATGCGGCCAACGTCAGCCGGTTCACTTTTTTCAATTCGGCCGCGGCACTTTGCCAATAAGCCTTTGTAAAAATGGACATGAACATTCCTCCTCAATTGGCACTCTTGCCACATAGAGGAGGATGCGCTCCAGAATGCGGCAGCGGGATGCGACGACTGCACGGCAAGCGGTTGCTTTTCGTCCCGGGGACAACTCCCCGTCCCCCGGGCACGTGACCCGCAGTCATCTACTCTGCCAAAAATGTTGTAATTTCATTTTAGTCAAAATATGACAGATTGCAAGTGAAAAATTGTTATGTATACTCGCAAAGCGGTTTTTTCTTACGTTATTAACCAAACGTTCGTTTCTACTAAAAAGGAGAATGTATAAAACATTCAACGATCGGTACCGTTAAGGCCGCATCATAACGGGCAGATCATAAACTGTCCCCTGCTTCATGAATCCGCTCTCCTTGATGCTGCACCTCTCTGTCCGAATAATTTGGAATTGCGCCGCCTGGCTCTCCTAAAAAAGTGGAGACAAAATCTCCAGGTTCGAAGATCAGATTAATTTCCTTAAGAACCGGAAATTCTTCGTTGCCGGTTTAAATGATTTTTTGTACCTTCCGGTCTGAAAATATCATTCCGCTAACCCTCTTTCATTTTTAACAATATCAAAATTTTCTCGATTAATCCGGCGAATCGCTTTAACCCGCATCGCCGCCAAGATGATAAGCAGAACGGCGACACCCGAAGCCACGAACAGTCCGTTGACGCCGATCATTTCAGCTAATGGGCCTGCAAATGCCAGTCCGAGTGGCCCGGGCAGCGTATTTAAAGTTGTTGTTAATCCAATCACGCGGCCAAGAATGCTTTGATCAAAACTGCTCTGCAGCAAGGTTTGGATCGGCGCATTCATTATTGGCAGGAACACACCGCCGAACGCGTTGATGACCGTAAATATGATATAACCGGTCAGATTGCGTGGCAGCAAACCACTGACAAGAAAAACCAATGCCAGCACCGCGGCAGCAATTGCAACCGGCAGCAGACGATGTTGCGTATTGTTTGCGAAGCGGCCAACAAGTATGCCTCCGGAAATCATGCCCAGACCCCAGACCAGATCGATAAGAGTCACCTGCATCAGCGATCCGTGGAAATAATCCGTCGTCATCAATGGGAACATGGATACTGCCGGCATGAAAGCGAATGTGGCGAACGCCGAAGCAATGGTTAAGTCCAGAATCCCTGTCTTATTCTTCAAAGCCCGCCATCCTTCTTTGAAGTCGGCAATAATACTTGTCTGCTGCCCTGAACGTTTTGTCCGGGGGATTCGAGTGAACCCGACTGTCAACGCACCGATCAGCGCCGCCGCAACATTCAACAGCATAATGGCCGAGATCGGAACCGCCGCATAAAGAGCCGCACCTATGACCGGCGGTGCAGTCATGTTCATCGCTTGTAAAATACCGAAGCGCCCGTTGGCATTCAATAATTGATTTTCGGGAACGATTGTCGGCACGACGGATTGTAACGTCGGCTGTTGAACCGTCATCGCCAGACTGCGAATGAAGATGGCAATAAAAACCGCCCAATATTCAAGTTTTCCCCCACCGCCATGGATAAATAATCCAACGGCTGTTATTCCGACAATCACGTCAGCGCCAATCATCAAAATCTTTTTATTAAGCCGATCAATCCATGGACCGGCAAAGGGCGACAAAAGCGCCATTGGCAAAAAGCCCAGGATGTCAGCTAATGATAAAATAATTGGCGAATGACTGGTCAGTGTAAGGTAATACAACAGTGAATAACTCACCACTGCACTAAACACGCCGGCAAATCCCTGTCCAACCAGCAATCGATAAAAATTCGTTCTCCAGTTTGATCCATTTTGATTTGTACTATTTTTCCATGTATGCAAATTATCCATTTTTCCCCTTTTTATAAATGAGCACTCGTTTTTTAATGCGGTTAAAAAAAATAGCTCGAATGGCAGCATCCCCTCTGCTTTTTACTCTTGTATATGAAGATTTTCATAAAAACCTAACCGACATCTGCTGCTCTGCGGATCTTTATTTTGGATGTAAGCCTCAGCATTAATGAGCGCTCGCTTAATATAGTTAAAATTAATGTTCAGGCACGAATTGCGTTAAGCGTTAATAGGACTGTATCCTCAATGTCAGCTTTTGCTAATTTCCGATAGCCCACAATATCTTGGACAATGAGTGTGTCTATGGGTGTTGTTATCACAGCGTACATGACTTCGGGATTGACTTTGATCACGCGTCCATCGTTTATTAGTACATTAAAAAGTGCATCGATTGCAGCATCAATTTTACGGCCTTGTTGTCTTGCTTCGTCACTAATGACTTTCGAATTCATCTCGATCGTCCGTAAAAACATCGTTTCCTTTGGATATTGTAGCGCCCGATTAGCGAAATAACGAATCAATGCCGCTACTTTATCAAAATTATCGACAACGGCTGACAATGCTTTATTAACATTTGCATTCAGTATTTGTTTGACTTCCAGATAAACTTTGCTTAATAAATCTTCTTTATCCCGATAATGGATATATATAGTCGCAGGACTGACGTTGGCTCGCTTCGCAATTTTATTAATGCCGACGCCATTTAATCCTTCTTCCATCGTCAAGTCGTAAATTGCCTGATGGATTGCTTCAAGTGTTGCCGGATTAGTGGTACGCATCTCGCATTTCTTATCCTTTCTGTTTTATACCTTTCGATATAAGTATTATAAGCACTCACTTATCAAAGATCAAGTTTTTTCTTCCTCGTAACAGCCATTCCCGATAAAGCCAATCTTCTCATCCTATAGACCCGAATGGCGTGCCGCAGAAAAAAGCCAACCGGCTGGACAGCATCACGGCGGTTCGTTTTGACACCTGTCGCTTTTTGAGGAATCAGGCAGGACGCGATGACCTCAAGGTGATTCCCATCACGGAACGGTGGCCTGTTTAAAGACTAAATCTGATTTCATCTTACTCCAATTAACCCATAATCTGCGATAAAAGATGGACAGTTGCCTTCACAATAACTCCAGATAGTCTCAATTATCATCTTTATTTGATTTTATTCTGAAGCCTTATCACAGTCGTTTAAATGATCCGACATGATCCTCTCTATTGTGCCGGGGCTGAAGGTGTAAGATCCGAACAATGGTTTTTGTAACAGGATAGAAAAACCGTGAATACTTGCGGATTACCCAGCTCGAAAAAAGTCCGACAATGATGCTTGCCAGAATATCCGTCGGCCAGTGAACGCCGGTATAAATTCTGGAAAACAGCATAATCGCCGTAAAAATTGTGAATATACGACTTACCCATTTGCTTTTACCCCAAGTGGCAGAGGCGATCGCCGTACCGCCAGACCCGTGATCGCTTGGGAAAGAAGCATCAGCCGGATGAGGAATAAGCTGATGATAGGTGCCTTGCGGCAACGTAACGAAAGGTCTCGGACGCGCCCATATGTGAGAGATAATCACATTGATTAAAAGAGCAAGTACGCCTGAAAAAACGGCCAGCACTAAGGAATGGCGTGTTTCAATCTTTGAACGGGGCAAAAAGAACCAGAAAGCTATGAAAAAGAGTCCATAAATTTCGAGCGCATACTGTGCAACGAAAGATAGGATCGCATCTGCCCAAGAAATATGCCCTGACAGGTTGTTAATTGCATGGAATACAGCGACATCAAACGGATTCATTGAATACTCCATCTCCCTTTTGGTACTCAATAATACTTAGAGCATTGGAACAGATTTATGAACATAATGTAAATCATAGTTTAACATAAATTTACAATTGAGCAGACGCAATTATGCTATAATGCAGATAGAAGATCAGCGATTTAACTATTTATCAAATGCTTCATGGTTAGCATGGTCTTAATCAAAAACAACTGAAAGAATGCCTATGACAAAGCTATCCTTGGAGTGACGACATACGAAAATTCTTGGACTGCTTCAGTCGTATGATCAAATATGCACGATAAGGGACATCTTATCCAGGCATAAGTGGAACGTGATAGTTCAGAACGGGTTCTCGATCGTTTTCCGTTAGTGATTTGAAGAATTATACTGCCCCGATCCGGGAAGAGCCGCTATTTTGCAGATAAATTTCTTGAGCTATGAGCAAGATGTTTTTTCTGTTTTGTGAGTTCAACTCTAAAACTTTGAGTTATTGATTTTAAAATCCCCAAAATTCTGCCATGACTGCAAGTGTTGTCCCAAACAAGTTAAAAGTTGAGAAAATAAAACTTAACAGTTGAAGAGCAAAATCTAAATCGCTAATATTTTCTTTATACTTTAAAAAAGTTAGAACAATCGCTGTTATCGAGCAGGCATAAGAAAGAAACACTCCGACCCAGAACCAAAGCATCCCAGTTTTCCAATAAGTCATGTCCACAAATATCATATCAAATAAGATGCCAACCAAAGCCAGAATGAATGAAACTCTTATCCTCTTCATTCCATCTTCCCCTCTAAATAACTTCTGAACTTATATTGTATTGGCTTATTTGAGGACAGCTTGGCAACTCTTCTGGTGCTTGGTCCAAACTTAAAATGCCTTCCATGTTCGTGATGAGCAAAATGATACGTCTTAAAATGTTTTTGTACTAAAGAAAAGATACCGCAGTTATACTTCTGTGATACTTTCAAATTTCGTATCTTTATCTTTTAATAAAGGATGCTCCAAGAGAAATCTCGCTTTTTCCCCATTTCGATCGCGGCACTTTCTTACACTTCATTCTTTCTGCTGAAAAGACTTTTAAGCCAGACCAGTATAATGGGGATCAAAGAAACGAAGACAATCAGCAGCACAATGATCGAAAAATGAGCCTTGATAAACGGGATCTGCCCGAAAAAGAAGCCCGCCAGCAGCCCCAGCAGCGTCCAGGCAGCGCCGCCCAGCACATTATAAAAGAAGAAAAACGGATAATTCATTCTGCTGCCTCCGGCGATAAAAGGAATGAATGTACGGATGAACGGAATAAACCGGCCGAGGAATACGGCAAAACCGCCGTATTTATTAAAAAAGCGCTCGGCTTTTTCCATTTTGTCCTGATTAATCAATTTACGGAAAAGATGGTGTTTCTCCAGCGTCAGGCCGAGTTCGCGTCCGATCCAGTAATTGACGGTGTCGCCAAGCACGGCGGCGAAAATAATCAAAAGAATCAGCAGCAAAAGATTGAGTCCTGAACTGCTGTGCGCGGCAATCGCACCCGCAGCGAACAGCAGAGAATCCCCGGGAAGAAAGGGACAGATCACCAGGCCCGTCTCAATGAATATGATCACAAAAATAATTCCGTACGTCCATCCCCCGTATTGATTGACGATGGTCAGAAGCAACCGGTCAATATGTAAAAAAACATTGATGATCCATGATAAAGCATTCATGTCTATGTCTNCCCGTATTGATTGACGATGGTCAGAAGCAACCGGTCAATATGTAAAAAAACATTGATGATCCATGATAAAGCATTCATGTCTATGTCTCCCCCGATTGTCCTATTTATGAGCATTCTTCGTGTTTTATCCTACCGGAAACCGTAATAAATATTAAACCCTGTTTCATGATCCCAGTATCAAAGTACAGTTTATCTTCTTTTTCTGAAAGAAAACTGAAAAGGCGGGCGATCCCTCCGTCTCTTCACCGTCCTTCTCTGTAAGGTAAAAACCACTGAGCTAGACGGAATTACAGCTCATGTACTGACTTTATCTTCGAAGCAGCTGACAGCATTCCCGCTAACTGAGGGCTCAGCTTGATAGCCGGGCCTGCTCTTCGTACCTTCTGTACTTTCCATGGGACGGGGGACGCACGCCTTCCGCATTCACGTATTCTCTGGGAACTATCTAACCATCTAAAGCTGTCAAAATAATTCATGTCTCTTTACAACAAACGTTCCTACCCATTTAGATCAATTAGTCTTTTATTTTTTAAACATTATTTATCAATGCAACGCGATAAAGCAAGATTCTAATGAAAACTATCTCCCTTCACCAAGGCACTAGGGTCCTTAAAGTTGCTGCTCCGGCATAAGCAGCGTGATTCTGCTTGGTGTAGGCCTGATCAAATTCCTTTTCAAGATAAAACGTAATAAAGATTCCAATCAGGAACCAAAGTAAGAGCCCTTAAGATGAGAAAGTTGAGAAGAATAAAATTAGAAGAGTGCTGGTGATATCGTTTATCCGGCATGAATCCAGAAACAGATGCTTTACATGACCTAAACGGCTGATGACCGGCACGACCAGATATGCCGGACGAAAAATGATCAAGAGTTATTTGAATGAACGTCATCAAAAAAAGGGCACTTTGTGAATTCCCATCTACTGAATCTATAAAAAGGCGCCAAAAATCGGTGTGACAAGACTTAAATTAATCAGCGGATCCTAATTAGGGGCGATTCACGTAGTAAAAACAATAAAAATCAGCATTAGATGTACCCTACATCCAATGCTGATTTTTATTTTGCACTCTGGTATTTCATCTTAAATTTCTGAAATACTCTAGTTATTGGAACTCTGTCATAAAATGATACAAAAAACGAAACTGAATGGGTCATTTTGTTCATCGTCAAGCTTTAATATCGATTCTTCCAGTAAAATCAAGTGAAATGTTTTGACTATTGGCAATTTGAGAGGGCTGACCTCCAGTTAATTGCTGCTGTTGCTGCAATTTATTCTTGATCATTTGTATCGCCTGCTGAATCCTTTGAACCTGTTGTGAGCTGCCATTCTTGCTCTGCAACTGCATCATCTGATTAGTCAATAACTTTTCCTGATTGGCCAAAACCGTAGGATCACTCGACGTGATAGTCGTTGGGACATTTGATGAATTTTGAGAACTCGCCAAACTGCTCGTTTGACTGACTTGTGCATTTACTGCAGATACGCTCATGTACAAACATCTCCAATTCTATTAAAATAACGTTTCTCTAATTGAAAGTAAAACAATTCCCTATATTGTTCAAATTATCCTTTTAAAGAAAGTAAGTCAAGTGTTTGTAGATAAGAATTTCAGCTACCAAGCAGAAAATAGATTTATGATTCTTCAGAATTTCCTTGCTAACAGGGGTCGTTATCAATAATTAGCAGCCGTTTAGTTGAGTTGACTTAGCTTCTGAGTTTTCGCCATGAAATCCTGTTCAAAACTAAGGATGCGATCAGAAAATAGGTCATCTGTCGATTTTAGCAGTGGATCTTAGAACCATTCGACCATGTGGAGATATGCCGCAAAAGTTGAGTAGATACTTGTATAAAATTTTTTTAATTCTGTACATCAAATAAAATTAGTATGTTTTTGTCCATCTGGATACTTCAGCGTTCTAATAGTGTTAACGAAACCCTAGTTTTCAGACTATGGTTTCAAGGCCCGAACGATGAATCTTGAATCATTAAGAAATTTAACTCTTTGAATATGGTCATATGCGTTTGCAAAATGATAATTAAATTCTTTTTCCGTTAGCAAAGAGTGTTCTATGATTTCTTCTTCAATCGCCATAAATCTCTTTACAAAAGATAATTTTTGGAGTAACAATAACGAAGGATCTCTTACAAATTCTGCATATGTATCAATGTTTACGGATTGAATTTCAAGCCCGGCTTCATTAAGATAGCCAGCTAACTTGCGCCCAATATGCCGATCACCGCCATTAATAACTTGCAACTCCATTAATGCTTTTTTTAAGATTTCTTGACTTTCGTCGACCGGATACTCAACAGTAAAGCTATCATCCACATCTATGATACAAACCGTCCCCCCCTGTTTAAGAACACGTTTTATTTCTTTGGCCGCTTGGACAGGGTTAGTTAAATGCTGAAAAACAAAGCGTGATACGGCAAGATCAAAGCTATTATCAGGATAATCTAAATGTTCAACGTTTTGTTGTTTGAAGTTGATCTGCCCTAAAAAATCTTCTTCGCTCTTAATTTCATTATAGATTTTTTGGGCAACTTGAATTTTTGATTCATCGATATCGATCGCTTCTACAATGAGCCTATATTGACTAGCAATGTCAATAGATAACGCTCCAAATCCTGTGCCTACATCAAGAACTTTAAATTTATCATCCTGAATGGAAAGCCCTTCAGCAAACTTTCTTCTCGAGATTCCAGTAAGGATGGTCTGCAGTAACAACCAGTCATCCTTTATTTGCTCGCCAAGCCATATTTTTTTGTATGTTTTATCAATCTTTTCATATATTGACACTGCAGACTCCCTCTACATCTGTTTTTATTTTGGGCTTTAAAATCAGTCCATGGCCGCCAGCAGACCGACTTTTTCAGTTCGGCTGTCCCTCAAAGGATTGGCGGTGACAGAAGAAACGATCAATGACTCCTGCCCGCCTGCGATCTAAAGTTTTTCGCTTCATATCACAGGCACACAATAGCATGCTGCTGGGCTGGTCGGGGACTCAGGAAAAGTTTATTCCCAAAACTGATCTTCCCGACGCTAGATTTATTATGGTGTTTTTTTGCTCCAACTCAGCTGGCTAATTTGATTTTACAACTGATCAAATTATTAATCCAAGAATTCAAGAAAAATAACTCATAAGTGCTTAATCTATCATTATTGTGAGATAAAGTACATAATTGATGACCCTTGGTCACGATCTGCGAAGAAAAAAGCGCCACGAATAAAAAAACTTGTCGACAACAGAAAGACTTACAATAATAAAGACCTCATATTGACTACAATGAGGTCTTGTCTTACCTACAAATTATTTGTTTTTTTTACTCGATCGTTCATTGGAATATTCTTTACTCACATGAAGTTCTTGTTTTACTATTCGTGAGAACAACCCTTTGCCGATTTCACCGCTCCCTTTTGACACCCTTACTCGAAAAACGTCCCCATTTTCTAACACTTTTTCATAGATATCGTCTCTAGAACTCTGACATAAAAACACATAACCATCGTTCTCTGAATATCTTCGAAGATCCTTCCACTTAGGCGTGAATCAGCACTTCGCTGTACACACGCCGACATCGACGCATGGTTTGGGAAAACCGGCACCATTTCAATCAGTACGCCCTCTACGCCATACCTGCGCAGCTCTGATGATCGAGTCTGGAGCTGTGTCCGAACGGCCTTGAGCACGCGAATGAGCGGATCACAGACGAAGTGTACACGCACACAAGCAGTATTCTTCAAACAGATCGTATCTCGAAATTTGAAAAACATACGGCATTTTAAACCGGCGGTCAAAAAAAGGGGCAAAGAGAAAACCCCTCAGCACCAATAGTGCCAAGGGGTTCGGCAAGTCTGCCAGATTAATACTGTTCGAGATATTGATCGCGTTCCCACTGATGAACTTGGGTTCTAAACATATCCCACTCAATTTCTTTTGCATCATTGAAGCGGGAAACGGTGTGCTCGCCGAGAGCCCCGGTGATGACCGAATCCGCATTAAAGATGGCCAATGCTTCTTTCAGATCGGAAGGAAGTTCATGAATGCCGAGTTTTTCACGTTCTTCATCGTCCATGACATAGATGCTGCGGTCTACCGGATCCGCGGGCGTCAGTTTTTCTTTGACGCCATCGAGACCGGCTGCAAGCATGGCAGCCATGCCGAGGTAAGGATTCGTAACCGGATCGACGCTTCTGACTTCAATACGTGTGCTCAGCCCGCGGGAAGCCGGAATACGAATCAGCGCACTGCGGTTGCTCAGCGACCAGGCCACATAGCTCGGTGCCTCATATCCGGGAACCAGCCGTTTGTACGAGTTGACGGTCGGGTTGGTAATCGCTGTAAATGCACGGGCATGTTTCAAAACGCCGGCGATGAAGGCCTTGGCCGTTTCACTGAGCCCGTCCTCGGAAGATTCATCATAAAAAGCATTTTCCTTGCCTTTGAACAGGGACATATTGGAATGCATGCCTGAGCCGTTGACGCCAAACAACGGCTTCGGCATGAAGGTTGCATGCAGATTATGCTGACGGGCAATTGTTTTAACGACAAGCTTGAATGTCTGAATGTTGTCGCAGGTTGTCACCGCATCGGCATACTTAAAGTCGATTTCGTGCTGACCCGGAGCAACTTCGTGGTGCGATGCTTCGATTTCAAAACCCATGTCTTCAAGTTCCAGGACAATATCGCGGCGACAGTTTTCGCCGAGATCCGTCGGAGCCAGATCGAAATAACCGCCGTTGTCATTCAGATCAAGTGTCGGCTTTCCTTCATCATCCATCTTGAACAGGAAGAATTCAGGTTCCGGGCCGATGTTAAATGCCGTGAAGCCGAGCTTCTTCATTTCTTCAAGCTGAACCTTAAGCACACTGCGAGGATCCCCTGGGAATGGCGTGCCATCCGGCTTATGGATATCACAAATCATTCGGGCGACCTTGCCCTTTTCTGCAGTCCAGGGAAATACGACAAAGCTATCGTAGTCCGGATACAAAAGCATGTCGGATTCTTCAATCCTTACAAAGCCCTCGATTGAAGAACCGTCGAACATAATCTTGTTGTTCAGCGCTTTCTCCAGCTGGCTGACCGGAATTTCCACATTTTTAATGATTCCGAGCAAGTCAGTGAACTGCAAACGAATAAATTTGACGTTTGCTTCATTTACCTTAGAAATGATGTCCTCTTTCGTAAACTTTGCCATTCGAGATCCTCCCCAAAATAAGTTTCTATTTTCAAAAAAATTTATATACACAGGAAACCGCCTCACTTGAAAAACCGTGAGAGTTCCCCTTGTATCAACGAAGATTTGCCATATTTACCGGCACCGACCAATTCCGTTTTCAGAAACTTCATGAGTTCGGCATCCGAAATTTCTTTTTTCTCTTCAACAGGACGGTTCGCCTCAACAGGTTTCTCGCTCAGAACACGACGGATGCCGGCCAGATTGACCCCTTCATCCAGAAGGGATTTAATATCCAGCAGCCGATCGACATCATTAAATGAAAAAACACGACGATTGCCCGCTGTACGCTCCGGATGGATCAATTCATTTTCCTCATAATAGCGGATCTGCCGTGCGGTTAAACTTGTCAGTTTTTGAACAATTCCCATTGAAAACAAAGGCATTGAGCGGCGTACATTGTTGTCCATATCGCCTGACGCCCCCTTCTTAAAGACATTATAACGTTCGACACAAATGTTGTCAAACAATGTTAGTTTACCTAACAGATAATGGCATACTTTTAATAGACTTGTCACAATTGGGCATGTACCACATCAATCAGCTGTTTTTCAGCAAGATGATTGACGGCAATGATCATGGCAGCTTTAACGTGTTCCAGTGTCAGTCCTCCCTGAACATAAAGCTTATAGGGGGGGCGAAGCGGACCGTCCGCCGTCAGCTCAAGGCTTGCTCCCTGAACAAAAGTGCCGGCAGCCATAATTACTTTGCTCCGGTACCCCGGCATCGGGCTGGCAAAGGGCAGGACATGCGAATTAATCGGGGAGGCCATCTGCACAGCCTGACAGAAGGCGGTCATCTGATCCGGATCGCGAAAAGTAATGCTCTGAATCAGATCGGTTCTTACGGACTCCCATGAAGGCGATGTTTCCATCCCCAGCCGCTCCATAAGCGCCGCTGTAAAAACAGCCCCTTTCAGCGCCTGAGCGACGGTATGCGGCGCAAGGAAAAAGCCTTGATATTGATCGGCCAGACCGCCGAGAGTCGGGCCCACTTCCCGTCCCAGACCCGGAGCGGTCAGGCGTTCCGCACACATGGAAACAAGATTGGAACGTCCAACTATGTATCCGCCGACTTTAGCAAGACCTCCTCCCGGATTTTTAATCAGCGAACCGGCCATCAGGTCGGCTCCGACATGACAGGGCTCTACGGTTTCGGTAAACTCCCCGTAACAGTTGTCTACAAATACAATGATCCGCGGATGGACGCTTTTGATGGCTGAAATGGCTTCACCGATCTGATGAACGGAAAGCGACGGACGATTACCATAGCCGCAGGAACGCTGAACAGCAATCATTTTTGTATTCGGCCCGATTGCGCGGTTAACAGCCTCCGTGTCAATACAGCCGTTTTTAAGCGGCATCATTCTATAGCCGATGCCGAAGTCTTTCAGTGACCCGTGCCCGCCTTCAGCAATACCGATCACGCTCTCAAGCGTATCATAAGGGCTCCCGGTAATGTACATGAGTTCATCGCCGGGCCTGAGCACGCCGAAAAGCGCCGTTGTAATGGCGTGGGTTCCGGAAACCATCTGCATCCGGACAAGTCCCGCTTCGGCGCCGAAACAATCCGCGTAAACCGCTTCAATGCCGTCTCGGCCGAAATCATCATAGCCGTAACCGGTTGTCCCGCTGAAATGAGCATCGCTGATTTTATTTTTTCGGAAACTGGAGAGCACACGAAACTGGTTCTCCTGAGCAATCCGGTCAATCGTTCCTGTTTTCTCCTCAATCTGCCGGTCGACGACTTCAACAAGCCGCTGCAGCTCTTTTCCATAAGTCAATTCACCGTACATTCTATTACTCCCCGTCTTTTAAAACCGCATGCTTGATCAATTTTGAAGCAAGCGGCGTTTCAGGAAAAACAAAGCCTTCAACTTCATAACTTTGCGCTTCCTCGATAAATGTTCTTCTTTCAAGCACCGCATGCGTCATGATTTCATTCAGAAGCCTGCCTTCATCGGCCGGAATCCGGCACTTGAACGGCACCATTTGTTTGATCAGCTCATTTTGAACGGCCTGTAACACACGATCGCCGTCCTCAATGCTGCGTGCGGATATAAGCAGCGCTTCCTTCGGCGCGATAAATGCGGTTTGTAAAAGATCCCTTTTATTATATAGTTTCAAAACCGGAAGATCATCGGCGCCCAGTTCGGACATTAAGGCAGCAACTGTCCGCTCCTGTGCGATCAAATCGGGATCCGAAGCGTCGACAACATGAATAATCAATCGGGCGCCGGTTATCTCTTCAAGTGTTGAACGAAAAGCGGCGACAAGTTGCGTCGGAAGATCCTGGATAAATCCAACCGTATCGGAAAGCAGACAAATCAATCCGTTCGGAAGTTTCATTTTTCGAGTCAGAGGATCAAGGGTCGCAAACAATTGATTTTCGACATAAGTATGAGCGGACGTCAGCCGATTGAACAGAGTGGATTTACCCGCGTTTGTGTATCCGACCAGTACCACAAGGCATTGATCATTGGCCGTACGCCGGTCGCGGTAACGTTTCCGGTGCCCCGCCACCGTCTTCAACTGATTGCCGATGTCCTTCATTCTGTTTCTGATATAACGCCGGTCGGTTTCGAGCTTTGTCTCGCCCGGACCGCGCGTACCGATCCCGCCCCCCAGCCGTGAGAGGGAATCGCCCATGCCGCTGAGCCGGGGAAGCAGATAATTCAGCTGCGCCAGCTCTACCTGGAGCTTCCCTTCACGTGAACGCGCCCTCATCGCGAAGATATCGAGAATAAGCTGCGTCCGGTCCAGAACCTTGGAAAAAAGCGACGTATTCAGCCTGCTCTGCTGCCCCGGAGAAAGTTCACCGTTAAAAATGACGGCATCCGCTCCAAGCTGCTTCTCCAGGGCTTCGACTTCTTCAAGCTTCCCCTTTCCGATATACGTGGCGGAATCGATTTGCTGCCGTTTTTGCGTCGATACAGCAACGACCTCGCCTCCGGCTGTTTTCACCAGTGCCTCAAGTTCCTGAAGCGATGAGTCGAACCGATCATCGGACTGATGCGGCAGCTGGCAGCCGACAAGTATCACATTTTCCATAAACGACCTCTTCCCAGATGCTTTTCTATGCTTCATCCGCTCCGGAAACCGGTCTCACGTCATCAAAGACAAGATCGCACGCCCGAATGGTCAGAAGCGATTCCCGATCATAGTTTCCTTCCCTGACCAGACGGACAGCCTGCTGGCGGATCATCTTTTCGACAAGATTGCGGATATAGCGTCCGTTGCTGAACTGTTTTTCATGATCGCTGACTTTTTGATGCAGATGGCGGGACAGCCTTTTCTGTGCTTCCGCTGTCAGCCGATATTCACGTTCCCCGACCATCTGAAGAGAAATGGCCAGGAGCTCTCCGCCGCTGAAATCCGGAAAAGAAAAAATCATTGGAAAACGGGAAGGCAGCCCCGGATTCATTTGCAGAAAATCATCCATTTCATCGGAATAGCCGGCCAGAATGAGAACGAATTCGTCTTTGTGATCCTCCATCTGTTTAACGAGCGTATCAATGGCTTCCTTTCCGAAATCCTTATCGCCGCCTCGTGCCAGCGAATAAGCTTCATCAATGAAAAGGACGCCCCCGAGTGCCTTTCTGACCAGTTCCCTTGTCTTCTGCGCGGTCTGTCCGATGTATTCACCGACCAGATCCGCACGTTCCGCCTCAATCAGCTGGCCCTTAGAAAGTATCCCCATTTCATTGAACAATTCTCCGAGCAGCCTGGCGACCGTCGTCTTCCCGGTTCCCGGATTGCCTTTAAAAAGCATATGAAAAGACTGTTTCTCTACTTTTAATTGCGCTTCTTCCCGCTTTCTGTAGATGTAAAGCCACGCATAAAGCTCTTTTACCATATGCTTCACTTCATCCATGCCAACGAGCCGGTCCAGTTTCTCTTCCAGCTTCTCAAGCGGTGCATGGCTCACCTTTTCTTCGATAGGAAAAGGCGCGACAGTATTTCTCTCATTTTTTTGATTGAATATGACATTAATCTGGCTTTTCTGCGTAAATGTATAGGCCTCCCGCACGATTCCGATCACCTCGCTGTTTTTCGGCGCAAGTCCGGACGTTAATGCCTGCGTTCGATTATGTATACGCCGGTTGTGACTGCTCCGTGACAATCGCCCGTTTCTCAGAAGTTAATTCCGGGAAAAAGAGGGCTAAATCATTTTATGATGAACGGATGGCATTCAGAAGGCGGAAAAAAACAAGGACGTACGAAAAGCAGCAAGAAAGGCAGCACCGATCGCTGCCTCTCCGTTATCTATTAAGACTCTTCCTGACTTGTCCAATTCACGGGTTTTGACGGAGTAAAAGTAGAAATGGCGTGTTTAAAAATTAATTGCTGCTTGCCATCGCTATCCAAAAGGACTGTAAAATTATCAAAACCCTTTACTTTGCCCTTCAGCTGAAAACCGCTGACAAGAAAAACGGTTACAAAGGTCCCTTCTTTACGTAATTGATTAAGAAACGTGTCCTGGATATTAATCGACTGCTTCATTTTATTCCTCCTCTTTTCTCTCTAGTAAAGGTATTTCGACTCCATGGTGAACTTTCCTGCAATAATTAATTATTTTTGCATGATCTTTTCCCTGAGAAGGAAGAAAACTAATCCAGCCACAGAAAGATCTCATATTAATTATATTTTAATTTTCCATCATTTGCAAAGCATCCTGAAGCCGCCGTTTATAAAATGACAAAAAAATAACTTTTTAAATACTCGCGAAGTTCTAGCTCGGGGGTCTATATCGTTTTCGCCGGCAGCTTCTATTTTTTCAGCCCTTTTTCAGCAAAACTGAGAACCTGATCGGCCGCGTTCGAATAACCCGAAACAGAGCCGTCCAGTTCAAACCAGTGAATGCTGTTCATCTGTCCCCTGAACCAGGTAAATTGCCGCTTCGCATAGCGGCGCGAATTCTGTTTCAGCCGCGCAATCGCCTCATCTAAAGAAATACGCCCCTCAAAGTACGGGAAAAATTCCTTATAGCCGATCGCCTGAAGAGCCCTGGATTCCCGAAGTGCACGCCGTTCATAAAGGCCGCGCACTTCATCAAGCAGGCCGTTTTCAATCATTCGATCGACACGCCGATTAATCCGCCGATAAAGCCGATCACGCTCCATGGTCAGCCCGATTAAAACCGCGTCGAAAAGCGCATTTTCGGAAACTGCCTGCTGCCGGCCGCTGAAAGTCCGTCCTGTTTCATGATAGACTTCCAGAGCCCTTATCACGCGCACCACGTTATGGGGATGAATCCGTACGGCTGCGTCCGGATCGACTGCCCGAAGCCGTTCATGCAGCGCTTCTCTTCCAGCCTGCTCCGCGAAAACCTCCATTTTCTTCCGATACGCCGGATTGGCTCCGACCGACGAAAAACGGTAATCAAACAGCGCCGCTTTCACATAGAAACCAGTTCCCCCTACTAAGATCGGAAGCTTGCCGCGGCTTGAGATTTCAGCGATAGCCCGGCGCGCATCGCCCTGAAAGTCCGCTGCTGTATACGCTTCTTCAGGATCGCATATATCGATCAGATGATGGGGCACGCCCTCCGCTTCCTGTGCAGTGATCTTGGCCGTACCGATATCCAGCCCGCGGTATACCTGTGAAGCATCCCCATTAATCACTTCGCCGTCAAAATGCTTTGCTGCTATAATGCTTAACTTTGTTTTGCCGACTCCTGTCGGGCCGACAATCGCAATCAATTTATCGCGCATAAATAAACTCCCTGATACTGATCTTTTTTCCGACTCCCGATTATGCCAGTATACCACAACTGCCCGGAAATTCTTATAACAGCCGGCACCGCTCGGAAAAATTTAAAACGGTCCCTGTCAGCCGAAACGGCTTATTGAAGGAGATAAGATTCCCAAGCCAGCCCAAAAGGAAGAAGCAAATAGACAAAATGACGGGATCTATAAACGGAATAGCTTTGTCAGACCGGAGCAGGCACGGTCGAATGATTCGGCAGACTGAAGCATAGCGGACGTTTCCGGAGTTTAGCGCTTCTCTGCAAATGATAATCGTTTTTCAGAAAAAGCGATGATGCAGCCATGCCGCGGCCGGAAGGATACAGGATGTTTGATATAGCCCAACCCAATGAATTAACCGGTGTCGCTCAGCGATATGATTGATAAAAAAATCGAACCAAAAAATAAGAATATATATTCTCATGTAGTTCTGACAATTTAAAAGCGTCCGGTCATTTTACGGTCATGAAAAGTACCTCTTTGTAGAGGCACTTTTTTCATATATTAATCGAACATACGTTTTGTTTTCTAGCATTAAAAGATCATATGCTCGTGTATAATATCCGTGAAGTGGGACCTATGCTGACGGACAATCAACCGCGACGAAGAAAAGCAGATTATTCGTGAGTACATCTTCTTTGCGCTGATAAAATTGGTCCTGCGGGGCGGCAGGAAAATCATAAACGTCACAAATACGAAATTCAAGGATCTTTATATAGCGAACATTTGACGAAGCCATCCATCGCCTTGCCTTAGACATGAGGAAAAAATACGGACGCTGTATTCAACCATCATATCCGAATGATAAAAAAGAACGGGCTCAGCTATGAAGTTTGATGTCAAGTGCCGTGTATACCCGATTCAATGTCACAAAACGATTGCGGCTGACCGGATAAATGAACGGATTAAAGAGTATTCTAACCGCTGATAATGCGCATACTGTCACAAACCCATCTTCTATTCCTTAAGCCAAATCCCTGCGCTTCGCTGCAGGGATAATTTTTTGTTTCAATCAGCACAACGACGGGTAGATCATAAATGATCCTCTCCACCCTCATGCGATGCATGGGGATATTTTTTATGCCCAGCGGTCAATGGACCGGCTTTTATTAGCGCACCTGCACAGAACCAAGCGGTGAAAGTCCGCCACAGGTTGGCGGTATAATCTCTCAATCCTTCTTTAAAAAATACGTCTCCTGTTGCTTAGGAGAAAAATAGCAGCAATTAGGAAAATCGGAATGAATATCCGTCTAAAGAAGCGATCTCGAAGAATTATTCCACCCCGCGGATCCATGCCATCTATTACTCCCTGGTAAGACCTTCCGTCGTGGCAGCAAACTTCAACTGGATGTCCCTGATAGCACATCAAATGTTCCATTTAATTTTATCATCCCTTTTTAATTTTTTAATGTCACCTCAATTTAAATTATGTAATCGATACATCCTTAGAGTAGACTGTCTTAGCATATAGAGAAAAATCCATGATTCCATCAGTTATGTACGCCCCGCACACGGGCTTTTCGTATGTCATTTTTTCAGTTCAGTCTATGTCATTGCCTGGCAGAATCACTTTGGCCGTTTGTTGTCGGATCCTGAACGATGCACATCCCACTGATAAAACAGCTATATCATTCAACCATTTGTCCCCTTTATGACTGCCTTCCGCTGATACAGTGTCTTATCACGTGATGGGGGTGCTTCTCTGGGGATATGATAGTGAATACAGTGGCAGCTACGGATTTGGCACAACTCTGTTCTGATAGTTGTGCTGTTCATTCTGTTAATTATTGTCGGAGCTTTTTTTCGTTATTAAAAACAAATCGCCACATCCATAGGCACCCATACAGATCTCCTTCAAGGAGCATCCTGGCACTGGATACTCCTTCGGTCTGCTTTTCACCCTTTTCTTTTCTTAATTTCTTTCCAACCGTCCCTAAACCAAGCATTCAAATCTGCCAAATTCGATGCAAAATAATGTTCGATGTTTTTGCTCCTTTTCCTATTTAAGCAGGATGGCGTCACGCATTTTCCACGATCAACTCCTTTACCCTTCCTGTCGATCGTCTCGCAAATAGGATAAATACGAGGCTTTCAACTCAGTTTGGCTTTACCACGGCATGAGCCAGGACATAACTTTAGGCATCCGACTTTTAATCCATTCTGTTAGTCGCGGTCCGCATCATGCTTTTGGTGCCAGTCCTGAATCTGTTTTAACCGCTGCCCGACTTTTGCCTCGGATCCCTGAGTGGTCGGGTAGTAATAACGGCGCCCTGTCAGATTGGACGGCATCGTCTGCATATTGGTCAGTTTGTCTTCACTGTCATGGGCATACTGATAGTCTGCTCCGTAATGCAATTCCTTCATTAACTTTGTCGGTGCATTGCGGAGGACAAGAGGCACGGGTTCATCAATACTGTTCCTGGCATCGGCTTTCGCCGATTCATAGGCGGCATAAATCGCGTTCGATTTAGGAGCAAGCGACAGGTAAGTGACGGCATGAGCCAGATGGACACTGCATTCCGGCATCCCGATGAAATGGCATGCCTGATAGACCGCGACGGTTATTTCTACGGCGCGGCTGTCCGCCATTCCGACGTCTTCACTGGCAAATCTGATTAAGCGCCTGGCGACATAGAGCGGATTTTCGCCCGCTTCCAGCATGCGGGCGAGCCAGTACAAGGCCGCATCCACATCGCTGTTGCGCATCGACTTATGGAGGGCGGAAATGAGATTGTAATGTTCCTCGCCTTTTTTATCATACAAAAGCGATTTTTGAGAGGTGATCTGTTCAAGCGTCTCCTGATCGACCGTAATACGATCGTGATCCCTCGTTCCGTTCATCACGGCCATTTCCAGTGTGTTAAGCGCTACACGGGCATCTCCGTTGGCGAATCCGGAAATCATGTCCAATGCCTGCGGGCGGATTGAGATCTTCTCCTCGCCGAACCCTCTTGAATCATGCAGGGCGTTTTGCAGGAGCCGGCGGACATCCGCCTGCGTCAACGGCTGCAAAACAAAGACTTTACAGCGGGAGAGCAGCGCTGCATTGACCTCAAAAGACGGGTTCTCCGTTGTCGCCCCGATGAGCGTAATACTGCCCTTCTCGACAAACGGTAAAAAGGCATCCTGCTGTGCTTTATTGAATCGGTGGATTTCATCGACGAACAAAATCGTTTTGGATCCGAACGTCCGATTCTTCTCCGCTTCATTCATCACTTTTTTAATATCCTTGATACCGCTCGTTACCGCGCTAAAGTTAATAAAATTTGCCTGAGTCCTGCGGGCGATAATCCGGGCCAGCGTCGTCTTTCCGACACCCGGAGGGCCCCAGAAAATCATGGACGGAACTTCATCCTGATCGATCAGTTTGCGAAGAACCTTCCCTTCCCCCAATAACTTTTGCTGCCCGACAAACTCTTCTAAACTTTGCGGGCGGACCCGTTCAGCCAGCGGCCGTGAAAAGGCCGGATTGTCAAATAACGATTCCTGTTCGATGATGATGGCCTCCCATCTATGTGATTTCGGCGGAAATTCTAAAAGAATCAGACCAGGCATCAGCAACTGCGGCAAGACATTTTTTTAGCGGCCCGTTTCTCTGTCCGTATCGTTAGAATCAATTTCCTAAGGGCTCATGGATCATGGATTGGCCCGACCGGTTTCGATTCATTCATCCGATAACTTTATTATAACCGATGCGGGAATACCCGAGACCCATCAACACCGTTCCGGCGGAAAGACGGTCCCGGGCAGAACAAATTTTTTGATCTCGATACAAAATGAGGACGTTTCATCAGCATCCCGGTCTGCCGCTTCAGGCATTGAAATATTTTCCCACACAATGATTATTTCTCCGGCAATATTATGATTCGGCAAAGATCGTCAGAAATCGCTCTTTTAAAGTACCGTCAGAGATCAAAAGCTGTCGAAAATAAAATGTCAACGGTGATAGACAAACCGAAACAGTGCAAACGGCCTCCGCCACTCGTCTCTAATGACAAAGAAGCGGTCCGCTGCGGATGAGCCGGCGAACCGCTTTCTTGATAAAGGCAGGATTTTTTTAAAAGTCAGTCTGTTAAGTAATAAAACAGCTTAAAGACTAGCACTCTTCAATGCTAAAAGACTGTAAACGGGTTTAAGGCCCTTCCAAAAAGATTAAGCACCGGATGGTTTCAGCAGCTCACGATGGCACGTGCATGATTGTTCTTATCTTGACTCTTCGTTCCTTAAAATATGTCAGCCGTTATTTGCTTCCTGAAGACTCTTTGATCGCAGCGAAGCTTCGATCTGTTCCAAACTCCTGCCGGCCGTTTCGGGAACCAGACGATAGACAAAGATAAAGGCAATAACGCCCATGACAGCGTACGCACCGAACAGCGCCGTACCGAAGCTGGCAAATAGGCTTGGAAAAGTCAGTGATACAACCAGATTGGCAAACCAGTTGGCGACACCGCTGATGCCGACTCCCAGTCCCCGAATGCGCAGCGGGAAAATTTCGCCCAGAAGAACCCACATGACCGGTCCCCATGTCATTGAGAAGAACATGACGTAGACGGCAAGACTGATCACAGTCATCATCGCGGTAGCCGTGCCGCCGCCGACACTGGCGAAGGCCATGACAAACAGGCTCAGAGACATCCCGACGTTACCGATCAGGAGCAGCTTTCGTCTGCCCACTCTGTCCATCATCCATACGGCCAGTACCGTCACCAGCACGTTTACAATGCCGATGCCTATGGTGCCGAGCAAGGCCGCTGAAGAACCCAGGCCTACTTTTGTAAAAGTGGTCGGCGCATAATAAAGGACGGTGTTACATCCGATAATCTGCTGGAAAACGGCCAGTCCGATACCGATGATCAGCGACGGCCGTGCCCAGTCCGAGAACAGATCCCTGTATCCCCCGTGAGGCTGATCATTTGTCAGTTTGATATCGCTGATCTCATCGTCGACGCCGATGCCGTGCCGAAGCTGATTCAAGATCTCTGCAGCCCTCTTCTCAAACCCTTTCTCGACGAGCCATCTCGGACTTTCCGGTGCCAGCAGCATGCCGAGAAACAAAAGGGCGCCGGGAACAAAGGCGAAACCCAGCATCCAGCGCCAGTCTCCGGCTACATTGGCAAAGAGAAAATCAATAATATATGCCAGAAGGATACCGCTCATAACCATAAGCTGGTTCAAAGTAGACAGAGCGCCTCTGATCTTCGCAGGAGCCAGTTCGGAAAGATACATCGGCACTAAGGTTGAAGCTCCGCCGACCGCAGTTCCCAAAATAATTCTGAAGATAACCAGGGAGCCGACATTCCAGGAAGCGGCGCATCCCAGAGCCCCCACGCAGAATGTTGCCGCTGCAGCCAGAACTATTCTTCTCCGTCCGTATCTATCGGCCAATGTCCCGCCGACTGCCGCTCCGATCATTGCTCCGAATAGGATTGCACTAACAACGATACCGGTTGTAAGCGAGTTTAATTTAAGTTCTTTATCAATGAACAGAATTGCTCCCGAAATAACCCCGGTATCGTACCCGAAGAGCAGTCCGCCCAAAGCACCAAAAAAGTAAATG
This sequence comes from Sporolactobacillus sp. CQH2019, assembly GCF_028765345.1. Classification (GTDB taxonomy): domain Bacteria; phylum Bacillota; class Bacilli; order Bacillales; family Sporolactobacillaceae; genus Sporolactobacillus. Next base: position 178,773 of record NZ_JARAJZ010000009.1, read on the forward strand.
AGCCCATTACTGATTTTGTGCATCTGTCTCACTCCTGAATCGTTAATTAATTTATTTGTTGAACCTTTCCATTTATGAATGGCATCATTTGTCTGCACCTGTCTGAGTTTTAAATGCAAACAAGCGATGGCTGATTTCTTTGGTCTGCGAATAAATTTGTACATAAATTCGATACAGTTCCCGATATTTCAAAACATTTTCTTTAATCGGACGATAGGTTTCTCCAATGTTAAGAAACTTGTCAGCACATTGCTCCGGTGTCGTAAACCACCCGAGTCCGACGGCTGCCAGCATGGCCGCCCCCATCCCCGGTCCCTGTTCATTGGTCAGGCTGACGACCGTCGCATTAAAAATATCTGCCTGCATTTGCAGCCAGAGCTCGCTCTTGGCCCCACCGCCTATGGATACAATCGTGTCGACCTTTTTTTGATTCTTTCTAAAAATCGTGACTGTATCATTGATCGAAAATGTAATCCCTTCCATGACTGCCCGTGCAAAGTCTCCGCGGTTATGGCCGCTGTCAATGCCGGTGAAGGTGCCGCGGATCCTGGCATCCACATAAGGCGTCCGCTCTCCGACAATGTACGGTGTAAAAAGCAGCCCGTTCGCACCAATCGAAGATCTCCCCGCTTCTTCTACCAGTGCATCGAAACTTTCATCCGGCGCAAAAACGTTTTTAAACCAGTTCAGGCTGTAACCCGCGGCAAGCGTAACGCCCATGGTATAATAAGCATCTTTTTGTGCATGATTAAAAAAATGCACGCGTCCCGCAAAATCTTTATGTTTATCTTTTTCATAGGAAAGAAAAACACCGGATGTACCGATACTGCACAGGGCTTTCCCTTCCGTCAGAACGCCTGCACCGACCGCACCGCAGGCGTTGTCGGCTCCTCCCGCGAATACTCGGGTCGTTTCGGAAAGCCCGGTAGCTGCAGCTACCTGAGGAAGCAGGCGGCCGGTAAAAGCTGTCGATTCGACGAGAGGCGGACAGAGGGTCTCAGGCAGGCTGAACGCTTTGCAGATTTCCGTGCTCCATTTTTTCGCGACCACATCCAGCAGGATCGTACCGGCTGCATCGGAATATTCGCAGTTCAGCTCTCCCGTCATCCGATAGCGGACATAATCCTTCGGCAAAAGAAACATTTCACTCTTTTTAAAATTTTCGGGCTCATGTTCCTTCACCCAAAGAATCTTCGGCAGCGTAAACCCTTCCAGCGCCTGATTTTTAGTAATGCTGAGCAGCTTATCGCCGAGTATCTCCCGGATTTCACAGCATTGCTCAGTCGTCCGGGTATCATTCCAGAGAATGGCCGGCCTGACAATCCTGTGATTGCTGTCCAGCAGGACAAGCCCGTGCATCTGCCCCGAAAAACTCAGCCCTTCGATGTCGTTAGAATCGATACCCGACCCATTAACCAGCTGACGGAGTGCCTGCTTGGTTTTGTCAAACCATTCTTCAGGATCCTGCTCATTGCAGCCCGGAGCCTTCTGTATCAGCGGATAGCTTTTTGTTGCTTCTGCGGCAACACGCCCGGTTTGGTCGACAAGAAGCACTTTGACCGAGCTGGTTCCCAGGTCAACGCCAATTACATATTTCATCATGCTTACCCCTTTACAATCGGATATATAAACAGCTCCATGAATCAAGCGCTTACATTAATCGTCTTTTTGTGCCGGAAAATATTAAAAAACAAGGAACGGAAAGCGCGGCGCTGCTGTCATCTGTTTCACTAAACGGCACGTTGTCAAGTTTCTCGTTCCTTGTCTGCCAATGACTTAACTGATTCTAAACGGCTATCAAGCCTCCAGGCCGATATAATGATTCAGCGTATCTTTAAGAAGTTCAAGACGTCCGGATCTGTTCTTGCCGCCGATTTCAGATTCAGGTTTGTCGATGATATATTTCTCAAGGGATTCAAAATCCGCTTTGCCGGAAACAATATCTGCGCCGATTCCTTCTTTGTAGCTGCTGTAGCGTTTGTCGATGAAGTCGTCAAAGACACGGTCTTCAATCAGACGGCTGGCAGCTTTCAGACCGAGGGCGAAACTATCCATTCCGACGATGTGTGAATAGAAGAGATCATCCGGTTCAAAGGAAGAACGTCTGACTTTAGCATCGAAGTTCAATCCGCCCTTATGAGGGCCGCCGTTCTTCAGCACTTCATACATCGCAAGCGTCGTTGTGTAGAGATCTGTCGGGAATTCATCGATATCCCAGCCGAGCAGACCGTTGCCCTGGTTCGCATCCAGTGAACCGAGCAGACCGGCCGTCCGTGCCACACGAATTTCATGTTCATACGTATGGCCGGCGAGCATTGCGTGATTGGCTTCCAGATTCAGTTTAAAGTCCTTGTCCAGATCATACGTCCTCAGAAAATTGATGGCCGTCGCCGCATCAAAATCATATTGATGGGTCATCGGTTCCTTCGGCTTCGGTTCAAGCAGCAGCTGTCCTTTGAAACCGATTTTCTTTGCATAATCGACAACCATGTGGAAGAAGCGTCCCATATTGTCCTGCTCCAGCTTGTAATCCGTATTCAGCAGCGATTCATAACCTTCGCGCCCGCCCCAGAATACATAGTTCTCGGCGCCCAGTTCTTTGGCAATTTCCAGTCCCTTTTTGACCTGTGCCGCCGCATAAGCGAAGACGTTCGCATTGCATGAAGAAGCGACGCCGTGAACAAAACGGGGATTGGTGAACATGTTCGCCGTGTTCCAGAGCAGTTTGACACCGGTTTGTTTCATATAATCTTTAAAGAGCGAAACAATGACATCCAGATTCTTATTCGTTTCACGAAGCGTATCGCCTTCCGGAGCTACGTCCCGGTCATGGAAGCAGAAGAACGGGTTGCCCAGCTTTTCGAAAAATTCAAAGGCCGCCTCCGCACGTGCCTTAGCCAGATCCATTCCTTTAAATTTCTGCCAGGGACGAATGGCTGTCCCGACGCCGAACGGATCGACGCCTTCCTGAACAAAGGTGTGCCAGTACGCCACCGAAAAACGCAGCTGATCTTTCATTGGCTTTCCTGCAACTGTCTCATCAGGGTTATAATAGTTAAAGCCCAATCCACTCTTTTTTTGTTTCCCGACAAACTCGATTTTTTTAATTTCCGGAAAATACGCCATGGTAAGCCCCTCCTAAATTAAATGATTGAACACGGCAAAGCTCTGAAAAGGTCGGGCGGACACTTATCAGTACCAGTAAACGATCGGGATGATCTGTAAGCCAATACATCTGGTGCCGGCCAAAAATAATCATCTTTGCCTGAGTTAGTTTATTGACTCAATAAACTAACTCGCAGTTATAATATAGCAGGTCGGTTCATTTTGTGCAACCCCTTTCATGTAAAAAAGCATTTTATTTATTCGGCAAAATCATTTACAATAATAATATTGTTTTTTCGGTTTAAAAAATGCCGATGTCTAAGAAAACATCATAAGTTTATTAACTATGTAAACAAAGAGATGATAAAATGACTACTGCAGATCAGGCTTTTGTAAAAAAGCATAATCAGAATATCCTGTTAAGCGAGATTATCAAGCGATCGCCGATTTCCCGTGCCAAGCTGTCCGAACTCACCCATCTAAACAAGGCAACGGTTTCGTCTCAGGTAGCCGCACTAATTGAAAGCAAGCTCGTCTTTGAAATCGGTCAGGGACAATCGAGCGGGGGAAGGCGTCCTGTCCTCCTTGTTTTTAATAAGGATGCCGGATATGCGATCGGAGTCGACCTGGGGGTCAATTATATTCGCACGGTGCTGACGAATTTGAGTGGAAACATCGTTTTCGAAGATTTCGTCACACTTGCGGACCCTTCATTTGCGGCGGTTGGCCCGCTTTTAACAGATCGGCTCCATTATGTGATGCACCATGCTCCTGAATCCCCCTACGGAATTATCGGCATCGGCATCGGGATACAAGGCTTCGTCGATGAAGAGCAAAAAATCCTGTTCACCCCTAATTCCAAATGGGATCACGTCGACCTCAGAAGCTTCCTGCAAAAAGATTTTAACTTTCCTATTTTGCTGACTAACGAAGCGAATGCCGGCGCATACGGCGAAAAATTGTTCGGGACACTCAGAGACTGTCAGAACGGCGTGTTTGTCAGCCTCGGGATCGGCCTCGGGGTCGGGCTGATTCTCAACGGGGAAATGTATAACGGCACTCATGGCTTTTCAGGAGAGCTGGGGCACATGACGATTGATCTGGCCGGTAAAAAATGCCATTGCGGAAACAGAGGCTGCTGGGAATTATATGTCTCCGAACGAACATTTCTCCGCCAACTGTCGCGGCTTAAAGGGAGAACACTAAATGATATCCGCGAAGCTCTCGACCTTATCCGGAACAATGACGTCAACGCTTTGAACTGTCTGGATCAGATCGCCTATTATCTTGGACTGGGTGTGACCAACATCATCAATATCTTTGACCCTGAACTGGTGATCCTAAATGGAAATTTAGTGGAAAGCAGTCCCCTGGTGATGAGTACCGTCAAAAAAACGGTTGCAGAGCGTGCTTTTAAACATGTTGAGAGCCGTTGCAGGATCACCGTGTCTGAACTGGGCCGGGAAGCGACGGCGATCGGCGGGGCCTCCTTTGCCATCGAGGAATTTTTTGAAAACAGGGAGACCTCTCTCTGATCAGGAGGAAGCACGCTTTAAAATAATTCATGTCCTCCGGAATCGAAACCATGACTTTGCTGAAAAGCCTTAGAACAAGAAAGGAAAAAAAGCGGACTGCCGCCGGGATCGGGCAGTCCGCTTCATCTTTTTTTCTCAATACGTTGAAACCTTCATGAATAGTAGAACACTCTATTTTTATACAGCCTTCGATTTCCCCGCTCTTTTCTACAAACGTTTTTGTCGGCGTTTATCCAATCGGTTCATAGTAAAATCGGGAATGTCCGGACCAATGTTCGCCGGGATCAAGCATAAAAAGACCGTTCGATTGGCCGGACAGATGAACATTCGGAGCATTCACCATTGATGTCTGCGGTTCCGGGCAGACAAAGCCGCTTTTCGCGTCATTGTTGTAAAGCATCCAGAATTTATAATCTGTCCCCGCATCATAAATGAAGCGGACATGCGCTTTGCGATCCGTAATCGTTGCCTGATTTCTGCCATTCTGAGGTGCAGCGGTATAATGATTGTCCATCCGAACCGCATAGGGAGATCCTATGCCCTTCTTTATCGCTTTTTCCACATCCGTCAATGGTAATTTATTTCCGGTCGGCAGAGAACGCTCATCCAATTCAAACCGCTCCCCGATCGTCAGATGAAATTGACAGTCTTCCCGAGTGCTTTCTTCTGCAAAAGGAGCGCAAAGCGTCGTATGAAATCCGAGCATGACCGGCATCGGTTCGCTGCCGTTGTTCTCCACCGTCACTTCCTGAGCAAGTCCCGACTCTGTCAGCGTATAGCGCAGCGAAAAGACGGCATGATGGGGGAAATAGCGGAAATTCGCAGACCGTTCGTCCAGGCGATAGCTGATCCGGACGGAGCACGACTCCCTTCCGGAATCCGAACCGGTTACTTCCCAGGGTGCGCTGTAAAGAAAACCGTGTAAATGATTGTGAGTTTCCGGTTCATTGAGCGGAAACCGATAGGTTTTTCCATTGATCGTAAACCGGCCGTCTTCATAACGGTTCGGGGGAAAGAGAACGGGAACTCCGTAGAGAAAGGGATTGGCCCTGTAATCCTCCATGTTGTTTTTTAGGGGTTCACGCAGAAAGTGAAAGTTTTTGACTCGGTCGCGAAAAGCGATCAGCTGTCCCCCATTCCTTGGCAAGAGTATGGCCTCCAGCGTACCTTTTTGCAGCTTAAGCGCCGGCAGGCCGTTGTAGCCTGTCTGTTCAACAGATCCCTCAGCCGTATTGATTTTATCTTGCATCGTACTCCTCCCCCTATCATGTTATTTATTTATAAAATCCGAAAAAGCGGTGCGGTTGCCCGTCCTGCCTTGGCAATGAATGTTTTTTTTATATGAGTATCCCCTTTGTGGCTCATGCGAAGAATAGCATTTGTCGAGCGTCTGGCGAAAAACAATGCTTACGTTCAAGGCGACAATCTCTGAGCCTGAAGCGGCGCCGAATTTTTCCATCACCTGCTTGCGGGCTCTGAAGCGGGCGCAGATCAATGAATGATAAGCAAACAGAAGCATCATTTTCTTAAATATAAATAAACCGTTTTCAATTCATTTTGGAGACAAGGGCGCTTCCCGCGGCCCTGTCCAAGATGGCTTTCATTTAATTTTGAAAAATTTTCTTTAATCTTTTATTTTTTTAGCAGATCTTTCATCGTTTGGGCAATATGCTCCGGGGTGAAGCCGTATTCGGATACGACGCGATCACCGGGAGCAGAAGCGCCGAAACGATCCACAGTGACAAGGACGCCCTCATCGCCGACAAACTGCCGCCAGCCGAGCGAAGCACCCATTTCAATGCCGACCCGTTTCGTCAGATCAGGCGGGAGTATTTCATTCCGGTAAGCCTCCGGTTGCTGGTTGAACAGATCCCATGAAGGCAGGCTGACGACCCGGACATGCACGCCTTCCTGTTTCAAAAGCTCGCGGGCCTTGACAGCGAGCGGAACTTCCGATCCGGTTGCGATCAGGATACCGGCCGGATCCGATCCGCCATCCGCCGCAACGTATCCGCCCCGCCTGACGCCTGCTGCAGCGCCCGCTGCTTCGCCCGCCGTCGTTTCCAGTGCCTGGCGGGTCAGAACAAGAGCCGTTGGATGATCGGCACTCTCAACGGCCAGTTTCCAAGCTTCTCTAGTCTCATTGCCATCAGCAGGACGGAGCACGCACAGCCCCGGAATCGCCCGCAAACCGGCCAATTGTTCAATCGGCTCATGCGTCGGTCCGTCTTCTCCGACTGCAATACTGTCATGAGTAAAGACAAAAATCGAAGGAATGTTCATCAGAGCGGCAAGCCGCAGTGCCGGCTTGGCGTAATCCGAAAAGGTGAAGAACGTGGATCCGAACGGAATCACACCGCCGTGCAGCGCCATGCCGTTGACGGCAGCCGCCATCGCAAATTCACGGACACCGAACCAGATGTTCCTGCCGTCATAACTGTCGGATGTAAAATTTTTCTCTTTTTTCATCGTCGTCTTGGTTGATGAGGACAGATCGGCCGCTCCGCCGAACAGCTGCGGCACCGTTTCCGCAAGAGCATTAATGACCTCGCCGGAGCTTTGCCGTGTCGCCAGTTTCTTTCCTTCCTCATACTGCGGCAGCCGCCCGGCGTAATCCGGGTCCAGTTCACCGGCAATAACCTGCTGAAGGCGATCGGCGAGCTTAGGATAAGCCTTTTGGTAATCCGAAAATAAGCTTTTCCATCGTTTTTCCTCTTTCTCTTTTTCAAGGACCAGCGATTGAAAATGGGCTTTAACTTCTTGCGGAACAGTGAACGGTTCATACGACCAGTCGTAAGATTTCTTGGCGCCGAGGGCTTCCTCCTTGCCTAACGGACTGCCGTGTACCTGATTCGTTCCGCCCTTCGTCGGAGCGCCATAGCCGATCACGGTCTTAACCTCAATCAATGTCGGACGAGTTTCATCACTTTCAGCTTCATCGAGCGCCTGTTTCATGCTATCCGTATCGTTGCCGTCTTCAACGAGCGATGTCTGCCAGCCGTAGGCTTCAAACCTCTTTCGGACATTTTCAGAGAAAGACATGTTCAAATTTCCGTCAAGCGATATATTGTTCGAATCGTAGAGCACGATCAAACGCCCTAATTTCAGATGTCCGGCCAGAGAAGCCGCTTCGGACGACACCCCTTCCATCAGATCGCCGTCGCCGCAAAGTGCGAATGTCCGGTGATGAACGACATCGTAACCCGGACGGTTATAAACAGCGGAAAGATGCGCCTCGGCCATTGCCATGCCCACGGCCATGGCAATCCCCTGTCCGAGGGGGCCCGTCGTCGCTTCAACGCCGATCGTGTGTCCATATTCCGGATGGCCCGGCGTTTTGCTTTGCCACTGCCTGAATTGTTTCAAATCATCGACGGTCAGTCCATAGCCAAACAAGTGCAGCAAGCTGTATAGAAGCATGGAACCGTGCCCTGCCGACAAAACGAAGCGGTCCCTGTCAAACCATTTCGGATCGTGGGGATTGTGCCGCATCACTTTCGCCCAGAGTGTGTAGGCCATAGGAGCCGCACCCATCGGCAGCCCGGGATGTCCGGAATTTGCCTTTTCAATGGCGTCGATCGATAGTGTGCGGATCGTGTTGATCGCCAGCTGTTCAATAGATTCTGTCATTTCTAATCATCCTTTCAGATAAAGACCGTCTACAAGGAAGCAATCACTTTAGCGGATGGGTCCCTTCCCCTCGCGCCCATCGCCGGGCGCTTGAATGGGAAAAGATCGCCTTCGGTTTGTGCATGGATGCCCGCCGATTATAAAATCGAATAGCCGAGTGATTTTATATCTTGATTAAAGGTCCTGACCGTGTTCAGCGAAAGTTCTTCGAGCGATCTGCCGGCCTTCTGAAGCTTTTCGATAATCGCCGGTGTACAGGTAATGATGTCAGCGCCCACTTCATCGGCTTCATAGACATTATACAGTTCGCGCGAGCTGGCCCAGAGCAGTTCCGCACCCTTTTTTTCATGACAAATAGCCGCATCTTCGCGCATATACGGAAGCGGATCGCGTCCGGAGTCGGCGATTCTTCCGGCAAAGACGGAAACGATAGCCGATGTTCCCTCCGTCAGCGCATCGACCGTCTTTCTGACCTGGTCCACGGTGAAAATCGCCGTCACATTTAACGAAAGGCCCTCTGCCGACAGCTTTTTAATTAACGGAATAGACGATTCTCCCCTTGAGTTCGTAATCGGTATTTTGACAAAAACATTTTTGCCGAAACTGCTGATCTTCTTCGCTTCTTTTTCCATTGTTTCTAAATCATCGGCAAACACTTCAAATGAAATCGGCAGATCCGGTATTGCCTTGAGCACTGTTTTGGCAAACTGATTGTAATCCTGAATTCCCGCCTTCTTCATCAAGGAAGGATTGGTTGTAAATCCGACCACGATCCCCGATTTGTAGGCCGAGATCATATCGTCCAGTACCGCCCCGTCCGCATATATTTTCACTTTTAAGTCACTCATCTGATTTTCCTCCCATGCCTTTTCTTATTGGCTGTACTTTCGAATGTAAGAAACATCCTCTTCCTTTAACAATCCACACAGCAAAGGTCGATTCTAAACCGCTATTGCCCGATAAAACATTTCAGACAGCAGAATCCGTTTTCATCTCCCTTTACAAAAGCATCGGACAGTCTTTCTTTCAAGCAACTTTGCTTGACTCTCCTGTCCGCTGTTTCCCTAACAACAAAAATTAATAAAATGTTGCACCCAGCCTCCATCTTTGTTTACTCATCAAATTAAGTCTACAGTTTTAATCTATCAGATCTCCTCTTTAAAATCAATGAAATTCAATGTAAATGAGCAAGTGCCTCACAATTGTTGAAAAGTTATTCGTTCCCGGTACACCCTTAAGAAGAGATTCGCAAGTTTCATAAGGATTTTAAATATCTTGGAAAACATTTGAAACCGAATTAAGTTTAGAAGCAAAATTAAAACCGGCCTCTGATCGTTCAGAAACCGGTTTTATGAATGTTATCATTTATATGAGTAATTGCTCATTTTCCTGCTGTGCCGTCAGATGACGATCAACCTTTCCCGAGACCGTCAATCGGAGAACGTTTCCGCAATCGATAAAACGCCTGTCGCGGTTGATGAACCGGGTGTACCTGCTGAAGACCGATAAACTCCCCGGAATGGTCGATACCATCGCCCGAGACCGATAAACTGCCGGCGGCGACCGATAAAACGGGTGCGGCGATCGATAAACTCCGCCTAACGACCGATAAACTCACTGCCATGACCGATACACTGCCCGGAATGGTCGATACCATCGCCCGAGACCGATAAACTGCCGGCGGCGACCGATAAAACGGGTGCGGCGATCGATAAACTCCGCCTAACGACCGATAAACTCACTGCCATGACCGATAAACTGCTCGGAATGGTCGATACCATTGCCCGAGACCGATAAACTGCCGGCGATGATCGATAAAACGGGCGCGGCGACCGATAAACTCTCAGCCACGACCGATAAACTCCCCGGAATGGTCGATACCATCGCCCGAGACCGATAAACTGCCGGCGGCGACCGATAAAACGGGTGCGGCGATCGATAAACTCCGCCTAACGACCGATAAACTCACTGCCATGACCGATACACTGCCCGGAATGGTCGATACCATCGCCCGAGACCGATAAACTGCCGGCGGCGACCGATAAAACGGGTGCGGCGATCGATAAACTCCGCCTAACGACCGATAAACTCACTGCCATGACCGATAAACTGCCCGGAATGGTCGATACCATTGCCCGAGACCGATAAACTGCCGGCGATGATCGATAAAACGGGCGCGGCGACCGATAAACTCTCAGCCAAGACCGATAAACTCCCCGGAATGGTCGATACCATCGCCCGAGACCGATAAACTCCGCCTAACGACCGATAAACTGCTAGGAGCGGTCGATACCATCGCCCCGAGGCGGATTATCGACCGATAAAACGGGCATATCCGTTGATAAAGCTTCGGACGCGGCTGCGTCATCAATCAGGAACGATCTTACTGTTCTGATTATTCGCGCTCATTGATTCCAGTCCATTTACTGTCAATTTTTTGGCCGATAATGTTGATATTAAGCACGTTATTGTCGATATTATGCACTTTACTGATGATAAGCAGTGATTTACTGCTGATATCCATCGTTTCCCGGCGATTTTCGCCACAATTCACAGAACTCTGCAGCGGACTGAAGAAAAAATCAGACGTTTTTACCGCTCAGTAACCCCTGTTCGTACAGGATAGCCCTCTTTTTCAGCGGAATAAACCGCCGTCCGCAGGAACATTCAAAAGAATAGGCTGCTGCCCGTGCCGAGTAATCGCTTTTCGGAAGAATCGCCGGCGTTTTCGCACCGCGGCCCGGCTGGATACATGAGTTGAGAGGATAACCCTTATTATTTATTTGCTTTCGGAAATTTCCTTTATGATTTGTGTCAATGCTGCCTTGATCGGTGTAGCAGGACGGCCCAGCACTTTTTCAAAATCATCGCTCTCGACTTCCAGCGTCTTTTCGCGAATGCTCTTTTGAATGCCGACCAGCATAGGAATCAGAAAATCGGGTACTCCGGCTTTTTTGACCGCATCAGCATATGTCGCGTCGTCAACCTGCTGAACAGATACTTTTTTCCCCAGCACCTCGCCGACAGCAGCCGCCAGTTCTTCCTGTGTTAATAACTGCCCGGAAAGCTCATAGACGGTATTTTCGTGCCCGTCGCCGGACAGCACTGCGGCGGCTGCTTCTGCGTAATCCTGCTTCAATGCCCAGCCCACTTTGCCGTCTTTTGCCGATGTGATCCAGGGAGCTCCTGCCAGAACGCCCTGAATATTGGAAATCTCGTTTTCCAGATACCAATTATTGCGCAGAAAAGAATAAGGAATGCCTGTCTTTACAATTGACTCTTCCGTTGCCTGATGGGTCGGAGCGAAGATGTTTTTGCTTTTTTGCGCGTTTACGATACTTGTATAGGCAATAAATTTAACCCCGGCACGCTTCGCCGCGGCTACCGCATTTTTATGCTGCTTTATTCTCGTCTCATTGTCACCGTCCGTGGAAACAATCAGCAATCTGTCAATGCCTGCAAATGCAGAATCCAGCGTTTCCGGCCGATCAAAATCTCCCTGGCGTACTTCAACTCCGGCGGCCCGCAGTTCTTCCGCCTTTTCAGGATGGCGGACACTGACCGCCAGCTGATCGGCCGCTACTTTTTTCAATAATGAGGCAACAATTTTGCCACCCAATTTTCCTGTTGCCCCAGTCACTAATCGTTTCATTGACCTGTCCTCCGTTTATTTTATTTTTTGTTATAACAAGTATAGTTACAACAAATGTATAAATAAAAACTCTTTTAAAAAAGAGTTTTATTTAAAATTTTGAATCAACTGCTCCAGCGTTGTTTGTGCCAGTCTATGTTCCATCGCCGATTGCGCGTCGTTCAGCTCCGCCTGAAGCACCCGCTCAATGTTCCGCCCCACCGGGCAATGAATATTGCAGTTTTCGTGTATACGAAACAGATGGTGTTCTTCGGTGACGTCCACAGCCCGGTAAATATCGAAAAGTGTAATCTCTCCGGGATCTTTCAGCAGGGAAGCGCCGCCCGCTCCCGGACGGACACGCACAAATCCTGCCTTCTTTAAATTGCTCATGATTCTCCGGATAATAACAGGATTTGTATTCACGCTGTCTGCGATAAAATCGCCGGTGCATTCGTAATCGTTCGAGCTCACGGCAATCAGGGAAAGAATATGCACGGCTATAGAAAAACGTGTACTAATTTGTTTCAATTGGATCACCACTGTTGTAACAATTATAGTTACAATAGTGAACGATGTCAAACATTAATTACGGAGCCTGACTTGCAAACGATTTTCCGGGCATCCCGAATCGGAACTGCCTCTGTGCAGGCCGATTTTTTGCTGCATTATTTCGCCCGGTTTCGCGTATATACCTATAACACGGAACGTTCGCTTATTCGGCAAAGCGCAGAGATCGGCATGAAATTTTACGGATTATCAGCTTTATTTAAGTCCGGCTCTGGCAGAAGCGGCTGAAGTGACAGCAGTTTGCCTGTTGCGGTCCCGCTGAACGCCACTCGGGCGGAAATCAATGAAGGGCCGGCTGTTCAAGAACAGCCGGCCGATCGGATGACACAAGTGTAAAATTAAGGAAATGAGGCCGATGCCGTGGCAAAAAAGAAAGTTTTATATTATCACATTGACGGTCATCTCGATTTCGAGAATGCGCTGCTCAGAAAATGGGGCGTTGCGGATATTGATCTGGTAGAAGCGGAGAAGACGGCGGACAATATGATTGAAGCCGCCCGGGATGCCGATGGACTGGTCGTCGAATATCAGCCAATCAGCCGTGAAATCATTGGGCGGCTTCCGCGGCTGAAAATCATTTCACTGCAGGCAATCGGCGTAGACAACATCGATTTGCAGGCGGCAACGGAGCATGGAATTTGTGTCACCAATTGCCCGGGTTTCTGTTCGGAAGAAGTGGCCCTGCATACCGTCGGCCTGATCATCGACCTGGCACGCAAAATTACGCTGCTTGACCGCACCGTCCGATCGGGCGGCTGGGATCCGCTGTACGGCTATCGGACGCATCGGCTGAGCGGCCGGACAATCGGTCTTTATTTTTTCGGAAGCATTCCGAAAATGATGATGCCGCTGCTTAAAGCATTGAACCTCAAAGTACTCGTTTATGCGCCGACGAAATCCGCCCGCTTTCTGGCAGAATACGGAGCGGAAAAAGCGGAAAGTTTCGACGAATTACTGCGCCGTTCGGATATTCTGTCGCTGCATTGCCCGCTGATCGCATCGACCATGCATCTGATCTCGGACCGCGAGTTAAAAATGATGAAAAAAAGTGCTTTTTTAATCAATACCGCCCGCGGGCGGGTCGTCGATGAGGCCGCCCTCGTCCGCGCTCTGAAAGCAGGCGAGATTCAGGCAGCGGCTGTGGATGTGATTGAAGATGAGACGACTGAACAGAGTGCTCTGTTCGGATTGGAAAATACCGTGATCACCCCGCATGCTGCCTTCATCTCGGAAGATTCTTATTATGCCGCCCGCAGGATTGCCCTGGAGCAGCTTGTTCAGCGTCTCAGTAAAAACCTGCGGCCGGCAAATCTCGTGAATCATCAGGTGAAAGTCAATTGAACGACTGCCGGAGTCAATGAAGAATCGGTTACGGAGGAAAAAACGGCTGTCCTTTAACCGGCGGCAGAAGGGCCAATCGACCCGGTCTGTACGAGTGGGCAATATCTCCGGAAAGTCTGTCGAACTGCCATTCCCCGGTATTTTGTATCGATCCGATGGGAAGGTATTAAAATTTTTCGTTTTTCCAACCATCCCGAAATCCTGCGACTCAAGGGTAATAGCTGAAAAACGATCCGGATTTGCTATTCTTTTTTTTAAAGGCGCCAATCGTTCAGGGCCGGCCAAAAAAGAAAGCTCGAAAGCCTTGATCATCCGGGCTTTCGGGCCTTTTAATAATTTGGAATGAATTTTATCGGCGAAAGCGGCGGCCGTGTGCGAAAATGCCGGGTATCGCCGACAGACCGGGAATGCTGCAGCTTTCATGATCATCGCAGTTTGTCCGGAATCCGCTTTCCGGAGCCTTTAAAATCCATATTGTTTTTCTCGTTCTTTGCGAAGCCTTCCATAAGTTTTTGTCAATAAGACGGTATCCTCTGCCAGCCGGTTTATCCGATATAAGATGTCATCATTTTTAATCTCTTTCCGGTAAAAATCCTTTTCTTCAATGAATACATAGGTCTGAACAATTTGCGCCTTCATATAAGCTAGGATGGGCTTTAGCTGCTGTTCCGCGACAAGATAGTGTTTCGGCGAACCGGCGGTTACAATCATGGCAGCCACTTTTTCACGAAAAGCGTTGACAGGAAGCAGATCGAAGACGTTTTTCAACGTGGCAGGTATGGAGGCTTGAAAAACGGGGGTTCCGATTATCAGAGCATCTGCTTCCATCAGGCTCTGTGCAACATATCGCGTATCACCCTCATATTCCAGATAATTGCGGCCGTCGCTGAACTGGACCTCGTATTCAGCGAGGTCGATCAAGGATGCGTCGACATCCGGATAGTTTTCTTTTAGTGCCTTCAGTGCACAGTCCATAGCCGTTCTTGTTTTATTGCCGATTTTTGAACCGGACAATCCGACAATCTTCATTATTTCACCTTCTATTTTTTTTCGTATATTTTCTGATCGCCGGCAGAATTTCTGTACCGATCACTTCTACGTTTTTCATCACTTTGTCAAACGGCATGCCGCCGAAATCGATCTGAGCAATGTAACGCTGATGGCCGAATACTTCATACTGATAGAGAATCTTTTCAATGATTTGCTGCGGGGTCCCGACATTCATGATATTATGAGGATCTGCACCTTGTGCAAAAAGCTGCTTGGAAAATCCTTGCCCGTTCGTCCGTCTCATCCCTTCGTTAATGCGGGGGTACAGTTCACGAAGCGCCTGGCGGCTGCTTTCGGCCGCATAGAAAAAACCGGCTGTGGCGACAGGAAGCTGTGCCGGATCAAAACCGTTCATTTGTGCCACTTCGCGATAGGCATCAATCGTGCGTTTAAAAATGGACGCAGATCCGCCTAGATGAGCCATAAACATCGGAACGCCGGCATAGCCTGCTTTAACGGCACTAGCGGGCGCGCCGCCGACAGCTCTCCATATCGGCATCGAACCGTTTTGCGGCCGGGGAAGCACCTTGGCATGGTGTAAAGGCGCACGGAATTTGCCGCTCCAATCCACCTCATCTTCTTTATTAATTTTTAAGAGCAGATCAAATTTTTCTTCGAATAATTCTTCATAATCGCGCAGATCGTATCCCAATAAATCAAAGAGTCCCGTTCTTGATGCGCGGCCGGCAATAATCTCCGCCCGGCCTCCGGATATTAAGTCAATCGTCGCAAAGTTTTCATAAACGCGCACCGGATCCGACGTGCTGATAATTGTGGAGGAACTGCCGATCCGTATGTTTTTCGTTGCCTCGGCAATGGCCGCAAGCACGACGGCGTGCGCCTGGGTGGCAAAGTACTCCTGATGGCTTTCTCCGACGCTGAAAAAATCAATGCCCGCTTCGTCTGCCAGTTTGGCATAGTCAATGATTTCACGAATGCGCTGCTCTGCAGAAATCCGTTCTCCTGTCACAGGGTCCGGCAAATGATCGCCGAGTGTATAAATACCGAATTCAAGTCCTTTATCCGGATCGATGCGATATTTTTCCATTTTTTATCGGCCTTCTTTTTTTGATACTTGTTGTTGCCGTTTCGCAACTAAATGTTATTATAGAAGACGACAGCGTTTAATGTAAGTACGTACTTAAAAGTGGTATAGTATACAAAAGGATACTATTGGAGGCATCAAAAATGAAGATCGAACCCGACCTATGCCGTGTGGAAAATGCTTTAAATATTCTGGTGGGCAAATGGAAACCTATTATCTTACTGTATTTATTACGGGACGGCACGCAGAGATTCAGTGAACTTAAGCGAAATATACCGGGCATTACCCAGAAAATGCTGACCAAACAGCTGCGGGAACTGGAAGAAGAGGATATTGTCAAGCGGGTCATCTACCCGCAGGTACCGCCAAGAGTAGAATATTCCGTGACCCAGTATGGAAGGACCTTGCAGCCGATATTAGAAGCGATGCATGAATGGGGCGTGAAACACATTTTGCATAAGCAGCAAAAAGATAAAGACATTAACCATCTGGATTCGGGTAGAAAAACAGTCTGATGCCGCCAACCATCGACTGGCCGGTTGAGAAAATAAGACGGCCGATCGGCGCGCAGATACACGGATTCTTCCGGATCACTGCGATAAATCGGCCGGATGGCCGGAAAAATGATGATAACGCCATTTCAAACGGCCGGATCGGCCGTTTCTCTAAATGCCGGGAGACAGCCGCATGCGTCGGTTTTTAAAAACGGCCTGAAAACATTCATTAGAAAAACTTAACCCTGCGCCCAGGCAGCCGGTGCGAATAAAGCCCTCGTTACAGGAGACAGGGCCGCCTCATATTGAACAGGCCTCCGGACGCGGCGCTTACGGCCGGCCGCTTGTCCTAAAAGCTTTATATTTTTATACTATTAAACAAACAGGCCCCCTTCACCGAGGAAGCCTGTTTTTGGTTTTCCGCTTTGTGCGCTGTCTTAATACAGCTCTGACACAAGCTCAGGATTTAAGCTCAGTTCCGCCCTTCGATTTTCCGAACCACCCGCGGACAGTCCGGCGTATCCACGGAACAACCCAGTAATCCCCGCCCCATTTGCCGGCGTTAAATCCGGCAAACAGAATCAGGACGCCAATCAGGACATCAAGAGGATTCGTTGATACGGTTCCGGCAAATAAGTACATAAAGTTCATTAGCAGAGCAAAGAATGCAGCGGCAGTAGTCAGCGTACCGAGAATGAGTCCGAGGCCGACGAGAAATTCGCCCCATTTTACTAAAAAGCTGAAGAAACCCGAGCCCGGCAAGGCAATATGCTGAAGAAAGGCATTATACGGGCCGTAGAGCACATTGCCGGCCGGTCCGGCAACAGGATGGGCGATAGCACCCTTCATGAAGCCCGATGCATCGAAAGGTTCCGGTCCGGTTAATTTTTTAAATCCGTCTACCATCCATTGCCATCCGAGCCATACCCGCAGGACTAAAAGAATGAAAGAAGCCGTTTTGCTGTTGCGTAACCAATGTACCATAACAATTCCTCCTTGTTGGGAAACGCCCGAATCTTTGTAACCGTTTCCCTATCCAAAGTATAGCATATAAATTAAAAGCAACTGGTTATCTTTATTACAACAATATGACTCTTTTCTGAGCGGGGACGCGGTTCTTCAGACGTTGGAAAAATTCAGCAATCATCCCAAACTGACATAATTTACAACCATTGTCAGTAAATATATGGAAATTCTTATTTAAATAAATCTCTTCATTTCAGAAGGAATTCCGTATTTTTCTAATAATTTCTCCCTGGTCATTTCCGTATTATTTTTATTAGGGTTTATTAATAATTTAGTCGCGAATTCATTAGCATCGTCTTCAATTTCGCTAGCCGAGCAGGAAGTGTAATTTTTCAAAAAATAGGTACTTGTTTTAGGATGCAGAACTGCATGTCCCAGTTCATGGGCTGTTACAAAGACTCTCATTGACGATTGAAGTTTGTTATTGATTATGATGAACTTATTCCTCTTTAAATATCTGTAAAATCCGCCTATGCTGGCATCCATACTGGCAAGATGTACATAAATATTGAGCCTTCGAGCAATATAGAACGGATCATTGGTGTGAAATCTTTTTATCAGTTGTTCTACTGTACGGTCGACATAGTCAGTCATAATCATTGATCCCTGTTTTTAATATTTAATGAATATACCCTTTGACTCACAGCTTTCTTTAATAGCGAATACAGATTAGTTATACTAAGCAGATTCACGAATGCACGTTTGCATATAATCGGATGGTTACGCAAAAAAAAAACATGTTTCCCGTGTTTCAATAACATCTTTTCGGCAGGCAGATGTGTCATGAGAGAGCACAATGATTGCGCTCCTCCTAATGGCAGCCGCACGTTTTTATACAACGAAAGCGTACAACCTTCCACAATCCATACCGGCAATGAACCGTGCCGATTTGAGCAAACGATTTGGAGCCGAATCAATAACCGGCAAAAATAAATGCGGCCTTTTTACCCTGTTGTCAGCCGAATGGCATCGTTCACACAATACCTCGTATCCCGAATGGTCCGACATCGGCCGGCTCTTGGAAAATGGGCGGCAGTCCCGACATGCCCTGGGGAAAAACATGGAAACATCTGAATCATCCGCACAAGCCATACACAATGAATTTGTCTCCATAACTAAAGCGTTCAGCATGTCTCGCAGCTCAAGCCAAAAATATCTTCAGACCATAAAAGGCTGATGCAACCGCCGCCATCTTCAGGATAAACTTTTCAATCACCCCCTTTTTGCTGCACAGTCATAGAAACGATAACTTATAATGAGCCAATAACATCACTCATTAATAGTTAATATTTTCTTACCAAACTCTTGCAAAGTGAAAATGGCCGCGTGTCATATAACATGTTTTTTAATTCTTAAATCAATTAACCAAGTTTCTTGACAACGCAAAAAGACACCCCACTTTTTGGTATCGTGATTGTCGCGACATGACTCTACCAATTAGAAAAGGTGCCCTCTAGCCGTCAGTTAAAAATATTCGAAACAATAGGTCCCCCGGAAAGATAAAATCTGTTTCATCAAATCATGACTATTTTTAAAGAAATTCTTCCGGAAATATCCCTGAAATCCCCGCCGGATTGTCATGTCAGTCAACTGCCTCTTGCATAACCTGAAGAGTAATAAATAGGCCGCAGCCGAAAACATCTGTATTCCAATAAATAATGTTCGCAAATGGATATTATTTATATTCAGGATGGAGCCGATCGTTCTGCTGCGATCGGTTGATTATTTCACATAATATCCAAAAATATCATATTTATTTAATTGTTATACAAGTTTATTGGATATATACTAGAACTGTAAATACAAGATACTTGGATATTGAGGGGGTGGGTTTATGAGAAATGATAAATTAATCAGAGCGAGGAGGCGGAAGGGATGGACGCAGGAAGAGCTGTCGCGGCTTATATCCTGTGAAAAATCTACGATTAGTAATTGGGAGAACGGGGTCTCCAATCCCAGTTTATCGACAGCGTTTCGATTATCTTCACTGCTTGAGTGCGATGTTAACGAGCTCTTTTTAAACATCAAGATTAAAGAGTCGCAGAAAATGAATCAGTCAAAGAGAGCAAGCGTCAATAACAAAAGTTGCTGAAAATGCAAGCGGTTACAAAAAGGCTTTTATAGTATGGGGGTTTAATCGGTAAATGGAACATCTTAAAATTGCGTATGATCCCGAAGCAGAACGCTATTTTTCGACCGCGCGGGAGAAGGTCCGGATCGAAGACACGGACTTCACCGACGTCGCCGGTGTCGTGCTGACCGACGGCCGGGCGGCGTTCGTCGATAAAGTCTCCGAGACTCAGTTCGGGATCCCCATCTTTATGATCGTGAAAAACAATTATACCAGCCTCGACAAAGCGACGCTGGAAAAAATCTTCCACCTGATGGACTGCAATCATTATGACGAGAAACTTTACAGCCGGCAGATCGAGGCGGCTGCGGAGGAATATGAAGAGAATGTTTTGCCGCCCTTCTTCAAATCATTGAGCCAATATGTAGGGAATGGAAATATCCAGTTCGATTGCCCGGGGCACCAGGGAGGCCAGTTTTTCCGAAAGCATCCGGCCGGACGCTATTTCTATGATTTTTACGGAGAAAATGTTTTCCGTTCGGATATCTGTAACGCCGATGTAAAGCTCGGCGATCTGCTGATTCACGAGGGGCCGGCCTATCAGGCGGAGCGGCACGCGGCGAAAGTCTACAACGCGGACAAGACCTACTTCGTGATGAACGGCACCTCCACTTCCAACGCCG